>CAZVZX010000032.1:0-53373 GCA_964631235.1 uncultured Planctomycetaceae bacterium | reverse complement strand
ATCCGTTCGGCGCTCCGGCGACCAAACCGGCCGAACCCGGAGCGATGCCCGCAGAGAAGCCTGCCGAGAACGATCCGTTCGGTGCCCCGGCGACCAAACCACAAGAGCCGGGTGCAATGCCCGCGGAAAAACCTGCCGAGAATGATCCGTTCGGCGCTCCGGCGACCAAACCGGCCGAACCCGGAGCGATGCCCGCAGAGAAGCCTGCCGAGAACGATCCGTTCGGTGCCCCGGCGACCAAACCACAAGAGCCGGGTGCAATGCCCGCGGAAAAACCTGCCGAGAATGATCCGTTCGGCGCTCCGGCGACCAAACCGGCCGAACCCGGAGCGATGCCCGCAGAAAAGCCTGCCGAGAACGATCCGTTCGGCGCGCCGGCGGCGGGCGCTGGAACGACGACGTCTTCGGGAGCAAAGCCGAAGGGCGGCATCCTCCGCGCGTTCCAACGGGCGGCGGGCAAGGCGCTCGGCGGCGGCGAAGAGGGCGGCGCAGCGCCGCAGCCCGAGGTTCGTTCGATGCCCGCTGAACCGGCCATGGTGCCCGGGGCTGCCCCGGGTGCTGCACCCGGCGGCAACGTGGCCGATCCGTTCGGCGATGAGAAGCCGGCCGCCAAGCCTGCGGTCACGCCCAAGCCGGCCGACGACGACCCGTTCGGCGGGCCTGCCGCACCGGCCGCTCCGGCAGGTGGCGATCAAATGAACGCCCCGGCCGCCGAGAATCCGTTTGCCCCGGAAAAGCCGGCCGATGCAATGGGCGATCAGAAACCCGCTCCGGCCGACGCCCCCAAGCCGCCTCAATCGAGCAAGCCGGCTGATCCCGACGACCCGTTCGCCAACTAAATAGTTTCACACAAATGCGAAAGCGGCCGTGGCCGCAATGACGCGGCCGATTGCGTGCGATCCCCGTTTGAACCGCTTTCCGTCTTTCGCGGTTTTATTTAGATCTTTTCAGACAGTTCCGAAAACTGCCGAACGAGAACAAAGCCGGCGGCCTTCAACGGGTCGTCGGCTTTTTCTATGCACTCATCGAGTCGTGTGATCCGAGCGATCACCGGTTTGCGCCGAAACGGCCCGGCTCGCGGTCCGGGCAGCGATGTCTCGTGTGGCATTCGGCCGCCCAATCGCTTCGAGCCGTCTTCAAGGCGTTCAACCGCCCGGCACGGCCGCCGGAGTAGGCTGCGGCGCGAAGCCATCAATCTGCAACAACCAACAAAGCGCGTTCTCTAGCAGTTGGCGAAACTGCGGCTGCTCGAAATCGTCGGGATGCCCCAACGATGTGTAGAAGACCCGCGCCTTTCCGTAAGTCCGAGTCCATGCAACCGGCTCGATCAATTCTCCCGCCTTGCCCTTGAGAAGAACCTGGGCATTCGGGTCGAGCAGTTTGCTGAGATAGAGCGAGCCGCGGCTATGCCACCGAAGCGGCTCGACGCCGTGCAACAGCGGCTCGTCGATGGCGGCCGCAGGAAAGATGTCGGAACCCAACGCATTGCCCGCATGATTGCGATACTCGCAGCCGAGCACTTCGCGATCGAAGTCGGGCCAGTTCTCCACGCCCTCGG
This sequence comes from uncultured Planctomycetaceae bacterium, assembly GCA_964631235.1. Taxonomy (GTDB): domain Bacteria; phylum Planctomycetota; class Planctomycetia; order Pirellulales; family Thermoguttaceae; genus JARKPK01. Next base: position 51,815 of record CAZVZX010000032.1, on the reverse strand, counting down.
GCACGGCGGTGCCGGCACGGACGGCAAAAGCATGAGAGGTGGTCCGCAGCGCCAGCACGGGCCGGCCCTCGGCCAGATAACGACGAAGCACATCGAGCTGCTCGGCAGGAATCGGCCGGCGACGGATGTAGAGCACGGCCGCATCCGCTTGCCGCAGCGCCTCGATCCCGTCGAGTCGAAACGCACCGCGGCCTTGAATCACCGTTGTCGAAAAGTCGCGACGAAACTCCAAATCTGCCGCCCAGCGGGCCAGCGTTTCTTCGGCGCGATACTCGTCTTCGTTAATTAGGAAGACGACCCGCGGCCGCCGATCGCCGCCGAAACGGAACGGCGCGCCGCCGAGGATATCATTGCTTTCGATCGTCGGGCACCAATACCGCTCGATGTGCGCCACTACCCTCGCCGTGCCGCCGAAATGGCTGATCTTCGGCGCGGCGGCCGGGTCGTACATCGCGTCGGTCAAATCGCGGACCAGCACAACCCGTTTTCCCTGATAAACCAGTTGCCGGATCCCGAACGGGCGCCCCAAAACACACATGTTCGTATGCACGCCCACCAGCATCACATTGCGAATACCCCGCTGCGCGAACAAGTTCAACACGTCCACTCCGTCGCCGATGGCGTCTTCCGGGGCAATCTCGATTGTGTCGATTTGCTTTCGCCACGCCCGCCGTTGTTCCAAGCCCGGGGTGTCGCAGCCGCCGGCCTGATCGTCGATCGGCAGCGGGGCCTCGCGTTGCGGATCGAGCTTGCACCAGCCGCGCGCGGGCGGATCGAACGTGACCGCCGGAGCGTCTAACGTCCGCTTGCGTTGCGGGTAATCCTTGTAGTATTCCATCGTGCCGCTAGGTGCGTGGACGACCAACACGCCGCGAGTGCGCAGGGCCGCAAGAAACTGATTCATCCGCGGCGCCATCTCGGCCACGCGCGCGGCCGCCGAAGAACACCAGTGATCGTCCCACATGTCGCAGACGATGACGGCCGTTTCCTTGGGGTTCCACTCGACGGTTTCGAAAATCACTTTGGCCGCCGGCGAAACCAGCCGCGCAGCCGCTTGGTCGAGGGAGAGCGTCGGCTGAGGCCCAGCCGATCCGTTGCCTTGGGGCCGATTATCCTCAGATCGAGTCGATCCGGCGCTGGTGGTTGCGTTTGGAGTTGCGCCTGGCACGGCATCAGCCGCCGCGCGCGTGCGCATGTGGAGGATGATTGCGTCGGACTGCCCCGATGACCGTGGCGAGATCTGTTCGGCAGCCGACAATAGATTTTCCGGCCCGGCCGCCAGCAAGAACGCGAGAACGCCAATCCACCCGCCTGCACACTTTCCGCTGAGACGCATCATCATTCATCCTCCGACTCACGATCAGGGCAGACACAAGGCAGAGGAGCCTGAAAGAATGGGCGGGAACGGCCCCGTGCCGCACGCCGGGTGATCGGCGGCGCATGTCAAAGGCGGTTGGAATCGCCCCGGGGGCCTGCTCAGCAGCGGGCGGCCGCGCCTCGGGGTTCCTCCAAGCCGAGCCGTTTCATCTTCTTGTAAAGCGTGGTGCGATTGATGCCCAACGCGGCGGCCGTGGCTTGGCGATTCCAATGGTGCGCCTCGAGCACCTCCAAAATAATCTGCCGTTCCGGCGCCGACAAAGCGTCTTTCAGGCAACCGGCCGTAGTATCGAGAGACACCGGGGCGGCCGTCAAGACATTGGGCGGGAAATCCTCGGGCACGATTCTCGGGCCGCGCCCGAGCAACACGGCGCGCTCGATGACGTTTTGCAACTCGCGCACGTTGCCCGGCCAACGATAGCGTTGCAGCGCGGTCATTGCATCGGGCGAGAACCCTTCGATCTTCCGCCCGGTTTCAGCAACCACGCGCTGCAAGAAGTGCTCGGCCAACAGCGGAATATCAGAGATTCGTTCGCGCAGCGGCGGCAGTTCGATGTTGATTACATTGATGCGGAAATACAGGTCTTGACGAAATCGGCCTTCGGCGGTCTTTTTCGCCAAGTCCTCATTGGTGGCGAGAATCACGCGGGTGTCGATGCGGTAGGTTTTGGTGCTGCCGACCGGTTCGAATTCGAGATCTTGCAACACCCTCAGCAGTTTCACCTGAAAACTCGGGCTGGCCGTACCGATCTCATCGAGGAAGATCGTGCCGCCGTCGGCCTGCAAGAATTTGCCGACCTTCTCGCCGATCGCGCCGGTGAACGCGCCGGCCACATGTCCGAACAATTCGCTCTCCAGCAGCGTTTCGGGCAACGCCCCGCAGGCTACCTCGACGAACGCCTTGTCGCGCCGCCCGCTGCGGCGATGAATGGCCCGAGCGATCATCGACTTGCCCGTGCCGCTTTCGCCCGTGATGAGCACCGTGGCCCGCGTGTCGGCCACGCTGTCGATCATGTCGTAAATGCGAAGCATGCGGTGATCGCGGCCGATCACGTTCTCCAAGCCGTAGCGGAGATCGAGCTGCTGTTTCAGCGTGCGGTTCTCCTCGATCACGCGCCGCTGGTTTTGCGCGCGTTCGATGGCCATCTTGAGCTCTTCGTCGATCAGCGGCTTGGTGAGAAAGTCGAAGGCGCCTAGGCGAATCGCCTCGACGGCCGACTCGACCGTGCCGTAGCCGGTGATCATGATGACGCTGGTGCTCGGTCGCACTCGGCGACAGTGAGCAAGCAACTCGAATCCGTCATGCTCGCCCAAGCGAATATCAACAAGGGCGACATCGTAGTTCTTGCGATCGACGGCGGACTTGCCCTCGGAAAGACTCGATGCCGTATCGGTGGCGTACCCTTGCTCGCGAAGCCAATCGGCCATCGAGGCCAATACATGGCGGTCGTCGTCAACCAACAACAGAGTCGTTTGGCTTTTCATCAGTGTTGCTCGCGGAACATCATGGGGCGTCGTCAAATATCTACGTCATAAGTCGCTCCGCGGCAACTCGCTGAATCTCGATCTGCCGTTTGCCCGGCGGCGGCAACCCGACTCGCGCGATTACGCCGACGGCACCGATTGCACGGAACCGGCTCGCCCCGTCTGCCACCAACGGAACACTCCCACAGCCAAACAGCCCATTCAAGAAACGTGGTTAACAACATTATTTCGATTCGCGTTAGTGCTTTCGCACGGTATCCCCCACACGCAAGCACGACGACAGAGGAGGGAGTGCAATTTCGTTTCCCGAAAACTTGCCAAAAAACACCGCATTGCTATAGTATCTTTAGGGGGGATGCTGGTGATGCTGCCGATTGCACGGCACAATTAAGAAACCTTAAGGTTCCAAGACCCGGCTGGCCAAGGGGGGAACGCTCTCGTTGCGACGTTTGCGGGGGGGGGTGACGCGCGAGGCGTACAGTGGGGTGAGGCCGCCAACGGAAAATTGGCACAGACAACTGGCAAAGCGGATACGGAACGAGCGAAACAACAAGTCGCTGATTGGTTCCGCTTCGTCCGAAGACGCGTTCTTGCGGTTTCATTGGGTTTTGCGCATATTGGCCTAACAGAATCCCCTTCGCGCGTTTTGTCAGACTGGCTTGATTCTTTGCCGATGGTCGAGCTTGCTGTCTGTGGCGTCGCCGCGACCAGCGTAAGGCGACTTCGCTCGCGGGGACGGTTTCTCCGGCAGATTTAAAGGTCTATTTGTTCGCGGCCGGCCGCGGCGGAGTGTGTTGACATGGCTATTCGAGTACTGATTTGCGACGATCACGAGGTTATCCGTTCGGGCTTGGCCGCATTGCTTTCCGAAAGCGGCCTGGAAATCGAAATCGTCGGCGAAGCAGCCAGCGGGAAAGAGGCAGTCAAGCAGGCCGTGAAGCTCAAGCCCGATGTCGTGCTCCTCGACATCCGCATGCCGGACGGCGATGGCCTCCAGGCTCTCGACAAAATCCGCGCGAAAGTGCCGTCGGCCAAGGTGGTCATCCTTTCGACCTACGACAACCCGACCTACATCGCCCGTGCCGTCGCCTCGGGCGCCACCGATTACGTGCTCAAGGGTTGCAGCCGCGATGATCTGCTGGGCGTGATCAAGGCGGCCGCCGCAGGCGAAAGCCCCTACCACGCCGGCGAACTAAAGCGCGTAGCCAGCGCAATGAAGGTCAAACAGGCGATCGAAGACGACGAAGTGCCACTCACCCAACGCGAAACGCAAGTGCTCAAACATGTCGCTCTCGGGTTGAGCAATAAAGAGATCGGTCGTTCGCTGGGAATCAGTGTCGAAACCGTCAAGGAACACGTTCAAAACATTTTGCGAAAGATCGCCGTGACCGACCGCACCCAGGCGGCCGTTTGGGCCGTCCGCAAAGGACTGGTGTAACCGCCGCTCCGATCAAACGGAACCGCCAAACCACGCGAAAGGCCGCGACGGCTCTGAAGGGAACCGCGAATCAACGCGAATGCACGCCAAGAAACGGCGAAACAACCCCGAATCGGCGCCGGTTCACGCGATTGACTGCGAACGGCAAGCTCGGACGGTTTCCCATCGATCGCAAGGCGGATCAATTCTCTTCCGCCAGATTTCGCTTCTTGTCCGGTCGGTCTGATCTTGTTTCCGCCCGCGGATGAGCGCGCTGATAGATTGCGTGCAAGGTCGCTCTGCTCACGTGAGTGTAGATTTGCGTGGTAACGAGGCTCTTGTGGCCGAGCAGCTCTTGCACGCTGCGGATGTCGGCGCCGCGATCAAGCAGATGGGTGGCAAAGCTATGCCGTAGCGAGTGCGGAGTAGTGCGGCGATCGAGGCCTGACGACTTCAGATGCTTTTCGAGCATTCGCGCCACGCTCCGCGTCGTCAGACGTTTGCCGAAGCGATTGACGAACACGGGGGCCTCCGGGCCGGGGGCAATGCGGCCGCTGAGCCGACGGACGGTTAGCCATCGTTTCAACGCAGAGACGGCGTACGAGCCTAACGGTGCCAGCCGTTCGCGTTTGCCTTTTCCGCGAACGCGAACGATCCCGGCATCGAAGTCGAGATCGCCGTCGCACAATCCGACCGTTTCGGCAATCCGCAGCCCGGCGGAGTACATCGTTTCCAAAATCGCGCGATCGCGCAAGCCCAGCGGCTCGTCGGCCGGAGGCGTTTCGAGCAGGCGGCCGATCTCTTCGACCGAAAGCACATGGGGCAAATTGCGCGACTTGCGCGGCGTCCGCAGCGGCTTGGCCGGATTGTCCGTCGTCCACCCTTCGCGTTGCCCGAATCGGTAGAAACTGCGCAACGACGCCAAACGCCGCGCGATGCTCGTCTTCGCATAGCCGGCCTCGTGCAACGCAGCCACATAGGCGCGAAGCTCGATGGGGGTTACAGCGCCCGGCTCGGGCACTTGGCCAAGCGATTCCTTCAGCCAGCCGGCCAATGCCGTCAAGTCTTCGCGATAGCTCTTGACGGTATGCTCCGAAGCGTTGCGTTCGACGCGCAAATAGGTCAGAAATCGATCGATGGCTGAATACATGCGCGGTGGGGCAATGCCGTAGCGTTTCTGCGATCAAGTGATGGCGATGCAACAGCGATCGGCGCAACGCCAGTCGGGCAGCGGTCGTCAATCGACAGCCGCCTCGATTTCAGAACCGAACGAAGACTCTCCAATGAAGGCGGGACGCGGAAGGCGGGTCGGTGTGGCGACGCTTGCGAGTATGGGCGGAAGGTTCAAGCGGCGGCCTTAGGCGGCGTCATCCGATTCCGTGTCGGCGGGCAGCGCCATTCCGAATCGCGACTGCCTCAAATGACGTTGCGACTCTTGACGGATCTTCTGGCTCAGCACGGCGGCATCGTACCAAGTAAAGCTCAGCTCCGGATTCGATGCGAAGCGGCCCAGCGTGCGCAGTGTTTCCGCACGGCTGGCGTCGTCGTAGAGAAAGACGTAGCGCTCGTTGCCCTTGATCAGTGCGAGCACGTTAATCTCTTGATTCACGGCAGGGCATCTCCTTGCAACCGCAGCCCGAGCCGGCACGCCCGGTCTCATCCATGACAATTCCTTGGGGGGGTGAATCAGCCCGGCACGCGAGATCACCCATTGTTCTTATCGGATAGCGGGCCAGCGCCAGACTACTCTAGTTTGACCGGCACCGCCTCGTGCCGTCAGGGTTTCGGCGATATGCAGGTGACAGCAGAATCGCACGAAATCGTCGCTGCGCTGCAAGTAGCTTTGCCAACCGCCGAACCGCGCATCGTTGCGGAAATAGTAATAGCTCGAAAGGGCTTCCGTAAAATCGGGGTCATGGCCGTGATACGCCTTGGTGTGCTTGATCACGGGCTCATTCGACGGCCGGCCCTTGGGTGGCCGCTTCAACGGTGGCGGGGGCACGAACCCGCGCGGGTCGGGCCAGTCGGGCGGCAGGCCCAACTCGACCGCGTCATCGCCGACCACTTGCTGATGCCCTGCCGGGCGGACCGCACCGTCCGCAGAAGTTGCGTCACGCCAATGATTTGGCTCTTCGACGCCCAGAACATTCGATTTCGCCGGACGGTTGGGCAACGCGTTGGGGTCTTCTTTGGGTGGCTCGGGCGCGGGCATCTGAATCGGAAGTTTCTCGTAAGAAGGGGTTTGCGTCTTCATTTGGGCCTTGGCCAACGCAAACTCGGCTTCAAAGATCAGCGGACCGGGGATCTGGTCCTCTTCCGTCGTGCCCCACGGCAAACCGTAGCCCGGCGGTATCGCATGGAAATTCGGATTAGCGGCGTACCACTCGACTTGCATCGACATTCGCGGGGGGTAGTAGGGCGAGTAATCCGTCACCGCCCCAATGAGCACCGCATCGACATCGAGGATTTGGGCCAACCGTCGGGCGTCTTCTGCGCTGCGTAGCTCGATGCGGTAGTCGCGCATGGCCGTTTCAACAACGTGGACGGGCACCACCTCGAAGCCCGGCACACTCTGCAACTCGCAGAAATAGGCTTGAGCGACGCGCCGTCCGTCTAACGTCGCTTCGCCACTCAGGTTAAAGAACGGAGCAACGGCCACTTTGGAAAGCTGTGGAAACGGATTGTGATACTGCGGCTGGTGCGAAATCTCCGGAAGCAGCGAACAGCCGCCACCTGCGACCAATATCACCAACAGCAATACCGCCCAAAACCTACTCACTCAACACAACTCCTGCAATCAACCTATCTTCGCATACACGCCTGTTCATCCGTTTGCCCGTCCCAAACCGCATTCCGAATAACAGGCGAACCCGTTCTGAACCGAAACGCACTACTCCTGTTCCAAAAGGGCGATTCTCGACCGCATGAAGAAAAAAGGAGACAATTGTTGGCCATTCCCGCGACAAATCACGGAAATGCCGTCAGCGTCCGCGACGGTCTTCGTTCCGTGCCGCAAGGGCGCAATACAACCGTTAGCGTCAGCCTTATCGGCAAAGTCGGCGCAGATTCTCCAGTCAGAATATCCGTTCTTGAAGACTTGTACCGCCGCGACGTTTCGGCACAATGAACAGCGTAAGCACCGCGACCCCGCCGGGTGGCTTGATCGGCAACAAAAAAGGTGGTGCCGCATCCATCCCAAGCTCCCCTCCGGTCGGTCGCCGGGATTTTCGCCATGAGAACACGTGATTCAGATTTCGCGGCACAGAAATGGCCGAGGAACCCCACCCGGGCGGTGTCGATCGGATCGGTTACGATCGGCTCAGGCAATCCGATCGCCGTGCAGAGCATGTGCGCGACGAAGACCACCGATGTGCCCGCCACGGCAGCGCAGATCGAAGCCCTGCGGCTGGCCGGGGCAGATATTGTGCGCGTCGCGGCCGACACGCGGGCCGATGCCACCGCCTTGGCCGAGGTCCGCGAAAGAACAACCGCCAACCTGTCGGTCGATTTGCAGGAGAACTACCGACTGGCCGAGGTCGTGGCTCCGCATGTGGACAAAATCCGTTACAACCCGGGGCATTTGTATCATCATCAAACGGACATTCCGTGGGCCGACAAGGTCCGCTATTTGGTCGAGGTGGCGTCGCGGTATCGGTGCGCGCTTCGAGTCGGCGTCAACTGCGGCTCGATCGATCCCGAGCAAAAAGCGAAGTTCGCTCCCGGCGATCGGATCGGTCCGATGCTGGCCAGTGCAATGACGCACTGCGAGTTGCTCGATCGGCTGGGATTCACTCAGTATTGTGTTTCGTTGAAAGACTCGGATTGGCGATTGGTGGTCGAGGCCAACCGTCGATTCGCCGCCCAACGGCCCGACGTGCCGCTGCACTTGGGCGTAACCGAGGCGGGAATGCCGCCCGAGGGGATTCTACGCACCCAATGGGCGCTGCAGGAATTGATCCCGCAAGGTATCGGCGACACGATTCGGGTGTCGCTGACCGTGCCGGGGCATCGCAAGGCGGAAGAGATCGCAGCGGGCCGAACGATATTGGACGACATCGCGGGCGGCCGCCGAATCAAGCCCCCAACTGATGATGCTCAGCGGCTGACGATCATCAGTTGCCCAAGCTGTGCGCGGGTGGAAAACGAGGCTTTTGTCGCCTTGGCGGAAGAAGTGCGCCAAATGGCCCGGTTTGCCGAGCACTATCCGATTACCATTGCCGTGATGGGCTGCCGCGTGAACGGTCCGGGCGAAACCGATTCAGCCGATTTGGGTTTGTGGTGCGGGCCGTCGCGGGTCCATCTCAAACGCGGCTCGGAATTGATCGGGGCCTTCGCCTATCACGAGATTTTGCCTCGCTTGCGTGCCGAGCTTGAAGCTCTCATCGCCCGAATCGAGAAACGCGGCTCAGATCAATGACGACTGCGGTATCCGGGAATTGTGCGCGCCGGAGGCCGCGAAACCTCAGTCGAGCAGGGTTGTTCATTCGAAAGGTCGCTCATTCGGCAGATGGGGTGTCGCGGGCGGGTTGCCTTCGCGCATTCAATGCACAATCGCAACCTGGTGTTATTGCACGATCACCGCTTCTTGACGGGTGATGATTTCCAAGAGCATTGCCGTGAGTCGGCGTTCGATTTCGTTCGGGTCGAGCGGCAGATGGCCGCCGACGGCGACTGTAGCCGATGTTCCGAGGGGATCAGTCGCAGATTCTGCCGCAACCATCAGCGCCTGATCGCGGCCGGCCATCCGCGCCAGTAGGTGCGCGAAGCGATCGGCCGCCGGCAGAACGCTTGCCACGTAAACCTTCCAGCCGCGTTGGCCCATCCGTTCCACCTCGACGAGGGCGGCACGCTGAGGATGGTCGATCGGCGCTTCGGTCCAGACGGGCGACAGGCTGTTTGCCGCCCACGCCTCGACGGCACCTTCGCTTGCCCGCGCCGCCCGCGGCTCACCGGCCAAGATGACGACGACGATCTTTTCTCGCTTCGCCGCCGCGGTCTCTGGGGCGCTGTCGGCCAACACGCCGGCGGCTTCTCGCAGTGCGGCATCCAAGGGTCGAGGCGTTTTCGCTTCGCCTGCCGCCTGCAACCGGCCCGCGGCAACCAAAGCAGCGGCATAGTCGGCCCCCAACGACTGCCAAGCGATGGGCCCGCCGTTATACAGACAATCGAATCCGATGATTGCGGTCCGGTCTCGCGAAGGATCATTTTCGCGAGAAGCATTCCGACGATCGAGTTCGATCAAAGCCGCAGCGAGCGATCGCCGCACGGCATGCATCGGCTGCTCTCGCGGCAGAAAACTCAAGAGCCGATCTCCGACCATTTCCCAGTGAGCGGGACAAGCCGGATGATGAACCGAGAGCGGAGAGTAATCGATTCCGTCGGGCTTCAGGTCGCGGCCCAGATCGAGCAAGAACTGCACGTAGGTGCGATTGCCGACGGGCCACGGTGTTGCACCGGCGAGAGCTCGGTCGAATGGTGCGGCAGCCTTCCGAGCAATCGCGTTCGGCCGATCGGCTCCCCTCGGCAAAGCGGCCGTTTCCGTTCGAGCGGCAGCGTCCGTTGGGGCGGCGCTGCCCAGCCGAGCAGCAGCGCCGTAGATTTCGCTTAGTCGGCCCCCGTGTCGCAAGTAATCGATATACGATCGCCAGAACTCGAATCGGTCGAGCGATGGCGGGGGTTGCACTTCTTTCAGAACGCGACGCAGTTGCAGGTCGATCAGGGCGGCATACGCCTTCGCGCGTCGCACCTCGGACGAATCGTCGGACTGGACGCGATATGCCCGCTGCAGCGTCTCGCGGGAAAGCGGGCCATCGACGGCCGCCAAGATCGGCAGCGGGTCCACGGCTTCGCTAGGTGCAAAGCGCAGCTCGCCAAGATCAATTGTGCCGAGTCGTTCTTCATCGCCGGGAAAGCCGCCCAAATGCAGGTCGTCGTAGAGCGGTTCGACCGCTCCCGGTTGCATTGTCTGTCCGGTCAGGGTGCGCATCGGCGAGCTAAGATCGTTCATCGCCCCCGAAAGATCGACAACGAAGCAAATATCGCGCGGCGTGGTGCGCGCCACCGCCGCCGTCTTCCGTGCAAATTCGAACTGCGACCACCATCGGCCGAACAATAACGTGTGGGCCGACCAAGCATCGTCAGTTGCCCGCAACGAAACCCGCACGGCGTCGCCGCCTGTCCCGCCGGAAACGAACAGTCGCTGCGTCGGGTCCCAGCGTCCCCAATCGATCGTCGCGACTGCTCCCCGATGTTGCGTGTCGTTCGATCGTTGCTTCTCAAGGGCCGACCTACGGCCCGACGCCAGAGCAACCGCCGCATCATCAGCCTCGACCTGCAATTGAGCGCGGCGCGCGACCAGCAGCCCCAAATCAACAAGAAAGGCCGCCGACAACATCAACCCAACCAGTCCGCCGATCAGAAGAATCGGGGCAATGCCCATGCGCGCGTCGCGGTCGGGCGCCGATTCGGCCGGCGGGCGTCTTGTTTCGTTTGATCGAAGGCCGTCCTCAGCTCGATGCAACCGTTTCATGCCGGGCACGGCAATCGTCCTGTTCATCGCATGTAACCAGAAGAGCAACATCGGCCGACCATGCCTTTCCCAACCCATCGCAGGCTGCCAACAAGCCGCCGTGCCGGACGTTCGTTTCGATATTCTGTGGAAAGCTTCTGCCGCGCGATCCGCCGTTGCCGGCACTTCGATCGTTTCCAAGCAGCGGCAAGCCTAGTTTCCACTGAGAAAACGCCGAATCTCGAAGTAAACAACATCCCCAAGTATTTAGGTCGCAAACCCTAAGCCGTCAAATACAAGCGACGCCTTCACCAAATCACCGGAAAAGAACGCAATTCAAACAGCGACTTCACGCAACGGGGCTTCTTTGCTGCGCCGGCGGCCGCTTCCGCAGCGAGTTGGAATTACGAAAAGCCGCCCGAACGCCTCGCCCTTGGGCGAATGACCATTCGAGACGCAGCCTGCGAAGTTGCTTCGAGATGGTCGTACCGGTTGGCGGCGACTTTTCGCGGAGCGAAGCATCCGACCCGCACGCTCGATGCCATCGGCACAATCGTCAGAAAGCGAACCAAGATCGAGCCGCGAAAAACCGAACGCGGTTCAGATGGAAACTTCACACAATCGGCCGCTTCGCTGCCCCTGCGACCGCTTTCGCAATGTTTCCGCAATGCTTCCGCAACAGTGTCGAGAGATTGAGGGCAGCCGTAACGGCAGATCAAATGCCCGCCGCGTTCGATCGCCAACAACATCGCCGATAATACCGGCGATAACACCGCCGATTGTCAGCGACCGGCAAACCGCAGGGCCTGCGCGACGATATCGACGCCGACGCACCGATTCCACTCGCCGAGAAGTTGCGAGAAGATGAGACCGGGCCTTCCATCGCCCACGAGACGGTCGTTGAATCGCGTTACCGGCAACAGGCAGAACGGGGTGCTCGAAAGCATCACCTCATCGGCCGCAGCGACATCGTCTGCCGTGAGATTGCGGTAGCCGGCCCGCAGCCCGATGCGCTCGGCGAGCCGAAAAACATTGCCCAACGTTACCCCCGGCAGAACGCGGGCCAGCGGCGGCGAAATCAACCCTTCATCGCGACGGTAAATGAGCACGTTGGCCGTTGATGCCTCGGTAATGAAACCATCGTGATCGAGCAAGACGGCACGCGCCCCGGGGAATCGCCGGGCGACCTCGCGGTCGGCCAGATAGTAGTGCATCCGACTGCGGCACTTGACGTGGGCGGGCCAACACTCCGCAGGAACTTGGCGAACACTCGATACGGCAAGGTGCTGCCCGAGAGAATACTTCTCCGCCCAAAGACGGAACGGAAGCGGATAGGTGTGCATCCCCAACAGCGGGCGAGAGTCAGACGCCCGCGAGTAGGCCGGATAGTCGCCGGGAGTAACGAAGACCGACAATCCCAAATCGTCGCCTTCGGCCAACAAGGCGTGGTTGTGGGCCACCAGTCGCTCGGCGGCGGATCGCAGCTCCGACCGGGCCATCGGCGGTTCCAAACCGAGAACGGCCAGCGACGAATCCATGCGATCGATGTGCTCGTCGAAATGGAAAATGCGGCCTCCGAAGGTCCGCAGTTGTTCCGCAATCGTCGTTCCTTGTACGAAACCGCCGTCGGTAAGCGGCACCCCGGCCTGATCCGCCGCAATCCAACGACCATTCAAGAAGACCAATTCGCTCATGGTCCGACCATTATCGTCCAAGCAGGCCGATCTTGCCAAGGATAGGTCTATGCCGGGCACAATCGTCGTTTGACCGCACACACCGCGACCGCGCGCATTGGCATTCAGAGCGAAGGCAGCGATGCCGGCCGCAACCGATGCATTTCGGCGCAGGTTCGGCTTACTTTGTTGCCGATTCGGGAACGTTCGGGTCCGGCGAGAAGCAGATCGTCGGATCAATCGCGGCTGCGTAGCAAACCCAAGAATGAGTCTTTCCGACGGCACATGAAAGATCGACCACGTGCAGTTTCGGCGCACCCCCACACGGTCCGACAAAGCCGAGCGCTTGCGGTCCGCAACGCCCGTACATCCGCGGATAAAATCGCAACGCCGGGTCGAAACAATTGCGGGTAACGATGATCCACTGGGCAACGCCTGCCGCGGCCGCGAACCGACCGCGGGGCGACAAGTCTCCCGCATCGACGGCCGCAGCCACCAGAACCAACCGGATTTGCGGCGAGAACTGCCCGGTTTGCGACGAACGCTGCTTCGAATCGCCCGAGACGTCGGCCGCGGCTGCGTCGCTTTGCCCTGCCGCAACGGGCACGCTCTGCTTCGCCGACAGCCGGGCCGTTGCCTCGACGGCAATCCGAGCTCCAAAACTGTATCCAACCAAGCAGATCTCTTCTTGCTGATCGAGCGACTGCAACAGATCGGCCAAATAGCCGGCTTGCGTCGGTGTGTAGGCGTGTTTGAGCTGAACGTCGGGCCGTTGTCGTCGGCCGACACGATCGGACGGCCAGGCCCAAATCAGCAGCCGGTACTTACGGCCGCTCCGTTGCAGCTTGCCGCGGACGGCCTCGGCATGACATACGGCCGACTGAAGCGACTCGCGATTGCCGTGAATAAAGACGATCATCGGCCGCGAATCGTTTTGCACAATTCTTTTCAACTCATCCAATGATTGGCTGTTCCAACAACCGTCGCCCGTCATTTGCCAAACGGGAATCTGTTGTTCGGCCAGTCGTTGATCGCCGCAGCGGCGCGCCTGTCGCGTGCTGATCAACCAAACATCGCCCGTCGGCGCATCGGCGCGCGCGGCCAAACTAAGAGCAGCCATGGCGAGCCAACCGGCGATGGCCGGCATCGTCAAAACGCACGGTCGATGCAACATGGGCGGAAGGGCGACGGAAAAAAAGAATGGTTCTGTTGGCTCGGCCGAAGCGTTCCCGGCCGCTGAACAAACGTAGCTCATCATCCGAGCGAAAGAGAAGACTTGCCAATCGACCTTTGCTGCCCGCGGTTCCGGCATAGACCGTGCCGGAAATGGGCAGAGCGCGGGTCGAAAGCGATGCGCTGCCTCGGGCGGCCGACGGCGCGGCGATACGGTTGGCATATCGCGCGCAAGCGATGCGGACGATTCGCGTGACAAGTCCGGCATGAAATTGTTGCCGAAAAACAACGATGTTGCATTTGCTCATCGCCGATGGTGGTGTAGAGTTCCTTCGGGCAGGAGCCCTGCGATGGAACGATTCTGTTTCGATGGGAGTTCGAGTCATGAAGAAGATGTTGATCTTGACGGTCGTGCTGACGTTGTGCTGCGGCACATTGGGTTGCCGCTGGTGCGATCGTTGGTGGCGCGGCTCGTCGGCCAATGAGGCGCCGATCATCTACGGCGCCCCGATCTCGGGTTGCGACGCCTGCGCCGCTCCGGCCTCGGCGCCGTGCGCGCCGCCGGCCTGCGGCTATGTCGCCCCGACTGGCAGTTGATTCGGCCAACGCGCAACAGACCGCCGGAAATAGCCCGCCGCGCTCATTACCTGCCGGCCGTGCCGTCCTGATCACCGCCGGCAGCGATGAGCAAACACCCCGCCCCAAACGCCCGCCTTCGCCCATGGCGATTACCGCTGCTTACCGCGGATTGTCCGCGGCCGTAGCTGGTTTCCGCCCATCGTCCGAAAAGCAACGGCTGACGCCGCAGCGCTGACGCAGACAGGCGAAAGCGTGCGTGGGGGCGGCCATTGTTCGGCAAGCGGCGGTTTGCGCTCGGCAGGCGGGAGTCGGCAGGCGGTCCGCGCGCAGGCGATCCGACCGCGGGAACACTCCTTTGCGGTCGGTTTGCAGACGAGGATGCGGCGGCCGTCGTGCGGTCCTGTCGTCTAACGACGGTGCGCGGCGATTCGGCCGCCGGCGTTGCGCGGCGGAATGCCCGGCGCGAAAAACGTCGGAAGGGTCTTGGGCCGCGCGCAACTAGACCTTGCCTGGCACGATCCAACGCCTTCGCAGCCAACGGCCCAAACGCAGCAGTTGCGCTCGAAGCGTGCCGGACGAGTAATACGTAAGCCGTCCGACACTCGCAATCCGCGTGGCCAACGGCACCTTGCAATCGAGGGAGCCCGTGCCGAGATCGAGCAAACGATCGCCGCGCTCGAAGCTATCGCGCACGGCCATGCCCATCAGTACAAGGCCTGCGCTGTAGCGGGCGAAATCCGGATCGTAGCCTTGCCGCAGACCGAAGAGGCGCCCCTTCCAATGATAGTTGTATTGGAAGGCGATGGGCCGATCTGCGCACCAAAGCAAACACACATCGACCGCTCCGCACGCGACGGCCGCTTGATGAACGTCGCGCAAGAAGCCTTGAATGCTCGGGCTGCTCAAGGTGGTTCCGCGCGCAGCCGATGCCTGCCAACTTGCCGCGGCAACCCGCCGACACGCATCGAATAGGTCCCACCGCGGATCGCTCGACTTCAACGCGCACACGGGCACGGGCTGCTGCGGCAGAGTCGATTCTCCCGAAAACGGCAGAAAGCATGCACTGCCGCAGACGGACTCGGCGGACGCAACAGCGGCACCACAAACGGCAAGCTCCGTTTCCGCCGACACATCTGGCCGGAATCGCTCGAACCGCACGTCGCCCCGCGAAATCAAACGCCGCTCGGCCGCCCGAAAGTTCCGCCTCCAGTGCGACGATCGGGCTCTGAGGTATTCGTCCCAACTTCCCTCGAAATCGATGACTGCGGTGCGATCATCCGCCGCGAACGCACAGCCCGACAAGCCGCGGGGCAGCGTTTCCGAAAGGCTTTCTGGGTCAGCCTCCGCGGCCCCCAGATGCCTCAGATCGACTAGGTCCCAATCGCGCGGCCCGCTTCTCAAGTAGTCGAAGGCCAACCGCATTGCCCAAACCGGATCGGGTCCAATTGGGCCGTAAAACGTTCCCCAGGCATCCAACGGCCAAACGATCATCCTCATCGGGCCGAGCCGGGTTGTGCTGCGACACGCTACAAGCGGAACGATCGCGTGAATCTCCCCATCATCGAAAACGAGCAGCACCCGCAGACGCCGACCCTTTCCATAGTGCCGCCAATAGACTTCGAGCCACTCGAGCGACTGAAAGAACGTGGCTCCCGGCGTGCGCAGCAACAAGCGCGCCCATCGCCTTCGATAGGGCGCAAGTGCCTCGATCTGATCGACTTCAAGGATATCGGCCATCGGAATGCCGCTTGGTTCGCACCACGGGCGCAGAGTGCGCCCAGCCCTTGAAATCTACGTTATGCGGCAGCAAGGGGCAGAACCGATGGCCGAACCGTGCGTTGCAATTCGGTGCAACCGCCATAACCGGAACTTGCGACGAAGGGATCGCTGCGCAGCCATCGCCCCAAGCGCCGACAGACCGACGGCCGCCTGACGGCGACAGCGGCACGCACAAGGAGAATGGAACGGGCGTCCAAAGCGGCAGACACCGCATGCCTGTCTCGGCGATTAGTCGAGCACAGTCTTGATATCGACGTGAACGCGGTCGTTGCGTCCGGAGAGCGCCTTGTGGACCGCCAAGTCGATTTCGTGCGGAATCGGATGCACCGAGCCGTCGCAAAGCGTCATTTGAAAGACGCGGGCATGGCAACTACCGAAGATCCAGTTGAGCGTGGCGCCCTTCTGGTCTTGCCGCGGAACGTCGGCCGCGTAACTGAGACTATCGTTGTCGTGCCCGACGTACATTCCTTCGTTGTCGTTGGGCGACTGTCCCGAATAGTAATGATCGGGATCGATATACCGTTCGCCGATCAGGTAGGTATTACTCGCCCCATCGTTGATCTTCGACAACCGAATCGCGCTCTTCTGGTAGATCACGCCGTTGTTGGCCTTTGTGCCGCCGTCTTGGAATTGGCCGCGCCACCCAACCGCCTCGCTGTAACTTCCGGGGCCGGCCTCGTCGCCCACGCCGACGCATCCGGCATTGCCCGCATAGTCGGTGCGTGCAAACCGCTGCGGATTATCGATGTTTCGAAATCCGCCGCTTCCCACATAAGGGTGAGCAATCGCTCCGCGGCGCGAAGGGCAGTTGTACAGCGGCAGCGGCGAAGCCGCCACTTGGTTCAGAATCGTCCGCTTTTGCGCATCGGGTTTCCCCGCCGCCATTTTGTAAAGCTGATCCTGTTCGATAAAGGGCAGGATGCTGAAACACCAGCCGCCCGGTTGCGATGCCCCGGCGCCGCGGTCCGGATCGCCCATCCAGCGGTGCCCCCAGCCTCCGCTCGGCAAAAAGCCGAACGTATCGGCGTGATTGATCGATGCCAAACCGATCTGTTTGAGATTGTTCGTGCATTGCGAGCGCCGGGCGGCCTCGCGCACTTGCTGCACGGCGGGCAGCAACAGGGCAATCAGAATGGCGATGATCGCAATCACCACCAAAAGTTCCACCAACGTGAACCCGAGCCGGCGCAAACGCATCGGGAAGCCCCCCAACCAGCGTTTTCACGGCATGGCCGACAAGCACAAGGCGCTGCCCCAAGCCAAATCGAGCGCGCCGGCCAAGCCATTGTTCGACAAAAAGTTGACCACGAACCGCGCAAGAGGCAAAACGACCTCAACTGACTTAGGTCAGCCGCGTGCCCTCGCCGTTCGCCACACGACGAACGCGCCGTCTCTCTTGTTCCGGGATCGAAAAAATGAGGCCGTCGGGACTTGAACCCGAGACCCACGGATTAAAAGTCCGTTGCTCTACCTACTGAGCTACGGCCTCATATTTTATCCACACACTAGATAAAAATGAATTATTTTTCTAACCCGGTCACTCGCCCGACACAACCAATTACCAAATGACCCCTTTGCAGCAAGGCGAAAGTGGCCGGCAACCCGTGACAACGCTGCATTTGCCGCGCCGCACGACCGCTTGCCGCTGGGTGGACTACTTCGATTGACTCGGTCGAAACAACCCATTGTCGATCAAATTCGCAAATGTGTCAATTCCCTAGCCGGGGAGCCCTTTAGCGGCCCGCACCGGCGACGAGAACGCGGAAATCGCCCTCAGTCCGCCCGCTAAGCAATCCTCCGCGGCGACACGGTAGCAGCAAACGACGCCGGGTTGCTAAGATAGGCTCCATCGATTGTTGTTTCGGCGCCTTGCCGATGGGCTGAACCAGGTCTATCCGATCAACGAAGCAGCCGAAGATCGCGCAAACCACGCCCGAGCGGCTTTCCTTAGAGTCGAGATCATCAACCACATCGCCCTGCGGTTTCATTGCAAATGAGGGAAGCGAAGATGCAACGACGGAAATTCCTGAAGAACGTCGGGGCCGCTGTTTTCACTATTTCGGCGCCTTGGGCAACCGCGGCTCGCGCCGCTGATGCCGGCAATCGGGCTGCTCCGTCGGCGGGCCGGCGGTTCCGCTTCGGCGACGGCCGCGACTGGTTCTTCCAGAAGCGGTTCGGCATGTTCGTCCATTGGGGCATTTACGCGATTCCCGCCTGGCACGAGCAGCACCAATGGCGGGCTCGCGTGCCGCGAACAGAATACGTGAAGCTCGCCGAGCAGTGGAATCCCGTCAAGTTCGATCCCAATGCTTGGCTCGACTTGCTCGAGCAGGCGGGCATGAAGTACCTCTGCCTGACGACCAAACACCACGACGGCTTCTGTCTTTGGGACACGAAACAGACGACGTTCAATACCATGCGCACGCCGTACCGGCGCGACATTGTGCGCATGGTCGCCGACGCTTGCCACCGCCGCGGCATCCCGTTGTGCCTGTATTACTCGATTGCCGATTGGAATCACCCGAACTATCCCAACCAGGGCCGACACCACGAGTTGCCCCCGCAGCCCGGCGACCAGCCCGATTGGGACAAGTACCTCGATTTTCTCAAGGCCCAGGTGCGCGAGCTCTGCACCAACTACGGCGAGATCCACGGCTTTTGGTGGGATATGAACGTGCCGAAACACGTCGATCGTTCGATCAACGCCATGATTCGCCAGTTGCAGCCGAAGGCCGTTATCAACAACCGCGGCTTCGACGAGGGCGATTTCGGCACGCCGGAACGCGACTACGACACCGCTGCGGCCGAGGCTGCCGCATTCGATCGCCCGACCGAAGCCTGTCAGTCGGTCGGCATGGAGAGCTGGGGCTATCGCAAGGACGAAGACTATTACACCGACCGTCACTTATTGCGCAGCATCGATCGTTACCTGGCCCGGGGGGCGAACTACCTGCTCAACGTCGGACCGACGGCCGAGGGCGTCATTCCCGAACCGGCCGCCGACATCCTCCGCCGCATCGGCAAGTGGTACGCCGCCGTCCGGGAATCGCTCGAAGGCGTCGAGCTGTACTCGCATCTGACCGCCAATCGGAACGTATTACTGACCGGACGCGAGCGAACGCTCTACGTTCACCTGCACAAAGACCCGCCGGGCGACGCGGTGAAGTTGCGGCCGATTGCGGCAGCGCCCGCTCGCGCGGTGCTGCTCAACGACGGCAGACCGGTGGAATGGTCGATCGAAATGGCCCCCAGCGACCACGCCGAACAACGGGGCTACCTGCGATTGCGACGGTTGCCGGTGAATGAATTGAGCAATACCGTGCCGGTGGTTCGACTCGATTTCGACCGTCCGCTGGAAACGCTTGCCGCTCCTAAGCCGGATCGGCCGACGAGCATCGAAGACCAGAAATGAGGTCGTTTGTCAGTGACGGCGGCCGAGATGGCGGCAGGGGCAGGAATCCGTAACCGCAATCTAACCGTCGGTCGTCGCAACGGCTGGCCGATGCAGGCGCGTGCCGTTTCCGGCGGCCCGTTTTTCGGTGCTTTGACGAGCGCGGCCGGTAGGCTCTATAATTCCCTACGATGAGCACGAAGAACAACGCTTGCATTTCGTTGCGTCGATCCCAGCAGATTGCCGGCTCCGAATCGACCTTGGTTTCTCACGAGGCCCGGCATCCCGGTGCGGCGGATGCGAGGCCCGGCGGGAGCAACCGATTCGGATTCGGCGGTTGCATCAGCGGCAGGCGTTCGCCTTCGGCGTTGGTTTTGGGTTTGGCCTTGTTGCTCGGAGCGGCTGGGATTCCACTAGCTTCCGCGGCTCGGGCGGCGGACAATGCGACGGGCGAAGCCCCTGCGGCGGCTGCCGAAGCCCCCGATCGCCCGGCGGAACCAGGCCGGCCTGCTCAACCCGCCCGGCCCGAAGCGGCTCAACCCGCGGCCAACGGTGCCGAGCCGCAGCGAATGGGCTTTTTGATCGACGTGCCGTTGCCGATTACGGGCCAGTCGTTTGAGCGCACCGAGAAGGTGGTCCGCCGCGCGTTGGAAAAGGCCCAGGCTCGCAAGGCTCGGCCGGTGTTCGTCTTCGCGTTCGATGCGCCGGCCGGTCAAGATGAACCGTCGCGGCGAAGCGAGTTCGGTGCGGCTCTGTCGCTGGCCGAGTTCCTTTCCAGCGAGGCGATGAATCGAGCGCGAACAGTGGCGTGGCTCCGTCGCCCGATCGAAGGTCATGCGGTGCTGGCGGTGTTGGCCTGCGACGAGATCATCATGGCCCGAGGGGCTTCGTTGGGCAAAGCAGGCGCAGATGAAAAGGTGATTACCGAGTCGCGGCGAGGCAATTATCGCGAGATTGCCGAGCGCCGTCGGACGGTGCCGGGCACCGTTGCGCTTTGGATGCTGGACGAATCGTTCGAGGTGCTGGTGGTTGATACCGACGCCGGCCGCGAGTTCATTTCCGCCGGCGAGCTCGACGCGCTGAAGAAGCGTCGGGCCGTTCAGAGCGTGACGAAACTGTTTGATCGCACCGATCCGAACCGTTCGCTGGCGGCCGAGAACGGCCGGCTCTCGGCGTTCGAGGCGCGGACGTTGGGTTTCGTCAGCTCGTTGGCCGACACGCCGGCCGAGGTGGCCCGCGCATTGCGGCTGCCCGCTCATGCACTCGAAGACGAAGACCCGGCCCTGGCAGGCAAATGGACGGCGGTTCGAGTGGACTTGAAGGGCCCGATCGACCGCCGCAACGTGCGGCAATTGATGCAATTGATCGAGCGGCGCGTCCAGCAAGAGGGGGTGGATTTCATCTGTCTTTGGATCGATAGCCCCGGCGGTTCGTTGGAGGATTCGATCGAGCTGGCGAACTTTCTGGCCCGATTCGATCCGTCGCGGCTGCGTTCGGTCGCCTATATTCCCGGCGAAGCCCGAAGCGATGCCGCGTTGGTGGCCCTGGCGTGCCGCCAGGTGGTGATGGGGCCGCGGGCGGTTTTGGGCGGTCCGGGGGCGCGGGAATACACGCCCGAGCAGATTCGCCAAGCACTGGTGGCGATCAGCGATCGCGAGACTGGGCCGTGGCGACGACAATCGTGGTCGCTGCCGGCCGCAATGATCGACCCGAACCTCACCGTCTTTCGATGCACCCGAGGCGACGAGACCGGTTTTTTCAGTCAAAGCGAACTGGAAGAGATGGAGCGATTGCGTCCCGACGAGCCGAAGTGGCGACAACACGAGCCGATCACGCAACCGGGCCGCCCGCTGGAGCTGACCGGACAACAGGCGAAAGAATTGGGGCTGATCCGCGAAACCGCTGAGGGTTTCGAC
Organism: uncultured Planctomycetaceae bacterium; assembly: GCA_964631235.1. GTDB lineage: Bacteria > Planctomycetota > Planctomycetia > Pirellulales > Thermoguttaceae > JARKPK01. The sequence goes on along the minus strand of CAZVZX010000032.1, from coordinate 30,517 downwards.
GAGTTCAAGCGGCTGTTTCACTTGGAAAACGACCCGAAACTGATCGCGCCCGGCTGGGCCGAGGTGCTGATCGACGCGCTGGCCTCGCCCGGCGCCGCCGTGCTTTTGCTGATGATCGGCTTTTTGGCGCTTTATGTCGAATTGCACACCCCGGGCGTGGGCGCCGGCGGTTTTGTGGCCACCGTGTGCTTCGTGCTGTTCTTTTGGAGCCGCTTTCTCGGCGGCACCGCCGGGTGGTTGGAAGCGAGTCTGTTTCTGGCGGGAATCAGCTTTCTGCTCATCGAGTTCTTGGTGTTGCCCGGGTTCGGCATTTTCGGTGTCGGCGGCGCGTTGCTCGTCGTTGCTTCGCTGGTATTGGCAAGCCAAACGTTTGTCATTCCGCACAATTCGTATCAGTTCGCTCAGTTGCAGAAGTCGCTGCTCTCGCTGGCGGGGGCGGCCCTGGGCTTCGGAGCAATCGCCTTCCTGACGCGACAGTGGCTGCCCAAAGCGCCGATGTTGAACCAGATGTTCCTTCCGCCGCCGATAGGCGAAGAGGCCGAAATCATTCGCCGCCGTGAAGCGATGGTTTCGTACGACGATCTCTTGGGCCGCAAGGGAGTGGCCGCCACGCAGTTGAGCCCAAGCGGCAAGGTCCGTTTCGGCGAGCGATTGGTCGATGTTGTCAGCGACGGCGAGCTGCTTCCGCAGGGGACCGAGGTCGAGGTGATCGAGGTCAAAGGAAGCCGCGTGGTCGTCCGCGCACGCGACCAGGCGTAAATTGCCGTCGCGGCGCGGCAGCTTTGTGCATGCCGCGCGAGTTTCCGCTGCTTTCCCTGTTCCGCGACTTGATTGCAAACGTTTCGGAGGCCGTTTTCGACCGTGTTAGAACCATTCGCGTTCGTGGTGATTGCTTTGATGATTGCGATCAACGCGGTATTTGCCGCCTACGAGATCGCCTTGGCCTCGGTCAGTGCCGCCCGGTTGCAGGTTTTGGTGCAAGAGGGCCGTCGCGGCGCGCGGGCTGCGTTGGCGATGAAGCAAGACATGGAAGCCAGCCTGGCGACTGTGCAGGTGGGCATCACGCTGGTCGGCGCGATTGCCGCGGCCGTGGGCGGGGCCGGCGCGAAAGAGCACGTTCAGCCTCTGATTCAGCAGTGGTTTCGGGTTGCGCCGGTGGTGGCCGAGGGGCTGGCCATCGCGCTGATCGTCATCCCCTTGACCGCCGTGTCGATCTGTTTCGGGGAACTCGTGCCCAAAGTGTTCGCCATTCGCAACAAAGAGGCCGTCTGCCTGATGCTTTCGCGGCCGATGAGCATTGTCGCGTCGGTTTTCTGGCCGGTCGTTCGCTCATTCGAATTCGTCGTCGAGCTGATTATCGCCGTGATCGAGCGGCGGCTTTCGTCGCGAACAATCCTCCGCCGCAGCGAGTCGGGCGAGTTGCAGGAGCTTCGGGCCTACGCCGCATACGCGCGCTCGGCACGGCTGATCGGCGAACGCGAAGAAGGGATCATTCTCGGCGCGTCGCGGCTGGCCAATCGCCCGGTGCGCGAAATCATGCTGCCGGCCGAAGACATCAGCATGCTCGATGTGAACGCCTCGCTGGCGGAGAGTCTGATTTCGGCCCATCTCGACATGCACACACGGTTTCCCGTCACGACGACCAAAGGCGATGCGCAGGGGATCATCGGCTACGTCAACTTCAAAGACATCGTGGCGTTGATGCGGTTGAGCCATCCGCACACGCTGTCGTTGCGAAACATCGTCCGCGCCATGCCCAGCTTTCTGGAGAATACGCCGATCGCTCAATGCATGGAACGCTTGATCCGCGAGCACGCACACATTGCGCTGGTGCGCGACGCTCAAGGACGCATTGTCGGCATGATCACGCTGGAAGATATCGTCGAAGAGCTGGTGGGCGAAATCGAAGACGAATACGATCGCCTGCCCGCCCATATCGTTCCAACGGGCACGGCCTGGGTCGTCGGCGGCGGCGCGCCGCTAACCCGGCTGAAAGAGGCGTCGGGCATCGAGCTGACTGCGGACCTTCCGCCCGAGGCTGCTCCGCCGCGCACTCTGAACGACTGGGTCACGGTTCAATTGGGCGACGAACCGACCGGCGGCGAGGTGATCGAACGCGATGGGGTGCGCGTCGTCGTCCGCAAGATCCGCCGGCGGAAGGTGCTCGAAGCACAAGTCATCCCACCGCCGATGCACGAGGCCGCCGACGATCTCTAGGAGCCGGAGCACGCTGGGCAAGGGCGCGAACCGAGCGCAACACTGGGCCGATGCTCCCGGCACAGCCTCGGCCCAGTGCCGATCTCGCTCGTTCTCGGATGCCGCAAATACCGGCCTACCAGGGTTTTCCGCCCTTGCGGGTGCCGCAGATGTTCACGCTGATGCCCATGGCGTCAGCCATCGCCGCCTTGGCCAGCAGGGCTTTGTCGGCCTCTTTCGCCGAGTTGGCGTAGGCCACCTGGATGTGGTTCGCCTTGTGCTTGGCCATGAACTGGTCGCGGTCGATGCCGTAGGTCACGGCATGCATGATCGGCCACTGAGGAGTCGTCTCGCGCCAGCGGCGTTGGGTTTCGGCCTCGGGCAATTCCACCACGCCGGCCCGGCCCAAGTCCATCTTCAGTCGTCCGCCTTCGACATAGATGCGCGACCAGACGATTTCTCCCGGCTTCGAGATGCCCTTGAGCGACCCGCCGCCGAGGCGGAAGTACATCGCCGGCTGGCGTTCGCTGCTGGCGCCCGCCCAACCGCCGATGAAGTGGGCCGGCGGCGCCGAGCCGCTGATCAGGAACACCCAAACATAATCCTTCACGGTGCCCGATTGATCCCAGTCGCCCCAACGGACATCGTGCAGGGTGTTTTCCACCGGCTGGCCCATCGCCCGATGCACGCGGTAGGTCATCAGGCCGTCCAGCCCGGCGCATTCGTCCACTTCGTTGAAATGAACCACCGGCCGCCCTTCGTACAACACCCGTTTGCCGTCGCGGCTATAAACCGGCGGGCGATCGGTGTTGTTGAGCATTCCCTCGACCAAGTCGCTGGCCGGCAACAGGTCTTTCAACCCCTGCTGGTATTGGATGCCGATCAGATCGCAGCCGAAATCGTCGGCGATGCGCACGGCCGCGATGTACATCTTGCACTGAGTCAAAATCTGATCGTCCGTCAGGTCGGTTTCCGGGTTCGGGCCGGTGACGAACTTCATGCCGCGTTGTTCCAGCCAACGGCGGACGGCGAGGGCCTCGTCGTCGCGGACTTGCGTGGTTTCGTAGTACAGGGCCGACTGGCTGAGCCGCTCTTTGTACACACCCATCGGCTGGAGCAGTTCGTCTTGGATGATGGCGTTGTACATGCCCATGCATCCCTCGTCGAAGATGCCCATAATCGCCTTTTCGCGGCGGAGCTGCTCGGCCAGCGCGGTGCCGAGTTTGCGTTCGGGCGAGGGAATGGAAACCTTTTTGAGCGGCACAACATGATCGAACTTATGTTTCACTTCGCCGCGGTCGAGCCATCGCTGCAATTGACCACGGAACCACTGATCGGTGAAGTCTTCGCTCCACAAGGTCGAGAACTTCTTGCCCGCCTTGGTCAGGCAGCCGTTGAGGTTGAGCATGCCCACCAGCCCCGGCCATTGCCCCGACCAATTGGCCACGGTCAGAATCGGGCCTTGGTGGCTCAGCAGCCCGGCCAGCACGTGATGCGAATACTGCCAAACAGCTTCGGCCACGATCAAGGGCGCATCGGGATCGATTTTTGAAAAGATGCGGATTCCCTCGGCCTGCGAGCCGATGAACCCATGCTTCTCTTCGGGTTTGTAGGGATGTGCGCGAACCAGCTCGTAACCGCAATCGGCTACGGCCGCTGCGAGTGCTCGCTCCATCGCCTCTTGCGCCGGCCAACAGTTCTGATTTGCCGACAGCCGCAAGTCACCGCTCGCCACCAAGAGAACCTGACGCTTCTTGACTCGCGGGGGTTTCGACACCACTGGAACCTGATACTTCGACATACCCGTTGCTCCTCAATTGCTGGCTTTGCAAATAACGTCGGCAGATGCAGCCTCGATCGGCCGCCGCCTGTTCCGCCGCGCCGTAAGGTCCATAGAACGCGCGTCGCACGCTCGGCCGAATAGCAGAGGGCCGCGGCGGCTGAACGCCGGTTATCATAATCCCGCTGAGCGAAGGCAACCAGAGGCGCTCTGCGACCTGCCCGAAAAACCAAGCCGTCTGTTCGAGTGCCCCGAGAAAAAGCCGCTGGCCTCGCCACCCGAGGGCTTTCCGATGGGGTGAATACGTTGTTCGTCGCGCACACGCCGGGAATAGACAAGCCCAACGGCCTATTGGCGCATGCCCCCGCGTAGATCGGCCATCCGAGTCGGCCCAAAGGGTGCCCCCCCCGAGAGAATGAGTCGCTGCCAGCGGCCCACGCCGGTTGGCCGCTGTGTTTTCGTTGCATCGCCGAGGGTGGGAGCTAGACTAGAATTGGTCCTGCCTCGAAGGGAAACGGGCCGCAACGGCCAAAGAACATGCAAGCGAATGGTACCGGCATCGGGACCGCTTTCCATGCTTCGCCCGGGCCCGTCCCGCTTGGCAGACTTTCCGGTCGGCTCCATAGCGACGGCAAACAGGGAACTCCGCGATGATCAATAGCATGGGAGGGGCGCGGCGGCTTTTGGTGACGCTTTGCCTGGCACTCTGCCCCGCCGCGGCGATCGCCCAGTTTCAGGAAGAGCCAGCGTCCGGCGGTTCGCAGCTTGGCCCAGCAAAGACTCAGCGTTGGCGCTGCGGCGTCGAAATTCAAGCGATGGGCGGACCATGCCAAGGAATCGTCGGCTACATTCCCTTTCCGGTTGATTGGCCCGAACAAACGGTTCGGATCGTCGAAGAAGAGATCACCAAGTCGGCCAAAGTGAGTTACGAAACGGTGGACGACACAGTGAAGTTGATGGTTGTCCGCATTCCGCGTCTGAACAACAACGAAGAGGCCAAGGCGCTGGTGACGTTCGAGATCAAACGCCATGTGCTTTTGGCGCCGGCCGACACAAGCCGCTATCGTCTGCCCGACAAAAAGAAACTCGATCGCCGCGTGTTGCCCTATTTGGCCGCCAGCCCGAAGATCGAAAGCGACGCACCGAGGATCAAAGCGCTGGCCAAGGAGATCCCGGCGGAGAAAGAGGGAGCCTGGGAGAAGGTCGAAGCGATCTACGACTGGGTCCGCGAACATGTGCAATACAAGGAGGGGCCGCTCAAAGGCGCGCTGGCCGCGTTGAAAGACGGCACGGGCGACTGCGAAGAGCTGGCCTCGCTGTTCATCGCCATCTGCCGCGCCGCCGACATCCCCGCCCGCACGGTTTGGGTGCCGGGCCATTGTTACGCCGAGTTCTATTTGGTTGACGCCGACGGCAAAGGGCACTGGTTCCCCTGCCAAGCGGCGGGCACCCGGGCGTTCGGCGAGATTCCCGAGCTTCGCCCAATCCTGCAGAAGGGCGATTCATTCCGTCCGCCGTGGGATAAACGCGACCGACAGCGGTACTTGGCCGAAAAACTGATCGGTTCGGCCGTGCCCGGCGGCGGCAGCCCCAAAGTGCGCTTCGTGCGCGAGTTGCTGGCCGAATAGGCCGGCTGTTCGACACTCGGGCAACGAGGATGCGTTCTTCCGGTCGGCATCGCGCGGCCTTGGCTCGGGCGGCCGTCTCTTCCGCCCAGTGTCCCGGCAACTCGATCGACGCGCCGGCGTTCGCGCGATCAACCGCTTACACAGCGCGCAAAAGCAGTTCCAGCACAACGAAGATCGCCGCCATGAACCCGACAATCCACACAGCGGCGCGAACCGCGTGACGGAGCAACGGGCCGGCGTCCTCATGCCTCGAAGCGGCATAGACGAGGCTCACCACGACAATCGGCGGCAGTGCGAACCAAAGATCGTTGATTTGAGCAAGCAGCGGCATAGATCTGCGTCAATAGACGTACGGTGGGTCTTGGGCGTCGTCGCCAAATCGTTCTACACAATTGCGCTATAGGCCGCCGGCGCAACGTCGCGGCTTGTTTGCGTGCAATCCTCGTTCAAACCGCGTTCCATCTTTCGCGGTTCTATTCAGACAGTTGCGTTTCCTTGGCGGAGGCCGGATCAGGCGGCCGACTTGGCCTCGACCTCGGATTCACCGTCTTCATTCTTGGCCGGAAACACCGGACCGCAGCAAGCATCGTAAATCGCCAGAATGTTGAGTAATCCGGCGATCATCGTATAGACGGTGCCCAATTCAAAAAACCGATGCAAACGCGCGTGCAAATCGCCGGCCCCGGCGCGGATGGCCGGCGGTTGATCGGGATCGCGCGCGTACGGGGCATCGGCCTTGGCCGGCGGAGCCATGAATCCGTTCCACAACGGCTTGTCGCCGCCGCTGACCCGCACATGCTGAATCACGGCGGGCCACACCGGCACGCCGATGCCGAGCTGGCAGAAAAACGCCAACCGGTTGAAATTCAGTCCTTCAAAATAGACCACGCGCGCAACACCCACGCCCTCAGGCCCCGACTGGCTGCCCAAGTAGGCTCCGTGGACGAAGAGGCCCATCAAACAAACGAAGTAGAGGCCCGCCTTCGCCCAACGACCCTGGTAGGCGTGCCCCAAACCGGGCAACAGCCACGCCAATACGCCGGCCAGCTCCCGGCTTTTCAGCTCGATGGCCTGTCCGGATTCCGATTCGATCGTTATCGTCGTCAAAGATCAACCATCCCGGCGGAAAAGACCGCGGATTCAAGCCGAACAGCCTATCGAAAAACTCATTCTCGGATTCGCGGCCATGCGATTTTCTCTCACCATTCGCGGGCCGCCGCCCAAGCCCGGTCGTTCAACAGGCCGCTAATACTACAGCACCAAGCAAACTCGGAAAGACGAACAAATTGACTGTTTTCACATCATTTCGTCACGCAACGCACCCATCCGATTCGCCGGTTCCCTGGTGACTTAGCGCCGTCGTACTAAGAACTTCCAACAAAAACCACCTACTTAGCCAACTGGTTTCGCACAGTTGCGCAATCGGCCGCAGTCGCAGCAACGCCGCTTTCTCGCGAGCAATCTCCGTTTGAACCGCTTTCCGTCTTTCGCGGTTTTACTTGGCCCCCCCAAAAACCACTTCGACCGCGACACGAGCAGCGGCGTTGCCGCTTCGCCACCGATGCCGACTCGCTCGCCACGGCCGAATGCCGACACGGCCAACGTGGAATTCCATTCTATCCGCGCGGGTAACGCTTGCCAACCGAGATCGAAACCGGGCCGGGCGGCACTGCGGCAACACCGGGCCGACGATCAACCGTCGCCCCCCTCACCGTGCCTTTCCCGCGTCTTCCGTGTTCTACAATAAGAATCCGCGAGAAGATCACCGAGAAGATCACCGCCCTTGACGATGAGGACGGCGACCGAACGCCGCGCAGTTGGCGGAGAGGAATAACCGGCCGATGTCGCACGAGAAAAGCCGTTTGTTCAATGAATCTCGATCGAAACCGGTATCAAGCCTTGCGGACCACCGCGATTCATGCACTATTGTACCCTTGGTGAGATGAGACCTTCGTTTTTCTCACAAGGGGTATTCCCTCATTTATCGTCGCGCACAATGGAACCAGTTCGACTTTCGGCGCTTTTCGGAAGGAGACAACCGGAGATGAAGACATGGCCGATTCCAGCGACTTCCCGCATGTTTGCACGGCAAGTTACACAACAGAAAGCAAAGGTCGATCATTTGCCGGGTGTGATTAGTTGCCTTGCGTCGCGCGGCACCGCAGTTTCGATTGGGCAATTCTGCGCGGCGGTCAGTGCAGCCGTGCTTCTCTTTTCGAGCGCGGCTGTGGGAGCCGAGTTCGACCTTCGCCCGCACCACGACGAAACGATCGCCTTGGCCAATCCGCACAAGGGCTGGTATCACCACCTCTACGACAACCATGTCAATAGGTATCATTTGGAGTCCGACGACGAGCTGCTCCAGTTCCCGGGGATGGATCACATCTATTTGCGGCTCGCGTGGGCCTATTTGCAGCCCGCGGAAGACCGCTTCGCGTGGGAGGTGATCGATCAGCCGATCGAAAAATGGACGGCCCGCGGCCTCGGGGTGTCGTTTCGCATCTCCTGCAAAGAGACCTCGACCGACCGGCCCGAGCAGCAGTTCGCCACACCGCGATGGGTTCGCGACGCCGGGGCGAAGGGCCACTTCGACGCTCGTCGGGCTCCCCCTTCTGCCCAAAGCGACGCCGCCAATGCCGCCGGCGACCCGAATCTCCCCTGGCTGCCCGACTACGACGATCCGATCTTTCTGGAAAAACTCGATCGGTTCCTTGCCGCCTTTGCCGCACGTTACGACGGGAAGCCGTGGCTTCGCTATCTCGACATCGGCAGCTTCGGCGATTGGGGCGAAGGTCACACCGGCCCGAAGAAATACGATTTCGACGCACTCAAGAAGCACGTCGATCTTCACTTGAAGCACTTCCGGCGGACGCAATTGGTAATCTCCGACGATTTCGTCGTGCATCTCTCGTCGCCGGAGGATCGCGACCGGATGCTTCGTTATCTGGTGGATAACAAAGTGAGCTTCCGCGACGACAGCATCCTGGTCAACGGGTACATTCCCCACTACTCGGCGACGTTCACCGTGCGCAGCCCGAACTTCTTCGCCGAGGCCGCGCGAACCATGCCCACCGTATTCGAGCTGGAGCACTACGGCACGGTCAAGAAACTGGGTAATTGGACGGCCGCCGAAGGATCAACGTTGGCCAAACACGGCGGCGGGAAAACCGGGCCCGATTTCTTCCGCGGGGCGCTCGAGCTGCTTCAGGCCACCTACATCGGCTATCACGGCTACGCGAGCGAGTGGATCAAAGACAACCCGCAACTGACCGTCGAGCTGCTCAATCGCTGCGGCTATTGGTTCTTTCCCGAGTCGGCGCAGGTTGGCGATCGGCTCATTGCCGGCCGCGCGGCCGAACTGACCATTCGGTGGCGGAACCGCGGCGTCGCCCGAGCCTATTTCGACTATCAGTTGATCGCTCGGCTGGAAGGCGCAGCTCAGGCGGAAGTTCGCGTGCCCGCCGGCAACACCCGCTGGCTGCCCGGTGAAAAGACATGGGACGAGACCTATTCGCTGGCGATACCCGCCACGCTGCCGCCGGGCGACTACCAACTGAAGATCAAGCTTTATTCACCTCAAGCGCAACGAGATGTGAAGTTGCCCTTGAAGGCCGATATTACCGACCGCAACGGGTTCTACACGATCGGCACAGTTGCCGTTGCCGCTTCGGGCGAATAGGCGAAATCGTCGCTTCAAGCCGAACGCGCTTTGTCTCTTTGCCTGCAGGGTACCGCACGGCGAATCGTGATGTTTCGGGCGGCCGCGCGAATTCAGCCAAATTCACCCGCACGAAAACGAAAAGCGGCCGAATGGGGATCAACCCAATCGGCCGCTTCGCTACGCGCTTCGTACCTATTCCATTAGCCCCTATTGCAATGCCGCGGGGGCTGTTTAGTCATCCGACTTTTCGGAAGACGAATCGGTGATCCCCGGGAAATTCTTGATCAACGGCCCGCTTTCGCCGCCGATGCCGCCCTTGAGTTCTTGATGCTGCGAAGGCGGCGGGGTTTCGCGATGCTGTTCCGCGACGGCTTCTTCGGCCCATTCCACGCGCTTGCGCGAGAGGCCGATCTTCCGTTCGTCCGGATCGACTCGAAGCACCTTGACCTCGATGACTTCGCCGACCTTGACGACCTCTTCCGGATTATCCACTTTGTGGTCGGCCAATTCGGAGATGTGGAGCAGCCCTTCGAGGCCGTCTTCCAATCCGACAAAGACGCCGAAGTTCGTGATCTTCGTAACCGGACCTTTAACGATTTGGCCCGGTTGATACTTCATCGGAATGTCGGTCGCCCACGGATCGCCGGCCATTTGTTTCAGGCCCAAGGCGATGCGTCGGCGTTCTTGATCGACGGCAATCACGCGGCACTGGATGGTTTGGCCTTTTTCCACCATCTCGTTCGGATGGCTGATCTTCCGCGTCCACGACATGTCGCTGACGTGAAGCAGGCCGTCGATGCCCTCCTCGATTTCGATGAAGGCGCCGTAGTTGGTCAGGTTGCGGACCGTGCCCGTCACAATGCTGCCGACCGGGTACTTCTCCGCCACGCGATCCCAGGGATTGGCTTGGGCTTGCTTCATGCCCAACGAGATTTCGTGCTTGTCTTTGTCGATCTTCAGCACGACCACATTGATCTCGTCGCCGATGTTGACCAGTTCGGTCGGGTGATTGATGCGCTTGGTCCACGACATTTCGCTGATGTGAACCAGGCCTTCGACGCCCTCTTCCAGCTTTACGAAGGCGCCGTAATTCATCACGTTGACCACGGTGCCTTTGACGATCGAACCGACCGGATATTTCTCGGCCACATGTTCCCACGGGCTGGGCATGCGCTGCTTCAGCCCCAGGGCGATCTTCTCGCGCTCGTGGTCGATGTGCAGCACTTGCACCTCGATCTCTTGGTCGATCGAGACCATTTCCGAGGGGTGATTGATCCGGCCCCAGCTCATGTCGGTGATGTGCAGCAGGCCGTCGATGCCGCCCAAATCGACAAACGCGCCGAAGTCGGCGATGTTCTTGACGATGCCCTTGCGCCGCTGACCGACAGCCAACTCGGCCAACAGTTGGGCCTTCTTTTCGGCACGCTCTTGCTCGATCAGCGCCCGGCGGCTGACGACGATGTTCCGCCGCGCTTCGTCGATTTTCAGCACGATGCACTGCAAGGTGCGGCCGATGTAGTCTCCGATGTCGCTCGGGCGGCGAATATCGACTTGGCTGGCAGGCAAGAAGACGTTCACGCCGATATCGACAAGCAAGCCGCCTTTGATCTTCCGCGTTGCGACGCCGGTGACGACGTCGCCCTCTTTGACGGTTTGCATCACCTTTTGCCAGGCTTCGACCTTTTCGGCCTTGCGCCGGCTGAGCGTGATCATTCCGCGCGAATCATCCACCAGTCCGTGGATGTCTTCCACGTCTTCGATCAACACCTTGATCGTTTCGCCCGGCTCGGGCAAACGCTCGCCTTCGTCCCATTCGTTGCGGAAGACGATGCCTTCGCTCTTATAGCCGACGTCAACCAGCACCACATCGCCTTCGACGCGCAGCACGCGCCCCTCGACGATTTGGTTGACATTGATTTCTTGGGTGCTCCAGTCGAGTTGATCGGCTGAAACGCCGCCCAATGCGGCTTCGAGCTCGCGTTGCCATTCTTCCTCGGAGGGGTCTAAGCCGCGCAAAAGATTACGATTGACCATAAAATCCAGTTCGCACGCCACCGGCTCGCCATCCGCACCGCCAACAGCCTCCGACCGAACGACGGAAACACTTTGCGGAACGTCTTTAAAGCCTGTCGTTCCCGATCGGCTCGGCCCGCCTCTCCCACTGAGAAAGCTCGCCTCGGCCAAGCCGAAGAACCCAATAATATACCCCTGGCGAGAAACGCCAACAATAGCCTTGCCGCCCGAAAATGGGGCGGAAGCCCGACCTCTCGCGACCAAACCGACGCACGCACCCCCGGCCGCCGGGCTGTGAGAGGGGCACGCACCGGCCCACGGCCGCCCATCTTGGTCGCCGGGCAAAGCCGCAAGCAAGGGTTGAGCGCCGCTGGATCGCTGTGAAACCGTCATCCGGACGACAAGCCGCAGCGCCGCCACGGCGACCCGTTGAGCCAAATGCGAATTCGCAGCGACCGGTATGACAAGGAAGAGCCGTTTTGCGGCCGTTCAGCGAGGCATCACTTCTTCGGTTTCGACAAGAGGCGATCGCGAATCGGATCATGATGCCGCGACATATAGTAAAACGATTTCGAGACGCTCTTTTCGCCCAGGCAGAACTGGAAGACGATCCGATAGCCGCCCCGGGGCCACTCGGGGCCTTGGAGCTTCAGGGCGTTGACAACTCCCGAGACGCTTTCGCCCGGCTGAAGGGTGACGGGCTTCAGCGGGCCGGCGTTTGGCTTGAAGTCGGGACAGGGGTACGCCCGGCCCTGACAAAGAATCGCGATGCTGTTCGCCCAAAGAATATCCTTGCCGTCGGTCAGCAGCGCCGGCACCACCAGCGGCTTTTTCGTGGGGTTCGACACGGTTATCTTATACTCTCCGTCTCCGTCTGGGTTGCTCCATTGAACTTCGCGCACCGGGGGGACGTGCTCAACTTCTAACAACACTTCCGCACCGGCCGACAACGCCGGGCGGCCCGACTTGGAGCAAACCACCTTCGCGTCGCCGACCTCACCCTGCCACGCCTGCTTGCCCAGCTCGGCCCACGGGGAGATCGGTTGCCCGCGATCCACTCGCCAGCCCAGCGGCAGGTTGCAGCCCGCCTTGGCCTCGGCTGTGTTGATCGCGTCGGCCACCTCGATTCGGCGGATGACCAAGCTGCCCCGCGTGCGCATCGCGGCGACAATGCTGGGCTTGTCGAGCGAGAACTCTGGTGGAAGTTCTTGCCGAGCCGAATGAGAACAAGTTACTTGCTCGTCAACCTTTACGTCGCCGCGAAGCACTTCCGACACCTTGATGCGCAGCGTGTGCGTGTGGACCGGCGGAAAGCTCATGCCTACCGGCCCCGCCTTCACCTGGTTCACTTGGCCGATAAAGACTACCTCCGCCTCGTTCCATTGCGGCGTGCCGGGTTCATCCTGGCCCACAGCTGAGCAGGCCCAAAAGACGAGAACCGTGAAGGCCATTGGAAGGAGGAAGCCAGTGAGGTGCAACGCACGCTCGCTTCGGAAAATGCCGGTCATGATTGGAACCTCGCAAAGTCGTGAACAACATTCGTCAGTCGGCAATCTGCTTTCAGGCTGCTGGCGACGGTCGCAGGCAGGCTGGGCCTGTCGCGACGGATCTCGCTTGCCTGCCCAAAATCGACTTGCTCCACCGGTCAACATGCAGCAGGCGCGCCATGTGCCGAGTGTTTGACGCTGTAACCTGCCGCCGAGTTCCCAAATATCTCCCCGGTTTTCATCAAGACAGTAGTTCCCCGGGCTTTCAGGGCGGCGAAGCACAACCGCAAAGAACGGAAAGCGGTTCAAACGCCGACAATACGCAATCGGCCGTTTGATTGCGCCCGCGGCCGCTTCTGCAATGAGGAGAGCGATTGGTCTGTGAACAATTCCATGCCTGGGGCCTGGCTTAATGAACTGCGCAAATCCTGTTCACGTAAGTTCCCCGAATCTGGCGGGCAATCCCGTCGGTCGGTTGGGCGAAACCGAATCCTGACGTGGCGCCCGGTTCTGGGACCACTTGATGTGCAATATCGGAAGGGGAATCGAGTCGATCCGGAGGTCATGAAGTTGGCGGCCTGGAAGCGGGCGGTGCATTCGGTGCCGCCTATTAGCGCGATCATTTCCGGCTCGGGGGCTGCCACGGCACCTCACCGCCGCGTTGGATGTGTCGTCGCAGGACCGCATTCAGTTCGTTGATTACCTTGCGGTTTGTCGCCGCCAGATTCGTGGTTTCGCGGGGGTCGTCGGCAAGGTTGTAGAGTTCCAGTGGGCTGTATGGATCGTTCTGCATCAGTTTCCATGGGCCGCGAATGAGGGCCTCGTAGCTCTTGCCGCCGTACTTCGGCCCGCCCTCGCGACGGACGAAATAAAGTTCGCGCGGGGAGGCGATCGTCCGACCGCGTAGGATCGGCACGAGGCTGACGGCATCGAGATCGTCGGCGGGCGTGCCGCCAGCCAGTTCGACGAACGTGGGGAACAGATCGAAGACCAGCCCGGCATAATCATTGCGGCCGCCGGCCTTGATTTCCGCGGGCCAGCGAAGCATGAAGGGCACGCGCAGTCCGCCGTCGTAATGATCTTGTTTGCCGCCGCGCCACGGGCCGTTGCTTTGGCTATGGGGCAGCGAGCCGCCGTTGTCGGCCGTGAACACGACAACCGTATTGTCAGCCAAACCGGCTGCCTTCAGGGAATCGAGCACTCGGCCCACACAATGATCGAGATGTTCGACAAAAGCCACATTCTTTGCCCGCTTTTCGTCGAGCTGCGGCAGTCGGGCCTTGACTTTGGCCAGCCAGTCTTCGGGCGGTTCGATGGGGAAATGCGGGGCGTTGTAGGCAAGGTAAAGGAAGAACGGTTGATTCGATTGCGACGCCCGATTGCGGAGGTAGTCGATTGCCCAATCGGTGAACAACTCGGTGGCGTGGCCGGTTGGTTCGATCACCTCGCGATTGCGGCGCATGTAGTTGATGCCGTGGCGGAGATGGGTGGTGTAGCTGTCCATCATGTCGCCGAGGAATCCGTGGAAGAAAGCGAATCCTCGGTCGTTCGGCAGATTGGGCGATTCGAGCCCGAGATGCCATTTTCCGACGATCGCGGTGTGGTAACCGAGTTTCGTCAATTCGTCAGCGAGTGTCGGCCTGTTGGGCGCGAAGTAGCCCCACGAGTCTTCCGGCTGAGTGCGGATCACTCCCGGCACGCCGACTCGATCGGGAAAGCAGCCGGTGAGCAATGCCGCCCGCGACGGCGAACAGACGGTACAGTTGGCCCGCATCGTGGTGAACAACAGGCCCTCGGCTCCGATGCGGTCGATATTTGGTGTGCGCACCTCCGACGGCCCATAGGCCGACACGTCGCCATAGCCGTGATCGTCGGCGAAGATCAATAGAAAGTTCGGCCGCGACTCGGCCGCCACTGCGAGAGGCGGAATAGTCCAAACGAAACCGATTGCCACGATCAACGAACGAATTGCCCATCTCATCAGATCCACCCTTTGTCCGCTATTGTCGGTTGACTTGAGCGATTAGCGTTGATTTGCGACCATTTGCGGTTTCTCTTGGCCATTCGCGTCTTTTCGCGGTTGATCGCTACCGTTCGCGTCCCTTCGCGTTCCTTTATTGGCGGTTGACTTGAGCGATTAGCGTTGATTTGCGACCATTCGCGGTTTCTCTTGGCCGTTTGCGTCCATTCGCGTTGATTCGCGGTTGGTATTGCGGCAGAGCGCCGTGGCGGCTACTTCGCCCGCCGGGCTTTCATCGCATCGTGCAGGTTCGGCGGTTGAACTTCGCCGGGCGGGATCAATTCGAGCCATCGGCCTTTTTGCGAGGTCGGACTGGGCAGTTCCGCGGCGATCGATTCGCCGCCGGTGATCGGCAGGGCGACAATGGTGATTGCGTCGATGCCCCAATTGGGAAACCGCGAGGGCTTCTCGGCGCGGATGTTCCAGAACGTGGCGCCCGCCCCGCTGTGGTTTCCCCGATTGCCGCCGCCACTTGATGCGAACAGCCGCGTTCCTTTGCCGGCGTCGATATCGGTGAACAGGTTTTCGTAAGAGGCCCAGCGGTGATGATCCATGCACAGATCGACGGCCTTACCCCGGGCAAACACGCAGCCGATCGACGACTGGACCGTCAGATCATGGATGAAACGGGTCTCGATCGTGAAATCGCGGCAGAGCAGGTCGTTGCCTTGCAGAGAGATGCCGTGGTGGCCCGAGTGGCCCTGCTTGGAAAGCCGTGCGTCGTCGGCCTGAAGGCGAATGTTTTCGACCGTGCAGAAGGAGCCGAAGACGTACGGCCCGCTGTCGGCATTGCGGACGACGATTTCGCGCAGCCAGCAATGGGCGGCGCCCCGGGCGATTTCGACCGGATTGAAGCCCACCTCTTTGAAATGCCCCTCGTAGCGGCGCAGGGGGAACTCGAAGCTGAGCGATTCGATGCCCACATCGGTCACGCTGGGGCGGAACGGTTCGACGGTGGGCCGCCAAGCCGCGCGCACATCGAATCGCAACGGCCGATCGAGCGCAATCGTGTTTCCTTTGACGCCGGCGATGCGGAACACTTGGATAACTCGCCAGCGGTTCAGGCCCGAGATGTCGCCCGTCTGATCGCAATAGAGATACTTAACCAGCGATTTTTCACCGTCGTCGTGCAGGGCGAGCATCACTTCATCGCCGGGGCGAAAGGAATTCGCATCGAGAGCAAGCTGCTTTTGCCCGCGTTTCGCCTCGCTGACGACTTTCACCGTGCCTTCCGATCGCGGCATCGGTCCGCCGACGACGATCATTCCGCCGGCCCACGACCAATTGGTGGTCGGTTCGCCGCCGTCGGTCTTCGAGATGCGCGGCTCGATCTCGATGCCCGGCTTGGAGAAGACCAGCACGGTGCGCCCGGGCCCGGCCCCGCGAAGCACGGTGTTCGATGCGCGCATGCGGAGGATGTCGGTGAGCACGTAGCGACCGGGCGGGACGACGATCAGCTTGCCGCTGCCGGCCTCGAAGGCGCGGCGAAAGGCCGCGGTGTCGTCGGTTCGGCCATCGCCGACGGCCCCGAAGTCCTTGACCGATACGCTTTCTTTCGGCACGCGATACGGCTCTTCCCCGCGGCGATAGCCGGCCAACGAGAAGTCCGGCAAGCGGCTCTCGGGCGACCAAAGCTCGCCCTGTCGGCCCCAAAGCTTCGAGGTGCGAGAAGGATTGGCTGATGTGTTCGCACCTGTGGCCGAGGACGGGGCTGCCGCGGTTTTGCCCACCCGCGATTCCTTAGACGAGACATTCTCGGCCGCCCAGGCAGCTCCCACGGCGAACACCATCGCCGCCAATGCGCACACGCACTTCGCATGCTGCAAGATCAGCCGCCACGGCATGAGATCAACAGCAGTTTTCATCGGCGAGGCTCCGAGGAATGATGGAGTGAAACGGTGTGAGAAGGGACGGATCCCAACAAGAAGCGAGGCGAGGCGTTGGGCGTGCCGTCGGCGAGCCGTGAAATGTTGCGTTTCGCCTTTCGTATGTTATCCTACCGCATGGTTGTTGTGAAGCGAATGTCGCCGTGCGGTGCAGTCAGTTGCGGCCGTTTCGCTTGTCAATCGACGCTGTTGCATCGAATCGTTTTCTCAAGAGGTTGTTAGGGATTTCACGCCATGAAGCGATTGTCTTTGCCGCGTGGTTCTGATGTTTCACTTCGAGGCCGGGAAGGCCGCCAATCAAACGGTGCCATCCCACCGGGCCGAAGAACCGCTGCCGTTGATCGCGGGAATTATTGCCCGAAGAACAAGAGTTCCGGGGTGAGTCGTTTCGGGCGGACGCTTGCCCCGACCGCGGGCAAGAACATTTGGTTTGGCTCCGCGCCGGCGCGGTGGGCGGCAGCCGCGTGTTTCTTGTTGGGGATGAGCATTGCCGCCGACGGGCTTGTTGCGGGCGAGTCGCCTGTGCCGCGAATCGAGCGAGGCGAGTTCCGCCCCTATCCGATGGACTGGAAGGCCGAGGGGGCGATTCTCGTCGATCATCGCCGCTTTCTCGACGGCCCGGCCGGCAAAGACGGCTTCATTCGCGTGGAAAAGGATCGGCTGGTTCGGCCCGATGGGCGGCGGTTCCGCATTTGGGGCGTGAACATTTGCGGTCCGGATTGCTATCCGGAGAAAGAGGCGGCCGGTGCGATTGCCGACGATTTGGCTCGGCTCGGCGTCAACAGCGTGCGTTTTCACCACATGGACAGCACTTGGGGTGCGCTTTTCGATCCGAAACGCAACGACACGCGCGCGCTCGATCCCGAACGGCTCGATCGGCTCGACTACTTCATCGATCAACTTGCCCAGCGCGGCATCTACGCCAACCTGAACCTGAACGTGGGCCGAAACTACAAGGAAGGCGATGGGGTGCGCGACTGGCAATACCTCGGCTACGGCAAGTCGGCCACGTACTTCAACCCGAGGCTGATCGAACTGCAACACGAATATGCCCGCCAGTTGCTCACGCATCGCAACCCATATCGGGGGCGCGAATATCGCCACGATCCGGCCGTGGTGTTTATCGAGATCGTCAACGAGAACTCGGTGCTTGAGGGCTGGGTGGGCGGCCGACTGGTCGGCGCCGACAAGCCGAAGCCCTCGACGTGGTCGCCGCTGCCGACATCCTATGCTGAGGAATTGACCGACTTGTACAACCGCTGGCTGGCCGAAAAGCTGCCTCCCGAGCAACTGGCCGCGATTCGCCGTGAGGCCGGAGTTGGAGACAACGGCCGGGTGCCGCGGTTGGCGCCCAACCAGTTCAAGTCGGCCTCGCGCGAGCGGTTTGCGGCCGAGGCCCAGTTCTATATGGATGTCGAGCACCGCTTCTTCGAGGGGATGAAGCGGCTGCTGAGAGACGAACTGCAATGCCGGCCGTTGATCATCGGCACGGCCGACCATAACGATTCATTTGCCGGCTTCGCGCACATCAAAGCGAACATGATGTTTGATGTGATCGACAGCCACGGCTACTGGGAACACCCGCGGCTCGACGGCCAAACGTGGATTCGTAACACGCCGATGGTCAACGATCCGCTCGATTCGACCGTGGCGCAGTTCGCGCGTTCGCCGGTGGCGGGCAAGCCGTTTACCATCTCCGAGGTCAATCACCCCTTTCCGCACGAGTTCGCCTGCGAAGGCTTCCCCATTTTGACCGCCTACGCCTTGCTACACGACTGGGACGGCATTTACTGGTTCACTTGGGGCCGCGGCCGCAACCAACCGCCGGAACAGGGCATCCAACGGAACGGTTGGTTCGATTTCAGCAACGATCCGATGAAGGTGGTGACGATTGCCCTGTGCGCGGCCGCCTGGCACCGCCACGACGTTCGCCCGGCGGAAAAGACCCTTGTTCGCAGTTACAGCGCCGACGAGTTGATCGACACCTTGCGGATGGATCGATGGAAGGAGCGGCCGTTCTTCAAGCAGGGCTTCCCGCGATCGGCGTCGTTGCGTCATGCGCTGCGGTTCGAGTTCGCCGAGACAGCCCGGCGCGAGGCCTTTCCGCCCGAGGCTTCTCTGGCGGAAATCGCCAGCGACACCGGCGAGATCCATTGGCGCGATGCCGACAAGAAGCTCGGCTGGGTGTCGATCGATACGCAGCAAACGCAGGCACTGATCGGTTTCGTCGGCCGCAGCGAACGGAAAACAACGAATCTGGCGATTCAACTCGACAATGTGTTCGCTGCCGTGACGCTCACCGCCGCCGATGATCGCCCCATCGCCCAATCGCAGCGGCTGCTGCTGGGGACGACCGCGTGGTCGGGCAACAGCGGGATGAAGTGGGCCGACGACCGCCAACTACTGCTCGATCACGGCACCGGCCCGGTGCTTATCGAGCGTGTGACCGGCGAAGCGCGTTTGATCGGGCTTGCCGGTGCCAAGGCCGTGCGGGTGACGCCGCTATCACCAACCGGCCGGGCCGCGAAGCCGGCAATCGTCGTTCAGCCGCAACAAGAGGGCGATCGAACCGTCGTTCGCCTTTCGTTGGGGGAACCGGCGACCTGTTGGTATCTGATCGAAGTCGAACGATGAGGAAAGAC
Source organism: uncultured Planctomycetaceae bacterium (assembly GCA_964631235.1). Lineage (GTDB taxonomy): Bacteria > Planctomycetota > Planctomycetia > Pirellulales > Thermoguttaceae > JARKPK01. The sequence continues at coordinate 11,204 of CAZVZX010000032.1, read as the reverse complement.
GGGCTCGCGTCGCGCGATTCAGCCCGGTGCCGACTCGTTTTCGTTCGCTGGTCGGCCACTTAGCCGATGATCGGCAAGCGGAGAGGGTGGGGGACGTCATCGGCCTGAGGCGGCGGCGTTTGATCGCAACCGAAAAGCGTCACGGCGTCGGCCCGTTCGATCTTCACCCGGCGAAACTCGCCCGCCCATTGCGGCGGACCGTCGAAAACGACGATCTGATCGCAGACGGTTCGACCCACCAGTTGCGTTGCGCCTGCCGGGCGAGCTTCGGGGCGGCTCGCGGGCGAGGCGGCGGGGCGGGCATCTTCGTTGCCGGCGGATTGCGCCGCCGCGGCCGAGGTTTTGCGGGCCGCCTTGCTCGGTCCCTCGACGAGCACTTCGACCGTTTGTCCGACAAGCCGCTGGTTGTCTTCGCGACTGATCGCGTTTTGCACGGCCAACAGTTCGTTGTTCCGCCGCCGCTTGACCGACTCGGGCACGTCGTCGGGAAGGTGCTCGGCCGCCCAGGTGCCGGGCCGAGGGCTGTACTTGAAGATGAAACTATTCTTGAACCGCGCGCGGCGAACCAGCTCGACCGTTTGCGCGAAGTCGTCGTCCGTCTCGCCGCTGAAGCCGACAATAAAATCGCTGGTGACGGCCGCCGCCGGCACAATGGCGCGAATGCGTTCGAGCATTTCGTCGTAGTAAGCGACGGTGTATCCGCGCTTCATGCGTTTGAGGACGGCATCGCTTCCGCTTTGGGCGGGCACATGCAAGTAGGGACAGACCCGCGGCAGGTCGCGCACCGCCTGCAACAAGGCATCGGTCATAAACCGCGGATGATTGGTAACGAAGCGGATGCGCGGCGGGCCGGGCAGGGCGTCGAGCCGCTCGAGCAGGTCGGCCAAGCGGACGGTCGAGCCGGCCGAGCGGTCGCAGTAGCTGTTGACCGTTTGCCCGATCAAGGTGATTTCGCGGCAGCCGGCGTCGGTCAATCGCCGGACCTCGGCGACGATTTCCTCCGCGGGCCGGCTTTGTTCCGGACCGCGAACACTGGGCACAATGCAATACGAACAAGCCATATTGCAGCCGAACATGATCCGCACAAAAGCCTGCCGCCGGGCCGACCGCGGCGCACCGCCGCGGCGCGAGTCGTAGGGTACGAAGCTGGCGCGGACCGCCTCGCGGTCGTTTTCGGCCGGGTTCAAGCTGACTTCGATCTGCGGTTGCCGGTCGCGGCGGACCCGTTCGATCAGTTCCGGCAATCGCCACAGCCGGCCCGGGCCGACCACCAAATCCACGTGCGGCGCGCGGCGAATGATCGATTCGCGGTCTTTTTGCGCCATGCACCCGAGAACGCCGATGATGGCATGCGGCCGATGCTCCTTGACGTGCTTCAATCGCCCCAGCGCGCTATACACCTTGTCTTCGGCATGGCCGCGCACGCTGCAAGTATTAAAGAGGATTAAGTCGGCTTTGCGCAGGCTCTCGGCCGGCGAATGCCCGGCCGCTTGAAGATCGGCTTCGAGCAATTCGCTATCGAGCACGTTCATTTGGCAGCCGAGCGTGGAAATGTGGTATCGCATCTTCAGACAGCTCAAAGAAAGCGAGCCCGCACCAACGATAGACGCCGCGGGCTGCGATCGTGTCGCCGGGCCGACCAAGTCACGCCGAGCGACGCGAGGCGGATTGTTGGGGCTGCGTCCGTTGACGATCGGCCTCTGCCTCGGCCTGTCGGCGATACTGCTCGTAGAGTTGCCGCCTTCGCCGAAGCATCAACTGAACCAGCGATGCCACGGCGACATAGCCGGCAACGGCCAGCAGGGCAATGTCCCATCCATCCATGTGCCATTCCCGACGACGGGGCGAATCAGACTGCCCGAGACCTGCCCGGCTTTAGCGCGGGCGGCGCTGAGCCAGCGCGGCGCGTTTGCCCCCATCGCGCACAACGCCGCAACAGAAGGGCATTTTACACCGGGCAAACAAGTTTGCCCAGCTTTTCGGTGAGCTTCATGTTCTCTGAATAGTCCACCGGAACATCGACCACCGCCACCGTGCCGCATTCCATCGCCTCTTTGAGAATCGGGCGAAGCTCGTCGGCCGCCTCGACGCGATACCCTTTCGCCCCGAAGCTCTCGGCAAACTTGACGAAGTCGGGATTGCCGAAATAAACGTGGCTCGGTCGGCCGAAATGCCGCAACTGATGCCATTCGATCAGGCCGTAGCCGCCGTCGTTCCAAATGACGATCACCACGGGCACGCCCAACCGCATGGCCGTTTCGATCTCCTGGCAGTTCATCATGAAGCCGCCGTCGCCGGTAACGGCAATGCACGGCCGATCGGGAAAAGCCAGTTTGGCGGCAATCGCGCCGGGCAGGCCGATGCCCATCGCGGCAAACCCGTTCGAGATGATGCAGGTGTTCGGCCGCTCGGGATGGTACATTCGGGCCATCCACATTTTGTGCGCGCCGACATCGCAGATGACAATCGCGTTGGGCTCGAACGCCCGTTGCAATTCCCAGCAAAGCCGCTGCGGCTTCAGCGGGAAGCTGTCGTCGGCCGAGTACTCGCACATTTCGTTCATTATGGTCTGCCACAAACCGGCCGAGAGCACGCCGTCGCGGGGAGAGGTGCGGGCGGCGATGGCGTCCAAGCCCGTGCCGATATCACCGATTACGCTGCAAATCACGCCGTAGTATTCGTCGGTTTCGGCCCAAGAGGAATCGATGTGGATAATCTGCCGATCGCGCGTCGGGTGCCAGTAGTTGGGGTGGTATTCCACCATGTCGTAACCGACGCAGATGATCACGTCCGCCCGGTCGAACCCGCACGAGATGTAATCGCGTGCCCGCAGGCCAACCGCCCCCAGCCACAGCGGATGCGAGAACGGCACCACCCCTTTGGCCATGAAGGTGGAAACAACCGGAATGTTCAGCTTCTCGGCGAATCGAAGCAGGTTGTCGGTCGCCCGCGCGCGGATCACCCCGTTGCCCGCCATGATCAGCGGGTACTTTGCCTGAGAGATAATCTCCGACGCCTGAGCGATCTTCGCCTCGGGCGGAACCGGCGGCAGCGGCTTGGGCACCCGCAGCGGCCCCCGATTCGGCACCTCCGACTTGGCGATGTTCTCTGGAAAGCCGATGAAGCTCACCCCGGGCTTCTCGCGTTGCGCCAACGCAAAGGCCTTGCGGACAACCTCCGGCACCGTCTCCGGCACGCCCACCTCAACACAGTACTTCGAGATCGGCTGAAACAGGTTCTCCAAGTCGAGGTACTGATGGGTTTCCTTGTGCTTGCGATTGGTTGTCGATTGACCGGAAATCGCGACCACCGGCGAACGATCCATGTTGGCGTCGGCCACGCCGGTAATCAGGTTGGTCGCCCCAGGGCCCAGCGTCGCCAGGCAAACGCCCGCCCGGCCCGTCAGCCGGCCATACACGTCGGCCATGAACGCCGCCGCCTGCTCGTGCCGGGTGCTGATAAACTGCACCGGGCTGGAGAGCAGCGTGTCGAGGATGTCGATGTTCTCTTCCCCGGGCAGCCCAAAGACGTATTGAACGCCCTCGTTCTCCAAACACCGAACCAGAAGCTCAGCGGCTTTCATGACGGGCCACTCCGGCACGAGTTTTTGTCTGTTGACTACGACAATATTACACCTTGCGAACCATGGAATAAAGTCTTCTATTCGGCCGACTCGATCGAACCATGGCAAATCCGATGGCTGTGCGTCGGTTTGGAAGGATCAATCGTTCCATACAGTTGCGAAAGCGGCCGCGGACGCAGCGAAGCGGCCGAGCGCGTGCAGTGCCCGTTTCAACCGCTTTCCGTTCGCCCTCAGGCCGAGGCCGGATGCACCCACCCGGCCCGATACGGCCGGCGGAGCAGACGGTTCGCTTCTTCATCGGCAACGACGCAACCTTTTTCGGCATCCCAGGTTAGCGATCGGCCCAGTTGCATCGACAGGTTGGCCAACACGCAACTGGCCGTCGAGATGTGCCCCTGCTCGATGTCGGCCACCGGCCGGCCGCGGGTGTCGATCGCCTTGAGCAGATCGAGCATGTGGTAGCGGATGGCCGGGGCGACATGGCGTTCGAGGTCCTTTTCGGTTTTGTCCTCGGGGTACTGCTCGAGTTCGAAAGTAACGTCACGGTGGACGGCCGGGCCGCCGCCGGTGGGTTGGAAATCGTAGCTCATCACGCTGGCCTTCAGCGTGCCTTTCTCGCCGTAGAAGGTCATGCCCCAAGGGTATTTCGGATCGGGCGCCTGCCCCCATGTGCGATGCTGCCAAACGACCTGCAACTCGCCGAAGTCGAACGTGGCCGTTTGCGTATCGGAGATGTTCGCCTTCGCGCCCGTTTGCACCAGGATGCCGCCGTGCGAGCTGATCCGTTTAGGCCAGCCCAGGTTGAGCATCCAGCGGACCGTATCGAGCATGTGGATGCACATGTCGCCGACGATGCCGTTGCCGTACTCCATGAACGCTCGCCATCCGCGAGGGTGGACAATCGGGTTGTACGGCCGCATCGGGGCCGGCCCGGTGTACATCTCCCAATCGAGGTAGTCGGGCGGATCGGTGTCGGGCGGATTGCCGCGGTTGCGCATATGGTAGTAGCAGTAGATCTCAACCAGCCCGATCTTGCCCAGTTTTTCTTCTTTGATGAAGCGATCGCGGGCCTCGATCAGGTGCGGCGTGCTGCGACGCTGCGTTCCCACCTGCACAACGCGTCCGAGTCGCCGGGCAGTCGAGAGAATGGCCTGGCCTTCGGCCACATCCACGCTGATCGGCTTTTGCAGATAAAGATCGGCCCCGGCCTCCATTGCCGCGATGGCGGTCAGGGCGTGCCAGTGGTCGGGCGTGGCGATCAGGGCGATGTCGATATCTTTTTCCGCGAGCAGCTTGCGGTAGTCGGTGTAGGTGCGAGGCTTCTTCTTCGACGGCTGTTTCGCGGCCGCCATTTCCGCGGCGCCTTCCAGCATTCGGCGATCGACATCGCACAGCGAAACGACCTCGATCGGCGCGACCTGCATCAGCCGCCAAAGATCGCACTTGCCATACCAGCCCGAGCCAATCAGCGCCACGCGCCGCGGCTTGGCCTCGGCCGCAGCCTCGGCCGTCGAACGCAAGCCCGTCAGTGCCAAACCCGCGGCCGCACTCTTCAAGAAACTCCGGCGATCCATGGTTGATCCCCTCCCGTGCTCGATGAGTTAGCAACTTCGTATGATTGGTGTCCTGCGGAGAAATGAAACGACCGCGGCCGAGTGCGATCGTCTTGTCGGCCCCGCAGCACTGAAATCCCTTGAGGCTTCAGAGCGATTGTACCCGATGCCGCGAACAAAGAGCAAACTCTGCGCAAGGAGCAAACGGCGCCGGTGCAGTGCCGGCCGCGCGCATTCGCCCGCGACAACGCCACCGGCGCGCCCAACGCGTTGCAGGAGAAATCTGATCGGCGCAAAGGTGCGGCTGGATTTGCCGACGACGGGCGGTGATCAATGGACTCGTTGTCCGGGCCGGGCGCCTTCGTCCGGCCGAAGCAGGAAGACGCCGCTCGTGTCGCCGGCGGCCACGATCATCCCCTCGCTTAGGCCGAACTTCATCTGTCGCGGTTGCAGATTGGCCACGCAAACAACCAACCGGCCGACCAAGTCGTCGGGCCGATAGGCGCCCTTGATGCCCGCAAACACCGTGCGGCGATGATCGCCGCCGAGGCTCAACGTGAGCTTGAGCAGCTTCTTGGCCTCGGGAACCTCCTCGGCCGCAATCACTCGCGCGACGCGCAGATCAACCTTGGCGAACTCGTCGATGGTAATCGTCGGCGCCAGCGGCTCGGCGCGAAGCGGCTCGTCGCTATCGGCCGGCAGGGCGGGCGCTGCGGGCCCGGCGGCGGCGTCGGTCGCGCGGCTGGCGGCAATCATCGCATTGACGGCGACTCGATCGGCTCGTTTCATCAAATGGCTGAATTGCCCCACCGGCCGACCCACTAGCGGCGTTTGCGACTGTGCCCAACTGGTGATCGGTTCGCCAAGCCAACGGCCGGTTTGCTCGGCCAGTCGGGGCAGCACCGGCGCCAAATAGATCGCCAACTGCCGAAACAGATTGATGCCGATGGTGCATACCCGTTGCAGCTCGGCCTCTTTGTCCGGTTGCTTGGCCAGATCCCAAGGCGCGTGATCTTCAATGAACTTGTTGGCCCGATTGCCTGCGGCAAGGATGATCCGCACGGCCTTGGAATAGTCGCATTCTTCGTAGGCAGCCGCAATTGCTTCGCCATCGGCGGCCGCTTGGGCGAACAGTCCATCGTCGTCGGGATATTCGGCGGCAAGACCCACTTTCGCTGCAAATCGCGCCGTCCGGCTGGCCAAGTTCACCACGTTGCCCACCATGTCGGCGTTCACCTTGGCGACAAATTCGTCGAGGTTCAAATCGAGGTCTTCCACCCGCCCGTTGAGTTTCGCGGCGTAGTAGTAGCGGAGGTACGACGGATCGAGGTGCTCCAGGTAGGTCGATGCGCGAACAAAGGTGCCCTTGCTCTTCGACATCTTTTCGCCGTTGACCACCAAGTGCCCGTGTATGTGGACCTTTCTCGGTAAATTGAATCCGGCCGTATGGAGCATGGCGGGCCAGAAGAGCGTATGGAAGTAAGTGATGTCTTTACCGATGAAGTGGTGGATTTCGGTCTGCGGATCGCGCCACCAGCGATCGACCGATTGTCCGTTTCGGGCGCACCATTGGGCCGTCGAGGCGATGTACCCGATCGGGGCGTCGAACCACACGTACCAGAAATGGCCGGGCGCGTCGGAAATCTCGAACCCGAAATAGGGCGCCGGCCGCGAAACATCCCAATCGCGCAGCGGCTCGTTGAGGAAATGGCCTTTTAAGTAGTTGGCCACCTCGGGCTGAAGCGCCCCGCTTTGCTGAGTCCACGATTCGAGGAACGGGCGCAATCGCTCGATATTGACGAACAGATGCGGCGACTGGCGCAGCTCGGGCCGAGTGCCCGAGAGCGTGCTGACCGGATCGACCAATTCCGTCGGGCTGTAGTGCGCGCCGCACTTGTCGCAACTGTCGCCGTATTGGTCCGCCGCGCCGCACTTGGGGCAGGTTCCCTTGACGAAACGATCGGCCAAGAACGTGCCCGCCTGCACGTCGTAGAGCTGTGTCACCTCTTGTTGCGAGACGAGCCCTTTAGCCCGCAGGGCGGCCCAGATTTCGGCGCAAAACTGGCGGTTCTCGTCGCAATGGGTGGTGCCGTAGTTGTCGAACCGGATGTCGAACCCGGCGAAGTCTTTGATGTGCGCTTCGCGCATTCGGGCGATCAGATCGGTTTCCGGCACGCCCTCCTCTCGCGCGCGGATCATGATGGCCGTGCCGTGCGTGTCGTCGGCGCAGAAATAGCGGCACTCGTTGCCGGCCAATTGCTGGAAGCGGACCCAGATGTCGGTTTGGATGTACTCGACGAGGTGTCCGATATGAATATGCCCGTTGGCATAAGGCAGCGCGCTGGTAACCAAAATCCGTCGCATAAGTTCAATCTCGCTGGGACCGGTTCGAGCCGGGAGACCAGAGCCGCGGCCCAGCCGCCGAACCATTTTCTTTCCCTGGGCCAGTCGTCCGAACCGTTCAAACGGTCCAATAGAAGCTACTCGCCTCGAAAAAAGTCGCACACGCTCCAATAAGCAACCGGCTGGCCGCAACGGACCTCGAATCGGGGAGGAACGTTTCTCGCCGCATTCTTGCAATCCAGCCGCAGTCGCATCGAGAAGGTGTTATTCTAACGCCACTTTGGGCCGCGGACAGCACCCCGACGTTCGTTGCGACGGCCGCGGCTGCGTGCGATTGAGCGGCAGGCCCGTCTTTCTGCCGATCGAGATGCTCGATGCCGACGAAATTCGTACGAAATTGAGGTTCCGTCGGCACAGCGGCTGCGGTTACAATCCGTTCCGGTGAAATGCCCGGCCCGCTTGGAATGCGCGGCCCAAAAAAAGAGAAGGAACGATACCCATGGTGCGAAGGATCGCCCGGTTTGCCCTCGTATCGCTGACTTGGATTGTTTCGTGCGTGCTCATTGCAGGCAACACCGATCGCGTTTGGGGACAGGGAACCTATCCGTCAGCCCCCCCATCGGACCGGCAATATCAGCAATATCCGGCGACTGGTGGCTATCAGGCCGGCGCGCCGGGCAGGCCTGACCAGCCCGTCGATCCGCAGCTCCCGCGGCTCGAACGCCGCGCTGCGCCCCAACCCTACGGTCCGCCACAAGGCGAACCGTCTGGCCCTTACCCTGCGCCGGCAGGCAGCGGCTATCGCACGAACGCCGGAAATGCGGCAACCCCTGCTGGTAGCGGACCCTACGGCACGGTGGCCCCCGGCGCTGCGAACAACCCCGGTGCGGCTGCCGGGCCGATGCCGCGTCCGATGGCCCAAACGCCGCCTGCGCCCTTCGATTTGACGCCGGAGCAGGTTGCCGATGTTGAGCGGGTTCTGCGGCTTTGGGAACAGCGGAGCTCGGGCGTCAAGACGTTCGAGTGCCGGTTCAAAAGATGGGATTACGATCGCGTGTTCGGCCCCAAAGATGTGCCGCGTTATGAAGACATCGGTGTCATCAAGTATGCCGCGCCCGACCGCGGCGTGTTTCAGGTAACGGACACCGTGGTGTACGACCCGAACGATGTCGAACGCCGCAATCCGCGGCAGCAACCGATCGAGCCTGAACGCGCCGAGCATTGGATTTGCGACGGCAAGTCGGTGTACGAGTACATTCCGCGGCAAAAAACGGTCAACGAATACCCGCTGCCGCCCGAATTGCAGGGCAAGGCCATCGCCAACAGCCCGTTGCCGTTCTTGTTCGGTTCGCGTGCCGAAGACCTCAAACGTCGCTACTTCCTGCGCATCATCACACCGCCGGAGTTGCAATCCCAACAAACCTGGATCGAGGCCTATCCGCGATTCCAGGCCGATGCCGCCAATTTCAGCCGAGCGATCCTCGTTCTTCAAAACCAGAATATGCAGCCGTTCGGGATGAAGGTGTTCGCCACCAATGGCAAGAATGAAACCTCGTACCAGTTCTTTGAAATCGTGGTCAACGACCCGCTGAGGTTCTTCAAGGGCGATCCATTCCGCGCCGGCGTGCCGATCGGCTGGAAGAGCGTAGTCCATCGGCCCAACGCGGAACAAGCGGGTCGAACAACGCCGCCCGGCACCCGATAAGGTGTTATGTCCGCGGGCCGGCTGGCCTCGGCGCAACAAACACGGAATCGAGCCTGCCCGTTCGCCGACAAACGGATTTGCAAAGCCTGTTCTGCCGATCAGTGTGCCGCCCGTCGCGTCCGACAGTGCTTTGAGCGTTGTGCGAGCGGGACAGGCGAACCGTTTGCCGCCCCTTGCGTAGAAACGGAAATTGCCTAAGATAAGTCGTTCGACATCGGATGAATTGGACGGTCTGTCGCGCGCAAAGATCCGCGTTTGCGGCGGGAATCGCATCCGATCGCGCCCCCTTAGCTCAGTTGGTAGAGCAATTGACTCTTAATCAATGGGTCGAAGGTTCGAGTCCTTCAGGGGGCACATAAGTCCTTGCGCCATAAGGGTTTACGTTCGCAAGCATCGGCAATAAGTCGCAATCCTGAAACTGGTTCGGTCGATCTTGCCGATTATTGCCGAACTGTACGTATGTTGACTGCGCCGCCTCGTGCGCCGCCATTTTCGACGTGGCGCGCGCCGCCTGGCGCGCCACCCTGTGCGCCGCTTTTTCCGCATCGAATCGGCCCTCGCCATCGTCGCGGTGCGCCGCTTGGAACGGGTCGATCTCCGTTGCCATCTTGTAGGCCGAATCGGTCGGGTCAACGTAATGCTTCAACGCCACCGATGGGGTGTTGCCAAGCCACTTCGTTACCACCGCCAAGGGAAACTGTGCCGCAAGGTCGCTCTCGCAACTCGCCCGCAGATTGTGCCACAGCCGCGGCCACGGCGTCAGGCCCGCCCGAAGAACGATCTTCCGAAACGTCGTCCGCATGTTCGCGTTGATCCAACCGTTCGGCCCCTGGGCACGCTGCCGCCAACTCTCGGGGAAGACGTGAATCGCACCCTCGGGGGCTAGTTCCCAAGCCTCTGCAAGAAGGGGCCGCACTATCCCGAAGATGGGGACTACTCGATACGGTTTTCCGCCGGCGCGGCCTTTCGGCGATTCCACGGTCAGCCTGTTGCGTTCCCAATCGACATGCTCCCATTTCAGGGAGAACGGTTCCGATGGGGTTCTCAACCCGGAGAATCGAGCCAGGGCAATCAATAATCGCCAATGCACGTTGGGGGCCGCCTCGATGCACCGCAGCGTATCGGCCACAGAGACATACGCCCGCCGTTCCGACGGATTCCCCACCGATACCCGAACGTGTTGCAGGGGGTTCTTGTCGAGCAATCCCGCCTTCGCCGCATCGCCAAGGGCTTGTCGCGTTCGTTGCAACCGCTTGTGTAATGTCGCGCTCGCAATGCCGCGGCCGCGAAGATGGTCGATTAGCCGCTGGCCGTGTTCCGGGGTAATTGCTTCAATCCCCGTGCCGCCGAATAGGCCGATGAAGTCCGCCGTATCGACACGAATCTTTGTCAATGTGCTCTTGCCGAGTCCTTCCGATCGCTTGCGCTCGATCCACTGGCCGAACCACTCGGCAACGGTCATTCGCCGCCGGGCCTCGACAAGCCCGACCTTGGCCAACTTCGCATACAGATCATCGCCGACACCCGAGAGCCACGCCGCACAATCTCGGGTCAGGGGGGCATTGGCCATGCGGGCTTGCAACAATTCCTCGACTCGCACCTTGACGGCCAACGCCGTCCGCTTGTCGCATCGCGGGAGCCGAATTGCCTTGCGTTCGCCGCTTGGGTCAATGAATAGCACTCGATACCCGCTGCCGGTTTTTGCAATCGACGCCATGTTTCGACACTCCGTTGATTGATTCCGAGATCAGATGCTACCGCTCAATTGCCGATCGTTGCAAGTCTTTTCGGAAGATCGGCCGTTGCCTCGATGCACTTTTTGCCGAGTTTCGCACGAAAACCCCAGGTCCGCGATGCAAACATGCTCGCCCGTTCGGCCTACCGCGACGGGATGGTAAACGGCAGAGCACGGGGCAAGCGCGAACACCTGCCCCATGCTCCGATTCGTCCGCCGACTAAAGCATCTCCGGCACGTCGGCATCAGGCGTACCCGCCCGGGCGATTCGCACGTCAACCAGGG
>CAZVZX010000031.1:0-53656 GCA_964631235.1 uncultured Planctomycetaceae bacterium | reverse complement strand
CGTGTAGCAAACCTCTTTCGTCCGCGTTTCCCAAACCGGCTTGCACACCGTGTAGCAGACCTCTTTCGACTTGGTTTCCCACACCGGCTTGCACACCGTGTAGCGGCATACCTTCTCGCGGGTCTCGTACACCGGCTTGCAGACCGTGTAGCAAACCTCTTTCGTCCGCGTTTCCCAAACCGGCTTGCAAACCGTGTACTGAATCTCCCTGGTCCGGGTTTCCCAAACAGGCTTGCACACCGTGTAGCAGACCTCTTTCGACTTGGTTTCCCACACCGGCTTGCACACCGTGTAGCGGCATACCTTCTCGCGGGTCTCGTACACCGGCTTCATCACCGTGTAGCACACCTCTTTCGTCCGCGTTTCCCAAACGGGCTTGCAGACCGTGTAGTGACAGGTCTTCATGCGCGTTTCGTACACCGGCTTCATCACCGTGTACTTTTGCTCACGGTAGCGCGTTTCAGGAACGTACTTCACGCACTGAATCGTTTTCTGCTCGCAGACCGGTTCGCACACCGTCTTGTAACAGGTGTACTGACGCTTCTCGTAGCACACCTCACGCACCGTTTTCATCACGGTGCAGTCGGTGGTGCATGCTTCAACCGGGCAACAAGCAGTCTTGCAGCGGACCCGAGCGACTCCGCAGCAGATGGCCTGAGCCGAATCGGCTGCCAGCGTCGAGAGCACCACTGCAAGCAGCGGTACACCCAGCAACCACTTCATGACTTGCCTCCTTCGAGCATCACGAGGATATAAAAAGGGTCTGGTTAACTTGGAGCGAACTGCCCCCCGTCTTTCGTCTTCGGCTGTTTCGATCGGCGTACATTAGCTGGATTGCGCCACTAGCCCGGCTTGCCCAGCGATTTCGTCTGCCGTACACGTTCTCCACTTCGCGAAACAACCACCTTATTCCGCTTATCGTCATTATGGGGGCTATGCAGAACATATAGCGGCAGGTTATTCACGCGCTTTCCACATAAGAAATCGGGTTATTCCGGATAGGCCGACTTTATCGGGTGCAACATGCGTAGCGCATACGGCCCCGATGAAAACTGGAGCCGACTCGATCGGTCGCAAGCCAGCCACAGATTGGGCACTTTTTTTCGATTTCGTAATTTGACTCGCGGTTATCCGTGACCTAAATCACAGTAACGCCCGATGCTGTGGTCGGGCGGCCGCGACAGCCCTGGTCTCGCGAGCATGTTCAGCGCGTGCGGCAGAGTCGCGGGGGGCGGGCTTGGAACAGAGGGGTTTCCAGTAACCGACCGATGAAGTGAGGAATAGGTGCCATGCTTGTGAACCGCCGTCGCTCTGCTTTTACCTTGATCGAAGTGCTGATCGTCGTGATCATCATGGCCGTGCTGGCCGCCACGATCATCCCGCAGTTCTCGTCGTCAACCACCGACGCGAAGAACAGCTCGTTGAAGTTCAATCTGCACACCGTCCGTTCGCAGATCGAGCTGTACAAGGCCAACCACAACGGCAAATATCCGACGTTGGCCAACTTCAAGAAACAGATGACCGAGAAAACCGACATCAACGGCACGCAAACCGGCGAACTGCTCTACGGGCCGTATATCCAGGGCGATATTCCCGCCAACCCATTCAACGGCAGCAATACGCTGGTGGCGGTGGCAACGCCCGGTCAAGTGCCCACTGCGCCCGTCGCCGGCGGCGCCGGATGGCAATACGACGAATCGAACGGCGGGTTCTACCCGAACAACACCGAGTTCTTCAACGAGTAAGCCCCCGACTTATGGGCTATCGCCGGCTGGCGGATTGGCTCGCTGATGCCGATTTGCCCACCGACGCGTGAATACAGTACGCATGTACATACATTCCGCCCTGGGGTCCGTCTGGCCCGAGGGCGGTTCGTATTTCTTGACGCCCGCCGGCCATTCGGCAACTGGGCCGGCTCATCGAGGTAGCCCCCTCTGCGCACTCAAGTCACGGGGTTTATTCGCGGAAAAATGCGGTGGAGCGTGGATTCGGCGGAAAGTCGTTTGCCGTTTACCCCGTTGACAGCCATGGCCGAATGCGCGATAACGGCGCATTCGTTTCCGCGGGACGAGTGCGCGCGCGACGGCGGTGGGCGAGTCCGACCGCGCCGTCTGCCGTGCCTCGCGCCCCTTCTCGCGGAAGTCGCGAAATAGATGAGTAGTTTCACGCAATTACGATCGTGGCGCGAGCGCCGCGGCCCATCGCGTGTTGTTCCCGTTTGAATCGTTTTCCGTTTTCCGCGGTTCCTTTTATTACCTAACGCTGTTTGCCTGCACCCAAAGGTGCCACCCACAGAGATGCCGGAAATTCAAGCCTTTCGCGCCGTTCGGTACAACCTTGGTCACGTCGGGAGTTTGAGCGATGTTGTCGCTCCGCCCTACGACGTGATCGACTCTGAATTGCAGAACGAGCTGTATCGCAAACACCCATGCAATGTCATCCGAATCGACTTGAATCGCATCGAGCCGGGCGACGATGACGAGGCGAACAATCGGTACACTCGGGCGGCCAAGTTCTACCGGCAATGGCAGAGCGAGGGAGTGCTGTTCACCGAGGCGGATCCGGCAATCTACGTCTATCATCAGCAGTTCGAAGTCGAAGGCCGAACGTATCTTCGCCGCGGCTTCCTCGCACGAATGCGGCTTTCTCGCTTCGGTGAAGGGCTGGTGTTTCCGCATGAAGAGACCATGCCCGGGCCGAAGCTCGATCGCCTGATGCTCACCGCGGTGACCAAGGCCAATTTGAGTCCGATCTTCGGTCTCTATCCCGATCCGCAAAACGAGGCCCAAAACGTCTTAGAGAACGCGGTCGCCGGGCAAACGCCGATCGTCGCCCACGACCATTTGGGCGTCGAACATCGACTCTGGCCGATGACCGACGTGAGTGTCATCGCTCAGGTAGCGGGCATCATGGGCCCGAAGCCGCTGTTCATCGCCGATGGGCACCATCGTTACGAAACGGCCTGCAATTACCGCGATCAGGTGTACGACAGCGGATTTCTGTCGCCGAACCATCCGGCAAACTACACGTTGATGATGTGCGTTTCGATGGAAGACCCGGGCCTGTCGATCATGCCCACCCATCGGCTGTTTCGCCCCGGTCCCGGCGGCCAACTGCGGTTGACCGCTGATCAGTTGGCCGCGCGATTGCGGCCGTACTTCGATACGGCGGCGGCGGGCAGCGGCGTGGAGCGGGCGGCAACACTTTGGGATGAGATGGTGGTGGAAGACCGCCAAGACACGCTCGCCTTATTCACCGCACAAGACGGACAATGGACGATTGCGCGACTGACCGACGCCGGCCGAGCGCGCATGGCCGAACTAGCGGCGGACCACTCGCCTCAGTGGCAGGCGTTGGGCGTGGCGTTGCTGCATCGGTTGGTGATTGATGATTTGCTATCCGGCGGCACGGAACTGCCTCGGCCCGGCTACGTCCACTTGATCAGCGAAGTGCAGCAAGGGCTCCGCGATGGCGAATACTCGCTGGCTGCTTTGGTGATGCCGGCGACGGTCGAGCATGTCCGCCAGATCAGCTTGTCCGGCGAGCGCATGCCCGCGAAGAGCACTTACTTCTACCCCAAGCTGCTCACTGGGTTGGTATTCAATCCGTTGGAATAGCCCGTGCCGACCATCGCCGGAATGCCGCCCCGCTGCGGGCGTTTCACGTGAAACACTGCCGCGTAGGTGGCCTGGGCGAATACGCGAACATAGGCCAAATGCAACCGAAATCGCGTTTCAGGCAATCTGCGGCGGATTGTTTCACGTGAAACAGCCGCCTTCTTGTTCCGATGGGTCATTCCGCAGGCATGTCAGGTCGTCTCGCTTGGATGCCATCCCCGCCCGCGGGCCGCCTGCCCGAAATCTACCGCTCGATTCTTTGCGTCCCTGCGAAGCATTCCCGATCGCCGCTTTGCCGTGCCTGGTTCCCCGCCGCACGGCTGCCCCGCCCACGGGCGCCCTTCGCATTTCGGTTGGCCGAAAACTGCCATTTCCTTGCAGCAACCCCGATTGATACAATCCCGCCGAAACGTCAGTCGGGCGATCCGAGGCAAACGACCGCAGCTCGTCAGACCTTCTGCCCCGCGTTGCCAGAAATTGGGCAATGGCTCATTGCCGGCGGGCGGAAGCGGACGGCTGCCGTCGGCCGTGCGGTTCGCCGCGAGTGCTCGTAAGCGGAAGCGTACGCTATGGGTCGGGTGCTTTGCGTAGCCAATCAGAAGGGCGGGGTGGGAAAGACAACCACCGCGATCAACCTTTCGGCTGCGCTGGCCAAGGCCGGAATGAAGGTTCTGCTGGTCGATCTCGATCCGCAGTGCAATGCCACGACCGGCCTGGGGCAAACCCCTTCGGCCAATCACCCGCTGGTAACCGGCGTGCCGCTGGCCGAGGGCGTTGTGGCGACCGGAGTGGACGGGCTCGATCTTCTGCCGGGAACCCGCAGCTTCCGCGACATCGAGCTGTTGGCTCGCGATCGGAACTCGCCCACCAATCGCCTGCGCGACTATTTGGAACTCGGGCTGAATCGCTACGATTTCGTGCTGATCGATTGCCCGCCTTCCGTCGGGCCATTGACGCGCACGGCCTTGGCCGGCTCGACCGAGGTGCTGATGCCCATCCAATGCGAGTACTTCGCCATGGAAGGGCTGACGCAGATGATCGAGGTGATTCGAGATGTCATTTGGCACGATGCCCACCATCTCCAGTTCGGCGGCATCCTGTTGACGATGTACGATCACCGCCTCGAACTGACGCACGAAGTGGACCGCGAGGTCCGCGAGTTCTTCGGAGAAATCGTTTTCCAAACCGCCATCCCGCGCGACGTGGCCGTTTCCGAGGCCCCGAGCCACGGGCTGCCGGTGCTCGACTATAATCCGCGGGCCCGCGGCAGCAGGGCCTACGCGGAGCTTTGCATGGAGGTACTCGATCGTGACTAGAGAACGCCGCTTGGGCCGTGGATTGGAAGCCCTGTTGGGCGGAATCACTCGTCCGCCCGCGAATGCGCCGGTTGCCGCTTCACCCGCTGCGTCGTTCGGCCCGACAACGGAAGAGGCCGGCCAACGCTCCGACACTCGCGAACCGATGGAGGTCGGCCGACAACCGCTGCCGACAGCGGATTCCTGGCGATTTTCGGACACGCCCGGCGCGGCCGGATCGGGCAGCGAATCGACCGAAACCCTTCGCCGCGTGGCGATCGACCAAATCGCCCACAACCCCTCGCAGCCGCGAAAAACATTCGATCCGCTGGAGCTGGCACAGTTGGCCGAGAGCATTGCCGCCCACGGGCTGTTGCAGCCGATCGTGGTCCGATGCGTCGAGAACGGCTACGAGCTGGTTGCCGGCGAACGGCGGTTGCGCGCGGCCAAAGAGTTGCATTGGACCGAGGTGCCCGTGCAGATCGTCGAAGCCGACCCGCGCGAGTCGGCCGAGTTGGCGATTGTCGAAAACCTCCACCGCAAGGATCTCGATCCGCTGGAAAAAGCGATGTCGTTCCAGCGATACCTCGAAACCTACGAGAGCACCCAGGAAGAACTCGCTCAGCGACTGAAGATCGACCGTTCGACGATCTCCAACCTAATCCGGCTGCTCGAATTGCCCGAGGAAGTTCAACAGGCGATCCGAGCCGGCAAGATCACCCAGGGCCACGCCCGCGCCCTTTTGCCGCTGGGCGACGAAGAAGAACAAGTCGCCTTCTGTCGCCGCATCCAACAAGAATCGCTTAGCGTCCGCGCCACCGAAGCGCTGGTGCAGCAGCGCATCGACTCACTCGACGCCGAACCGTTGGGCGTGGTCGATCGTGCCGGGCATCGCGAAGCCGCCACTATCAAACCGCGCAACGAGCAACTGGCCGCGCTCGAACAGCGGTTCCGCGCAGCCCTGGGCTTGAAAGTGCAGCTCACCCACAATGCCCGCGGGCGAGGCAAGCTCGTGATTCACTTCCGCAGCTTCGAAGAGTTCGAACGGCTCGAAGAGGCGATCTGCGGCCCCGAGGCCGCCCGACGCACGGGTTGAATTAATGAACCGCGTCGCGACGGACTCTGCCCGCCGCGACGCGATTGGCGTATCCATCTTGCGCGACAGCCGGCGCGGCGTCTGATGGGCAAATCCCGATCGCGCCGCAATAGAGGCCGGCGACGATCGCTACAGCGACCAGCCCTCGCGGAACGTGGGACTGACGTACGCATTCGCGGCATCGTTGTTGGTGAACCGCATCGCGGCGGAATCCCAACGCAGCGTTTCGCCGGGGAACCGCTGAGCGATAACGCCGAGCAGCGCGATTTCCGTCAGCGGGCCACCGTAGTCGAAGTTCGACCCCGCCTGGCCGCCCTCGCGAATCGCCACGATCCACTCCTGATGGTGCCCGCCGCCGCGAGCCGGCGGAATAGTCACCTCGGGCTGCTTGAATTCCCGCATCTTCTTTTCGGGCACCAATCGCACTCCGCCGGCACCATGCGAGCCGTAGGTGATCGTCCCCTGGTCGCCGATGACCACCGCGCCGGTTTCGGGCGGTTTGCGATCGGGCTCCAAATCCTTCGGATGGGGGATGCGCTTCGTGCCGTCATACCAAACCAACTTGACCGGTCCCCGGTCTCCCTTGGCCGCAAATTGGAAGGTGATGGCCGAGCCGGTCGGGAACGTCTCGCCCTGGGTTTTCGGATCCCAGCCTTCGATTTCGGCCGTGATCGATTCGGGAGCGCCGAGGTCGAGCGCCCAAAACACCGGGTCGATTACATGGCAGGTCCAATCGCCGATCGCGCCGGTGCCGAAGGCGCTCCAGCCACGCCAATTCCACGGATGGAACAACGGGCTGTAATCACGCTTCTTGGCCGGCCCGAGCCAACAATCCCAATCGAGCGTGGCAGGCACCTCATGCTTTTCGCTCAGTTTTTCCAAATTGCGAATCTGGCTGTACAGCCCGGGGAACGCCCCGCAGGCCGCATGAATCTCGATCACCTTGCCGATCGCCCCGCTCTTGATCCATTGGCAAAAGGTGCGGATCGACCCGCTCGCGTGCCCTTGGTTGCCCATTTGGGTTACCACTTTGTATTTGCGCGCGGCATCCATCATGGCACGGACTTCGCCGATCGAGTGGGCCAACGGCTTTTCGCAATAGACATGCTTGCCGCGTTTCATCGCGTTGACCGCGTGGACGGCGTGCGTGTGGTCGGGCGTGGCCACCAGCACGGCGTCGATCTTCTTCTCCATTTCGTCGAACATCTTGCGCGCGTCGCGATAGTAGGGAGCATTGAACTTCTCGCGCGCTTGTTTGGCGCGTCCCTCGTCCACGTCGCACAGCGCCACGATGTTCTCCCGCTCCCAGTTGCGGATATCGCCCCAGCCTTGACCGCCGATGCCGATGCCCGCGATGTTCACTTTTTCGCTCGGCGGGGTTTCGCCCGCGCCGGCCACGGCGCAACGCGGCACAATTGTGCAAAGGCCAATGCCGCTGCCGACAACGGCTGAAAAATGGCGACGTGAGATCCTTTTCATGGTTGTTGGTTCTCCTTCGAGGTGGTGGCTGATGACCTGGGCAGGTTGGTTGAGCGAAACAAGGAACAGAATTACCGCGACGGGATGGCACTCTTGGCAACGGCCGAAACTCGTGATCGCTGCCTTCGTTCCTTTGCACCCAACGCGGCAGTGACTGAGGCGACAGTGCGAGGACCGAATGGCTTCACGAAGGCGGGTTCGATCCGCAACACATCGCCAGAATCACCGGAGGCGTGTATTCCACTTGGTAGTGTAAGTAGCCCGCTGGGCCAACGCAAGTCGCTGATTGCTACGGGGTGCAACCATTGCCCTGCAGCCTAAGGCCCGCAGAAACGGTAATGCACCCATTGCCCCGCCACTGCCCCGAAGCCCGGCACGATTGCGGGACGGCAGTTTTCCACCTATCGTGCGGCACGCGCTGAATGGCGAAAAGGCCCAGAAATCGCAAATTGGCAACGGCGTTGGCAGCCCCCGACGTGGCGGAGTGCTTGAGTTCCGATCGCTCGGGAACTATTCTGAAAGCAAACGCTTGACTAATGTGCGTCGAGCCAATCGAAATGGTTGCATACCATTACGAAAGCGGCCGCGGTCGCACCGACGCAGCTATTTCGCGTGCAATCCGCGTTTGAACCGCGTTCCGTCCTTCGCGGTTGTATTTAGAAGAACGGTCGATCGACGAAAGATCGGCGAGACAAAACAGCGGCGAGAACTCACGATTGCGTTGCTCTGCCGAGAGTCTGGGAACAAACGTCGGTTCCGCAACATGCATGCTGGGATTCCCATTGCCGGCGACAGTCTTTCTCAGTCCGTTGCGGTCGCCGATCGCGAGGCGCAACAGGCCGCTTCGATTGCCGCCGACTCGATTACGCTGATCGACGCCTTGCTTCGGCAGCAGCGCGTGATGCCAAGCAAAACGGCCTTCCGCTTCCTCGCCGACGGCGAGAATGAAAGCGGGCGGCTCACTTATGGCGAATTGTTTCAGCGAGCTTCCGCCGTCGCGGCGGGCCTGCAACAGCGGGGCATTTTCGGGCAGCGCGTGCTGCTGGTGTTCGACTCGGGCCTCGACTTCGTGACCGCGCTGTGGGGGTGCTTGCTGGCCGGCGCCACGGCGGTGCCGACCGTTCCGCCCGATCCCTTGCGGCTTCGCCGCACGCTGCCCCGTTTGCAAGCGATTGCAGCCGACGCCCTGCCTGCCGCGGCGCTGACGGCCTCGGGCCACGAGCGGCACGTGGTGCTGCAAGCAATGGGGGCTGTCTCCCGCTCGCTCGAGGCTTTGTCGCTCGACGACCTGACGGCTGCCAACGGTTCGCACTGGCGCCCGCCGCCGGTCGAGGACGACAGCCCGGCCGTTCTGCAATACACTTCGGGCTCGACCGGCACGCCGCGCGGTGTGCTTCTTTCGCATCGCAATGTGTTGAGCAGCGTGGCGGCCATGTGCCGCGAAGATGTGCCCAGTGCCGTGGGTGTTTCGTGGCTGCCGCCGCATCACGATTTCGGGCTGATCGGCGGAATGCTGCTTCCGGTGTACGCGGGCCGAGAAACGGTCTTCATGCCGTCGGCGGCTTTTGTGCAGCGGCCATTGCGCTGGCTGGCTGCGATTTCGCGTTATCGGGGAACGACGAGCGGGGCGCCGAACTTCGCGTATGAACTATGCACTCGCAAGGTGCGGGCGCAGGAACTTGACGGCATCGATCTGAGCAGTTGGCGCGTGGCGGTGGTCGGCGCCGAGCAGGTGCGGAGCAGCGTGTTGGCCGACTTTGCCGCCAAGTTCGCCGCTGCCGGGTTTCGCCCCGAGGCCTTTCTGCCGGCGTACGGGCTTGCCGAGGCGGTGCTCAATGTTACCTCGGGACGATGGTTCGACTTGCGAGTGGAGCGATCTTTCTCGCGAAAACACTTGGCCGAAGGCCGCGTGTGCCCGGTCGCCGACCATGCTTCCGACGCCTGGCGGTTGGTCGGCTGCGGGCGGGCATGGTCGGGCCAGCGGGTCGAGATCGTCGATCCATCGACCCTCCGCCGCTCGCCGGCCGATGCGGTGGGCGAAATCTGGGTGCAAAGCCCCAACGTCGCCTTGGGCTATTGGAATCGTCCGCACGAAAGCCGGACAACGTTCGACGCTCGAACCGCAGATGGCGATGGACCGTTCCTCCGCACCGGCGACCTGGGCTTCTTCCACGAGGGCGAGTTGTTCGTCGTCGGACGAATCAAAGAGTTGATCATCATTCGCGGACGAAACTACTACCCGCACGACATCGAGGCGGCCGTTGCCCGCGGCCATGCGGCTCTGCGTCCCGGTGGCGGCGCGGCGTTCGCCTGCGAGATGGGCGGCGCCGAGCGGGTGGTAATCGTCCACGAAGTTCGTCGCGGGCCGGGCTTCGATCCCGAAAAAGTGATGGCCGCTATCCGCCGCGAGTTGGCCGCCGAGTTCTTCCTCGCGCCCGGCGCGGTGGTGCTGATTCCCGGCGGCGCGTTGCCGCGGACCAATAGTGGAAAGATCGCCCGCGCCGTCTGCCGCGAGAGCTTTCTCCGCGGCCAGTTGCCGGTGGTGGCCCAATGGCGGGCGGCTTCGCTCGATCAACGGGATCGGTCGGCGCGGCCGATGCCGCAATCGCCGCTCGAATTAGAGGTCGCTCGGCACTGGTGCGAAGTGTTGCGCGTGGATTCGGTCGCGCTCGACGACAATTTCTTCGAACTCGGCGGGAATTCGCTTTCGGCGGTCGAATTGTACACGCGGCTGCGCGCCTTGCTGCCGCCCGACTACTCGCTTTCGCAACTGTTCGGCGAACCGACGATCGCCGCATTGTGCAACCTGATTCGAAATCACCAGGCCGCAGAGATCGATTCGTCGATGGCCGATGTGCTCGCCGAGATCGAATCCATCAGCGAAGAAGAAGCGCAGCGGCGACACGCCCAGGCCCTGCCGCCAAAGGCGGTTTGATCGGCGGCCGCGGGCGCAGCGAGACATCTGCCGGCACTTGGGGCCCGCTTGTGCGGCCTTGCATGTTCCGCGGATGCATTTTGGGTGATGTTCGGCGGCAGCGGCGGTTTGCTCAGGATCGATAGTCGTCATGGACCGTTGGGAGTCTCGAATCAACGACCTGTCACCGGCGAAGCGGGCCTTGCTGGAAGAAGCCTTGCTTCGCCGCGCGCACACCCGCGCAGAGTCGCAGCGGATCCCTCGTTGCCCCCAAACCGAAGCTGCGCCGCTTTCGCCGGCGGAAGAGCGATTGTGGTTTATCGAGCAAACGGCCCCGGGCCACCCGGTCCAGCTCCTTTCGGCGGCGGTGCGGGTGCGCGGGCCGCTGCGGCCGGAGTGGTTCTTCGAAGCCATCGATGAACTAGTGGCGCGTCACGAAAGCCTGCGGACCACCTATCGGAACGACGGTGCGTCCCTGCGGAGAGTTGTGCATCCGCCGTTTGCCGCCGAGCGGCTTGTTTGCGATCTTTCAGCCGAACGGGCCGAGTTGCGAACCGAGTTGCTCGACTCGCTGCTGACATCGCGGGCGCGGACGGGCTTCGACCTCAACGGCCGCTCGCTGTTCCGCGCGGAATTGTTTCGCTTGGCCGACGACGATCATCTCGCATTGCTCGTCATGCATCATCTGGTGGCCGACGGCTGGTCGCTTGGGGTGGCCCTGCGCGATTTGGCAGTCTTGTACGCAGCAAAGGCGCAGGCCCGAACTGCCTCGCTTCCGCCGCTGCCGATTCGCTACGCCGACTTTGCCGCTTGGCAACGCAAAGCCGAGGCCGCCGGCGCATGGGAGGCCGATCTGAACTACTGGCGACAAACGCTGGCCGACGCGCCCGAGCCGCCAGCGTTGCCCTACGATTTTGCTCGGCCTGCCGCGCCCACTTGGGCCGGCGCGCGAGTGAGGTTTGTTTTGAGCGACGGGCTGGGCGATGCCCTTGCTCGCTTGGCGGCCCAGTGCCGCACCTCGGCATTCGTCGTGGCGATGGCCGCTGTTCGCAGCGTGCTTGCGCGCGTGTGCCGACAAAACGATCTGATCCTCGGCACTGCGTTGGCCAATCGGCTGCATCCCGATGTGCGCGACTTGGTCGGTTTCTTCGTCAACGTATTGCCGGTGCGGCAGGCATTCGACGCCAAAGCGAGTTTTCGCAGGGCTGTTGCGGCCGAACACCAGGCAATGCTCGGCGTGCAAGAGCATCAGGCCGCGCCGTTGGAGCGGATCGTCGAACGGGCGGCCCCGCACCGCAGCGGCATCGACGTGCCGCTGTTCAACACGGCTGTCGTGTGGCAAAACGCCCCGATTGAATGGCCCGGCGGCGGCCCGTGGTCGGTGGAACCCTACGATGTCGATCCGCAAACGGCGCGGCATGATTTAGCGTGGCATTTCTTCCCGCGAAACGTCATCGAGGGGTACGTGGAATATGCCAGCGATCTTTTCCGACGGGAAACGATCGAGCAGCTAACCGATGCCTTCCGCGTGTTCTTGGCGGCGGCGATCGAGCAGCCCGACCTTCCCGTTGGTGAATTGCCGCTGGTCGATCGCCAAGCGCACGTCGAGCTGTTGCAACTCGGCTGCGGCGAGGGTCTGATTGCAGCGGAAGATGGCTCACCCGGCGATACACAGGCCCGGACATTGGCCAACACCGCCCAAACCTCGGCCGATCGAGCAAGTTCCGCGTCGAACGAAAACCGGACAGATTCCGAGCCGCCCGCAACCCTGCATCAGTTGTTCGCGCGGCAAGCGGTTCTCGGGCCCGACCGGATCGCGCTCGAGTTCGAAGGGCGCTGCTGGTCGTACGCAGCATTGGCGCAGTGGGCCGAACAATGTGCCTGGGGACTGTGCCGCTGGGGGCTGGCCGAAGAAGAGCCGGTGGCCGTCGTGTTGCCGCGTTCGCCGGAACTTGTGGTTGCCATGCTCGCCCTGTTTCAATCGGGCGGCATTTATCTGCCGTTGGAGCCGCGCACACCGCCCGAACGATTATCACGGATATTGGCGGCGGCTGGGTGTCGTCGGGCGATCGTGGCCGACAGGGCCTCGTTTGCAGAGCATTCGGCAACACTTTCGCTCGAAGCCGATCTCCGCACCGCAATGCAGAACGCCGGCGTTCAACTCGCAACGGTCGAACAGTTGACGGCTCTCGGCGCCCGCGAACCAACCAAGCTGCCCGCGCCGTCGTCGCGACGAGCGGCCTATTGCATCTTCACTTCGGGCACAACAGGGGCGCCCAAGGGCGTCGTGGTCGAGCACGGGCAGGCGGCGGCGTTCGTTCGGGGGCAGAACGGGGTTCTCGGCGTCGGCCCGGGCGATCGCGTGTTGCAGTTCTTCTCGACCGCGTTCGACGGCTCGTTGGCCGAGATGTTCAACGCGCTGGCGTCGGGCGCCGCGCTGGTGCTGCCGCCCACACAGCAAATGCCGATGAATCCCGACGCCTGGACCGAAATCGTCCGCCGGGTCGGGATCACGCTGGCGCAACTGACGCCGTCGATGCTCCGTGTGCTCGATCCTCAACAGGTGCCCCAGTTGCGAACGATCGTCTCAGCGGGAGAAGTGCTGCCTGCCGACGTGGCCGACCGATGGTCGCGCGGGCGGCGGCTGTTCAACGCCTACGGACCGACGGAAACCGCCGTCGGCGCGACGATGGCGTTGGTGCCCGCCGCCGATGCAGCGCCTGCCGAACAACACCAAGCAGCGAATTGCAACCCAGGCCCATCGCGCCTGCAACCGCCACTCGGTCGCCCGCTTCCCGAGGTAGCCATTTACATCTGCGATTCGTGCGGGCAACTGCTGCCCCGCGGGTTCCCAGGCGAAATCGTCATCGGCGGTTCGCAAGTGGCCAGAGGCTACGTGGGCCACGATCGAGCCGCCGCAGGCGATCGGTTCGGGCCCGACCGTTTTCGCGGCGGCACGGCCCGCGCGTACCGCACCGGCGATTTGGGGCGCTGGCGACCCGACGGCCAACTCGAGTTCTGCGGACGAGCCGATAGCCAAGTGAAGCTCCGCGGCTTTCGCGTCGAGCCGGAAGAAGTGGCCGCCGTGCTGCGTCAGCATCCCGAGATCAGCGATGCAGCCGTTGTGGTGCGCGACGATCCGCCGGGCGGCCCGCGACTGGTGGCCTATGTGGCCGCCTCAGCCGCCAACCGACAGCAACGGCGGCAGGAACAGATCGCCGAGCGATTCGCCCATTGGCGCGAGGTGTTCGACGCCGCCTTGCGGCAAACGCCGCCGCCCAGTGATCCGACCTTCCATCCGGCCGGCTGGGTCGGGGCCGTCAGCGGTCGGGTGTTCACTCACCAAGAGATGCTCGCATGGCGCGACGAACACCTCGCCCGGCTGCGTTCGCTGAAGCCGAATCATCTGCTTGATGTCGGCTGCAAAACGGGGCTGTTGCTCTTTCCGTTGGCCGCGGACTGCCAATCGTACACGGCGTGCGACTTCTGCCCCGAAACAATCGCCCAACTCGAACGCACGCTGGCCGCCCGTACAAACACCGCAAAGCGCACCCGCGTGGTTTGCTGCGCCCCGCACCAGTGGGAAACCCTGCCGCGGGCAACGTTCGATGTAATCGTGCTGAATTCGCTGACGGCCTATTTTCCCGATGTCGAGTACCTGCTCGAATGGCTCGATGCAGCCGCCCAGCGGCTCGATCCCGGCGGCACGATCTATGTAACCGATGTCCGCAATCAAGCACTCGCCGGCGAATACGCCTGCGCGGTGGAGATGGCGCGCGCAACCGAGACGATGGCCGGCGACGAGCTGGTCGAACGCGTCGGCCGACGGCTGGCGAGCGATCAGGAACTGGGCATCCACCCGGCGTTGTTTCGCTTGCTTTTCAGCCGAATGCCGCGACTGAAGCAAGTCGATGTGCTGCTCAAGGCTTGCGGCGAAGACAACGAGCTTACGCAATACCGCTACGATGTGATGCTCTATTTCGATCGTGTTCCGCGGCGTGCCGCGATGGCTGAAGAAATGGAGTTCGCCGGCTGGGAGCCGTTGGCCGCTTTGCTTGCCGCCGGGCACTATCGGCATTTGCGGGTGAACAACGTGCCCAACGTCCGATTGGCTCACTCTCGCTATTGCTGGGATGCAGCACAACGCGCCGACGGACCAGTCGATGTCGGCGCCCTGCGGGCGGCGGCTGCGGCCGTCGTATCCGATCGCCGCTTGCAGCCCGAACGTTTGCTCAGTTACGCCCGTGCGCTGGGGTGGAACGTCGAGTTCCACTGGCCGCACAGCGACCGGCCCGAGTGCTGCGACCTCGTCTTCACTCGCAATCGCAGCGAACGGGGCGCATCGCGGCGGCTTGAGCGGCTTGGCATGAGGGGCGTGGCCGGGCTGCGGGCACGGCTTCAAGCGCGCGCTGGTGCCCCAGGGCGCCGGGCGCGACAAGCCGCACGATTGATGCGTCGCGCGAGGCGGCAGGAAGTACGGGACGGCAATCGGCCCGTCAGGCATGCTCTTGGGCAGTTGGGTTGGCGCCCGTTTGCTCGGGCCAAGGCGGGCGATTCCTCGCACAGTGCATCGCATGAGGTGCATCGCGCCGAAGGCGGCGCCGCGGCATTCGACCAGTTCTTTCAACGATGGGGCGGTGCCGCTTGGCAGCCGCGACGGTTTGCGAACGATCCCGGCTCGGTGCAATCTGCCGCGTCGTTCGAGGGACATCTCCGCCGGTGGCTCGAAACCCAACTGCCCGACTACATGCTCCCTTCGGCCATCGTCGTGCTCGATCAGCTTCCGCGCAGCGACTCCGGCAAGCTCGACGCGCGCGGGTTGCCGCCGCCGGGTGCATCGCGGCCGGGCTGGTCGGCGGCCTACGTTGCGCCGCGCACGGCGGAAGAAGCCGCGGTGGCGGACGTTTGGCGGCAGGTGTTGGGCGTCAGTCCGATCGGCGCCGAAGACGACTTCTTTGCGCTCGGCGGTCATTCGCTGCTGGCCGTGCGGATGATGAGCCTGTTGGAACAGCGATTCGGCCGGCGACTGCCGATGTTGGCCTTGTTTCAACGGCCGACCGTGGCGCATCTGGCCCGCTTGCTTGCCGCGCCAAGCCAATGCCCGGTCGAGCAATCGCTGGTGCCGCTGCGAATGGGCGGCACCGGCAGCCCGCTTTTTCTGGTCCATCCGGCCGGCGGCACGGTGTTTTGCTACCAAGCCCTTGCGGAAGCCTTGGGTGCCGATCGGCCGGTGTACGGGCTTCAGGCCGTCGGGCTCGACGGGTTGTATCCGCCGCACACCAGCGCCGCCGAGATGGCCGCGCATTATGCCACAGCCGTCCGCGGCATTCAGCCGCACGGCCCCTATCTGCTGGGCGGCTGGTCGCTCGGCGGCAACCTGGCGTTCGAGTTGGCCCAACAACTGGCGGCCCAAGGTGAACCGATCGGGCTGCTGGCGCTGATCGATTCGGGCACGCTGCGCCCGCAACGCGAAGCCACCGAGGCCGACTTCCTGCCCATCATCCTCGACATGTTCCCCGACGAGCAAATGACGCTCGATCGACTGCGGCGGATGACTCCGAAAGAACATCTCGATTACTTCCGCGGCCGCGCGGCCGCCGCGGGCGTGGCCTTGCCCGAGGTGGGCGACGACGCCATCGGCCGCGTGTTCGACGTGTTCAAGGCGAACCTGAAAGCCCTGTGGGAACACCGGCCGCGCGAGTATCCGGGCAAAATCACCCTCTTTGTCGGCGACGAACAGCCCGAAGGTTTCGACATCACCGCGGATCCGACGATGGGCTGGAGCGCTTGGGCCCGCGGCGGCGTCGAAGTGCATCGCATCCCCGGCAAACATCTTGATCTGATTCGCCGACCGCACGTCGATCTGCTGGCCGAGCGGCTCCGCCGGTGTCTGGCACGCGCGGACGCCGATAACCGCTCGCCCACCGACGCCGACGCCGGCGACGTTCAATCGCGAGAAGAACAACCGAAAGGCACGCAATGAGCACCGAAACAGCATCCGACACGGCACTGAAGAAGTGTTCCTATCCGCCGTCGCTGCTCCGCAAAGCTGCCTTGTGGCGTGCGCTGCTGCCGTTGCGGTGGATTCTTTCGCGGATGTTGTGGCTCGTCGGGTTTCAGTTTCGGCTGCTCTCGTGGGTCTTCTGGGGTTTGCAAGTGGCCATCGACTACGCGCGGCTGATGTACCTCGACTACACCGCCCGGCGCGACGACATCTTTGTGGTCACGTATCCCCGATCGGGTACCACATGGCTACAGATGATCATGTATCAATTGACCACCGACGGCTCGATGGATTTCGACCATATCGCCGATGTCTGTCCGTGGTTCGAGCGGGCGGCGATCAACAAACGCAACTTCGAAAAACTCAAGTCGCCCCGCGTCTTCAAGAGCCACTTGCCCTACATCTGGATTCCCAAACGGGCCTGCCGCTTCATCTATTGTGCCCGCGACGGCCGCGATGTGGCCGTTTCGTTCTACCACTTCTATCGATCGCACTTCCGCTATCGCGGATCATTCGCCGACTTTTTCCGCTACTACATGCGCGGCTGGGTCGTTTGGGGATCGTGGTGGTATCACGTGAAGCACTGGTGGAAGCATCGCGAACAGCCCAATGTGCTTTTTCTTTTCTACGAAGACTTGGTCAACGATCTGGAGGGAACCATCCGGCGAATCATCGCCTTTTGCAATCTCAACATCCCGGAAAGCGAGATGCCGCGCATCCTCGAGCGGTCGAGCTTCGCCTTCATGAAGCAACACGAGATGAAGTTCGACTTCGCCACCGAGTTCATGCTTGAACAAGGGATGACGCCCGGAACATTCATCCGCCGCGGCAAGGCGGGCGCCTGGCCCGAGCACTTCGACGAACAGCAACGGGCGCAATACGACGCGAAGACGCGAAAGGCGCTGGCCGCCGTCGGGCTGAATCGCTATCTGCCGAGTGACGATGCCGCGGAAATCGCATAGAACGGCCCAGCGATCGCATCTGTTTTTGCCTTATTGCTTTTCCTTGTTCCGTTCGGAGCCAATGGCGGACTTTCTCGCCTGGGCAGGCTGGGCAATGCGTAGCAATTGCGCCCGGCGCGTTCGCTGGCCCGGCGGAACTTCTCGCGAGCCGTACCATTGGACGGATCTACCGTCGCGCACCGCCGGCCCATACAATCAAAGAACGAGGCGTCGGCGGCTTCCCGGCCTATCGGTGGTGCTCCGCTTTCTCGGCGGCGATTCGCTTTGAAACAATCGCCGGGACAGTCGCGGGCATCGGCGCAAACCATCGAGACGCTCATCGGCCGAATCGCATGGTCCCGTCGGCTTCGGCCGGCGGTCGCCTCGACGCGAGTTGTGCCGTTGTTTTGTGCGGGTCGTCGAGCAAAGTTGTTGTCGGCAAGCGTTCGATTCTTTCACCTCTATGCCATCGCTGTTCGTCATTCGCGGCAACGATCAAGGAACGCGGTTCGAGCTGGTCGATCCGGTCGTTCGGCTGGGGCGCGATGCGTCGGCGCTCGTGCAGTTGCACGATAGCGAGGTCTCGCGCCATCATGCCGAGCTGCGGCGCGACGAACAGGGCAACTACACCATCTCCGACCTGAACAGTTCCAACGGCACGTACATCAACGGCCGACGGGTTCGGCAGCACACGCTCCGCAGCGGCGAACAGGTGCAGGTGGGCGGCACGCTGCTGCTCTACACCGGCGCGCTCGATCCGTCGGCCGACCGCTTGGCCGACATTGTGCGGATTGCCGACGCCCCGGCCGAACAAGAGGCTTCGCGGATCGTTCGTTCGGTGACGCAAAAGGAGGGCAGCGCGCTGCTCGACTTTTCGGCCGACAAGCCGGAGAACGCCTGGCTGGCCCGAGCCCGCGGCAATTTGCAGGTGATGTATCGCACGGCATTGGCGGTCAGCCACACGCTTGATATCGATCAGCTTTTGCAACGGATCATGGAGCTGATCTTCGAATGGGTCGAGGCCGACCGCGGCTGCATCATGCTGCTCGATCCGCGAACCAAACAGTTTTCGCCGCGGGTGCGTCGCTCCCGCGCCCGGCCCGGCACCGAAGAAACGATCACAATCAGCCGTACGATCCTCGATTACGTCGTGGAGCGGGGCGAAGGCGTGTTGACGAGCGACGCCAAGCAAGATCAGCGATGGGAGCCGGGGGCGAGCATCGTACAGGCCGGCGTGCGCGAGGCGATTTGCGTGCCGATGCAGGGCCGCTACGACATGGTCGGCGCAATCTACATCGACACATCGACCCCGCCCGAAGAAGTTCTGCTGAAAGGCCCGAAAAACAAGTTTACCGGCGACCATCTGAAACTGATGGTGGCCATCGGGCATCAGGCCGCGTTGGCCGTCGAAGACACTCGCTACTACTCCGCCATGGTGCAGGCCGAACGGCTGGCGGCGATTGGGCAAACCGTCGCGGTGCTTTCGCACCATATCAAGAATATCTTGCAGGGAATCCGCGGCGGCAGCTACCTGATTGAGATGGGCCTGAACGAGCACGATGAATCGATCGTTCGCAAAGGCTGGACGATCGTCGAGAAGAACCAGAACAAGATCTCCGCGCTGGTGCTCGACATGCTCACTTTCAGCAAAGAACGCGAGCCGGACCTCGCCCCCGGCCACATCAACCGCACCGTGGCCGAGGTGGTGGAATTGATGCACACGTGCGCCGCCGAGCGAAACGTGCAACTAAGCTATTTTCCGGATGAAACCATGCCCGAAAGCGTGTTCGACGCCGAAGGCATTCACCGCGCGGTGTTGAACATCGTTACCAACGCCATCGACGCAGCGGGCGAAGGCGATCGCGGCGGATGCGTTACCGTTCGCACCGAGTACCGCCCGGCCGAGCGCGCGGCCCGAGTTGTCATCGAAGACGACGGCCCGGGAATCGCCCCGGAACACCGCGAACACCTTTTCAACCCCTTCTTTTCGACCAAGGGCGTGCGCGGCACCGGGCTCGGGCTGGCCGTCAGCCGCAAAATCGTTCATGAACACGGCGGAAGAATCGATGTGGGCGACCGGCCCGGCGGCGGCTGCGTGTTCGTCATCGAGCTGCCCGCTGCGCCCGCCGCGCCGGCAATGAACACAACGACCGTTCTCGATCAGTAGCCGTTCGACGTGCTTCGCATCGGCAGCAAGCGCGAACGAGCTCTTCGCGAACAGAAGCGATCTCTGCGAACGCTCAAACACGGCGGATTGCTACTTCAGCCGCACCTCGTAGGGCATCCACATCAGCACCGGTTCGCGGACCAGTTTGCGAATCGTGCGAACCTTGCCAAGCGCCGCGGCCGCTTCGGGCCACAAGGCCACGGCAGGCTCGACGGCCGATTGGAGGCTCACATCCTCATCAAGCCCAAGAAGCTGCTCGAAGAACGATTTCGGCTCGGGCAACACCAAGATGTCGGTTGGTTCGTCGGCTTTCAGGCCGGCGGCCGAACGTGCTTCGGCAACGGCGTCGCGCAGCGTGCCCAACTGATCGATCAAGCCGTGATCCAACGCCTGTCGGCCGGTGTAAACGCGGCCCTGGGCCAGCTCCTCCAGTTCGCGACGAGGTTTCTTCCGGCCCTGAGCAGCTTTATCGACGAATTGCCGATACGTTTCGCGCATCATCTCCTGCCACGCCTTGCGTTCCTCGGGCGAGAACGTGCTGTTCGACGAGAGCGTGCCGCTGCGATCGCCGCGGCTGATCGTTTCGGTCGTCAGCCCGAGCTTGTCGTACAGGCCGCGGAGCACCACCTTTCCGCCGACCACGCCGATCGAGCCGGTGATCGTCGTCGGCGCGGCCAGAATCTTGTCGGCGCCCATGGCGATGTAGTAACCGCCGCTGGCGGCCACGTCGCCCATGCTGGCGATTACCGGCTTTTCGCAGCGGGTGACTTCGCGCCAGATCAAATCGCTGGCCGTTGCGCTGCCTCCGGGGCTGTCGATCCGCAGCACGATGGCCGCCACCTTCGGATTCTCGGCCGCCTGCCGAATTGCACCGACGATCGTGGTTGACCCAACGGTCGATTCGCCGAACAGATCGGCTTCGCTCTTGCCCTCGACGATCGGTCCGACGGCGTAAATCACGGCGATCTGTTTGTTCTTCGACGGCCGCGCCCCGGGCTTGCCGCCCATGAGCAACTCCATGAACTTCATGAAGCCGCCGATGCCGGAGAAGTCGGTATCCACTTGTTTCTTGCGGTAGCGGGTGTTGATCTTCAATTCGTCCACTTTCAGCCGTTTGCGCAAGTCCAATTCGATCTGATCGGCGTAGGCCACCTGATCGACGAGCTTCGCCCGCTGCGCCGCCGACGGGGTGAACAGTCCTTGGTCGATCAGCACCTTGACCTGATAATCTTTCATGCCGCGATCGCCGGCGATCAGTTCGGCCTGCCGCTCGTACAGATCGTCGATAATGGCGGTCATGTTCTCGCGAAGCTCGTCACTCATTTCCGCACGGGTGAACGGCTCGGCTGCTCCCTTGAACTTGCCCATCTGCATCATGTCGAACTCGATGCCGAGCTTGTCGAACAATCCCTTGTAAAAGGTCACCTCGGCCCGCACGCCCGGCAGCAGCAGATTGCCGCACGGGGCAAGCACCACGCGATCGCATGCCGAAGCCACGAGATATTCGGCCGTTTCGGCATTGGCCAGTTCGGCCACCACGAACTTGCCGGCGGCCCGCATCCGCGCAATCGCGTCGCGCAGCTCTTGCAGCTTGCCGTATCCGACAGCCATATCCTCGATTCGCAGCCATACGGCAGCTACCGACTTGTCGGCCGCCACGGCATCGAACCGCTCGATCAAGTCGCTAAGCGATGTCTGCAACTCGGCAAACAACCCTGGCGCGGCGGGGCCTTCGGGCATCGCCCCACTCAGCGTGAATCGGACCACGTTGGCCACCTTCGGCGCAGGCGGCGCGGCCGGCTTCTTTTCGGCGGGCTTCTCGACCTTCTTTTCCGGCGAGTCTTTCGTGGACGGCGACGAGGCCGCGGTTGTCGCCGGGGCCGCCTTCGCGGCCGAATCGTTGCCGCTCGGACCGTCGGCCCGGGCACCAACGCCGATCATCAAAACCACCATCAGAACCAACATCAGGCGGCAGGGCCGCCGGCCAACCGGTGCTACCGCACCCGGCTGAAAACCCGCTCCCGTTGGTCGCCGGGATCGATTCCGAGAGAACAAGAAGTCAAGCGTCAGTGATACAGTGCGGTTCAACGTTCCGCTCATGGTGATCATCCTCGAAGGTGAACAGCGAGATCAGCCCGCGCCTCACGGCATGACGAGCAACAGCGCCTTCCGAGAGCGGCAAGGCCACCGCCCAAGAAAGGTCGATATACGATCATAGACTGAGCTGCCGCCCAAAGCCAGAATAACCGGTCGATCGCGGACCGAGACCGGCAGCGCAACCGCGCCGAATCCGCAACGGCGGCCCGGCGCGCAAACGGAAAATAATCCGCAACCCTTGCCCCGCGTTGACGTTGGCGAGGCCGGCCGTCGGGCGGGATTACGAGGTGCTTTTACCCCGGGCTGCCTTTCGCGCCTGAAGCGACGGATCGCCCGACAGCGGCAGCCGCACGGCCTTGCCCGTTTCGGCCGACTTGTAAATCGCCAGAATGATTTCGACTGAGCGTCGTCCCTCCGGCCCGTCGATCGCCGGCGACGTGCCGCGTTTGATCGCCTTGAGCACGTCGTCGAACTGCCGGGCGTGCCCATGGTGCCCGATCGCCTTCGGGTCGGCCGCGCCGCCGCCGGTGCTCTTTTTTTCGGCCATGCGGGCGCGGATCAGTTCATCGCGCTTATTCGGCTTGGCGAAATCCCACGCTTTGATGTCCTCTTCCTCCATGACCGCCGAACCCTGATCGCCGTGAATCTCGATCCGCTTCAGGTAGCCGGGGTACGCGGCCGTGGTGGCTTCGATCACCCCCAGCGCCCCGTTGGCGAACTCGACCGTGGCCAGCGCCACGTCTTCCACGGCGATCCGCTGGTGTGCCAGCAGGCCGGTCCGCGCGCGCACCTCGACCACCGGTCCCATCAACCAAGTGAGCAGATCGACGCTGTGGATGGCCTGGTTCATCAGCGCCCCGCCGCCATCAAGCTCCCAAGTGCCGCGCCACGCGCCGCTGTCGTAGTATTGCTGCGAACGATACCATTTGACGATCGCATCGCCGAGCGTGAGCCGTCCGAAGCGGCCGCCATCGACGGCCCGCTTCATCTCGATGCTCGATTCGTGGAATCGCGAAGGGAAGATCGTCGAGCACACCACGCCCGCCTTCTCGCAGGCCGAAATGATCGCGTCGCATCGCTTCAGGGTGATTTCCAACGGCTTCTCGACGATCACGTGCTTTCCCGCCCGGGCGGCAGCCACCGCAGGCTCCATGTGCGCGCCGCTGGGGGTTCCGATGGTCACGACATCGACACTCGGATCAGCCAACATGTCGTTGAGGTTGTGATAGGCCTTGCAGCCCACTTCTTCCGCCAGCTTGTCAGCCGCCGCCGCAACGGCGTCGTAGCAGGCAACCACTTTCGCTCCGCGCAAGTCGGCAACCGCGCGCGCATGAAACCGTGCGATCATTCCGCATCCGATAATCCCAAAACCCACTGGCATCGTTTCGGCTCCTCGTTGATGGACCGCATCTACTCGCAAGCGAACGATCAATGATCGCCGCAGCCCGATCGACCGCCTCGCGAAATCGTCGCCGGTGCCGAGTCGAAGACGGATTCGGTTGCGAGCCGCCTTTCGCTGCCACGTCGGCCGACGTTCCAGTCGGCATCAATCGGTTGCTCGAAAGTGTAGTGTGTTTCGCCGACGATGACCAGCCACGGCACATCGGTTCCGCCAGTACGACCGAACCGAACGGGGGCACAGTTCAGGCGCGCCTCAATCCCCATGCCCCCGGCCGCATGAAGGCAACGAGCTGCCCGGTTCGCTGCCGCCGGCATAGAGCTGGTGGCTTTCGATGTAGGCTTCGACCGCCCGGGGCGTCAGAAAACGAATGCTTTTGCCCAATGCCACACGCTCGCGGAGCATCGAGCTGCTGATGCCCACCAGCGGCATGACGACCGCGGCGGCACATACCGCTTCGAATCGGTCCGGCTCAAGCAGCGGGCGCAGGCGTTCGAACTCCGGCGGCGGCATCCCGGCCCGCCCGACCCCCACGGGCAACGCCAGCCGACAGACCTCAGCCGGCCGTCGCCAATTGGGCAAGTCGTTGAACATATCGGCGCCGAGCAAGAGGAAGAGTTCGCTCCCCGGCAATTCGTTCGCCAACGCGGCCAATGTGTCGGCCGTGTAGTTCACCCCGCCGCGATCCAGCTCGATCGTCGAAAGAACGAATCCCTCTCGGCCCGCAATGGCCAGTTCGATCATCGCCGCGCGATGCTCCGGCGGAGTGGGCTGCCGGCTTTGTTTGTGCGGGGCCAGCGCCGTGGGCACAAACCGAACTTCGTCGAGCCGCAACTGTTCGCGGCACGTTTCGGCCAAGATCAGATGGCCGATGTGGATCGGATCGAACGAGCCGCCGAATACGCCGACACGCATCGCCTTGCCGCCCTCTTCTCTTTTCTTATCTTCCTGCAAGATGCGCCCGGCAACGGCGCAGGCCAACTCATCCTGTGCACACGTTTCGTCGAGCAAGCCTGTTTGCTCGAACTGGTTGCGCAACGCATCGGAATCGCTCCGCGGCGGCCCGAATGCGTTGCGTGACCCCGTCGGCATTCAGCCGTTCCGATCGACGGCCTGCGTCTCCGCCCCGCGCCCAAGCAGTTCGTCCACGGCGCGGCCGACATCGGCCTGCCTCATCAGCGATTCGCCCACCAAGATGGCCTGCACCCCGGCCGCTTCTAATCGCTCGACATCGGCCCGAGTGCGGACGCCGCTTTCGCCCACGACGCGAATCTCCGCGGGAATCTTCCGCCGCATCCGGACGGTATGTTCCAAATCAACGCGAAATGTTTTCAAGTCGCGGTTGTTGATGCCCACCAGTCGCGCGCCGAGCCGGAGCACCCGCGGCAGGTTCTCTTCGTCGTAGAACTCGACCAACGGCGTCATCTTCCAATCGACGATCAGCCGAAACAGTCGATCGAGCATCGCATCATCGAGGCACTCGGCGATCAACAGCACGGCATCGGCCCCGGCGGCGCGGGCCTCGAATACTTGATACGGATCGATGACAAAGTCTTTGCGGAGGACCGGCACCCCGACGGCTTGTCGCACGGCGGTCAGGTAATCGAGCGAGCCCTGAAAAAACGGCTCGTCCGTCAGCACGCTGATGCACGCCGCCCCGTGCGCGGCGTAGGTTCGCGCCAGGGCCGGCGGATCGAAATCGGCTCGGATCAGTCCGGCGCTGGGGCTGGCCTTCTTCACTTCGGCGATTAACCGGATCGGCGGGCCGTTGTCCAATGCGCCAAAGAAGTCGCGCGGCTCAGGCGCAGTCTCGGCCGCACGGCAAACGGAGGTTTCGGGCCGAAGGGCCTTCGCCCGCGCGACCTCCTCGCGCTTCGCGGCGACAATGCGATCGAGGATCGTGGTCATCTCACCTTTTGCCGTGCGTGTTGTGCCGAACTAGTGTTTGAAATGGCGTCGTCCAGTGAAGACCATGGCGATGCCGTGGCGGTCGCACGCGGCGATTACCTCGCTGTCTTTCTTCGACCCGCCCGGCTGAATCACCGCCGCAATCCCCGCCGACGCGGCCTTGTCGATCGAATCGGGGAAGGGGAAAAACGCATCGGAACCGAGTGCCGCTCCGCGGGCGCGCTGGCCCGCCTTGGTCAAAGCGATTTCCGTCGAATCGACGCGGCTCATCTGACCGGCGCCGGCGCCCAACAGCATCCCCTCTTTGCAAACGGTAATCGCGTTCGATTTCACGTGACGGACCACGGCCCATGCGAAGCGCAGGTCGGCCAACTCGGCGTCCGTCGGCTTCCGTTGCGTGACGACGTGCCATTGGTCTTCCGCGTCGGGCAACACGTCGGCGTCTTGCAGCAGCAGGCCGCCGTTGATAAACCGCGGCACGCGGTGGGCGACTGCCGGCGAAAACGCCCCCAACTTCAGCAATCGGACGTTCGCCTTCCATTTCGGCCGAGTGGTGAGCATTTCGAACGCCTCCGGCGAAAAGTCGGGCGCGGCAATCGCTTCGATGAACAACCCCGGCGCACAAAGGATTTCGGCCGCCGCGGCATCCAGCGGTTGATTGACGCCGAGCACCGATCCGAACGCGCTGAGCGGGTCGCCCTCAAGCGCCCGTTGCAGCGCGGCATCGAGCCGATCGGCAACCGCCGCGCCGCATGGGTTGTTGTGCTTGATGACCACCGCCGCCGGCCTCGCCCATTGACGCACGATCTCCACCGCGCTGTCGAGGTCGAGCAGGTTGTTGTACGAAAGCTCCTTGCCGTGCAACACCTCGGCCGAAACCACGCTTGGCCCGCAATCGCTTTCGTCGGCGTACAAGGCCGCCTGTTGGTGCGGGTTCTCACCGTAGCGCAACACCGCGCGCCGCCGGTATTCGAGCTTCAGTGTTTCGGGCCAAGTTGCCGCCGCCACGGGTTCCGCTCCGCTGCCCGCGTCGCACGATTCGCCCGGCCGGCCCGCGAGCGTCTCCTCGCCGAAAGGATGCTCGGCGAAATAGCGAGCGATGACCGCGTCGTAGTGAGCCGTGTGCGCGAACGCTTCGGCCGCCAACCGCCGGCGCAACGCATAGCTGGTCCGCCCGTGGGCGCGGATTTCGGCCAACACGTCGTCGTACTGTTTCGCCGAGGTTACGATCGTCGTGAACGCATGGTTTTTCGACGCAGCCCGCACCATCGTCGGCCCGCCGATATCGATCTGTTCGATGGCCTCGTCGTCGGAAACGTCGGATCGGGCCACGGTAGCCTCGAATGGATAAAGGTTGACCACCACCAGTTCGAAGGTGAGGATGCCGTGGGCGGTCAACGCCTCGATATCTTCGGAACGATCATGCCGGCAGAGGATGCCTCCGTGAACCTTCGGATGCAAGGTTTTCAGCCGTCCGTCCATCATTTCGGGAAAGCCGGTGTAGGCAGCGATATCGGTTACCGGCACTCCCTCGGCCTCGAGAGCCCGACGCGTGCCGCCGGTGCTGAACAGCGTTACTCCCGCATCAACCAGTCCGCGAGCGAAGGGGATCAAACCGGCCTTGTCGCTGACACTGATGATGGCGTGCCGAATCGGCGGAGAAAAATGCGAATCCATTGGTCTGACTCTCAAGAAGCTGAAGGAACCTGGGACACGCCCGAGGGCTGCGACGATTAGGCCCCGTGCCCTCCCCTTTTCCGCAACACATCCGTTGCGAAAACTGAGGTTGCGCTGTCAGGACGCACTGGCCGACTTTTCGACGACGCTTTAGAGCGGTTTCGGCCGCAAGGCCGCGAACGGCGCGCTACTTCTTTTTCGGCGGTTTGGTTGTCGCCGTGCCGGCAGCCGCCTTTTCGGCCTCGCGGGCCCGGCTTCGCCCGGCCGAAAGAACCTGACGCAGCAACGCAGACAGGTCTTCGTACGGCACCTCGCTCGGCGGGCCAGGCGCGTATTGCATAATCGCGTTTTGAAGCTTGCGCGAAAGGGCTAAGAGCGTCGATGAGGCCGTGCCGAACTCCGGCCCGGGCAAGACAATTCCCGAACGACCGAAACTATCGGGCTTGCGTGCGAAGGCGCGGCTGGCCACCGCAAGAAACGTAACCGACGAGTCGAGCGTATGCAGCGTGAGCATGCGACGGACCATCGCCTGCCGCTCGTCGCGCGGATCGTTCAGGTCTCCGTTGCTTAGCGTGTGCAGCCCCGGTTCCAATTCGATGACTTCGACCCGATCGCCGCCATAAATGACGAACGCCTGTTTCGCGTCGGCCACTAAGTAGTTGGCGCCAGCGTACTTGCCCGTCAGCAGTTCCCGCTTGGCATGCTCGGCGGCCTCGACAGCCGTTTTTCGATCGAGCAGCTCGCGACACAGCAGTCCGCGCGAGCGCGGACTCATCGGCACCGACCGCTTGCGCCGATTGGTGACCGTGGCGAATAGTCCGAACTGATTCACCCCGAGCCACGTGCCGCCCGCCTGGCGATCGATACCGCAAATGACCCGCGGCGAACCCGATTGAATCTTCGGATGTTGTGTCGGACGATCGAGGAACTCCTCGCGATTCGCCGCGACGAGAATAGGGGTATTACGAGCAACCCGATAAAGAATAGCCAGAATACACATAACGATATTCTAAACGGTCCCGAAAAACGATTAGTGTACCGGTTGCGCGTAATGTTTTGCACCCCTCTTATGGCGTAAATGTGTTTTCTCTTTCGGTGGGTAACCCGACCGCGCAACACCGCAACAAAGAGAAAAAGCGATTCAAAATAGCAAACTGGGAGAACATGCACAGTATAAAATACGCCGTTTGAGTCAGTGACTTGTAACAAAAACCGGCGGGCACAGTCCGGGATGGGGCACGGGACGTGATCGGCACAAGGGCTATCGCTCGGTTGGGCTCGATTCCTGTTCTGTCGGAGCACCGTTTGCCCACAGTGGGCCGAGCGACCAGCGGAAGCTCAACGGGCGCAGCGAACACAAGGCCGTCCTCAAGTTTCGCGAGGCCGCGTCCCCGATGCATTCAGGCGCGTCCCGAATGCGTTCAGGTACATTCAGATGCGTTCATCGGAGCGCGCCCGATTCACAGGCTGTTCGAAGGAAGAGCCGCTGCCGGCGAATCGTTCGCTCCGATTTCGCTGCCGCAAATGCGGCGGGAATGCGGAAGCGGTGCGGACCGTTGCCGACAACCGCAAACTCGGCGACAATGAATCTCAAATCGAGGACCACGTTCGCGTTCTCGACGCGAGCGATCGGCCTATCCGTCCGGTGGCGGAATCGTGGTGCGGTCGCCTGCCGGCGAGTTCGAAGACCGTGTTGGAAACGGCCGACCTGAATCACGGTTCGGCCGATTGCGGCGACCGAGGGAGGCGGCCATGGAGATTCCCGTAGCGGCGTGGGTTGTCTCGGCCGTTTTGTTCTTCGCGGCCTTGGCGTGGATGATTCGGCACGTTCAATTATGGAATCGCGTCCGCGACACGGTGCTTGACGCCCGCGAGCTCGATTTCCGACGCCGTCAATTCGTGCGCCGAATGCAAACAAGCGGGTTGATGGCCGTATTGGCCGTTGCGATGTTTGCCGGATGCTGGCTCACGCGACCGCCGTTGTTGGTTCTTTTCTACTGGCTGACGGTGATTGGGTTGACGTGCTGGTTGATGCTGCTGGCGGCGGCCGACATGTTGGCAACACGCATTCATTTCGGGCGAATGGAAGACGAGTGCAAAGTGGCTGAAACCCGCTTGCGGTCGCAATTGCGGCAGATCCGCGGAGAGAACGATCCGGCGGAAAGCAAGTGAGCT
Organism: uncultured Planctomycetaceae bacterium; assembly: GCA_964631235.1. Lineage (GTDB taxonomy): Bacteria > Planctomycetota > Planctomycetia > Pirellulales > Thermoguttaceae > JARKPK01. The sequence goes on along the minus strand of CAZVZX010000031.1, from coordinate 24,887 downwards.
GAGACGACCTCGGCGGAAGACGACTCGCGGTCGATTGCGAGCCGAATCGAGCAGCCGCGGCCCGAGGGCGAAAGGGAATAAGGCGGTATGGATCCGGTGCGATTGTGCTTGGCGATCGGGCCGTTGGGCATCTATCTTGCGGTGATCGGATGGCGCAATTTGCGGCGACAGCCGCGCGTTGTGTCGGGGGCGCGCGATACGTTCGGCTTGGCGCTGGCGCTGGCCGGCATGGTGATTGTCGGGCCGATGGAGTTGTTCTTTCCTTACGCGGCACAGGCCCGCTACGGCGTGTTTACGTGGGCGTTGGTGTTCATTCTCTATGGGTTGTTGCTGGTGCTTGTGTTGTTGATGCAGCGTCCGCGACTGATCATTTACAATATGTCGGTCGATCAGCTTCGCGCGGTGTTGGGCGATGTGGTCGGCGGTTTGGATTCGGCGGCGCGTTGGGCGGGCGACGGCCTTGCCTTGCCGACATTGGGCGTACAATTACATATTGAAGCATTTCCGGCGATGAGAAACGTGTCGTTGGTGTCGTCGGGCGCAGATCAGAATCATGCCGGTTGGCGGGCGCTGGAAGCGGCGTTGCGGCAAGCGGCGGCGAAGGTCGAAACACCGGCAAACCCTCGCGGATTCGAGCTATTGGCCTTCGGATTGATTGTTTTGGCGGCATTGGTTGTGATGGTTGCGCGAAGGTCGCATGAAGTGATCGAACGATTCACCGCGGCGGCCGATGAGGTCATCCAATTATGGAAGGCACCCTAAAGCCTACCATTCTGTCGCGAATTGCCGCAGGCGACGCCGATGCGGTGGAAGAATGCCTGCGCAAATACGGCGGTTTGGTTTGGTCGTTGGCGCGGCGGTTTTCGGCAAACCATGCCGACGCTGAAGACGCCGTCCAAGAGATCTTCGTCGATATCTGGCGGAGCGCCGCTCGCTTCGACCCGGAGCGGTCGGCGGAGAATACCTACATCACCATGATCGCCCGAAGGCGATTGATCGATCGCCGGCGGCGTCGCGATCGCCGTCTTCAGCCGGGCACGCTGCCCGACGATTCTCTCACTCCGGCGGCGGCTCGCTCGAATCATTACGAATTGGTTGACGAAGTGCAGCAGGCCCAAGACGCAATGCAGCGCTTGCGGCCGGAAGAACGCCAGGTATTGGATCTGGCAATCAATCACGGACTGACGCAAACCGAAATTGCGGCCACGATTCAGATGCCGCTGGGCACGGTGAAAACACATGCCCGGCGCGGTCTGGCGCGATTGCGCGAAATGCTCAACGTCGCGCCGGCCGAGCAAACGGAAGGAGGCCGCTCATGATGCGTCGAAATGCGGGCGAAGACCGGCGGCTGGCGGAGTTGCTGGCGGAGCAGGCACTTTTCGGGCTGAGCGACAGTGAGCAGCGCGAGCTATTCTCACTGCTTCAACGACATCCCGAAGAAGATGCGGAGTCGTTCGATCGGGTGGCGGCCGACTTCTATTTGGCCTCGCAATCCGGCCCGTACGAGCCGCTTCCGGCCCACGTGGCCCAACGGATTCGCGAGAGCTGGCCGCTGCAACCGCATTGAGTGTGATGCGACAGTGCAGATCAGGCCAAGGGGTGTTACCGGCGACACATGAGGGTTGCGGCCCATGACGTCGAAAGCGGCATTGCTGGCAGAGGTGCTCAATCGCAGCGCGAAGGCGTTGGCAGCTTATGCGGCCGGGGAACTTCTGGCCGCCGAACCAAGTGCCGCCGAGGGTTTCGGCTCCGATCCCCATGCCGGTTGGGCCAGCGTGCTTCGCGGACGGATCGAGGAGCTGGCGACCGCCGCTTCGTTCGAGCAGCCCTCCGTCTTTGCAGGGCAGATGAGTTGGACTCGGGCGGTGTTGCTGGCTCGGGGAATCCGGTTCGACGTGATCCGGCAGGCTTTTGAACAGCTCGGCCGCGTTCTTGCCGAAGAGCTGCCCGAGCAGGTGCAACCGCTCGCTCTCGACTATTTTGAGCGCGGAATGCGCGAACTCGACCAGCCGGGCGACGATATATCGACCAGCTTGCTGGCCAACACAAACGACGGGCGGTTGGCGGCGGCCTATCTGCTGGCCGTGCTCGAGGGCAACCGCTCGAAGGCCGGGCGGATTGTGCTCGATGCGGCCGATCGAGGCCATGATATTCGGCGGCTCTATCTCGATGTATTGCTGCCCGCTCAGGCCGAGGTGGGAAGAATGTGGGCGGCCGGCGAAATCAACGTCGCCGAAGAACACTTCGCATCCGACACCACTAAGGCCGTCATGGCGCAATTGCGCCAGTTGGCGCCGTCCGCACCGGAGAACGGCCGAACCTTTTTGGCGGCTGCCGTAATGGGCAATTTTCATGATGTCGGCGTTCATGCCGTGGCCGACTTCTTCGAAATGGCCGGCTGGCGGACGATTCAGTTGGGCGCCAATGTGCCGACGGACGACTTGATCCAAGCGGTCGAGTTCTTCCGCGCCGATTTGCTGGGCCTTTCCGTTTCGCTGAGCACGCAGTTGCCCGCACTGCGCGAAACGGTGCGCGCGTTGCGGCGTTCGTCGGTGGGCGAGTCGCTGAAGATCATCATTGGCGGCCGCGCACTGGCGGACAATCCCGCGTTGGCCCGTCAAGTGGGCGCCGACGCATTCGCGCTCGATCCGCAACAAGCGGTCGAAATCGGCACGCGGCTGGTCGAAGGCGACCGGAGCCGCGCGGCGGAATCCAACTGAACCGCCGCCTTCGTTGCCGCAGCCGCCGACTTCTTCGGTGCGAAGCGTCGCAGACGAGCAACGGCTCAGCTTTTCGCAGCCGAGTGGCGTTCGGACAGCGCCGCGGCAATCGCTCGGGCCAAGGCCGACTGTTCCACGGCATCGATCCCGCCGGGCAAGGCCAGCGACCAATTCGGCCATTGGTCGGTGGTGCCCGGCACGTTCGGCTGATCGCGGACGGCCAATGCGTCGTCGAGCGAGGCCAGCAACAACAGCGACGGTGCCGCACCTAACCGCCGGTACACCGCGGCAATCACTTGATCGACCGGTTCATCGCCGCTGAGGGAGAGCAACTCTTGCAATCGGGCGCGAAGGGCGGCATGTTGTCCGGTCGTGGGATAGGCGGGCACGTCGGCCGACGGGGCGCTTGGTCCGAGCCACACCCCGGCCAAGGTCGGAAGGTCGTGCGTGGTTACAGCGGCCATCGCATTCGGCGGATAGCTTTCCGGACCGTGCGGCTCGAAATAGAGAAGACGAAACGACAGCATCCCCGTCTGTGCCAACCATTGGCGCACATGAGGTTCGACCGTTCCCAGGTCTTCGCCGACGACGAATGCCCCCGCGCGTTGGGCTTCCAACGCAACCAACGCCAGCATTTCCTCGTGACGATAGCGAACGTAGGCGCCCTCGGCTGCCGGAACGCCGTTCGGGATCCAAAACAGCCGGAACAATCCCATCACGTGATCGATCCGCAAACCGCCGCCACGGCGCATCAGCGCCGCCAAGGTCTGCCGCAAAGGGGCGTATTGGGCAGCCCGCAGCTTCTGAGGAACAAAGGGAGGCAGGGCCCAGTTTTGGCCTTCCAGGTTGAAGGCGTCGGGCGGCGCGCCGATGGTGCAGCCCTCGGCCAGCAGGTCTTGCCAGCACCAAGCGTCGGCCCCGCCCGGATCGACGCCGATCGGCAGATCGTGTACGAGGGCGATTTCGCGGCCCGCCTCGGCCAATTGCTCTTCCGCGAGCCACTGCACCCATTGATGGAACCGAACGCGGTCCCGCGCGTCAGCGGCAAAGCGCGCGACCGCGGCCGATTGCGGCCTGCGATACTCGGTGGGCCAGCGGCGCCAATCGCTGCCGAACCGCTCGGCCAAAGCACAGTAAACGGCAAATGTCTCCAGCGGTCGGCCCTGTTGGCGGCAGTATGCTTCGAACCGGCATCGTTGTTCGGCGAATCGGTCGCTCTCGTCTGACGCCGCGAACCAACGTTGATTGATCTGTTGCAGCGAATCCATTTTGAGCCGAAAGACCGCATCGCGGTCGATGCGACGGCGGGAGTTGAGCGACTTGCCGGCCGCGGCCGCCAGTTCCAACTGGTCGCCCAGCAACTCCGCGCCGGGCACATTCTCGATTCGCAGATACAAAGGGCTGAGAAACTGCCGGCTGCTGGGGAAGTAGGGACTCGCCTCGATCGGCGTTACCGGAGCGGCCGCTGTCAACGGATTGAGCATCAACATGCCTGCCCCGTTCGCCTTTGCCCAACGGCCCAGCCGCTTCAAATCGGCAAAATCGCCGTATCCCCAGCTCGTGCGACTCCTGACGGCATAAAGTTGCGCCGACCAGCCCCACATTCGCTCGCGCGGCAGCGGGCAAGCCCCGGGCGCGACGATCAACAACGACGCCTGCTCGTCGCCCTCGGCCAGAAATTGATGATATCCGCACGGCACGTCGGGGGGCAGCACGCCGGAAATCATCAACGGACTGCCGTCTTCGAGAACAAGCGTTCCGCGCGGAACCTCGATCGATTGCCCCTGCCAAACGACGCGAAGCCCCGGGCATGTCGCCGAGTCGAGCGTGCGCGCCGCAGCCCGATCGCTAGAAGCCGACGGCTCGGTTGTCTTCTCAGACGGCCGACGGAGGTCAGTCGAGCCATCGCGTGCAGACGCACCGGCAAGCCCATCGGCAGGGATCGAGCAATCGCCCATGGCCTGGCGAATGGCCCGATGGGTGGCGGCCGAAGTTGGGTGCCACTGGCCGGCGATATCCCAGTACCCATCGTCTATGCCCCACTGATCTGTTCGCGGCATTTTGGTTCCTTCGTACGAGTTGGTGAGCCCCCCAAAATAAAACCGCGGAAAACAAAAAGCGGTTCAAATCGCATCTCTACGCAATCGGCTGCTTCGCTTCGTTGGCGGCCGCTTCTGCAATTGTCTAGAACTATTAGCCCGACGTGCCGAGTTCGCCTGCGGCCGCGAGCATTTTCCGCAAGGCGCCTGCGAGATCGATTGCGTTCTTCGGCCGAAGCCGACGGCTGGCCCAGGCGGCAAACGACACGCGCGACAACAGCCCGCGTGCCGCAATAAGCAAAGGCGCCCGTTGGCGGCCTCGCAGACTTCCGTCGCCTATTCCTTGTCGCCTACCGCATACACAAAGCAGCCACCGTGTCCGCGTTGGGTCGCCCGGGGCCCGAAAACGAAAACAACCCGATCTCCCGCCGCAAACCAGCCGGCTTGCAAACCGCGTTGAATGATATGCGCGGCGACTTCTTCGGCCAGGGCCGGCAGCGGGTAATGCAGGGGGATCACGCCCCAATAAAGGCACATCTGTTGCAGCACCGCTCGCGAGCCGCTGACGGCCACCGTGGGCAATCCGAGCCGCGCTTTGGCCAAGTGCAAGGCCGTTCGTCCAGTGGCGGTTACGGCAATGATTGCCTTGGCCGCCACTTGTTCGGCCAGTCGGCCCGCCGCGGCCGTCAACGCGGCCAGCGACGACTCGCGATCGCCTGCGGCCAACGGCGGCAGTTCAGCCATGCCCGGCCGACGTTCTTCGGTAGCCAGCGCGATGCGATGCATCATTTCCACAGCATGACGGGGATAGCGGCCCACGGCGGTTTCGCCCGAAAGCATGCAAGCGTCGGCACCGTCGAGGATGGCATTGGCCACGTCGGTCGCCTCCGCGCGAGTCGGCAAGGGAGAGCTTTGCATGCTCTCGAGCATTTGCGTGGCGATAATCACCGGCTTGCGCCGCAGGCGGCACAAGGCGACGATCTGCTTTTGCACCATCGGCAGCTCGGCGATGTCGATTTCGACACCCAAATCGCCGCGGGCGACCATCACTCCGTCGGCCGCGTCCACAATCGCATCGAGCTCGGCGAGGGCCTCCGGTTTTTCGATCTTGGCAATGATGCGCGGCAACGACTCGTGCGACGTGCGAACGGAGGCCAACAATTCGCGCAACTGGCCGATGTCGGCCGTCGTGCGCACGAAACTAAGCCCCAGATAATCGGCGCCCGCCTCCGCCGCCCATCGGGCCTTGCGGCGGTCGTCGTCGCTCAGCGCTGAGGTCTTCAGCCGCACTCCCGGCAGATTGATCCCTTGGCGACTGCGGAGCGTTCCGCCCTGAAGCACGCGGCATTGGGCGGCATCACCCGTCTTCTTCTCCACTTGGCAGGCGACCAAGCCATCGACCAGCAGCACACGGTCGCCGACATCGAGCTCATCCACCAGCGTTTCGTACGTCGAGGTCAACCGACAAGGCTCGGTGGACACATCACCGCGAACGAACCATAACGTATCGCCCGAAGCGCATTCGAGCGCACCGCCCGGTATTTCGCCGAGGCGGATCTTCGGGCCCGGCAGATCGACCAGCACGGCCAGCGGTTGATCCAATTCGCCGCTGATCGATCGGATCAGATCGACACGCGCCTGATGCTCTTCGAGCGTGCCGTGAGCCGTATTGATGCGGAACACATCGACCCCGGCCTGCACCAACTCTCGTACGGCATCCGCCGTATTGGTGGCCGGGCCGAGGGTGGCAACGATCTTCGTTTGGCTCGGGCGGGGCATAAAGGGTGCTTTCTCGGGTCAATTCTTGCTGGAATGGTTGCGAAGAGACGAACGCCGAAGATCAGGGCTGCAAACGATCGCAGTGCGTTGTGTCGGGCAATGCTGCGTTTTCCGCGTCAAACACGAGGCTCAACACACGAAGCCCCACTCACGCCGTTTCAGTCGCGGTGCGCCCGCCGCCCGCTTCGCGGCATTCATCCTCGCGGCGAAAGACGGTGTGCTTGTTCCATCGTTCATCGTCGGTGTTGGGGTAGTCGGTGCGGAAATGCGAGCCGCGCGATTCTTCCCGCGCCAAAGCGCCCTTGATCATCAGTCGGGCAACGCACAACATGTTTTGCAGTTCCCAACCCGAGGGGTCTTTGAACTGCCGTTGCAACACATACCGGCACCAGTGCTGAATGTTTTCAAGAGCCTCGGATAGGCCATCGGCATTGCGAAGCACCCCAACGCTGCGCCACATGAGGCTCTGCAGCGAATTGCGAATATCGGCCAAGTTGAGCGGCTCGTTTGGCGAGGGTGGCGGGGTGTATTCGATCGGCACGGCCGCGTATTCGTCCGAGATCCGCGCCGCTTCGCGCGACGCGCCCTCTCCGGCATGCGCGCCGAACACCAACGCTTCGAGCAGGCTGTTCGAGGCGAGACGATTGGCCCCATGCAGGCCGGTCGAGGCCGTTTCACCGGCAGCCCACAGCCCGGGCACCGTGGTCCGCCCCTCGCGATCGACCACAACGCCGCCCATCAAGTAGTGCGCCCCGGGACGGACGGGAATCTTGTCGCGCGTGATATCGAGATTGAACTCGCGGCACACGGCGGCAATCCCCGGAAAACGCTCGAGCACCCGCTGCGGATCGAGGTGCGTCATGTCCAGATAGACGTTCGGGTGCTTGGTCTTCTCCATTTGGCTGACAATCGCCAAGCTGACCACATCGCGCGGGGCGAGTTCGCCGCGCGGGTCGTAGTCGAACATGAATCGATGACCGCGACGATCGACCAGCCACGCTCCTTCGCCACGGGTCGCTTCACTGATCAGGCTGCGGCTTCCGCCGGCAATGTAGAGCACCGTGGGATGGAATTGAACGAACTCGAGGTCGCGCACCTCGGCGCCCGCCCGATAGGCCAGGGCGATGCCGTCGCCGGTGGCGACCGAGGGATTAGTCGTTTCGCGGTAGAGTTGGCCGGCCCCGCCCGTACACAGCAGCGTTTGCTTCGCCCAAACAAACGTTCGCCCGTGCTGCGGGTTCCAAACCAGCGCGCCGCGGCAAACGTCTTCGTGGGTCAAGAGATCGATGGTGAAGGTTCGATCCCAGACGGTGATGTTCGGTCGGGCCTCGACGGCGGCCGAGATGGCCCGCATCACCTCTTTGCCCGTGGCGTCGCCCAAGGCGTGCGCAATGCGTTCGTGTTCGTGGCCCCCTTCGCGTCCCAGGGCAATGGCATTGTCGGCTCGATCGAAACGGGTCCCCCACGCGACGAGTTCTTCGACGCGGATCGGCGCCTCGCGCACGACAAGTTCGACAATGTCGCGATGGCATAAAGAACCGCCCGCAATAAGAGTATCGCGCACGTGCGACTCGAAACTGTCTTCCGGCGACAATACGGCGGCGATCCCTCCTTGGGCATAGGTGCTGTTCGATTCGATCAAGCTGTCCTTGGTAATCACCAAGGTCGAAAGGGCCGGATCGACGGCCAACGCCGCCCGCAAACCGGCCAGCCCGCTGCCGACAATCAACACGTCAGCGAAAAAGTGAGGCGCTCGCTTCGGATGAAAGGGCACCAAATAGCGAGGGGTACAGTAGCTCATCAAGGGCAGATTCCTCAAGCAAACAATCGGTTGATCAATCGATCCGCGTCATTCGGCAATTGACCGCCCGCGCAGAAAAACGGCCGCCAACGGGCTGCTGGCCGCTTCGACCGCATTGACCGTGTTGCGCATACCGCAACACCAGTCAGGCGATCGGCCGAACGGCCTGTCCGTGCTGCCGTTCATTCGGGCGATGCAGCAAGGGCGCGACAGCCTTTTGCGAAGACAACATCCGCTGCGGTTCCTTAGGTTCCAAGCGCCGGCATCGCCTGAGCACCGAGAACACCGCAACGGCCGGACTTTCCGCCCGTCGCGCCGGAATTCACAAAATAGTTCCGCACAACGGCGAAAGCGGCCGCAGTCGCAACGGCGAGGCTTTCGTGCGCGCAATCCCCGTTTGAACCGCTTTCCGTCTCTTGCGGTTTTGTCTAGTGTACCCCGAACGGCGGTTCGGCGACTAGCGGGCCGACTCGGCGGGAATCGGAATCGGTTCAAGCCCGTTTGGCAATTGGGCGGTAAGAAGCAAGCAATGGGGCGGCATTTCAACCGCAAGAGATCGCGGACCTCGTTCGTTGAGGTTGGAGCTAACCGAAATCAACCCCAACCAGATGCCGCTGCGCGCAACCGAACCGCAGCGAACCAAGCCCCAACGACTATTCTTCTGAAATGGTTCGATACCGTGGGGAAGGCATCAGCCGTCGAAACGAAGCGGCTCTCTGGCACGCAGTCCCCGTTCGAACCGCGCCCGTTTCCCGCGGACTGAGCTGAGGCCTTTGCGCCAGCCAAGACAAGCTCGCAGACGAGCGACTAACGCGATTCCGGCTCGGGAATCGCCAATCGTCGCGAATGCTGCGGAACGGCCGGCGCGGTCGGCGGTTCGGGCATGGGCAATCGCTGGATCGCCGGCGTTTGCGGCTGCGGCGGGACGGGCTGCGGCTGTTGTTTTCGCTGCATCTCTTGTTCGTGTTCGGGCGCGGCCGGCGGCCCATTGCGCGCCGGTTCGGGCTCGACCAAGCCTCCCTCGTTGGGCATCGGATCGGCCGGGGCCAACTTCTCAACACCCTCGATTCCGCTTGTGTCGCGCGGACTGAGCATCCACGGCGATTGCCAACCGCCGCCAAGGGCTTTGAAGATCTGTACCAAGTTCGTTGCCGCCTTTCCGCGAGCCTCGGCGAGGGCGTCTTGCTGACGCACCAAGGACGCTTGCGAGTCGATCACCCGTTGGAAATCGATCAGCCCCTGCTCGTATTGCAGCAGGGCCAACTGAACCGCCTTGGCGATCGAGTCCGTTGCTTCGGAAAGCTTTTTGACCCTCGCCTGCTCGTTCAAGTAAGCGGTGATTGCCCCTTCAGCCTCTTCGGCAGCGCGAAGCACCGTTTCCTGGTAGCCCAGCACCGCTTGGCGAAAGCGCACATTCTCGATCAACACGGCGTTGCGCAGGCGGCCGTAGTTGAGCACATCCCAGCGGAAGCCCGGCCCGATCGAACCTGCGAAGCTCTTCGTGGTGAACAGATCAGGCAAGCTTTCAGCCTGATAACCGAGTTGCCCGGTGATGGCGATGTGCGGATAAAGCTCCGATTCGGCGACACCGATCTTCGCACACTGGGCGGCCGCCATGCGTTCCGCTTTGCGAACGTCGGGCCGACGGCGCAACAAGTCGGCGGGGATGCCCAGGGCGATTTCCGGCGGGGTTTGCGGGATTTGACCCGTTCCTCCCAAAATGGCCTTTAGATCTTGCGGCGGCATCGCCATGAGCGTGGACAAGCGATTCTCGGAAACGCGATGCAGCGTTTCAAGCATGGGGATCATCGACTCCGTGACGGCCAGAATCGCCTGTGCTTGATGCAAATCGAGCATGCTGGCCACGCCCTGATCGACTCGGGCTTGGACGATCTTCACCGTCTTTTTCTGCAAATCGACGTTGGTTCGGGCGAAAGCCAACCGCTCTTCCGCACTCCGCAGTTGCAGGTAGGTCGTGGCCGTCTCTGCCACCAAGAGCACGGCCGCGGCACGACATGCCTCTTGCTCGGCCTGTACATTGGCTTCGGCCATTTCGATCATGCGGCGGAATCGTCCCCAGAAGTCGAGTTCCCAAGCAAGCTGGGCGCCGAGTGACCAATCGTCGTAATTGAACCGGAAGCCCGGCACGTTGCCGAACTCGGAAAACGGAAACGCGTTGCTGCTAATCTGGTTGCGGCTGTACCGCCCCTGAATCTGTTGCTGCTGCGGCCAAAGATGCCCGCGAACGAAGCCCAACTGGGCCCGGGCCTCCAACACGCGCAGCCCCGCCACTTTCAGCGGGATATTCTCGCGTCGCGCCTCGACAACCAAGTTGTCGAGCACCGGATCGTTGAACACGGCCCACCATTGGGCCAATTCCGGCTCGTCGATCCGGACAGTCGGGTTCTCAGAATCGCGCCACTGGCCGGCGACATTGGCCCCCGGCGGGCAGTATTCCGGACCGACCTTGAACCCCTGATCGACCCAACGGCGAATACCAGTGGTGCAGCCCGACGTAAAAGAAACCAGCGCCAAAGCGAGAAACACAGCGACGCTCAGCCGTGTTCGGCCGCCCACTGAGGGCCAAATCGCTGCCAAACAGCCTTGTCGCACCGTTTCGGCTCGCGGGGCCCCAATCGAGTCGGAATGATTAGACTCTGTGCAGCTCGATTGGATTCCACTTCTTAACGTGTTATTTCGCATGGCATTACGATCCGAATACTTGCGTGGGCCAAGCCATTGGCCGGGGCGACCGTGCCCAAAAAGTCGTTGGATTCGACACATTCGGCAAATCACCAACAATCGTTACAGATTCCCTATTCGGTCGAATCCACCGAACAACTTGACTTAATGAATGCGTAGTCGCGCTATTGACCGATGAGTCATATTGATGGTACAATGTGTTTAGATCGATGAATTGCCGTTCGCGGCAATTGACTGAACGGTTTTCTGACGAATTGCCGGTCAACGCCGTTTGGGGAACGGGTTTTCGGCGATCGGGCCGTTCGACGTGAGGAGACGGAAATGGCTAATTTGGCGGAACGGTGTCGCGAGTTCGCCGCGTCGGCCATGAAAGATGGCATTGGCCAAGCGGCCCTCGAAGTGCTTCAAGAACGCGGGTACGACGCACTGACAATCGACCGCGTGGCAGACCGGGCAGGCATTTCGAAGGGATGCGTTTACAACTACTTCCGCAATAAGCAGGAATTGATCAGGTACGTCTTCGAACGGATCATCGCACCTGCCGAGGAGGAAGCGAAGCAGATTCTGGCTCGTGGGTGCGGGGCGATGGAGAAGTTGGAGTCGCTCGTGCGGATGTGGTTCGAATACTTTTCCCGTCATCGCGGCCTGTTCGATTTTCTTTTTCGCGACTCGGCCGTGCGACAGCTTTGTTACGATTCGCAACGAGAGAAGGATTCGCAAGCCCTCGACGATTTCAGTCTGATTCTCGAACAAGGGATTCGCGAGGGCGTCTTCCGTCCGCACGATTGTCGCGGTGTGGCGGAGCTGATGATCGGTGCCATCCAGTTCGTGATCGAGCGGCAGATGGAATTAGCCGAACAGCGGCCGGCCGAACAAGAGGCCCAACGAATCCTTGATGTGTTCATGCGCGGCGTTTCAGGCGATCGAACGAGCAAAACACGTTCTCAGCAAGCCCACGGGCAGTTGCAGCCAGATGAAACGACCGTGCGGGCAGAGGGGGCGGAGGTGAGAAAATGATGCGAGCGAAACGGATATTATTGGCGGCGGGCGGGGGAATCGTGTTGGCGGTCGCGGCCGGCGCTGCGATGTTGGCGTGGAACGCCCACGGAGCGGCAACACCGGAAAAAAACGCGGCGGAGAACGCGGTGGAACGACCGTCCTCTTCTTCGGCTGCGGCCGCGAGGCCGGCGGTAGCCGTCGCCACGACCGCTGCGCGGCAGATGCTGTTTGAAGAGCGGCTTTCGATTGCCGGCAGTGTGCTGGCGAAACGTTTCGCGTTGGTCTCGGCGCGGGTGCCCGGCACGCTCGATCAGGTGTTCGTTGACGCGGGCGACGTGGTTGAAGCGGGAACGACCAAACTGTTTCAAACCGATTCGCTGAAATTGGAACAAGCGGCTGCGATTGCACGGCAGCAGTTGACTGTTGCCGAGTGCTCGGTGCGCGAGAAACAGGCGCTGCTCGAGAAAACTCAAGTGGCGTTGGAGCAAGCGATGGCCGACCTGGCGCGGTATCGTCAACTCCGCGAACAGAACGCGATTGCGCAGCAAGTCGTCGAGCATCAGGCGGCCCAATGCCGACAGTTGGAAACCGACGTGCGGCACACGCAGTCGCTGATCGACTTGGCTCAGGCTCAGCTCGAGCAAGCGCGGTTGAACTACCGAATCGCGCAGAAGGATCTTTCAGATTCGCTGGTAACCGCCCCGATCAGCGGCCGCGTTTCGATGCGGTTGAAGGAGCCGGGCGAGATGGCCGGCGCCGGTACTCCGGTGGTGCGAATCGATGACGGATCGCTGGTCGAATTGAGCGTGTTTGTTCCGGCCGAATACTACGATCGCGTGCAACCCGGCGTGACGAAGTTGCGCGCCCGAGTGGGCAGCGCCGTGCTGGCCGACCTGCCCGTCACGTTCAAGAGCCCGACGGTCGAGTCGAAGCTTCGCACCTTCCAAGTGAAGGCGTTGGTAGATTCGCCGCCGGCGGAGGTGGTGCCCGGGGCGTTGGCGCAGGTCGAGTTGATCTTGACGGCCCGGCAAGGGATCGGCGTGCCCGGGGCGGCGGTGGTTCAGCGAGACGGGCAATCGGTGGTCTTTATCGTTTCGGCCGACGGGATCGCCCGCCGCGCGGCAGTTGAGCTGGGTTTGGAAACGGACGGTTGGCGCGAGATTCGCCGGGGGATCTCGGCCGGTGCGGCGGTGATCTCGATGGGTCAATCGATGGTCGATGATGGCACAGCGGTGCGCGTTGTCGAGGAGGCCGGCCGATGAGCCTTCCCGAATTCTGCGTGCGCCGTCCGGTGGCCACCAGTTGCGTGTTCATCGCGCTGACGCTGCTGGGGCTGAACTCGTATCGGAAGATGGGTTTGGAGCTGATGCCCAAACTCGACGTGCCCTTCATTACGGTGGTCACGGTCTATCCGGGCGCTACGCCCGACGAGTTGGAAATCGACGTCGCCAAGCGGATCGAAGACGCCGTTTCGTCGATCGAAGGCCTGAAGCACGTCAACTCCGTATGCATGGAGAACATCTGCCAGACGCTGCTCGAGTTCGAGATGAGCGTCGATGTGGACATCGCCGCCACCGATGTGCGCGAAAAGATCGACTTGGTTCGCCCGGATCTGCCGGAGGACGCGGAAGACCCGATCATCCAGAAGTTCGACATCAATGCCAAGCCGATCGCCACGATGGTGCTTAGCGGCAGCATGTCGCTCGAAGAGGTGTACGACTATGCCGACAACGCCCTCCGCGACCGGCTGACCGTGCTCAAGGGCGTGGCCGATGTGCAACTGATCGGCGGAGCGAAGCGCGAGGCCCACATTTTGCTCGATCGCCAGCGGTTGGGAGCTCGCGGGCTTGCCAGCACGGATGTCGTGCGGGCGGTACAGTCGGGCGTTCGCTCGATTCCGGCGGGCCGGGTGCGCGAGCAGGGAATCGAGTATGCCGTCAAGTTCGATGCCGATTACGAAACCCTCGATGCCCTGGCCGATTTGGAAATCGCCAATCAGCAAGGGGCTCGCTGCCACATCCGCGACGTGGGCGAAGTGCGTCTGGCCTCGAAGGAATTGCGGCAGCTCGCACGCTTCGACGGCCGACCCGGCGTCGCCATCCGCGTCGTGAAGAAGGCCGACGCAAACGCCGTCGAGGTGGTGCAGAATCTGCGCCGAGCCCTGACGGCAATCAACGCCGATCTGCCGGCGGGCATGTCGCTCGACTGGCTCACCGACGACGGTACGTTCATCGAGGCGATGAACTACGACGCTTGGCAAAACATCGTCGTCGGCATTGTGCTGACGGCGGGCATCCTCTTCTTCTTCCTTTACAATTTGCGTTCGTTGCTGGTCGTCACGGTCACCATGCCGCTGACGATCGTCGTCGGGCTGTTTTTCATGCAGGCGGTGGGTTATTCGCTCAATCTCTCGACATTGATCGCGATCGGTCTGTCGGTCGGTATTCTGGTGACCAACTCGATCGTCGTGCTCGAGGCGATCGTCGCTCGGCTGGCCGCCGGCGCCGATCCGAAAGAAGCCGCCCGGCTGGGCGCCAACGAGGTGTTCATCGCCGTGTTGGCCAGCGCACTGACGAATGTGGTCGTTCTTTTTCCGCTGTCGGTGATGAGCACGCGCATCGGTCTGTTTATCGCGCCGTTGGCGATGACCATGTTCATCATGACGCTGGTGTCGCTGCTCATCTCGTTCACGTTGACACCGATGCTTTGCTCGCTGATCCTGCGTCCCGAGTCGGGCGAGCGCCGCGGACTGTTGCGCCGCATGGAGCGCGGGTTCAACGGGATGTTCGATGCGATGATCGGCCTTTATCGCCGAGGGCTGCACTTCAACGAGCGGCATCGCTGGGCGGCCGTGCTGCTCTTGCTGGCCGTGGTGGCCTTGTTCGTTCATTCCCTGACGCTGTTCGGCAAGGTCGGAACCGGCTTCTTCGCCGACACCGACCGCGGCGAAATCTACGTTCGGCTCGAGTTCCCCACAAATTACGATCTGAGCGCCAGCAGCCGGCGAGTGGAAGAGGTCGAACGCCGCTTGGCGGGCATGCCCGAAATGAAGCACATGCTGTCGACGATCGGCAAGGCAGAGGCCGTCCTCGGCCAAAGCAGCGAAGGGGTTTATTTGGCCCAGCTTCTGTTGGTCTTCTCGCAACGCACGGAGCGGACGCTGACGATCTTCGACTTGATGAACGAGGTCAACCGGCGATTAGAAAACTTGCCCGAGGCAGTGGTAACCGTCAGCCAGCCGTCGATCATCGGCGGTCAGAACAACCCGATCGAAATGGAAATCGCCGGCACCGAGTTGGCGCGGCTCGATCGGCTGGCGTTGGCCAGCCTCGACGAGGCGAAACAAGTGCCCGGCGTGCTGACGCCCGACACCTCGGTGCGCCCGCCGAAACCTGAGCTTCGCATTCGCCCGCACCGCGCCATCTTGGCCGACTTGGGCGCACCGGCGGTGGGCCTCGGGCTGACGCTGCGCGGCAATTTGGAAGGGATCAAGGCCGGCACGTTCAAGTCGCGGCAAACGGCTCGCAACTACGACATCGTCGTCAAATTCGCCGAAACGGAAGGCAAACGGCAAGTGGCCGACTTCCTTTTCCCCGGGGCCGAGGGGCACCCGCTGGTGCTCGCCGCATTGGGCGAGGTTTCCGAGCGGAAGATGCCGATTCAAATCGTCCGCAAAGACAAGCAGCGCATCGCCAAGTTGACCGCGCAGCTCGACCCGCAACTGCCCTTGGGCAAGGCGGTGCAGCTCATCTCGGCGCGGATCGACGAAAAAGTGGCGATGCCGCCCGGCTACGACTACCAGTTCGCCGGTATCTACGAGACGATGAGCGAAGGTTTGGCCGGCCTGGCCGAGGCAGGCATCATCTCGGTTCTCTTGGTATTCCTGTCGCTGGCCGCGGTGATCGAATCGTTCCGCCGCACCTTTTTGGTGCTGGTGACGATTCCGCTGGCACTGATCGGCACATTCTGGGCGCTGTTTCTCGCTGGGCAGCCGCTCGACATCTTCGCCGTGATGGGCGTGGTGATGATGACCGGCATTGTGGTGAACAACGCGATCCTCATTATCGACCAATTCAACGCCCTGATTGCGCAGGGCGTGCCGCGGCACGAGGCGATGATCCGCGCATCGTGCGACCGCTTCCGCCCGATCGTGATGATCACTCTGGCGGCCGTGTTGGGCATGATTCCCTTGGCGCTGGGGCGCGGCATCGGCGCCGAGCCGCGCGTGGCTGTGGGCGTGGCCACGGCCGGCGGCATCTTGGTGTCGGGCATACTCACGCAGATCACCCTACCGGTGCTCTACGACGTGTTCACCCGCAATCGCCGCGCGGCCTAAGTCCACTATTGAACGCGGCAAGAACAATCCGATTTCCCAATCACCGCGACGCATCATCGTATCGGGCCGGCGCAAGGCCATTTTGGCGAAACCGAAAGCCCGACATCGGTTGCCGGCTTTTCTCGGATGCCGAACGGACGCTATTCATCGCCAATACGCTATTCGTGGCGGAATAGTCTCACTTTGAGAATCATCGGTTGTCGCGTTCCCAAGTGCTCGTTGGCGGGGAACGGCGGAATTCGCGCGGCGCCGTGGGCCCCGGTTTCATCGCCATTGAGCCGCAACCGCGGCCGCCAATCTCCGCGAGCGTCGTATTCGCCCCATTCGACGGCGCCGATCGCGGTGTGACGCGGCCCCGGGGTCTCCGCCTGAAAACGGCAGGAAAAGCCGAAGCCGGCAACGATCAGTTCGTCGTCGCCGGTTTGCATGACCAAGCCGCCGACGGGCGGGGCATTCTCGCCGAGTCGATCAAGATAACGCACAAACACGCGGTAGTCGCCGCAACGGGCCGGCGGCGGGTCGGCTTCGTTCCCTTGCCGGTAAACGCCGAGAACCCTCTGCTCGGCTTGGGCCCGAGTCAGCAACGGCATCAACGAGCGGAGAACGCCATACGTCGCCGCCAGCGGATGCTCCTTGGGCATGCTTTCGACGCCAAAGGGCGAGAAGCCCAGTCCCCGGTGTTCCGCGATAACCCAATAGGCACGGGCGGCCGCAGCCGCATCGCGTGCCGCCTCGGGCACGAACAGCGGATTGCCGTTGCGGGCATAGCGGGCGCAAACCTCCTTGAACTCGGATGTGTAGATATCAGGGGCCAGCAAAGCGAGGCTCGGGGCCGCGATCCGCCAGATGTCGTGAACGTGGGCGACCGGCCCGCCTTGCGGGTAGCTGCCCGTTTTTCCCTCTAGCCAGGCATTGACGTACATCGGCAGCGGATACTCCGCCTTGCCGGCGGAGGCCACTTTTTCGATATAGCGGGCATAGCACCACGCCGAGAACAACTCTTCAGCGCCGGCGTCGTTGCCGAACACTTCAGCCCAAGTCCCGCGGCGTGCAAAATCGCTTTTGGCCCAACGGGCGCGGAGTTCCGGGTGCAGCGAATCCTTGCGACGGGCAAGTTCGTCGATCAACTCGGCCGGGACCGGGGAATGATAGGCTTGCGTCGCCTCGTCGGATTGATCGCGAACCTCGGGTTTGATTCCCACCTCGTTTTCCACTTGAACCATCACGACCGTACGTTTTGCTGCATCGACTTCGCGCAGATGACGCATCAAACGACCGAACGCCTTGGCGTCGGCGCGCACGTTGTTTTCGCTAAGGGTCGAGAGAACGTCTTTGATGTTCTGATTGCTCGAACCGCGGGCCCGCGGAAACCGACGCGTGTCGCGCAAAACCCAGAGGGGGGCATAGCTCGAAACGCCGTTCTTCCACGAGCCGAACCACAAGAGAACCAGCCGCTGATCGTGCGCGCGGGCCAGGTTGATCAGGGTGTCGACCAAATGGAAGTCGAATCGATCTTCCTCCGGTTCGATCAATTCCCAACTCACAGGCGCCAGAACCGTATTCAGCCGCAGTTCGACCAAACGCGGCCAAAGTTCCTCCAAATACGCCGCGCCCGAGGCGGACGAATTATGCAATTCCCCGGCGAGCATTACGAAGGGCCGGCCTGCAACGAGCAATTGCGGCACATCGCCCTCGGAGATCCTGGGGATGGCCTCGACGCCGACTTCGGCCGCGCAGGCCTCGGCACCGTGCTTTTCCGACGCAATCCATAGCGTTAGCGTTACGATAAGCGATGCAATAATCATTCGGCTGACGGAACAGCTCAAGTAGCCCGTTGACCGATACAGAACGAGCAAACCCGTGAAGAATGGGCGTTGGTCCAATGCAATCATCGGCGGCTTTCCTCATCCGAAGAACGTGCTGAAGGTCAAACGATCGCGAGGAAGAATGGGCGATTGGCGACGCATACATCGTGCCAACAAGGCGGCCGCGGCCACGGCCTTGCAGCGGCACTGGACCGCCGCCCGACACAATTGCGGCTTCCGACGAATCATCCATGCCGCATGCAGGCCAGCGCCGCGCTGGGCCGAGCATCAATCATCAACGATCACTTCGTCGGTCGGATCGAACTTCGGCAGGCAGAAGATCAACACGGTCATCCGTCCCACGGCCCGATGCCGAACCCCCGGCGGGATGAAGACGGCCAAGCCCGGGCGGAGCGGCACGGTGTCGTCGTCGAGTTGCATTTGGGCATCCGGCTCGCATTGCAGGATGTAATAGACTTCGGTCAAGCGGCGATGGTAGTGCCGCCTGGCGTCGGTGGTAATCTCGGTGCGGTGCAACGTGGCCGGATAGTCGGCACGGTCCGCTAGCGCCCGCCGCGCGGTTCCGCAGGGGCAAGGCACGCCGGGCACGGCGTCGAAGTCGATCAGTTGATAGGCGGGCGGGTTGGTCATGGAGCGTCTCTCACCATCGCAACGAGCTCTATCAGCTCGCATTCTGCCCACCGGCACTCGCCGCCGCGCATCGCATTTGGCTTGCTATAACGCGCGAAGTGAGCCGCCGGGGCTACCGAAACTCGGCCGCCCTTTTTCAAGCGGAATGCAGTTTTTCAGTCGAATTGTTCCCGCGGGCGGATCATCTCCCGCGGCCCAAAGGCAAACGTCGGCCGAACGCCGGCTACATCCGATCAACGCTCGGCAAAAAGCTCTCGTAGTCGTCCACGCTGCCGTTGTCGAGGCAGCACTCGATGATTCGCTGCCCCAAGGTGGCCAGGCCGGGCTGGAGGTATTGCCTGACTTCTTTGTGGAAGAAGTCGCGCAAAATCTCCGCTCCCCGATCGTAGCCTTCGACTCCGACTTCCGGTTGTTCTTCCACGCGCAACAGCCACGGCGGCAAGAACGTACCTTCGACTTGCATCGCCGCCAGCGAGTACCCAAGCAACGGCAATCGCGACGGAATGAGCCGGTCCGGGGGAAACTTGGCCATACCGCGGCGCCCAAGGTACTCGCGGGCAACCCATTCGGGCATGAAGCCCACGGCCCAAGCGCCGACGTGTTGGTTGGGCGTCAGCGAGTAGCGCACCTTCGGCGTTTGCTCGATCTGACGCAGAAGCAAGTTCGCATGATCGACGAACCGCCCGGTGGCGAACGGCCAGTATGAACCGACGCCTTCGCTGGTCAGCCCTTCGGTTTGCGTGATGCTTGGGTTCGCATGCCCGCGAGGGGCCACCAAACGCCACAGCCACGCCAACGCCGGCGGCAACAGGTGCAAATAGCCGACGATTCCGTAGGTGGGCAATTCGGCCGTGCATGGAGGAGTGCGGACGCCGAAATTGCGAACCATCACTTCGACCACTTCGTCGGTAACGCCGGGAACGAAGTGCCGCGGCAGAATCACCCGGGGATTCGGACAGGGCTTGCCCGGCGCATCGAGCGTATGTTCCCAAATCAAGCAGGTCGAATCAGGCACTCCCTGCAAATTGAGAAAGATCAACGGCTCGGGCGGATGAATCGTCAAACTCTCCAAATGCGGATCGGTGCCGTAGCGCTTGATGTGGTCGAGGCGGACGAACCACGCTTGTTCGGCATCGAACGCCTTCAGGTAGCCCGTGCGATCCTGCACGTCGGGATGGCACATCGCCATGTCGTCCGTTACGGGCCGCAGCGCGCAGGCTTGGTTCAGCACCAAGTAGCGGCGCTGTTTGGTAACGATGTTTTCGCCGAGCAGCAACCGGCCGTCTTCCTGCCGGTGGACGAACTCGAGCAACTCGCTCTTGCCCGAGCCGCTGGCGCCCTCGTGCATGATGGTCGTTACGTTGTCGTAGGGCGTCACCACTTGGACGGTCGAAGCATGGAGGGTGAGCCATTCCTCGTCTTCGCCGATGGTCAGCAGGACGCCGTAAATGCCCTTCTTGGCGCTGGGGCCCGGATACAGGTTGTAGGAAAAGACTTCATGCACTTGATCGGTGCGGTGATGAACGACCACCTGCTTGCCGCCGAAATGCGTGTGGCGGAACGTCGGGGCCACATAAATCACCGCGCGCAGGCGGAAGTTGGCCGGCAACTGGTCGGGCGGAAGCATTTCCTGCAAATCGGCCAATCCGCCCACAAAGAACCCGGCGTTCTTCGGCGCAATCAGCATGGCGCCATGGCCGCTTTCGCGTTCGAAACCGCCCAAAATGAAGGCGAAGACCACTAAGTCTTGCTCTTTGAGCCATGCAAAGGTTTCTTCCCTCACGCCGCCGAAGGGCATGCCGAACCGTTCCTGATACGATTCCTTGTCGGTCGGCTTGTCGTCTCCAATCACCATGCAGTCGGGATCGCGGCGGCGCATGTACGGTTCGAGGTAGTTGACCGCCAAACCGTTGCGGCATTTGGCCACCGTCGCTTCGACGACGCGGCCTTTGCCGGGCACGTCGTAGGCCACCTCGAAAACGCCCGACTCCTGACCGCCCATCGCCAGCGAGAGCACTTCCGCACGATTCTTTGGAAAGCACAGCGACTTAGCGCTTCGCAGCACATCGACGATCTTGTCGGGAAGCCCCATCTCCGCCCACTGCCGCGACAAGTCTATTGTGTTCATTGTTTCCGCATCCCTCGGGCCAGCGGGTTCCCGCAGCGGCCGACGTTTTGCATTTCTTCTTCTGACACGCAACATTCTATCTTTTCTCCACCAGGTCGCGCAGCCCCGGTTGTTCTTCCCGGCAATCTTTCCGCGAATTTTCTCGGCAATATTCCTGGTGATTGAACGCCCGGCAGATTCCCGGTGCCCACTTGGCCGCAACAACCGCACAGCGCAATAAATAAGCCGACCAACGCCTTCTCACGGCGAAGCGTCGGCTGTCGCAGCGTCGATCAATCGCCCTCGCCCCCCGTTCGGGAGTCCTGCGTCAAGCCGTTGGACGACGACCATGCCGCCCCCGTCACTAATGCTATTATGCTTGGCCCGCGGGCAAAGGCAAGATGCTTGATCCCCCTGTTGCATCGCTGCGCCGTTGTGGCACAATGGCTACCAACGCCCCGGTCTCGGGGCCTGCTTGCCTGAGTATTTTCCGTCCGCAGTCAAGGGCCTTCACTCGCAAGGAGATCGACGCATGGCTCGACCCGTCACAATGTTCACCGGTCAATGGGCTGACCTGCCGCTGGAAACGCTTGCTCAGAAGTTCAGCAGTTTCGGGTTCGACGGGCTGGAATTGGCGTGTTGGGGCGACCATTTCGAAGTCAACAAGGCCTTGGCCGAGCCCGATTATTGCGCGCGGAAACGGGCCGTGTTGGAAAAATACAACCTCAACGTGTGGGCCATCAGCGCGCACTTGGTCGGCCAGGCCGTGCTCGACAACATCGACGAACGGCATCAGGCGATTTTGCCGCCCTATGTTTGGGGCGATGGCAATCCGGCGGGGGTCAATCAGCGCGCGGCCGAGGAATTGAAGAACACGGCGCGAGCCGCCCAAAAGCTGGGCGTCAAGGTCGTCAACGGATTCACCGGTTCGAGCATCTGGCACCTGCTCTATTCCTTCCCGCCGGTTTCGCCGAAAATGATCGACGACGGCTTCAAACTCTTGGCCGAACGGTTCAACCCGATTCTCGACGTTTTCGCCGAGTGCGGCGTGAAGTTCGCTCTCGAAGTGCATCCCACCGAAATCGCCTTCGACATCTACACGGCCGAGCGGGCACTCGATGCGTTGGGCTGGCGAGAAGAGTTCGGGTTCAACTTCGACCCCAGCCATTTGCTCTGGCAGGGCGTCGATCCGGTCGAGTTCATCCGCCGGTTCCCCGATCGCATCTATCACGTCCACATGAAAGACGCCATCGTCACGCTCGACGGCCGCAGCGGCATCCTCAGCAGCCATCTGAACTTCGGCGACCCGCGCCGCGGTTGGGACTTCCGCTCGCTGGGCCACGGCAAGGTGAACTTCGAGGAGATCATTCGCGCATTGAACCATGCCGGCTACCAGGGGCCGCTCTCGGTCGAATGGGAAGATAGCGGCATGGATCGCGATCACGGCGCGAAAGAAGCCCTCGAATTCGTCCGCCGCGTTGATTTTGCTCCGAGCAAGGTGGCCTTCGACGCCGCCTTCGACAAGGAAGAGCAGAAAAAGGCCTGAGCGAATTGCCCTCGCGCGGCAAGCGGGCGAAAACGGCAGTCGGCAAGGAATGACCGCCTGGGGTGGTGTTCTTGCGCGCCGCGTTCGCGCGGCCTCAGCCGGCGGCATCTCTGAACAACCGGATGCAACCGCCGCTGTCCGTCGCTGCGAAGGCGTGGCCTCAACACGCACAGGGGCGGCAGGTTCGCCGTTGCGGCAGTCGATTGCCGATTGGCGCGCAGGTTTGTCGCCGTATCGCGCATTTTTCGGCAGCCGGAAATGCCCGCCGTTGGGGTCGGCGGCTGCGGCGTCGGCCTCGGCATGCTACACTCGATGGGGCGGGTCTCGTATGGCGAGGCTTGCCCCAATCGAACCCTTCACGGGGAGCCGCGAAAGTGAACTGCTCGATGCTCGATGACTCGCGCCGAGAAATGCGTTCCCGCGTGCGGCATTCGGCCGCATGGCTGTCGTTCGGCCCGGCGATGCGGTTCGCACCGATCGCGGCTTCATTTCGTTTCGCGTGGATCGTCTTCTTCTTGTCGCTGATTGCCGTGGGATCAACGCACTTCGTCGTCTCGGCCGCTGCGCGCGCCGCCGAGGCGCCGGCGGCCGACGAGCTTTTGACGACCGCTCAGCAGTTGTTCGCAAAACATGCCGGCGCCATCGAAGAGTTGGCCCGTTGGTGCGAATCGAAGGGCTTGCACGAACAGGCGGCGAAGACTCGGGCCTGGCGCCGATCGTATGATCCTTACAAGGTCTATGTGTACCTGCTGCCGCACGAGATCACCTCGTTCGATCCGCCGACCGGGGCAACGCCCGATGTGGTTGAGTGGAACCGCCGCTTCACCGAACTACGGAAGCAACAAGCGGCGGCCCTGTACGAACTGGCGAAGCGGTGCATTCGCGCGCGGCGCGCCTCGCTGGCATACGAGTTGGTGCTGGCCGCCGGCCGCGAAGATCCCGAGAACGAAGCGGTTCGAAGGGTTTTCGGCTTTCAGAAGGGGCGCGACGGTTGGTACACGGCCTACGAGCAGCGGAAGCTGAGGGCCGGCCAAGTGTGGCACGATCGCTTCGGCTGGATCCCCAAAACGTTCGTGAAACGATACGAAGAGGGACAGCGTTACAGCGACAACCGATGGGTGTCGGCCGAATTCGACGCGAAGTCGCGGCGCGACATCAAGAACGGCTGGGAGATCGAAACCGAGCACTACAGTATCCGCACCAACCATAGCCTCGAGGCGGGCGTTGCCCTCGCTGCGAAGCTCGAACGGTTCTACCGCGTTTGGTCGCAGTTGTTCGTTCGCTACTATGCGTCCGAGGCGTCGGTTGCCGCGCTGTTCGACGGCCGCGCCAAGCCGCCCGCCGCCGACCCGCCGAAGCTGGCGGTGGTGTACTTCCGCGACCGCGAGGACTACCTCAACGCCCTTCGCACTTCGGTTCCCAATGTCGAGATTTCCGTGGGAACCTATGTGGCGGGCACGCAGTGCGCCTATTTCTTTGCGGGCGATCAGTCGGATGATCGCACCTTGTATCACGAGGCGACTCACCAGTTGTTTCACCAGTCGCGACCGGTGGCGGCCAACGTCGGCCGCAATGCCAACTTCTGGATCATCGAGGGAATCGCCCTCTACATGGAATCGTTGCGGCCCGAGGGGGAATACTGGGTCCTTGGCGGACAAGACGACATTCGCATGGAGGCCGCCCGCGTGCGCGTGTTGCGCGACCGATTCTACGTTGCATTCGCCGAAATGGCCGGTTACGGCATGGAACGCCTGCAATCGCATCCGCAAATCGCCACGCTGTACAGCCAGATGGCCGGCCAAACGCATTTCCTCGTTTGTCACGATCAGGGCAAGTATCGCGATGCGTTGGTGAGCTATCTTTCGGCGGTCTATTCCGGCAACGAAGATCCGGCCGCGTTGGCCAAGCTGATCGGCGAGAACTATCTGACACTCGACCAGCAGTATCTCAATTTCATCGTCGAAGCCGAGAAGGCCGAACAAGCGCGCAAGAAAGCGTTGGAGGGGGCGAAACCCTCGGCCGCCCCGGAATCCGGTTCGTCGAAAAAAGCCCGATAAAAACGGCTGGGCGGACCGGGGCGAATCGCGATTGGCCGGATCGCAATCGGCTATTCGACGATTCGCACGGCGAACCGTCAGACGGGGCGCATTCCCGTTTCTGCTGGCCTAAAATCGCGTGAACAAGCCGTTCTGAACCTGCCGCGCGGCGGTGCGCCAGTACGCAGCCTTCTTGACACATCCCCGGCAAGCGGGATTATGATGCAAGTGTGGTTCAAAGACCCGGCAGCCGGTGTGGATTGCCTTGACAATCCACCGCGCCCGGGATGATGACGCAAACGGCATCATAGGCAAGCTAGACAACGGCACGCCCGACGGCCGCACGGCTGACGCGGTTGGTAACA
>CAZVZX010000030.1:0-56241 GCA_964631235.1 uncultured Planctomycetaceae bacterium | reverse complement strand
ACGACAACGGCAAGGTGGTGATCACGGGCACGAGCGGCCCGTCGAGCACGAGCGTGGTGAACTTGCTGCTGATCGGCGACGGCAGCGGCGGGTTTCTTGCGGGGCTTGCAGCGCCGGCCGTTGTAGAGTCGTTCGGTGCCTCGGCCGGGCCGGCCGTTGGCGGGCCCGGCACTGATCCATCGGCGATGTTCGAGGATGGGAGCTTCGGCGGCCTGGGCGGCGGCGGTGCGGTGGTTCCGGTGGGCGGCGAGGTTGGTGGAGCCAGCCCGGTGCCCGAGCCGGCCACGTGGGCGCTGGCCGCGATGGCGCTTCTGGCGTTGGGCTATGCGGCCCGTCGGCGGAAGTAGTGCTCCGGGCCTTGCTGAAGCGACTGGGCGTTGCGGATGCGGGGCCGTTGATCCGATGATGTTGAAAAGAATCGGCCGCGGGTGATTGGTGCGAACACCCCTGGTCGAAATGAAAAACCCACGGGGAGGTTCGGGCCGCTGCGTCCGAGCCTCCCCGTGTTCTTTTTTTGGTTGATTGTTCAGGCCAGTCCGTTTTGTTGACTACATGGCGTCCACATCGCGGGCGAAATCGCTTTGCTTGTCGTGGGGATAGAAGTGCCGGCCGATATGATCCGCCAGTTCTCGCACGAAGCGACGACGAAATTGAGGCTCGGGCATTTCGGAGGCCGCGATTCCACTGTTGGGCGGCCATAGCATCTGGGGCAGATGCTTCTGAAAGACCTCTTTGCCGTTCTTGCAGTCGTGGACGACGATGCTTACATTTGCCACGCCCTGGTAGAGTGTTTGACCGCGATAGATCGAGAAGTCGAGCAAATCCACGCCGACGACCATGTCGGCATTCATCGCCTTACCGACCTCGGGGTAGTCCATCCAATCGTTCTCGTCGGTCCACGCTTTGACTTTTTGATGCGGGACGATTTGAATCCGCGACACGTTCGCTTGCAAGAGCGTTGCCAATTGGCGCGCCAAGTCGTCGGCCACCGTGGGATTGCCGAACGTCAGCGTTGCCGCCGGCCGACAGACGACGACCACCTTCTTCCCGCGGAGGCCGTCGTATTCCGCGTCAACTTGCGTGCCTTTCACCAAATAGGCCACTGTGGTGAACAGCATTCGGCACCCTGTGCCCGCAATCACCACCGTGCCGAGAGCCGTCAACGCGAGCCAGAATCGCGTCTGTCGGACGAAGCGTTCCATCGCACTGTCCTTGCTTTTTCGGATCGATTGAAAACGCGCACGGCGCCTGTTCCATGGCGCTGCGCAGGTTCCAGGGAGAATCCCCGCAAGGGGGTGGTACTGCAAACAAACGGCCACGCGCGATCCCCGCCGCGGCCGAAAACAATCCGCTTCGGCGGCCCGCCCGGTAACCAATCGCTTTGCCGCGATACGTTCTCTGCGGCGCGAGCCGGCTGAACAGAGTGCGGAAAGCCCTCGCCAAGCCGGACATCGACGCCGACAATATCCACAGCACTCCCGATGGCCGGCGAAGAATATCCGCTAACGGCAGCGGAAGCAAGCCGAGTTTTCGGGGTTCTTGGTCGATTGATCGATCGTCCGGCAGTGGCCTCCCGTGCCGTCAAGTTGCCCCGTTGCGCGGTTGTCCTGGCATCAGGCCGTCCGTTCTCGGGCGAAGCGGACGACGCCCAGACCGTGTTTCGCAACCTGGGAATTCGCAACCGTTTCGATCGATTGGCTGCTTCGCCTTGACAGTCTGCGTCGGCATTCCGCATGCTGTCGCAAGGCATGGCACAACGACGGAGTCGTTCCACACTGCCCCGGCGGCCGCAAAGGTAGCGCAACGACCGCGGCGAACTCGACTCGGGCAATACGGTGCGCAATCTCTTGCTGCGTTGCGGTTTGGCCGCACCGATCCGTCGGAAAAGCAACCGGCGATGCCGGCTTCTCCCCTCATCGCAATCGACTCATTGCCATTGAAAACTACGATGAACCAACTCACTTCGGTCGGGCCGCCTGCCACCCAGCATGGAGCTGCTTCTGAAGCTGCTCGAGCAGCGCGCGATCGGCCGTGGGCGCCCAGTTGCGGCGTTCTTCGGGATCGGTTTGATAGTCGTACAGCTCGACGCCGCCGAGGTTGCCCTCCTTATCGACCCATTCCACGTAGCGATAGCGGTCCGTTCGGATGGCCGTGCCGAGATACTTCGACTTGCGGTATTGGCTGATCGCCATCGTCTTCCACGGTCGCGACGGATCGTCCACAAGCGGCGCAAAGCTGACGCCCGCCACTTGCTCGGAACACTTCAGGCCGCACAGTTCCGCCAGCGTGGGATAAATATCCATGAACTCGACCAAGGCGGTCGTGTGCTTTCCGGCACTCTTCTGTCCCGGCACCGAGATCAGCAGCGGCGCACGGGTGGCGCCTTCATAGTTGTTGTGCTTGCCGCCCCACCAACCGTGTTCGCCCATGTAGTACCCGTGGTCTCCCCAAAAGATCACGATGGTGTTCTCGGCGAGCTTGTTCTCCTCCAGCGCTGCGAGCAGGCGGCCGACCAAGGCATCAACATAACTGATGGCCGCCAGGTAGCCATGCAAGCATTGCCGACCGAACTCGGGCGTGATGACGCGATCTTTCGGCACGTTTCCGTACCAGTAGAAGTCTGCGCCGCTGGCGGCGGCAAAGGCCGGCGCGTCTTGCGGCTTGTCGCGGAACTCGGGAAGCGTCAACTTATTCGGGTCGTACAGGTCCCAGTACTTCTTCGGCGCTACCCACGGTACATGCGGGTTGGCAAACCCCACGGCCAGGAAGAACGGGGTTTCGGGCTTGCGAGCCAACTCGGCCAACGCGGCCACCGCCTCGCGGGCCGTATCGCCGTCGAGAAGCTCGTCGTCGTCTACCTCGGGGGCCTCGAACGCCGGTCCGGCATAAAAGGGAAGTTCCGGTCCGCGCTCGGGCGGCGTTTTTCCGGCGGCCTTCAGCGCGGCCGCGGCTTTGCTCACCTTCGCTTGCCCTTCGGGTCCGTACCGTGGCTTCTTCGAGTGCCAAGAGGGTACGCTCCACGATTCGGGATCGTCGATGCCGACGTGATAAACCTTACCCAGACTCCGAGCGAAGTACCCGTTTTGTTTGAAAAGCTGAGGCAGCGTCACCACGTTGGGAGCTCGGCTGCGGAGCGTCGGGCCGATTTCGAAAATGCCCGTCGTATCGGGCCGAAGCCCGCTCAACAAGGCAATCCGCGACGGCGAACAGAGGGCAACCTGGCAATACGCCCGATCAAACACGAGCCCGCGCGCCGCCAACCGGTCGATGTTCGGCGACTTGACGACTCGGTCGCCATAGCAGCCCAACTGAGGCCGCAGATCATCCACGGCAATCATCAGCACGTTGAGCCGTTTGGGCGATTCGGCGGCAGACGCCGTCGCGGCGAAACCGAAACACACGCACAGGCACAGCCAGAAATGTCCGCGACTCATGGCAGCCCTCCAAGTGCTTGAAAACGCGCCGATGGGGAATACATCGAGCGAACCGTCCGGTCGGGTGCCCCAACGGCAAACAAAAAGATAACACCAGTCGTATAAACTAAGCAACAGTCCATTGCGACGGACGGTCGCGCCCAGGCAACGTCGATCGGAGATCATTTGTCCCCCAAAGCGGAGGTCGGCAACGCTGGCCGGCAAAGGCATCGCTGGCGTCACCCCCACCCATGGGCGACTGCCCGAATTGAATCGTTTTCGTCAGCCCATCGTTTTCGGCAGAAATAAGGGCGTCAACGCCTGAACTCGTTTGACGTTGGATCAAGGCGTTGCGCATCGCTTCGACTTTTCGACAGCGTGTCGATCAACGCCCGATGCCGTCAAACGGCGCAAACTGCGCGGCTTGAATCGCGGGGTGCAAGTATGTTGCCGGAAGCGATTGTAGCGTGCCGAACATGATGAAGTGGTGTTCTTCCCCGGCGACGACCTGGGCATGGAGGCGCAGGCAATGTGGCGCGTGTTTCTCATCTTGGGTGTAGTTCTGCTCGGACGGCTGCCGTGCGCGGTAGCGGCCGCCGAGCCGACCGTGGCGCTCGGCTCGGTCGAATCGGCTCAGCCGGCTCCCGCTCCGGTCGCGGCAAAGCCCGCCGACGACCCTTCAGCGATCCCCACGGCCAATCTTTGGGAGATCATGCGCAAGGGCGGCAAGCTGATGTATCCGATTGCCGTCTGCTCGTTCTTGCTGCTGGCATTTACCTTCGAGCGGTTGATCAGTTTGCGTCGCGGGCGAGTGATTCCGCGGCCGTTCGTCAAGCGATTCCTTCAGCAGATCAAGTCAGGAGAGCTTGATCGCGATGAGGCGATCAGCCTATGCGAAGAAAACGGCTCGCCGGTGGCGATTGTGCTTGCCGGCGCGGTGCGAAAATGGGGCCGCCCCGCCGTGGAAATCGAGCAAGCGGTGATCGACAGCGGCGAACGCGTAACCAACGGATTGCGCCGCTACTTGCGGGTGATCAACGGCATTTCCGTGGTCAGCCCCCTGCTCGGTCTGCTGGGCACGGTAACCGGCATGATCGCCGCGTTCAACGCCATCGCCACCAGCGACGCGATGGGCCGGCCGGAACGCCTGGCCAACGGCATCAGCGAGGCGTTGTTGACCACGGCCTTCGGGCTATTCGTGGCCATTCCGGCATTGATCATCTACTTGTTCCTCGTCAGCCGGGTAGATCGACTGATCATCGACATCGACGCAATCGGGCAAGAGGTGGTCAATACGATCTCGGCCGAGGAATTGGCCGCAGCCGGGGCCTCGCGAAATCGGCGCAACTCGAAACGGGAACAAAAGGAAGTCGCCGTGGACTGAAGGGCAGGCAACGGCACCAGCGCAAAGAACAGAAAGCTGCACAACGGCCCGGCCCAAGACTTGTTCTCGTTGGGCACTGGAATTGTTGCGGGCAGAGCAATCAATCGGGGCTTAGTCGTTCCAACCGGAAATGGAAACACGAGT
Organism: uncultured Planctomycetaceae bacterium; assembly: GCA_964631235.1. Taxonomy (GTDB): domain Bacteria; phylum Planctomycetota; class Planctomycetia; order Pirellulales; family Thermoguttaceae; genus JARKPK01. Next base: position 51,300 of record CAZVZX010000030.1, on the reverse strand, counting down.
AGTCGGCGGCAGACCGAGCGTCTGTTGTGTGCGATTGGTCGATGCGTTTAGCGCTCGGCCGCCGTGCTCCACGTGAAGAGTATCGAGTGGTTTCGCCATGCCGCTGAAAACGCATCTCGACGATCAGCCCAGCTTGAACCTGACGCCGATGATCGACGTCGTGTTCAATCTGATCATCTTTTTCATGGTCGGAACGCAAATGACCGACCCGGAACGACAGATCGAACTGAAAGTGCCCCGAGTGTCCGATCGGGGCGTACTCACCGCGGCCCCGGAACGCAAGGTGGTCAACGTGTATCGCGATGGGGTGATCACCCTCGATCATCAGAATGTTACGGTAGCCGAGTTGGTCGAACGCCTTGCCGCCGCCCGCCGGCAATACGAAGACTTGGGTGTGCTCGTTCGCGGCGATTCCGAAGGAAAATTCCAGTTTGTCGCCGAGGCGCTGAACGCTTGTAAACAGGCGGGTATCCGCGAACTGGGGATTTCCGTACAATTGACCCGATTGGAACGATAGCCCGGGCGGCCGTTTTGCGCGCAACTGATTAAGGCTTGCGAGATCGAAACCGTGTGTCTTTTCGCGATCACTTCGCCGACCATCACGTTCTCGCAGCTCGTCTTCTGGCTGCTGTGGTCGGGTTTGGTTGCGTTGACGGCCGCATTGATCGTCTTGCTCTATACGCGGTGGGGCCAATCGAAGCCGTTGGGAAAGTGCCTCGTTCTCTCGCTGTTCGCTCACGTGTTGCTCGCCTTGTACGCGACGACCGTGCAACTGCGATTCGAAGTCCCTTTCGCTCCCGAACCGGTAACGCACGTTCTGCTTGGCGACGACCGCGAACTGACCCAAGACCAGGCTGCGCACGATCAGCCGTGGGAGAAGTTCGATCCTCGTGAAATGATCGAACCGACACGAGAAGAGTTGGCCCGTGAACAAGACGTATCGTTGCCCGAAACGCAACGATCCGTTGACGACAGTCCGATGCCGGTGCCGGGCGAAACGCCGATCGATCACGTGGCACAACGGCCCGCCGAACCCGAGCAGCGGACACTCGAGGCGGCACGTCCCGAGACGTTTGCTTCGACTCGTGCCGCTTCGCCCACCGTCGAGGAACCACAACCACAGCGGCGCGAGGCACCGAGCCTTCCCCTACCGGAGGCAGCACCGGCCGGTCCGCCGCCCGCCAGCGAACATTGGCTGGCCGACTTGGAACGTCGCAGCTCGCCCGGGGTGCCCGAAGCGCTGCTGGCCCATTTGACGCCGTTGCCCCGATTGAACGAGTCGAGCCTGCCAACGTTGCCGGCCGACGCGTTGCCCGACCCCAGTTACCAAGCGGCCGCAGCCAGTCGCGGCGCCGCTCCGCCCGACGTTCGCCCGCACGCCGTCGGCGCCGGTGTGGTCCCGCCGCTAGCGCCGGCCGCTCCGCCGGGCAGCCCCGCCCAAATCACCCGCCAGCACTCCGCCGGGCCGATCAACGCCCAAGTCGATGGCTCCCCAATGCCGGCGGCCGCCGAGCCGGGATCGTTGCCGACAGCACAGCCGAACGTCGCTTCGTTGACGCGACGCAGCGCAGCCTCGAACGCGGTTATGCCCGAGCGATACCTCTGGCGCACCGCGCCCGACAAATTGCGTTGGGCTGAACGTCAGGGCGCTTCGGCCGAAACAGAAGCCGCCGTCCAAGCCGCGCTGCGCTGGTTGGCCGCCGCCCAGGCTCGCGACGGACGCTGGGACTCGTCCGACTTCGGCGGTGGGCGCGAGGATCAAGTGCTCGGGCGCAATCGGCAGAGTGCGGGCATCGAGGCGGATGCCGGCGTGTCCGGCCTGGCGCTTCTGGCCTTCCTTGCCGCCGGGCACACGCATCTGACGGGCGACTACCAAGAAACCGTCCGTCGCGGATTGCAATACTTGCTAAGCATCCAAGCCAATGACGGCAACCTGGCCGGCTCAGCCGACAACTTCTCGCGCATGTATTGTCATGCAATGGCCACCTTGGCTGTTACCGAAGCATTGGGAATGACCGGCGACGACCGCCTGCGAGAGCCGGCCCGCCGCGCATTGGCTTACACCGTCGCCTGCCAGAGCCCATCGACCGGCGGTTGGCGCTACGTGCCGGCCGACCCCGGCGACACCAGTCAATTGGGCTGGCAATGGATGGCCCTGAAAAGCGGCGAATTGGCGGGTATCCCCATCCCTGAGCGAACGCGACAAGGAGTCGTCAAGTTTCTTCAAAGCGTGGCGTCTGGCTCGCACGGCGGGCTGGCCGCCTATCGGCCCGGCGAACGTCCAACAAGGCCGATGACCGCCGAAGCCCTCTACTGTTGGATGCTGCTGGGCGTCTCAGCAGATCATCCGGCTGTTCACGAAGCGACCGAAGCGATCATGGGCGAAATGCCCGGGGTTGGAAGACACAACTGCTATTACTGGTACTACGCCACGCTGGCCCTGTATCAGTTGCAGAACGATCACTGGTTGCGATGGAACGACGCCGTCACTCGAACCTTGCTGGCCCGGCAAGAGAGGTCGGGCCCTCAGGCGGGATCGTGGAACACCGACACCGTGTGGGGCGGCTACGGCGGACGAGTGTACACGACGGCCATCAGCGCGTTGACGCTCGAGGTGTACTACCGCTACCTGCCGCTTTACGGTCGGCCGACCGAGGCCGCGGTTCGACCGCAACCGCAGCATCAGCCCGCAGGCCCCGTCTTCCCGCCGCGATAGCCGGTCGCCCACTCGCGCCCCGATGGCAGACTCACCCGCCGCCGATCGGCGCTGCCGGCTTGTTCCTCTAAATCGTTCCACGCAATTGCAAAAGCAGTTGCTGTGGCAACGGAGCGTCGCTCTTACGTGCCGTCCCCGCTTGAACGGCATTCCGTCTTTCGCGACTCTGTTTCGAAACGCGGTTCTGTTTTGCAGCGCAGTCGCCGGCCGAGTTGCGGTATGCGGCGCTCGCGTTTGATTCGACGGCAAAGACTTGACAGGGGCAACGGCCGGAATGATCATACTGGTGACTCCAGCATCGATTGGAGCCTGCCTGCTTCACACAAGTCATCCCACCGTAATTGTTCAAGCTTTGTCATAGGAGTGCTCTCATGCCAAGCGTGCGTTCATTCTCGCGTCGGCGTTTTCTTGCCACGACCGCCGGAGCCGGCGCCGTCGCTGCCCTTCCCTATTTTGTGCCCGGCCGAGTGTTGGGCATGAATGGAGCGACCCCGCCGAGTGAGCAGATCGTGATGGGCGGGATCGGGATTCGCAATCGCGGAATGCACGATCTGCGGTGGCTGATGAACCAGCCCGACGTGCGCTTTGTTGCCATTTGCGACCTGCAAAAGAAGCAACGGTTGGCCGTCAAACAGGTCGTCGATGAACGCTACGGCAACAACGACTGCGCCATGTATCCGGAAATCAACGGGTTTCTCGCCGAAAGGCCGGATATCGATGCCGTTCTGATCGCCACCGGCGACCGATGGCATGCTTTGGCTTCCATTTTGGCGATGCGTGCCGGTAAAGACGTGTACACGGAAAAACCCTCGTGCATGACCATTGCCGAGGGCCGCGCCGTAGTCGAAACGGCCAAACGCTACGGCCGCGTTTATCAAACCGGCACTCAGCGGCTCAGCGAACCGAACCATGTGTTTTGCATCGAGATGGCTCGATCAGGCCGCTTGGGCAAGATTCACACGGCCTACGCCCACATCGCCCCGTGGGACGCCGCCGAAATGCGTCACGATTGGCTGCCGGCGGTTCCCGAGCCGCCGAAGGAAGAAGTCGATTGGGATGCCTGGCTCGGCCCCTGCCCGTGGCGCCCGTACAACCCGGCCTACGTCAGCGGCGGTTGGCGCGGCCACTACGATTTCCACACCAGTTGCATCGGCGAATGGGGCGCACACACCTTTGCCCAGGCCCAGGCCGGGTTGGGATGCAGCGAAACATCGCCGGTCGAATACGAGTATGTGGCCAACGACAGCGGCGACGGAATGGTAACGCATTTCGCCAATGGAGTGCGAATGATCCTTTCGCGCGGAACAAAGCACTGGCACGGTTCCTGCGGCGAACGGTTCGATGGCACCGAGGGCTGGGCGGCCGCAGCCGACGGCTATGCGAAGCCCGAGGTTTCCTCGCCGGCCTTGCTCAATGAATTCGAACGCGTGATCGGCGAGTACGTCGCACGCACCGGGCGATCGCTCGACCACATGCGGAACTTCGTCGATTGCGTGAAGAGCCGGGAGCGCACAGTCGCCAACCCGGAAGTGATGCACCACTCGATGACCACCGTTCATGCCGCGAACATCTGCATGTGGCTCAAGCGAAGCCTGAAGTTCGATCCGGTGAAAGAAGAATTCATCGGCGACGAAGAGGCCAATCGGCTTCGTTCGCGTGCCATGCGAGAACCCTACGTTTACTGCTGAGCTGCCAATCCATTGCCGGTGAAGGTCGGCATGCGGACCGCACGTCGATGACCTGCCGGCATCCAACGGAACGGTCGCGACCCTGTTGCCTTTGAGAAGATTTTTTTGCGTTCGCCTTTGCGCGTCGCATCCACCGATTATTCCGGAGATTTCACTGCCATGCCGAATACCTTTCGCACATCGTTGATCGCTCTGATCTTAACATTGTGGGCGATTACGTCCTTTGCTCAAGAAGCGGCCCAGTTATCCATCCTCCGCTCCGATGCTTCTTTGGCCGAGAAGGCTGCCGCGTGCCGACAACTGGCGCGGATTGGAACCAAACAATCGGTTCCCGTGCTGGCATCGCTGCTGAGCGACGAGAAGCTTTCGCATATGGCCCGCAACGCCCTCGAACCCATCCCCGATCCGTCGGTGGACGAAGCGCTTCGTGATGCTCTGGGTAAGCTTTCCGGCCGACTTCGGGTCGGCGTGATTGGCAGCTTGGGCGTGCGTCGCGATGCGAAGGCCGTCGAGCCGTTGAGCAAACTCTTGAGTGACGCAGATCCCGACACGGCCGCAGCCGCCGCAAGGGCGCTGGGCAGCATTGGAACCGTCGATGCGGCCGAAACGCTTCAGGCGGCGATGGCGAAAGCCGCAAGCCTGAGCGATGTTCAGAAACGTCGGCAGCAAGTCGAATTCATCGCCGAGGGACTTTTGCGGGCAGCTGAGGCGCTCGGGGCAGCCGGAAAGAAAGATCTCGCCCAAACGATCTACGACCGGCTCCGCTCGCTGGAAGGCGCGCCCGCTCAGGTCCGCACGGCCGCGTGGCGCGGAGCGATTGTCGTCCGCGGCGATGCCGGCGCGGCATTGTTGATCGAGGCTCTTCGCAGCACCGACAAGGCAGTTGCGGCCGCCGGCATGCGCGCCGCGACGGAGCTCGCCGGTGGCACAATCACCGACGCGCTGGCGGCCGAGTTGGCCCAAGCGCCCGCCGGCCGGCGCGGGCTGCTGATCGAAGTGCTCGCCCAACGCGGCGACCCACGCGTTTTGCCCGCCGTGCTACAAGCCGCCCAAAGCGACGACTCGCAATTGCGGCTGATTGCCCTTCGGGCGCTGAAGCGCGTGGGCGACGCCTCGTGCCTGCCGACCTTGCTCGATGCAGCCGCCAAGGGCGATAAGACGATTGCTCAAGCGGCCGTTGAAGCCATCTCCGCCTTGCAAGGGGAAACCATCGATCAGCAGATTGCCGCACGTTTGGCCGAGGCGAAAGGCAACTTGCGGCTCATCCTCATCGAGATCGCCAGCCGCCGGCGAATCGCCGCGGCAGCGCCATCGTTTTGGAGCGCAGTAGACGACCCCGAAGCCGCGGTTCGCCTTGCCGCCCTCAACGGCTTGGGCGCCGTCATTGACGCACGCGACCTCCCCAAACTGATTGCGCGACTCTCGAAGAGTAAAGACGAACAAGAGACAAACGCCCTCGACAAGGCGCTCCGTGATACCTGCCTCCGTGCAGCAGACCGCGAAGCCGCCGCCAAGGAACTCGCCGCCGCAGTTCCCACTGTGCCCGGTCCGCTGAAGGCCAAATTGCTCGAAACGCTCAATCAGATCGGCGGGAACAACGCGCTGGCCGCTGTAGCGGCGGCGGCCCGATCCGACGATAGCGATTTGCGCGACGCCGCCTATCGAACTCTCGGACAGTGGAAGTCGCCCGACGCTGCGCCGGTGCTGCTCGAACTCCATCGCGACGCGACCGACGACCGATTGAAGGTTCGCGCCATCCGCGCTTACATCCGCATTGCCCGCCAGTTCGACATGCCCGCCGAACGCCGGGCGGAAATGTGCCGCAAAGCGATGGAACTGGCCCAGCGCGACGAAGACAAGCGTCTGGTGCTCGAAGTGCTGCTCCGCTACCCCACCGACGAAATGCGGTCGATCGCCCTTGAAGCGGCTAAAGTGCCCGCGCTAAAAGACGAGGCTTCGCTAATTCTCATGGCCTTGGCGCAAAGCAAGAACGTCAATCGGGCCGAGTTGGGCAAAGCCTTGGCGCAGGCAGGCCATCAGCCGGTGAAGCTGGAAATTGTGAAAGCGACCTACGGCGCCGGCGCGAAGTCAAAAGACGTTACCGAGGTGTTACGGCGCCACGCCAAGAACTATCGAATCATCTTTTTGCCCGGCTCCTCGTATAACGACGCCTTCGGCGGCGATCCGGCTCCGGGCACCGTGAAGCAGTTGAAAATCCAGTACCGCATCGACGGCAAGGAAGGCGAAGTATTGCTCAACGAGAACAGTCCCGTTGTGCTTCCCATGGTGAAATAGGGCAATTGATTCTCGCTGTTCGACCGGTGGGGCGCATCCCCTTGTCGCCGGACCAGCCGAGCGCTACGGTGCGCCCCAATCGGTTCAACCGTTTGCCGCTGCGCCCCCTGCGAGAGTGCCGGTCGTAAGACGTCCGGCAAGAGATGGTCGCGCGAACTGCAAGAAAAGACCATCGTCCCGTACGTTGCTGCTGCGGCTCAATTGCGGCAGAGTAAAGATTGGCCGTAACAAACAACGCCGGGACGAGGTCAGACGCTTTCCCGACAGACAGCCCGATGTCGGCAGCGGACGATTCTTGCCGGCACGAGCTGATGCGGGCGGAACGTATTTCGGCATCACTCAAGGATTGAGCGGCGCGGCTGGCATTCGCTTGCGACAGCCGGCGAGCCCTTTCCCAAATGGCCACCGCCAACTCACCGCTCACGCCGTCAGGAGCGCAAATCGGTCAGACGCGTTGTTTGCGTCATCCGACCGATTCGCTTCTCCTCTGAACACCTGCGGCTGCGTTGGCGACGCCACATGCCTGCTTTAAGCAAACGCTGGGCCAAAGCACGGCCGACCGCAAGAAAGGGCCGTATCTTCTTTCTTCAACACTACTTGCAATCAGAGTGCTTCCGATGTACCATAGACGCAATTGTCGGATCAAACGACATTCATGTCGATCCGATCGACACACGGTATAATCCTTCGTAACAGCTCGGCGCGGCAGAAGGGGTGTTACGATCATCGGGCGATGGCCTTGAATGAACGCGCACACACCGTTCCCGAAGCCCGCGCCGCAGTCCGCGGCATCCCCGTCGGACCGGGGTTCATCTTCTCGGCTGCGTCTGCCGATCTCCTTGCAGTTGCTTCTGCCGATTGTCGCCTTGGTGGTCTTTGCGGTTGTGGTCTCTGCCGCTTCGACCGCGGGATGGCTTGCGCTGCGCGTTCGTTCCGAGCAGCGCGAATCGATGCGAGGGTTGGCCCAAGCGCTGGCTGACGCCCGATTCCCGCTGACGCAACACGTGCTCGCGCAACTCCACGAATTCACCGGCGCCGAATTCGTGTTGTTCAATGAACAGCGGCAGATTTCGGCAACAACTCTTCCGTCGCTCTCCGACTCCAGTCGTCGATTGATCGAGGCACAGATCGAGCATCCGCTCACTTCCCATTCCATGCGCCTGCAACGAAGAGCCGAGGGGGATCGGACGGAAGCGGAGGAGTTTCTCGTCGATCGCGTCGTGCTCAGTTCTTCTCCCGGGCCCACGCGAGGCACGCTGTTCGTGCTGCACCCGCAACAGCAATTGACGCACCGCATGCTGGCGGCGAGCGTGCCCGCCCTGGTTGCCGGAGCAGCCGCCGTGGTGCTGAGTTTGACGGCCAGTTTATGGATGGCGCGGCGAATGGTGCGTCCGGTGCATACGATTCGAGAACAAGCCGCACGGATTGCGCACGGCGATTTCGCCCCGATGCCCATCGATCGACCGAATGACGAGTTGCGCGACCTCTGCGAGGCGATCAATCGCATGGCGGTTCAATTGTCGCAATACGAGGACGCCGTCCGCCGCAACGAGCGGATGGAAACGCTCGGTCGGCTGGGAGCCGCGCTGGCCCACCAGTTGCGCAATGCCGCGGCCGGAGGCCGGCTGGCGATTGAGTTGCACGCGCGACAGTGCCCCGCGGAAAAAGCCGATTCGTTGCATGTCGCCTTGCGGCAATTGAGCGTGATCGAAACCTATTTGCAACGATTCCTCACGTTGGGACAAATCGCGCCGCCGTGCCGAACGGCGATCGACATTCGGCGTTCGCTCGACGAGGCGGCGGCTCTGCTGAATCCGCTGATGGCCCACCACGGCGTTCATGTCGAGATCGTCACTCTCGACCAGCCCCTGATGATCGTTGCCGATTCCGAGGCCATCCGGCAGTTGATCGTCAATTTGGCAGGCAACGCAATCGAGGCGGCCCAAGCGGTGCCCAACCGCGGAGGACGCGTTCGGCTTGCGATCGGCCGCGAAGGCGATTGCGGCGTTCTCACCGTTGCCGACAACGGTGCGGGGCCGCCGGAGGAAATGGCCGTGCGATTGTTTGAACCATTCTCTACCTCCAAGCCCGGCGGCATCGGCTTGGGACTGTGGGTGGCGCGGCAAATCGCCGAGGCCTACGGAGGCTCGCTCGCCTGGCGGCGCGACGCTGGGCAAACCATCTTCGAGTTCCGCTTTCCGTTGAGCGAACCGACGATCCGACAGTCGAACGATTGCGGCGAAACGAATGCGGCAAACCATCGGCAGTGAATGTTATGGCTCATGTGTTGATCGTTGACGACGAACCGAGCATCTGCTGGGGACTGTCCGAGTTGGTCCGATCATTGGGCCACACGGCGGCCACCGCGCCATCGGCCGAAGAAGGCTTTGTGCAGGCGGAGCAACAACCGCCTGACGTGGTCGTCCTCGATGTTCGCCTTCCGGGCATCGACGGAATCACCGCGATGCGGCGTTTTCATGAGCAACTCGGCCCTCTGCCCATTATCATCATTACCGCCTTCGGCGATCTGCCAACCGCAATCGAGGCGATGCGGCGAGGCGCGTTTGAGTATCTGGTGAAGCCCTTCGAGTTGGCGGCCGCGCAGCACGCGATCGAACGCGCGATCGAGCCGCGGCCGGCGTCGGCTGCCGATCGTCCTCCGCGCCCCGCTTCCACTTCTCAGATCTCCCTGGTCGGTGCCTCGCCGGCCATGCAGGAGGTTTTCAAGCGAATCGCCATGGTGGCCGCTTCCGATGCCTGTGTTCATATACACGGCGAGAGCGGCACCGGCAAGGAACTGGTCGCCCGGGCGATCCACCAGTACAGCCGCCGCGCTCAAGGGCCGTTCGTTGCGGTGAACCTAGCGGCGTTGAGTCCCACGCTGGCGGAAAGCGAGCTGTTCGGGCATGTGCGCGGCGCCTTCACAGGGGCGGAGTCGTCGCGGAAAGGCGTTCTCGAACAGGCGCACGGAGGCACGATTTTCCTCGACGAAGCAGCCGACATTCCTCCGGCGGTTCAAGTGAAGCTCTTGCGGGTGCTCGAGTACGGCGAATTCGCGCCGGTCGGCGGCGATCGGGCGGCGCGCAGCGACTTCCGCATCATCACGGCCACGCACCAAGACCTGGGCCGACTCGTGGCCGAGGGCCGCTTTCGCGCCGACCTTTACTACCGTCTGATGACCTTCACCATCGAATTGCCGCCATTACGCCAGCGGCCGGGCGACATTTCCCTGCTGGCCGAGTTCTTCCTCGACCAATTGGCGGCAAAGAATCGCTGCCCTCGTCCGCCGCTTACCCAAGAGACATTAATGCTCTTGGAATCGCGGCCCTGGTACGGCAACGTGCGCGAGCTGCGCAATGCACTGGAGCATGCCCTATTGCTCGCCCGCGGCGGTCCCTTGCATCATGAGCATTTTCCCCCGCCGACGCCGCCGGCGCATGAGGCAGGGGCAACGCGAGAGGCAATGCTTGCTGCGATGGTCGCCGCATGGGCCGAACAGCAGATGTCGGCCCATCCCGACGCCACCGGGCTGTACGACCAACTCATGCGGCTGATCGAACCTCCGCTCTTTCGCTCGGTGCTGGCGCGGAATCGCGGCCAGTTCCTTGCGGCCGCAAAGCAACTCGGATTACACCGCGTCACGCTGAAGCGAAAGATGGCCGGCTACGGCGACAACGAGGACTCTCGCTAACCGATGGCGTGATGCACGACGGAGTGGTCGGGCGGTTTACTGGGCGAACGATCACGGCGGCCCTTGGTAGAACGGACAACAGTTGATGCTTTGGGAATTGTCGCTGCGATTGGCCCTGGGTGTCTCCTGCCTCGCCCCACTGCGGCGAGAACGACATGCCCGCGCCGTTCTGGCCCTGCAACGTGACGACGGCGGCTTTGCCGGCCGCCGCGGCGACAGCGATTGCTACTATACGGGCTTCGCACTGCGATCACTAGCGATGCTCGGTCGGTGGGACGATCCGGTGATCTCGGCGGCGGCACGGTTCTTGGCGAATCGCATGCAATCGGATCAGCCGCCAGTGGACCTCCTGTCGGCGGTCCAATCTTTGACCATGATCGAGCAGTTGGGCGGGCCGCCGGGCCGAATCGCCGCGGCCGTCGATCGCCGTTCGCCCGTCGAGCGGCTGATCGCTCGCTTGAGGCGTCCGGACGGTTGCTTCGCCAAGACGGAACAATCAGGCCCGTCGAGTACGTACAGCACTTTTCTGATGGTCGCCACGGCCCAGCTCGTCGGAGTCGCCATTGAGGCACCGCACGAAATCGCAGCCGCTATCGCCTCGCGACAGCAGCCTGATGGCGGATTCGCCGAGTTGCCCGTGATTCACCGTAGCGGGGTGAATCCTACGGCGGCGGCGTGTAGCCTGCTGCGCATGCTCGATGCGCTGCCTTCGTCCACCTCGGCAGCCGCCCGACGTTATCTTCAAGCAGTGCAGTCAGACGACGGCGGATGGCCCGCCCACGGCTCCGCCCCGTCGTCCGACCTGTTGAGCACTTTTGCCGCGCTAACGGTCTTGACGCATGTGGCGCCCGCAAACGGCGTCAATCTCCAACGATCTCTTGAGTTTGTCGAGGCCCTGGAACGTGCCGAGGGCGGCTTTCGCGGCGCTGCCTGGGACGCGGAGGGTGATTGCGAATACACCTTCTATGGGCTCGGTTGTTTAGGTCTGTTGTCAAACCCGAATGCGCCGGCCGATTGAACGGGTAAAGCGACAGGGCACAAGCGCGCGAGTCTCACAAAACGTGCGGCCGTTGCGTGCGACGGAATTCAAACGCAACTGCGCTAACGCAGTTCCCTGCGCAATACGGACCATGGTGGACGACGGAGAACGACCGCAGCCGACACCCCGGCAACAAGACTGCCGATGAGGAACATCGCAACTGCCAGCAACGCAATCGCCGTCCAGGGAGTCGAGGCCCGCGCGGCTGCATGCGGCACGGTGGCGATGGCCGCAGACGCCAGCCCAACAGCGCAGCCGGCACCGAGAAGCAGCCATGTTTCGAAAAGAACAACCGCGGTCAGCCGCCGCCGCGAGAAGCCGGTCGCAAGCAGTAACGCCAGCTCACCGCGACGTTCGAGCAGCGTGCGCCATTGCACCACGGCCAATCCAACCGAACCGAGCAGCAAGCCCAAACCGCCCAAGCTGCGAAATGTCGAAAGATAGGTGTTTTGAACGGCCGCCAGCTCGGCAAGCCGCTCGATTGTTGTTTGGGTTTCCACCCCGTAATCGGTCAAGCTGGTTTCCCATGCGTGCCGAACGGTTTCGATCGACGCGGCCGACGATCGCCCGGTCGAACGCCCCTGATCGAAATCGGACTCGACCAAGAAATACCGATACCCCGCCTCGCTCGGGAACAGTTGAGTAAACGCGGATTCCGCGATCAACAACTCGCCTTGAAAAATGCTGTTCTCCAGAAGCCCCGCGATCTTCATTCTGATTCGCCCGCCGGACCCGTCGTCTATTTCGAATTCCTGCCCGATCCCTTCCCAGAGATGCAAAGAGTACATAGCGGTATTCTGATCAAGGATGACAGGCACGGCGCCGGCATCGCTCGGCGGCAGAGAACCAGCGACCCCGGCTCCCCGCAACGCCTGCCAGGGATGATCGCGATTTGCCGCATGAGCAAAGGCGAAACCGCCGCGTTCGATCAATGAATCGGGCACACCGAGGATACGAGGACGACGAACACGATACGGATTCAGGCAACTCGCGTCGTCGCCCGGCTTAACGCGCAAGGCAAACACTCGCGTCCGCCGGGCGATCTCTTCCGGCAAGACGAGTTGAACCGCGGCCCTGCCCTCCTCCGTGTTCAGGTCGTGATCGATCGCGCGAAGCGACTGCGCAATCAACACAAAACCGCCGTTGCCGCTCAACCGACTGACCCCGAACTGCCCAGGATCGATTTGAAAGGCCGAAATCGCCGTAATCAAGAACACCGCCAAAGACAAGAGCGCCGCCGAGAGCACCCCCCGCCCCCGATTCGCCGACGCATTGACGACAGCCAAGCGGAGCAGGGCCAAACGCGCGGAACGGTCAAGCCGCACCCACCTTCCCTGCCGCAAGACTCCATAGAGCAGCATTAAAAGCGAAATCCACGCCCCGATTCCCACGCCGAAAAACAATGCAGCGCGCATCCGTTCTGAGACAAAGGCCGCCGCTGTGCCTGCCGCTCCCATCGCAGCGAGCATCCCGGCGCCCCACCACCCAATCCGGGTCGTCCCGTGCGCCGAAGCGAGATCGACGGCGTTTGTCGTTCCGGCAAGCAACTGTCGCGGCGGAATTCGCGTCAATCGCCGCACCGCGATGATCATCGCGATCAATGCGGTCGCCGTGCCAATGAGCCACCCCTCGAACAAAGCAACTGCGTTCACCCGCAATATCAGTTGAGTCGTCCCGACGGCGGGCAGCCACCACGTGCGCAGCCCCCAGAGCATCAGCCACGCATACCCCGCCCCCAAGGCCGCACCGACAAGCGAGCCGATTGCGGCAACGGCCGCGGCTTCGACCAACAACACGCGCACCATCCGTCCTTGATCGAATCCGACGGCTGCCAACAATCCCAACTCTGCTGCGCGCCGATCGATCGCCAGACGAAACAGCGTCGCAAGAAGAAGTATTGCGGCCGCAATGACGAACCCGCTGAATCCGAGAAACAGCCACTCGAACGGCGTCGTTCCCGCTGCCGCAGCCAAGGCCTGATGACGAATCGGCTGAAAAACTAAACCCACATCAGCCGCATCAACATTCAGACGTTCGGAAGCCCCCGTCGGACCGCGGTCGGAATCGCCGGCCTGCGGAGCGACACGAAGCGTGGTCGTTTTGCCGAAGCGGCCGGCCCAAAGCTTGCGCCCGGTTGCAAGCGAGACAAACGCCTTCGGGGTCGGCCCCCACTGCTTCCAGTAGTCGTCATCGGCGGGGCGAATACGGCGTTGCTCAAACGGGAACGGCGGATCCCAGTCGCCCAAACTCAGCTTGTCCGTTATCCCCGGCACCCGCGGCGTCCACGCTCGATCGACGGCCGGCCCCGTCATCGCCGCGACGGCTGCAAGCCGCAATTCGGCCGTTCGTTCGCGATAGCTACCCCGCTCAACTTCCTGGTCGAAATAGGCAATCGTGACCCGATCGCCCGGACGCGCCTTCAACTGCTCGGCGGCCCAGGCATTAAGCACAATTTGATCTTCTTCCAACGTCGGAATTGGTCGGCCATCGACATCGACGATCGGCCCCAAGGGCGGCTCCGCCTGAAAATCGACGGCCGTAATCGTGGAATACGGAATCGTACGACCGTTGCAGGCAATCGAGTTGGCCAAGTGCGTCAGCGCCAATTGAATCCGCCGCCCATCCAACATGCACCGCAGCGCCAAATCGATCGACGGCGGCAAGATCAATTGATCGGCCGTCACCACCCAGACACCCCCGGGCGACGCCTCGACGCGAAGCCCGCAATCGCTCCAATCGGGGCGCACATGCCGCTGCAACTCCTCGGCGATGTTCTCTCGCTCATCGGCCGTCGCCGTCGCGGCCAAGAGGATATTCGCGCGATCCTCAAGGCCAAGCCAATCGCACAGCGAACTGCGCGACACCCATGCGGTCGGACGGACTCGTTGGGTCGTCTCCAAACTGAAGCGGCCCCATGCTTCGTCCGCAATCACCGCGGAAACACGAACGCGGACGCTCTGCATCGGCTCGCTCTTGCGGCCCAACAGGCTCTCCGTCGGAATCTGGTCGGTCGCCGGCAACCGCAAGATGAGAGAGCCGGAAGCATCGACGCCGAGCCGATCGGCGGCCGCGCGATTCAGCACCACCGACTCGCCCCGCGGCACAGGAAACGGCGGATGATTGGGAAATAGGTGCTCAGCGTGATCGACGGCCCAAAGTTTCACTCGCACCGAACGCGGCACAGCCTGTCGGCCGGAGACTTGTAACGCGGCATCGGCAACGATCCCGGGCAGAACGCGCACGGCCTCGTCCGGAAAACGGTTCGCCACAGCCTTCTCGATTTCCGAAGCCATCTCGGCGCGAATGAAACGAGGAGCGGTCAGCGCCGCTTCGACATTACCCAAGCGTCTTCGCGCCAAGTCCGCCAAGCTGGCGCGCATCGAGTCGCCGACGATCAACGCGCCGCACAACACCGCCGCGGCGACGGCCACTCCCGCCGCCACGGCTGCATGGGGCCAGCGGTAATGCGTCAGCGAGTGAACGATCAGCCGCCACACGGTCATACCGGTTCCTCACTCCGCGGCATCATGCCCGACCCGGTGCCGCCTTGCTCGACCATCGCTTCCTTCGTGCGTTGCATCTATTGATCCAGGTGAACGAACGGCCCGACATGCCACGAACCTATCGCCTTGCCGCTCTCCGCGAGTCGATCGCCTTCCGCCGTTGGCGATTCGAGTCGGGTGCCGTTTTCATTTCCGCGAATTTCCGAGAACCATTGCGGCTTGCGTGCCGGCCGACGAAGTGCGCTCGCGCCGACGCGAGTTCACGCAGCGAGTTCATCCAATCGACCGTCGTTCAGTTCCCAGCGGCGTTGCATCATGTCGGCCAGTCGTCTGCTGTGCGTTACCACGACCAGGATGGTGTTTTCAAGCCTTTGCAGTTCCAAGAGCAATTCGGCCACTTTTTGGGCGGCCGCGCGATCCAAATTCCCGGTCGGCTCATCGGCCAACACAAGCAACGGCCGATTGATCAGCGCCCGAGCCAATGCCGCCCGCTGGCGCTCGCCGCCCGACAGTTCCGCGGGTCGATGCTCCCGGCGGGCAGCCAACCCGACGCGTTCGAGCAGCATCGTCGCCCGCGCGACCGAATCAGCCGAAGGCCCGCCGCCGGCCAGCGTGGGCAAAAGCACATTCTCGATCACCGAACACTGCGGCAGCAGATAATGATCTTGAAAGACGAAGCCCACCCGAGTGTTGCGGAATTGCGCCAACCGACGCGGATCCAACTGCCACGGATCGTCGCCGGCCAACACGACGTTGCCCCCCGTCGGCGGCTCTAGCCCTCCGATGATGCTCAGCAACGTGCTCTTACCCGAGCCGCTCGGGCCGATAATGGCGGCATTTTCGCCAAGGCCTAATCGCAGCGAAACACCCCGAAGAACAACTAACGGCTCGCCCCGGGCGGGAAACTGCTTGCTCAGCTCGTTAACAACCAGTCCGTCCATCATTCCCCCCACTGCCGGCGATCGCGCCCCGCTTTCAAACAGTCGATCGATTGGATCACACGCCTTCGGCATCGCCCGCCCCGCGGCCTCGTCGCCTCGCCGTTCGGCTGCGCCACCTGCGTTGCGAAATTCACCAGCCGCGTCGAGCGCTGAACCATTCCACCTGCCATCGTGGGCAGTACTCAAACCCGTGCTCCCGGCACAGCGGCTCAAGCCAAGCAGCCTTCTCGGCGAGATCGTCGGCGCAGACACCTTGCGGCATCAGCCAGACACGGCGACGATCGATCGTGCTCACCTCGGCCAGGTACTGCTCCACCTCGTCGATGTCGGCGGGATGATCGATCACGAACTTGATCTGGTACTCGTACTCGGCGGTCAACCGCCGCACGACATCCGGCGCATACCGCGTCGTTTCATGCCGCCAGGTCCATCGGGGATCGCCGTCAGGCGAGGGCGTCGAATTGCTCAACTTCGGACTGATCGACATCAGATCGCACGCCACCGATGCATAGATCGTCCCCGATGTCTCTATGGTGATATGCCTTCCCTGCCGCCGAAGCTCTGCACACAGCTTGCCCAACTCGCCCGACAAAAACGGCTCGCCGCCGGTGATCACCGCCGGCAATGGCCCGGAGAAATGCCCCGCCGCGTCGATGCGCAACAATCGTTCGCTCCGCAAGCGGCGCAACAACGCTTCCTGAAGAACCAACTCGGTCCGAGGGCCGCTCTCGTCGAGCGTCTTCAACCGGTCAAGCACCTCGTCCACCGACAGGTCTTCTCCCTCTGGCGACCACGAAGCATAAGGAGTATCGCAAAATCGGCAGCGCAAATTGCAGCCGCTCAGCCGCACGAATAGGCTCTCGGCCCCGGCCAAGTGACCCTCGCCCTGCCACGAACGAAAAATCTCGGCAATCAACATAACGATCCATTCGCGTCGAACCCGGGCGCAACGCCGACGGCCCGTCGCAACGCTCCGATGTCGCTGATGTTCCCTTGAAGTCCCGGGCGAAAAAACCGACCTTACGCAACAACAATACACCGAGAAGTCAAGGATTAGTCGCTGCCTTCGCACTCACTGGCGCAACTCCCGTTGCAACTCGGTCCGTCGCACCAAAAAGCTCGCTTCGCCTCAGCCATCGAATCGGTCCATGCCCGAAGCAACGTCAGCGACGGAAAAGCACCCACATACGCGGAGTTCGGGCGAAAATGCGTCTTCGCGTTTCCGCAGCTCCGATCGCTCCCCGATTCTATTCTTCCTTAAGATCTTCAATTATCATAGAGGCAGGCAGGTGAAGAATCCAATGCAGATCATTCTAGTTGCGCCGCGCGGATTCTGTGCCGGTGTGAACATGGCAATCGAAAGCCTGCGCCGAGCGCTCGCACTGTACGGCGCGCCGGTGTACGTTTTTCACGAGATCGTGCATAACCGGTGGGTCGTTGAGGATTTTCGCGCGCAAGGCGCGGTGTTCGTCGAGCGATTGGAAGACGTGCCGCCCGGGGCAGTGCTGCTGTTCTCCGCTCACGGAGTCTCGCCGCAGGTGCGTTTGGAGGCCGACCGGCGACATCTTCGCACGATCGACGCTACCTGTCCGCTGGTCACCAAAGTCCATCGCGAAGCAATGCGGTTCGCCGCAGACGGTTACAACGTTGTGCTGATCGGGCATGCCGGCCACGACGAAGTGGTGGGAGTGCTCGGCGAGGCGCCGGATCGGATTCATTTAGTGCAAACCGCCGCCGATGTCGAACTCCTCCCCTTCGCCGGCGACGCGAGACTTGCCTACCTGACGCAAACGACGCTTTCCATGGACGATGCCGCGGAGATCATCGCCCGGCTGACACAACGCTATCCGCAAATCGTCGGTCCTGCGCGTGCCGACATCTGCTATGCAACTCAAAATCGCCAACGCGTCGTCAGCCGCTGGTGCCGCGATGCCGATCTCGTTTTGGTCGTCGGCAGCCGCAACAGCTCGAATAGCCGACGCTTGGCGGAATTGGCCGCCGCAGAGGGCGTCGCCGCCCATCTAATCGACGGACCCGACGATCTCAACTGGGATTGGTTCACCGACGATCAGACGGTGCTCATTACCGCCGGGGCAAGCGCGCCGGAGGAAGTCGTTCAACGCTGCGTCGAAGTGCTCCAATCGCGTTTTGGCGCCGTGGTCGAGTCGCGCGTTCTTTGCCGCGAAGAGGTGACGTTTGCCTTGCCCGAGCCGCTCCGCGACCGCCCGTCGCCTTGATTCGGCCGCCTTTTCCGTCGAGCACCGGCCGTCGGCGCGTCTCGTCCGGCTCCTCCCTCGTGCAGCGGCGCATCGGCGCCAAATATGTCCGCCCCTCAACAAAAAGCGGCTCCACAGGCAAACTGGCTCCACACGTCGATGATTGCTCCTGTTGGAAAAACTCCGTTTGCCGGTATGATATCGCGTACGGTTCGGGGCGATCTTCGGCAGCGGTAATCGGTCGGATGCGATCAAACCGGCCGACACGCGGCGGAACCGCTCGGACCTGTACATCGGCGTCCTCGACCGGCCTGGCTCGATTCTGCGGCATCGAGTGACTATCGGAGCACCTCGCGATGATCATCGACGACATCGAGTTTTTCGCAGTAGAAATCGATCGAACCGATGCGTATCGTCCGGTACGAAGCCTGATCGTACGCATCGACAGCGACGATGGTCGCGAAGGCTGGGGCGAAACGCCGCTGGACTTATTGCCCTCGCAGCGGCCTCCCAACCGCTCGGCTCTGTTGGCGTTGATCGAGGGCCGAAGCGTCTTCTGTGTCGAGGAAATACTCGACGCTGAGCTACTATCGTGCCCGCCTCTGAGGCTGGCGGTCGAGATGGCCGTTTGGGATCTCATCGGACGAACCCTGAAGCAGCCGTTGTGTCGGGTTTGGGGCGGCGCGTATCGTCCCGCTGTGCCGCTGGCCACTCGCCTGCCGCCGGGCAGCCCGCGACGTTTGGCCGAAGTGGCCCGCGCTTGGGCCGAGCAGGGATTGTTGACTCAAACCGTCGAGGCCTCCGGCGAACCGGATGGCGACTTGGCGATGCTGGCCGAGGTGCGTGCCGCCACAGGAGGACGGCTGCGCATACGGCTCGATGCCGGCGGGCGGTACAGCATGGAATCGGCCCGCGATCTGTGCCACGAACTCGAGTTCGAGCCGCCCGAGCTGCTGATCGATCCGATCGCCATGGGCGATTTCTTCGCGGTCGCGTCACTCGCCAGACAAACCAGCGTGCCGGTAGCCGTCAGCCGCGCCATTGCCCGGCCGGCCGACACCTTTGCCGCTGTTCGCTGCGGCGCGGGAGCGGCGGTCATGATCGATCCCACACGGGTCGGAAGCCTTCGAGCCACCCGAGAGTGTTCGACCGTTGCGGTCGCCGGTGGCGCATCGGCCGTGGTGAGCGGCCCTCCCTCTGTTGGAATCGCGGCAGCCGCCATGCTTCAGTTGATCGCCTGCACGCCCGCGCTGGCTTCGCCCTACGAGTGCGTCTATCGTCAACTCCGCGACGACGTGCTCCGCCGCCCAATCGCACAGGCCGACGGCAACGCCCTTGTGCCGCTCGGGCCGGGCCTCGGAGTAGAAATCGACCGCAGCAAACTCGAACGCTATCAGATTGCCCTGTGATTGACACCGTCGCAAGAGAAGCCCGCCGCCACCGTATCCAAAGAGGGCGAGCAATGGCAGCCAGACGCAGATGATGCGTTCAATCCGATTCCCGCCGGCCCCGCGTTCAGCCGCGGATATAGTCCTTCATGAATCGGTTTTCCATGGCCAGGCGGTGCATCTGGGCCTTGACCACATCGCCGATGGAAACCACGCCAACCAACTGCCCTTCCGATTTGATCGGCAAGTGACGAATGCGTTTCGTCGTCATCAACGCCATGATCGAATCGATCGTGTCTTCCGGAGTAGCGGTGATCACCTCTTTGGTCATCACGTCTTCCACCCGCAACTCGTCGAACCCTCCCTTGCCCGACGCTTGGGCATACAGCAAGTCGCGTTCCGTAATAATTCCCACCAATTGAGGCTCCGGCCCCGTTGAATCCACAACCATCAGCGCCCCAACCCGGTACTTGACCAGTTGCTTCGACGCCTCGTCGAGCGTAGCGCTCGGCGCGATTGAATAGACCGCTCCGCCCTTGCTCAACAGAATGTCTTGAACTGTCATGTCGTTCTACCTACCTATTGCCGCAGACGCTTTTTTGACAGAACCGCCGATCAATAATCTTATCGACTCGCCTTCCCCCGTGTCAAACCGAATAATCGATTCCCGTCTTCGTTCCAAGTCAACGGCACGGACTGTTCATGCAAACTTGGGCGTTCACGTGCCCGTCAATGCGCGCACACCGAGCGAAGGCCGGTTGGGCCGAACCTGCCCCCTCAAAACATTCGGGAGTACCTACTGAAGTTTCAATCGCTGCCCGGAATCAGGGGCATATGCCCGCGTTGCCTCAGCGGCGCGCCTCCAACGGGGCGATTCGCAGATTGCGGAACGAAAAATCCGTCGTCGGGTCGTGGCCCTGCAACTGGATTGTTCCCGCTTCCAATCGCAGCCCTTTGCGCGGGTTCGGATCGGGCTTTCGGGTATCGGTCCAGTCGCTCACTTGGATTCCATTGACCCAGGCGGCCATGTGCGGG
This sequence comes from uncultured Planctomycetaceae bacterium, assembly GCA_964631235.1. Taxonomy (GTDB): domain Bacteria; phylum Planctomycetota; class Planctomycetia; order Pirellulales; family Thermoguttaceae; genus JARKPK01. The sequence goes on along the minus strand of CAZVZX010000030.1, from coordinate 30,788 downwards.
CCGTCGGCATGCACCGTCAGGTAAAACCACTGTCGGTCGTCCGCCACCACGCGCCGCGCCTCTTGCCGGCGGAAGAACCCCCCGGTGCCGCAATCGACCGGTTTGGTCCGATCGCCGTCGCGAAATCCATTGTGAATCTGGCATTCGTACCCGTTCATCAACTCGCCGGGAATGCAGCGAAAGAACACGCCCGAATTCAACCCGTCGCCATTGACAATGCACTCTAATTGCAGGGTAAAGTCATCGAACCGGCCCTCGGTTTCCAACATGCCGCGGCCATTCTTGACGTTCAGCCAACCTTCGGGCGTCACCGTGAACTGGCTTTTCGATTCCGGGTGCGATTTCCAGCCAGAAAGGTCTTTGCCGTTGAACAGACTTTTAGTGTCGAGCGGCTTAAGTTTGATGTTCCGGAACTCGACCTTCCCTTGCCGGAATTGCAGACCGATAAAACCTCGGCCCAAGGGGCGAGGATCGGTGTAGTCGATCGCCGGCTGATCGTTCACCTTGATCGTCACGCTCCCTCCCTTGGCGGTAATCTCGAATCGCTGCCAATCCGCACGGCTGAAATCCTTGGTCACTCGCGCCCGCTCCACGATGCTGCCGGTGGGATATTCGTTATCGTCCCACGGCGCGATGTTCACCTCGTAGCACCTGCCGCCCTTTGGTTGCGGATTCGGGCTGGTGCGAAGAAACACGCCGCTATTGCCGCCCTTCTCGATGCGAAAATCGACCTTCAGGGCGAAGTCGCCGAACTGGCTCGTCGTGTGCAGCAATCCCGGTTGGTCGGCCTGCGAAGCCGTAATCACCCCATCGACCACCTTCCAATCCGCCTGATGCGCAGCCGTCCAGCCGAAAAGGCTCTCGCCGTCGAACAGCAGAATCCAGCCATCGGCCAACTCCTCCGCCGATAGCCGGTTATGCTCGGCCGCCAATGCGTTGCCAGCCACAGTGACGGCAGCGCAAAGAACCATTGCCGCGGCACACCGCCCGATGCGATTCGGCAACCAACCGCGCACAGCCCGCCATTGCGCGAAACGATATCCCCCCATCAAGATCGATTTCATGCAATCCTCTCTTCCCTCAGTTTTAGACTGGATCCTTCCCTCGTACTGGGCGTTGCCCGTCCTCAAAGCAACCAACGATGCTCGACCTTCGGCCGGCGCCGCCCAAACGTTCGCATCGCCTATTGGCCCGAAGTCTGAATTACGAGCGATGGTACCAAGGCTGTTCGAGGCATTCAATCAATTTCCGCGGCCCTCTCGCAATTTCCGCGGCCCTCTCGACGGCCAGCCGCCGGCTCCCCGACTGCTCCTAAATAAAACCGCGGAAAACAGAAGGCGGTTCAAATCGCATCTCTACGCAATCGGCCGCTTCGCTCCGCTGGCGGCCGCTTCCGTAATTGTGTGGAACTATTTAGGAGTCCAGCCGTTTCGGCATATTCGCCCGCATCTGGGAGATCAGCCCGATCGTCATGCTCGCCTGCCAAGCGGCGAAACGCAATTATCCGAACATTAGCTTCATCAGGTCGCGCGTTCCCCAAGTGTTCGGATTTCCCAGAACCTCGCCAGCGGCAAAGCCGGCAGCCATCCCCTGCTGTTGTGCGTAGGCGCGAAAACGGTCGAAGTAGTGGGCCTTCTCGGGCGGAAATTGCGAAGCGTAGCAGCGAATCGCTTCGAGCTTCGTCTCGATTGTGTCCGAGATATCCACGACGATTCCCCCCGAGGTCGGCGGGGCAAGCTGGCGCAGCGATAGAAAACAGTGCAAATACGCCCCAACGGCATGCACCGGCAAACCCGCAAAGTATTCGTCCCACTTCGTCAACCGCGAATAGAACACCGCCGCCTCGGTGATTCGCCCGGCCTGTTCGTGATCGGGCGACGCCATCGGCGTGCCGGCCCCTAAGCCGATCACCAAGCGCGGACGATAGCGGCGAAACTCCGTCGCCAACGCCACGCGCGCTTCAAAACAGTCGAACAATCGGCGATTCGCCAACGGCAGAACAACCCGCACAACCACCTGCAAGACTTCGGCCGCGCGGCGGGCCTCGGCCAAACGCTGCTCGGGCCCGAGCGAACCGGGAGTCGGTTCTCCATCGGTCAGATCGACAATGCCCACCCGATAGCCTTGTTTTCCGAGCTTCGCCAAGATGCCGCCGCAGGCGATTTCCACGTCGTCCGGATGCGCGCCGACCGCGACAACATCCAATGGGCCGTTGTCCGCCTCCCGAGCGTAAACCACCTGACGCAACGCCTCGCTGCCGCCTTCGTTCCCGTTCCTGTCGATCGAACCCTCAATCATTTCCCGCTCCTACAAGCCTTGTTGCACAATTGCTCGAACACTCGGTCGCTTGCGATGGCGCAGCTTATCGTGGCACAAGATTGTGCCGGAAAACGAACCTATTCCGAACAATCTCGACGCAACCGGCCAGATGGCCGTCTGCGAGGCGATGCCACCGATTTCGGCCAAAAGACGATCGGCCTTATTTGGATTCGCCGCGGTTCTGTCGAAAGAGATCAGTCCTTCGCGCCATCCGATCGGCTGTCTTCATCGGGCCGATCCTTTGTGGGCGATTCCACCGTCGGCGGCGCAATCGGCCGAATCTTCAGAGCTCGCACCGCACCGGTGGTTCGCCAAGTGGCAATCGCCAGCGGCGTTACGCTCTCCTTTTCGAACCAGATCGAAAGGCGTTTGTCTTCGCGATGAAAGTCGATCAGTTTCTCTCCGTCGATCCAAACCTGAATCCTCGGCTTGGTCACCCGCACGCGAACCGCATACCATCGACCGTTCTCAAACTCCCGAAACTCGCAGGTTTCGTTCTCCGCAGCCGGCTCGCCGTCGATGCACGAAAGACCACACGTCTTACCGCCCCACCCGCCGAGAATGAGCGACAGAGGCTCTTCGTCCACCATGAAGGTCATCCCACAAAAGAAGTCTTCACCATCGACCCGCTGAGCCTCCAACGAAATCTCGTAATCGATCTTGGGCAACGGACCGTCGTACCGGATGCACGTGCCGGGCTTGCCCGCCCCCAACACAATCGCGCCGTCACGCACCGCCACCTCGCCGTGGCGACGGAACTCGAACTGTTCGACCACCTTCCAACGACCGAGCGTCTTGCCGTCAAACAGTTCCATCGCTGCCTGCCGCGCCGGCGGATCGACCTTGGCCTTGGGCGCTGCCTCGCCGCCGAAAGCGGCCGCTACCCACCAAAGCCAAATACTTGCAGCAATCGATCCCGCAATCGAAACGTGACTTGTCATCGATTGATCCTCCGCAACCGCGGGCGTCAGCACATGCGACGTGTCGCTCCACCCCAGCAGAAGATTATCACTGGCTGCAACGATCGACAAGCGCCGAGCCGGCGATGGTCTCAAGCACCCGCTGCTGCAACGTCAAGGGATTTTCCCGGCATCGTCGGCCGCGTCGGCCACGGCTCAGCCGATCCAAAGCGATTGTGACCCGCGGTTCGCCGCGCAGCAGTGGGCTTCTCGGGCGATTCGCCCTCACCTCGGAAATGGCAATTCCTGCCGGTTCACCGGTTGAATCAGCCGATACGCCCATAGCGCGTCATCAACGCCGTGATTCGCCGAACCGCACATAAGTTCCTTTCTCTTCAACATCTTCTCGCTCACACCAACACTTCATATCGAGAAACGGCACGTTGTTTGCTCCACGGCGATGCAGCACAGCGGCCCGACGCGCGCCGGACGATGCATTCGCCCTCGGTGCCGACGCCTCGTTACCGGACGACTCGAACAATCGAGCCGTGATCGTCGGCACAAGGGCGAAAAAAGGGCACGATTGGGCGGCCGAATTGCGAAAGACTGCAAGAATCGGCCGTTGTGAGTCCGTCAGTCAGTCTGAGAATATCGGAAGACTCCAACCATGCGAATTCAGCAGTTGCATCAAGGCTACTCCGATGTGCTTCCACGTTCGAGGCGGCCCGAGTCGTCCGCAACCGCGTCTCCCGCCGGCCCGCAATCGCCCGAAGCCGGATCGTCCGCCGCACGCCTGGGAGCCGTCAGCCGGATCGTTGCTCAGTACGATGCTACCAAAATCACGCCCGCCGAGCTGGGCGAATTGGCGCAGAAGCTCTTCGATGCCGGCGCGATCTCGGCCGCAGAGCTCCAGGAGTTGCTCGCAATGCGGTCAGACCTTGAGAAGGCGGGAATCGAGGCGGATGATCGCGTCGATCTCATCGAGTTCTATCGCGAACGCGTCGATCGGATTGATCGCAACGCTGCGCACGGCTCGCCTGCCGAACGACAGGAATTGGCGGCCGAACTGAAAAAGTTGGATTGGGCCGAGAAGCTAGCAACCGCTCATCAACATCCCGAGTACCTCGGGATAAATACAACAGCTTAGCGGTACCCGACCGCCCGATTTAGGCCATCAGCGTACCGTATGGGAAGCGACGCCGCCGGCAACCCGCAGGCCCGCGCCGTCGCCCGCACCTGCCGCACAGTTCGCACGCCTCAGGCCGCAACTGTGGTCTCTTGCCTTGCACGCCCCGAGGCGAGTCCTTCAAGAGCAACGCGGAAGACGGAAGGCGGTTCAGCCGCGGATTGCACCCGAGAGAGCCGCGTCGTTGCGAGCGCGACCGCTTTCGCAATTGTGTGCAACTATTTGGGCAAGTCACGGCACCTTGAGCGACGTTGCCGATGGCGCAGTCTTTGGCTCCGTCGAATAGCGATGCGACAACGCCCGGCGGCACAATGCGCAATCTAGGCAAACTCTAGCAATTGACCAACCTGTGCGGCATCTGCCGACCGAACTGATGCCTTCTGCAATCTCGGTCGTCCAATCGCGATAACCGTACCGCCATTGAATAGCTCGGCTCGATAGGCCCGATACGACATCTCGGGAGGCGGTCGCTGATCCGATCGACTGCGCAGTGATCTACGGATCATCGATTGCCCCATTGAGATCACGTCAACGTGCGAGGAAAGCCATCGAGTCGTCACCTCGCGGATACCTCGGCCATCGACACGTGCATTTTTCCGGCTCACATGCCCGCACCGCTGCGAGTAGTCGTCGCCATTACTGTCCTCGTGGCAGGAATCGCGTGCGCCGCCTTGTTCCGGCGAGACGAACGCAATCCGCCGCCGACGGCAGCAGAGCACCTGTCCGAACCGGCCGGTAGCACCGTTGAAGTCGGACCGATCAAACCGAATCATTCAACACAACAGTCAACGCGGAAGCAGCTTGGCGACAGCAGATCACCGTTCCGTTACCTTCCCGGCCCGAATATCAACGCGGGCGGATTCCCGGCAGGCACGCACTCGACGGTCCCCGCCCCGTCCCCGACCGAGCGATCGGAGGGTAGTGAATTGGAAGCGGCACGGCCGCCGTCACCTCGGGCGACAGTGCCCATTCCGTCGATGGCACCGAAATTCCCCGGAGCAGGCGACTTGCGGCCCAACCGGGTCGGCGATCTGCCGCCGACCTCCGCCTCGCGTTGCGACCGGCGAACCCACCGCGTCACCGACGGGGACACGCTGGAGACGATCGCCAAACGGTATCTCGGATCGGCTGAGCACGCGATTGCGATACGCGAAGCCAATAGCGAAGTCTTGCCCGATCCGAACGTTCTGCCGATCGGCATCGAGCTAGTCATTCCGCCGTTGCCGACCGGCCGTCTGACCTCGGCCCCCCCTGCCCCATCGTCAGCATCAAAGAAGCAGGCAGAAAAGGGCCACACCGACCTCGGCCGACGCGAACGCGGTACGGCGGGAGCCGGCGAGTCACCACCGCGCCCGTTTGAACAGCCGATGGCCAAGCAAGCACCGGAACCCAGCGGTCCGCCGGCCGCCATTGTCTGGCCATCTTCCAATTCCCGCGCCCAAACGAAATCTCAGCCTGCGGTTGATGGCTGGGAACCGGCAGAACGTTAGCAGCCTTCGCCGTGACACAGACCTGCCCCAAAAGACGGGCTGCCGCTCACGCGAGAAATGTGCAGAAAATACCACCGCCGGAAACTCGATCGACGCCCCCCTGCCGTCCATGCCCCTTCACCCGCCAATCCGATCCGTTGCCGCTCCGGCGGAAGCGGATGTCCCTTTCGAATCGACGCCCCTGGTTCGACGCACCCGGATCGGCGGCTTCGGATCAAAGGCTTCGGTCGCTGACGCCGTCGGCCGTCGATGCCGTCACGCGCCCTTGAGCTCTTGCCAGGTCATTGCGCGGGCTTCGGTGCTTTTGATCAAGCGGAGATTGATGAACGCCGAGATATGCTGTTCCACGCGCAACTCGCGGACGCCGAGCAACTTCGTCCCTTGCAACTGAGTGGAAAGCACACCGTAGAAGAACGTTTTCTTCTCTTTCTTATTCTCGCCCTCGGGTTCAGGATGGTACCTCTTGAGCATCGATTCGATTCGGTCCGAGTCTTTCTTTACATCGCTCGACTCGCCGCCGATCAGAATCAGAAAGGCGATCCGTTCGGCCGGAACGGCGGGCCCGTCCGCCACCCGCGTCGTCTGCTCTAATCGGCGAATGGCGGCCGTCGTGCTAAGGTTCTTGAACTGCATTGGCGGCGAAAGAAGCACAAGCCCTTTGGTAAACGCGCCTAACTGCCGCGGCCCGTAGAACGGATACGTGTTGGCCGCGCCTCGAATCGCCCAATCATGCGCCGCAAAGGCCAGCGCAACCGAGGCCCCCATTTCCGCCCCTACCACACACAGACGATTCAGATTGCATCTGCCCTCGTTGTTCTCCCGCCAAAGAAAGCCTTTGATCGCCTCCATGTCGAGCAGCCACATGTTGTTGAATTCCGAGGCCGCCATCCGATTGGCGTCGATGGTCGCCCCGGTGCGGAACTTCGTGCTTTCGCCGTGGCCACGCAAATCGGGCACCACCACGGCATGGCCGATCTGCTGGAGATACAGCGCCAAATCGCGATAGTCCGATCGCTTCCCCTTGAACATGTGCAGCAAGACGACCGGAACCGCCTCTTTTCCCTCGGCACTAGGATAGTATGTAAAGGCCAAGTTCAAACCGTCGGCTGTTTCACGAACCAGATCCTCGGGCGGTGGAATCTTCTTTTCCTCGGGCTTCCCAGCAGCCGCCCAAACGGTCGAGCTAGAAGCCAGTGCCAGCCCGAACATCACCCCGAACATCAGCCGACTTGCGTTGAGCAACCTTCCGCAGCCATTGCCAATCATTGTTCCATTCCTTTCCGCCCCCGATCCCCGCGCCGCAGCGCAAGAGGAAACCGGGGCTGTTCAGTCGGCGAATCGCGCCGTGTCGGCCACCAGTGATGCGTTTTTCTTCGCGCAAACCACCATCCCCATGTTAAATACGAAGTTCTAGGGCGTCAATGTTCGCAAGTTGTGGGCTCTACAACGCAAACGGCTCGTTTCGGGCCAACGCACGGCTCAAGTTTCGGGCACAGCGGTTGCATTCGGTCTCGGCCGACCGATAGAATGCTCCGTCATGCTAAGAGCCTTAATCGAACAACTTCAGGCGGGGAGCGATCTCTCCTTCGAACAATCAGCCGAGGCAATCGGCCGCATTGTAACCGGTGAGGAAGACGACCGCACCGTTACCGCCTTTTTGAGCGCCTTGCATCTCAAAGGCGAATGCGAAGCGGAAGTGGCCGGCGCGGCCGCGGCCTTGCGCAGCCGCATGACCGTTATTCGGCACAACCGCTCGATTCTGATTGATACCTGCGGCACCGGGGGCGACGGAGCGAAAACCTTCAACATCAGCACTGCGGCCGCTTTGGTGACGGCCGCCGCCGGAGTCCCCGTCGCCAAGCACGGAAACCGCGCGGCAACCAGCCGAAGCGGCTCGGCCGACGTGCTCAAGGTTCTCGGAGTCAATATCGAGGCCGATCTGCCCACCGTGGAACGATGCCTCGACGAGCTGGGCATCTGTTTCTGCTTTGCCCCGCTTTGGCACCCGGCGATGAAGCGCGTGGCGGAAATCCGGCGGCGCATCCCCCACCAAACGATCTTCAATCTTCTCGGTCCGTTGACCAATCCCGCCGGCGCTCCCTATCAACTGATCGGCGTCGGGAAACCTCGTCTGCAATCGCTCCTGGCCGGTGCGCTGCGACGCTTGGGAACTCGGCATTCTCTGGTTGTTCACGGCAGCGATGGGCTCGATGAAGTCACGCTGGCCGGGCCAACGGCGGTGATCGAGATCACCAGCGAGCAACTGCGGCCCTTTGAATGGTCGCCGCAGACGTTCGGCCTTGAACGAGCAGAAGCCGCCTCGATCCAGATCGACTCTCCTGCCGACAGCGCCGAGATGATCCGTTGCGTGCTTGCGGGAAACCGCGGCCCGGCTCGCGATTTCGTTGTGGCCAACGCTGCCGCGGCGATTTTCGCGGCCGGAGGAGCCGCATCAGTAGCCGAAGCTGTCGATATCGCCGCTGAAGCAATCGACTGCGGAACTGCCGCCCGTCTTCTCTCCCGCCTTATCGAGCTTACGCATTTTTCCAGGTAGCTTTTTCGTAATCTCGATTGTTGCAAAGCACGCGCGGTGCCCGGTGTGTTCCGGTCTCTGCATCCGACTGCGGGTAGCTCCTACCACAGGTCAGCGAATCGTTCGTCCTGTTTCTTGGGCGACACGAGCCGACAGCGAAGCCACACAAACCCTGCATTCGGCACATATTACCGAAGTCCGGCCGCTCCGCCGGTCGATAAGCCGAAAAGGGATTGCTGTCGCCGACGGTCGTTCGTTTGCCCGTGTCGCGGGGACACAACGGAGCGATCACGTTCCGTCCCAAGAACTTACGCGAAAAGCAGTTGAAGCGAAAGCGAGGGACAACGGGCCAAGTCGTGCCGCGGCAGTCACTTCGCCCATGCGTGCGGCCCTGCCGCCACCTTGTGCGGGCGGATATGGGGGTTCTTCACCATAAGGCAAGACAAAACCTTTTCACAGTCAACGCGCGAGGGAACAGTTCGACCACGGGGAACGGTGCCCGGTGGGCAACAGAGATTGCGTTACGGCTCTGTAAATGGTTCGACGCAATTTTGAAAGCGGCCGCCGGCGCAGTGAAGCGGCCGATCGTGTGCAATTGCCATTTGAACCAACTCCCATTGTTCGCGTTTTTTTCAGACGTAGGAAACCTCGGAAGCAATACGCTGTTGAGAGTGGCTCGGGCCATCTCTCCCAGTTCATGAGCAAGGAAAGATGCTGCGATGGACGATCACGACCAATTGTCGTCATCTGGAGCGGCGGAGACCTCAGCGACCAACTCGTACGACGAGATTCCCTATCACGATTTTCCGTACAGTTTCACCCATATCCGCCACTTGGAAACGATGGCGGTGTTGTTCGGTATGTCGCCGCCCGACATCCGCGAAGCCCGCGTGCTTGAAATGGGCTGCGCCGCCGGCGGCAACATCATTCCGCAAGCGATCGATTTTCCGAACAGCCGCTTCTTAGGGGTCGATCTGTCGCAACGGCAAATCGACGATGGCTGCCGCCTGATCGACTCGCTTGATCTGAAAAACATCACTCTCCGGCAAGCGAACATCCTCGACATCGACGAGTCGTGGGGGCAATTCGACTATATCATCGCTCACGGCGTGTTCTCGTGGGTTCCCCCCAACGTTCAGCAGCATCTGCTTCGCGTTTGCTCAACGAATCTGGCGCCCAATGGGGTGGCCATTGTGTCGTACAACATTTATCCGGGCTGGCGTATCGCTTCGGTGGTCCGAGATTTGATGCAGTATCATTGCTCGGGCTTTCCCGATCCTCGCCAGCGCATCGCACAGGCGAAAGCGATCTTGGAGTTCCTTGTTTCGCTCGATATCGACGGCACGATGGGCCAACTCTACCGCAACGAGCTGGCCGCGATCAAACAGATCAATAACGACACCTATCTCTTCCATGAACACTTGGAAGATCAGAACAACCCGGTGTACTTTCACGAGTTCATGAAAATCGCGCAAGCGGTCGGACTGCAATATCTTGCCGACGCCGAGTTTTCGACGATGCTCCTTCAGAATGCCACACCGAAAGTGCGCGACACCTTCGCGAAACTTCCCCTGCTGCAACAAGAGCAATATCTCGATTTCATTCGCGGCCGGCGTTTTCGCAAGACGCTGCTGTGCCACGACAACATCGCGTTGAAGCGCGACATCACGCCGGAGGACATCCGCGGATTCCACTTCGCCCTCGACGGGGGCTGCGAGCTGACCAATCTCGTCATCCGCGACGAATCGATGGCTGAGTTGCGCCGCAACGCCTCCGTCTTGCGATCGTCGCAGCAACTCGTCAAGGCTGCATGCGCGTTCCTCAAAGAAGTCAGTCCGCGATTCGTCGCATTCCGCGACTTGTACCTAACCGCGCGTGCGCGAACTCAAGCCGCGTGCCGTTTTCCCGCCAACCATCCGGCATTGGCCCAAGAGGTGCTTAGCAGCGGATTGCTTACCGGCATGTCGGTAGGCATCTTCGATTTCTGCCTGCGGCCGGCGCAATGGGTCGATCGGGCCGGCCGCGTGCCGGCGGTGCGGCCATTGGTTCGCCTTCAAGCCGAGATGGGCAAGGCGCTGACCAACCTGTGCCATCGCCCGGTGCAGCTAAACGACCTCTGCCGCAAGCTGGTACTGCGGCTCGATGGCCGCCACGACCGATCATCGCTGATCCCCTGCCTCAAAGAGGCCGTCGATCGGGGCGAGATCATTGTCAAACAACGCGACAAGCCGCTGAAAAACCCGCCGCCCGAAGCTCTGGCCGAATTGCTCGACCAAACCCTCGGAGAGATTGCCCAAGCCCGCCTGCTTGTGCAATAATGAATTGGCGCGGCTTCGTTGCCGTGCGATTTCGAAGGGCACGAGGTCGGTCGTCAATGCGCGCGGACGAAACCGCCCGTTGAGGACCGGCGTCGGATCAGAACTTGTTTCAACCGAGGCAGAGCCATGCGGTTTCTTGCCGTCCACGCATGTCTTGCCGCCTGGGTCGTTTCCGGGGCCGCGGCTTGGGCCCAAAACGCAGTCCAACTGCCGACGATCAGCCATTTCGGCGTTTCCACCTCGGTCGTGGTTCCCGATCGCGGCAGCACCGTCTTGGGCGGAGTGAGCAGGTCGGCTGCCGGCTCCGGCCAGTTCGGAACGCCATTGCTTCCAGGCCGTCCGTTCACTAATCGGGCGATCGGCTCTTCCACCGGGGCTGCGACGGTGCGAGCGACCGTGACCGTGCATGACTTCGAGGCGATGGAATCGCGGATTCTCGGCGAGACTGTCGCCTCAAGAGTACCGTCGCCCCCGCCGGGTCTGCCTGAAAAGATGCTACTTGCTCGGCCCGGTGCGATCGGAGCAAGTTGGAAGGTCGATCTTCCCAGACCCGCAGCCCCAGCCGAGATCTTCGCCGCCGGCCCGCCCGACGCCAGACAGGAGGCGGCCGATTTGCTCTTGAAAGCGCAGCAGGCAGAAGCACAGGGCAAAGCGAACGTGGCTAAAATCTATTATCAGATGGTCGTGCGGCGGGCGGTCGATCCGCTCAGCGCACAGGCGCTCGAACGGCTCTCGGCCATCGAGGCCCGCAACCGTGTCAACCTCGCTGAGCGCTAACCCCCCGCATCCTTTATTCCGTACAATACCATCACGTCCCGCACGCCGACTTTCCGCGCGCCGCTCGTCCCCCGCGATGCGTCATTGAGATTGATCGTCCGCCTTAAACGTTCGACGATGTCGGAACTTGCGGCGTCGCCGAACGAAGCGATTCGCCGCTGTCTTTGTTGAGCGAACAAATCGCCTGTACGACGCAACGATCCATGCCTTCCGAATTGATTCTCGCCAGCGGTTCTCCGCGACGACGCGAACTGATGCAACAAGCCGGTTATCGCTTTCGCGTGGTTGTGCCCGACGATCATGCCGAGTGCGGGCTGTGCAGCGGCGAAAGTCCGATCCAATTTGTCTGCCGCATGGCCTACCAGAAGGCCGCCAACGTCGCTTCCAAGGTTGCCGACGCCCTAGTGATCGGTTGCGACACAGTCGCCGAATGCCAAGGGGTGATTCTCGGCAAACCGCGAGACGAACGCGATGCCGAGGAAATGCTCCGCCGGCTTCGCGGTCGCAACCACCGCGTGTTGAGCGGCCTGTGTCTTTGGCCTGTTCCCGAGGGCACGCCTGTGATCGAAACGGCCATTTCTCATCTGTTCATGGATCCCTTGTCCGACTCTCAAATCGAAGACTATTTGCACAGCGGCCAATGGGAAGGCAAGGCCGGCGCGTTCGGGTATCAAGACGGACTCGATTGGGTACATTTGGTCGAGGGAAGCGAAAGCAACGTGGTTGGCCTGCCGATGGAACTGCTCGGCCGGCTGATTGCAGAGCTCGCCCCAAACCTGCGCCCCGGCCCAATGCCGCCGATAGAGGAGCCATCGGAACAATAGCAGGCCAAGAGGAACCGGCCCGCGAACCGCATAAGAGGAGCAGATAACCGGCTTCACCCTTTCGACGGCTTTCGAACGACAGACGCCGCGTTGACACTTGCCGCGTGTCGTAACATGTGATAAATCGACGGACATGGCACCGCGAGGATTGCGTGCGAAAGGACGATACCGACTCCTTTCGAACAACGGCACGATGAGTTCGGCTGAACCGGGGCCCGGTGCGGCCGCGGCGACCGGGCTGTCGAGAACCTAGTTGATTCGCTCCGTGCCGCGGTGCCACCGGCCGTCGCCGATTCGGCATCGACTTCCGACGAAACGGCACACCTGCGGGGGCTGATGAACCTTATGGTCGCACGAAGGTGCCCTTCATTGCGGCCGCACCGCGCGGCCGGCGGTTTCTGTTCTCGGCGGGCTGTGCGATCGATCGCCTCTGCGTCTTGGACGCAGATGAGATTGGAAAACTTTGTGGAGCAATCGCTTCATGTTTGAACAATCACCGAGCGTGTATCGGTCGCCGCGCCAGCCGCAGCCGTCTGATCCGCATCCGCGCCACCCCCTAGGGCGTCGCGCAACGGTGCTTCTGTCGAGTGTGTTTGGTCCGTACGCCCAGGACGACCAGTTCGGCAGTCGATCGATCAACCCGATGGAGTTGTACCATAACCAAGTCACCCGATTCGAAGGCCCCTTTTCGCTGCGAATGTTTCATCGTTCATGGGGGTTGATGCTGCTTCAGGGCAACATATCGGCTCCCTGCACGCTTCTCGACTTCCCGTCGCTCGATCGATTCGCCGAAGAATTACGACGTCATCGCTATGACGTCGTCGGCATCGGAAGCATCACAACAAACGTCCTGAAAGTGGCCGAGATGTGCCGCCGTGTTCGGCAGATCGCCCCGCAGGCGCAGATCGTCGTGGGCGGGCACATCAGCAACATTCCCGATTTGAACGAGCGAATCGACGCCGATTGGATCGTCCGCGGTGAGGGCGTGCAGTGGTTTCGGCGTTACCTCGGCGACGACGAAGCCCGCACGATCCGCCATCCGGTGGCGCCGGCCCGACTCGGCACCCGAGCGTTCGGCGTTTCCTTGCGTCCACGTCCGTCCGAGGTGGCCGCTACGCTGATCCCATCGGTCGGATGCCCCATCGGCTGCAATTTCTGCGCAACCTCGGCGATGTTCGGCGGAAAAGGTTCGGTGGTAACCTTCTACCGAACGGCGGAAGAGCTGTTCGATATTATGCGGCAACTCGAGCAGCGCACCGGCACTCAATCGTTCTTCGTCATGGACGAAAACTTCCTGCTCGATCGTCGCCGCGCGCTCCGCTTGCTCGACTTGATGCAGCGGCACGACAAGGCGTGGATTCTCTATGTCTTCAGCTCAGCCAACGTTCTCGCGTCGTATCACATTGAAGAACTGGTCGGGCTGGGTCTGTCGTGGGTATGGATGGGCGTCGAAGGACGAAACGCGGCCTACGGCAAACTCAACGGCGTCGATACGCGCCAGCTCGTCCGCCGCTTGCAATCGCACGGAATCCGCGTGCTCGGCTCCACGATCATCGGTCTGGAAAGCCACACGCCGACGAACATCAGCGACGCCATCGACGACGCCGTCGCCCACGCCACCGATTTCCATCAATTCATGCTTTATACGCCGCTGCCGGGCACTCCCTTGTTCGAGCAGATGGCTCGCCAAGGGCGATTGCTCGATGAGACGCAGTGTCCCACGCCCGACACCCACGGCCAGTGCCGTTTCAACTACCGGCATCCCCACCTGCCCGCAGGCAGCGAAACCGAGTGGCTCGCGCGTGCGTTTCAACGCGATTTCGCGGTCAACGGTCCGAGTTTGCTTCGTGCGGCTGCGACCTCGCTGGCCGGCTGGAAGAAATACAAGAACCACCCCGATCCGCGGATCCGACGCCGATTTGCGTTGGAAGGGGCCGACTTGGCCACCACGTTTGCCGCAGCCGCGGCAGCCGCTCGCCTTTACTTCCGGCACGAGTCGCACCTCAGCCACAGAATCAACCGCCTGCTCGCCGACCTTCGCGCCGAGTTCGGCTGGAAGGCCCGGCTAAGCGCAGCACTCGGCGGACCGTTCGTTTATTGGAAGCTGCGGCGCGAAGAGCGACGCTTGACTCGGGGGTGGACCTACGAGCCGCCGACGTTTTACGAAATCAACGAGGCTGTTCTGCCCGCCGAACGCCCCGGAGCGACGCGCGGCCAGTGGATCGAGCCGGCCGGGCCCGCCCCGACCGAACTCCTTTCCGTGACAACGGAAACGCATTCGATCCTCGAGCCTGCATCCCAATCGGCCCGCCATGCGAATATTACGGCCGACGCCGAGGGTTAGCCAACGGACCGAGCGGCACCGCCCGCCGGCATCCAAGAGATCGAACCGACGATCGCCCGATTCCCACTCGGCCCTCGCCGTCGTTAGAGCGAGAGATTCGAGCCGATGCAATTTTCGCCCATCGAACAACTAGCGATCGCGGCCCCGATTGCGGCGGCAACAATGTTCGGCCTGTGGCTGCGTCAGCAGCGAACGGGCAACGCGGGCATCGTCGATTTGGGCTGGACCCTTTTGGTTGGTGCGATCGGGGTCTTTTTCGCGGCGACTGCCGATGGGTTCGGGCCGCGGCGTCTCGCGGCCGCCGGCATGGTGGCCGCCTGGTCCTTGCGGTTGAGCGGATACTTGTGGTTTGGCCGGTTGGCAGGCCAGCCCGAGGAAGGACGCTATCGCCGATTGAGAGCCCAGTGGGGCGACGCCGCGGGAAGAAAGTTCCTTGTCTTCTTTCAATACCAGGCCGCCGCGGCCGTGTTCTTCGCGCTGCCGATTATGGGAGCCGCGCATCATAGCGTATTCGCTTGGACGATCTTCGATACTGCGGCCGTCGTGCTCTGGTTTGTCGCGGTGACAAACACGGCGCTGGCCGATTGGCAGCTCGCCCGATTCAAAGCGGACGCAGGTAATCGGGGGCGCACATGCCGCGCCGGCTGGTGGAAATACTCTCGCCACCCAAACTACTTCTTCGAATGGCTGCACTGGTGTTCGTATGCCCTGCTGGCCATCGGATCAGCGTGGGCATGGCTATCGGCGGCTGTTGCGCTGGCCATGCTGTACTTCCTGCTCCGCGTGACGGGCATTCCGCCCACCGAAGCGCAAGCCCTCGCCTCGCGCGGCGATGAGTATCGCCGCTATATGCATTCGACTAGCGCTTTCATCCCTTGGATTCCGCGAAAAGAGACATCGCCGTGAACATCGCGATCGACTGGGCCGAACGCGGCTGGCTCCCCGACGGCTTGATCCGCCTTGGAATCCGGCGACTGTTGCGCATGCGACTGCGGCAACAACACCAAGCCGAAGGCGACGAGCTGCGCGGCGCGACGGCCCGATTGATCGACGAACTTGGCCAGGGGCCGGTCGCCGTTGCCGTTGATCAGACGAATATCCAGCACTACGAGGCGCCCACCGAGTTCTTCCGCCTGGTGCTCGGCCCGCGAATGAAATACAGCAGCGGCCTATGGCCGGAACGCAGCACGACGCTGGCCGAATCGGAAGAGGCGATGCTCGACCTCTTCTGCCGCCGCGCTGAACTTCACGATGGAATGTCGGTCCTCGACTTGGGGTGCGGATGGGGCTCGCTCTCCCTGTGGATCGCCCAGAATTACCCGAACTGCACGGTGACGGCCGTTTCCAATTCGCGTACGCAAAAAGCCTATATTGTCGATCGTTGCCGAACCGAAGGCTTGAACAACGTTTCCGTGATTACCGCCGACGTGGCCGAGTTCCGGCCTGAAGCTCGGTTTGATCGCGTGCTTTCCGTCGAAATGCTCGAGCATGTTCGCAACCACGGGGAACTATTCCGGCGGATTTCCCGTTGGCTTGCGCCCGGCGGCAAGCTGGCCGTGCATATCTTCTGTCATCGGCAATTCGCCTATCTTTTCGAAACGGAGGGCCGCGACGATTGGATGGGCCGGCACTTCTTCACCGGCGGCATGATGCCCTCGGACGATTGGCTCGTCCGCTTTCAACAAGAATTGATTCTCGAACGGCAATGGCGCATTGCCGGCACGCATTATGCCCGCACGCTCGAAGCCTGGTTGCAAAATTGCGACGCGCATCGCGAAGAGATTATCGATCTCTTTGCCTCTTCCATGGGGCCGACCGCGGGCCGGCGTCAATTTCAGCGTTGGCGGATGTTTTTCATGGCTTGCGCCGAGCTGTTCGCCTTCCGCCGAGGTTTGGAATGGTATGTTTCGCACTACTTGTTTTCGTCGAGGAGCCAATCCGCTTCGGCATAAGCCGCCCTCATTGCCGCGGCAGAGCCGATCGCTATTGCGTCTTTGCAACGGGCGATGCCCGGGAGCCAAAAGATGATCGCGTTCTATGCAAAGCTCTACCTGTCGAGCCTGGCCGTGTTCCTGGCGATAGACTTCGTTTGGCTGGGCTTCGTTGCGCGAGGTTTCTATAAGAAACACCTGGGCTACTTGTTGGCTGACCAACCGAACTGGTGGGCCGCGGGCTTGTTCTACCTGTTGTTTGTGGCCGCCCTGAATGTCTTTGTCGTTCTGCCGGCCCTGCAAGCGCAATCGCTTTGGCGGGTAATTCTCTTAGGCGCACTGTTCGGATTGACGACCTACGCCACCTACGACCTGACGAACCATGCAACCGTTCGCGACTGGCCATGGATCGTTACCGCCGTCGATCTTCTCTGGGGCACGGTGCTTTCGGCCGCGGTGGCCACCGCCGGCTACCTGATTGGGCAGGCGATTCGTTGATCGAATCGGTGCGCTGCGCATCGCACACACGCACACATTCGAGCGTATGTTCCCGTTTCCAGTGAAAGCGCCGACGGCGTATTCGGTGGAATGGTCGGCAGAACGGCGAACGGCACGTGCGATCGAAACGGCGCCGGCAACGGCTCTCGGCTCGGTTTTGGAATCTTTCGGCGGTTGGCCCGCGTCTCTACATCCCTGTTTCGGCACACCGTAGAATAGCAGCATTTGCAAGCCGCGATTCTCGGGCGATTAATGTTCGCCTCGCCGCGGCGTAATGGATCAGGCGACCGCGTTCCACGAGCCGCCCGGTGCGATGATTCCCGACTGCGAGCCTTTCATGCCCGAGCTTTATCCGCTTCAATTTCGACCCATCTTGCGACATTATGTTTGGGGCGGCCGACGGCTGGCCGACTTGTTGGGCAAGGATTTCGCCGGGCAACCGACCGCAGCCGAAAGCTGGGAAGTCTGTTCACGAGGCGACGACCAAAGCGTTGTGCTCTTTGGGCCGCTCGCCGGCCGAACACTTGGAGATCTGCTCGGCGCGTTCGGGTCGCAACTGGTCGGTTCCAATCAATCGCGCGATCGGTTTCCGCTTCTCTTTAAGTTCCTCGATGCCGCCGAACCGCTTTCCGTGCAGGTTCACCCCGCTGACGCGATAGCCGCCCAGCTCGTTCCGCCCGACTCGGGCAAAACGGAAGCATGGTTCGTCATCGACGCCGCCCCGGATAGCCTGATCTACGCCGGGTTGCAACCCGGTGTGGATCGCAACCGCCTGACGCAAGCGATCCGCACTGGTCGCGTTGGGGAAGTGCTCCATTCGTTTCGCGCGACGCCCGGCGACTGCGTGTTGATTCCGGCCGGGGCGGTTCACGCGGTGGGCCGGGGAGTGCTCATCGCCGAGTTGCAGCAGTCGAGCGACACGACCTTTCGGCTTTTCGACTGGAATCGCGTCGGCCCCGACGGCCGGCCGCGTCCGTTGCACATCGACCAAGGAATGGATGCGGTGGATTTCGCACTTGGACCGATCGGGCCTGTCGTTCCCGTTCCCCTCGGCGGCTGCCGGCAGCGATTGACGAGTTGCCCCTATTTCGTTTGGGACCGATGGTCGATTGACGATTCGGCGGTTCTCGCGGGCGACGGGCGCATGCATCTGGTTGCCGTGATTTCCGGCACTGCCCGGTGCCCCTCGGCCCCCGGCCCAACGCGACGGCCGCGAGGCACCACGCTGCTGTTGCCGGCCGCTATTGAACCGACCGAATTCATCGCCGAAGATGGGCCGTTGGAATTGCTCGACGGATATCTGCCGTAGGCCGCCCGCCGTACGCGTGCTCGTACAACAGCGACGGTCCCAGTCGTGCAGTTGGAATCGCGACGATCAGATTCCCGGCGCAAAACGGCGCACTGCCACACCGAACCGCTTCAAATCGCACTGTCATCCCAAGCCGCGACTGCCACCGAGAGAAAAAACCAGACGAGCGGCGTTCCTTAACTCCTTTCTTTGCCGCAATTCGCATCCATTCGCGTCATTCGCGGTCCCCCTTCGCCCATTTGCGTCCATTCGCGGTTCCTCTCGACTATTCGCGTCTATTGGCGGTCCCCTCTCGCTCATTCGCGTGCATTCGCGTCATTCGCGGTTCTTTTTGACTATTCGCGTCCATTCGCGTTCATTCGCGGTCTTGTTATCTCCTTCACGTCATTCGCGGCCCGACTCGGTTCGACCGTCTGCGATCGGATCGACAGTTCATGCAGCGCCAACAAGCCCGCACCGACCAAGAGCGGAATCCAGTAGTAGATCAATCGAAAGACGAGCACGGCCGCAAAAACATGCAGCCGCGACTCGCCCGGCATGAACGCCAGCAGGGTGAGTTCGAAGACACCATAGCCGCCGGGCACATGGGTCAACACCGAGACGGTGAAGGCCAGCATGAACGCACCGAGGGTCTGGAAATAGTCGAGGCCGCCGTCGGGCAACACGGCGTGCAGCACGGCGGCCGCAACCATCAAGTCGGCCGAGGCGATGGCTATTTGATACAAGGTGAGCCGAAACGGCGGCACCGGCACGGTCCATCGCCAAAGTCGGACCGAACCGCGATGCAGCGCGGCCAACCCGACGTAGGCGACCGCGATTGCCAACAGCACCCAACCGAACCAATAGGTATCCGAAAACGGCGGATGATATTTCGCCATCAAATCGTCGGGCACCGGAAGCGGATCCAAAATGAACACTAAGCCGGCCAACGCAAACAAACCGAACCAAAAGGTCAGCCCGAGAATCAACAGCAGTTCGACGATCTTCACCAGTGGCACGCCCCAAACCGAGTAGAAACGCCACCGCACCGATGTTCCGAACAACGTCGCCCCAAAGTTATAACTGAACACATAGCTGGTGAACGACGCCCAGGCGATTTTCCACAGCGGCAAGCGCTGGCCCACCCAGCGAATCGCCAGCAGGTCGTACCCCACCAAGATCACGTAATTCAAAACAGTGAACAATCCGCCCCACGCGATGTAGCTCGGCGGAGTCGCGAGCACCGCTCGCCAGATCTCGCCCAGCACCTCGTGAAATCCGGCCGGCGGACGCCCGAGATGCTGCTCAACGGCCCGATTCAGGTTGTGATAGAGAAGCCATGCAGCGCCGACGAAGACCGCGACGATAACGGCCCGTCCCAGCAGATGCAGATACCACTTTAGAGTTCGACGCTCGCTCATCAGAGATCTTCGTCGCGCAACATGATCCTACGAAACTGTTAAATCATGGTGGGCCTCAACCCGCCACCCTGCCCTTGCCTGCGGCCACCCCGCGTTCGAGTGATTCGTGCGGGGCACGCCGACCGATTTCGATAGAGGCCGACGATCGGGTCCGTCGAATCAGGGTCGGCACTCCTCTCGGGCGATTGTCCACTCGGCCAGAACATTTCGATCCGGCTCGACGCCGATTCCCGGAGCGGTCCACAATTCCATCTCTAGACCGCCGCCTTCGGTGCCGCGCCGTACCGGGAGCGGCGTCACTAATTCCTTCGCGAAATACTCGTCTGCCGGAAAATGGTCGGCCGCCGTTTCACAATTCCCTTTAGAGGCCAACGCCAGCCCGAATCGGGCCGCAATGCCCGCATTGGGCCCGCTGCCCACGTAGCACGGCACGCAATGCTCGTGCGCCCGATCGTGAATGCTCAACGCGGCCGTCAGTCCGCCGGTTCGGCCCGGCTGAAGGTTGAAGAACCGCGCGCTTTTCAGGTCCAATGCGATGTCGGCATGGCCCACCGCGGCAAGCGATTCATCCAAACAGATCGGCGTGCGAATCGCCTCTTGCAGCATCGCGTGCCCCACCAAGTCGTCCGTCCACAGCGGCTGCTCGACGAAAAGCAGGCTGAAATCGTCGAGCCGATACAACAACTCGCTGTGCGCCAACGTGAGCGCCCCTTCGAAGTCCACCGCCAATGGTTCGCTGGGATACTCGCGGCGCACGGCTTCGAGCATGTGAATTTCCCAACCGGGACGCATTTTCAACTTCACCCGAGCGGCTCCCGAGGAGAATGCCTCGCCGATCTTCCCCAAGAACTCCTCGCGCGACTCCATTCGATCGAACGTAAGGCCCAACGCGATCGACGTTCGGACGCCGCCCAGCACCTCGTGCAGCGGCTTGCCTTCGCGCCGCGCCCCAACATCCCACAGTGCCATATCGAGCACGGCCTTCGCCTGACGCTGGCCGCGGAACTCGTTCAGCGCCTCGGCCAAGGCGTTGCCGTCGCTGAACTGGCGGCCCACCACGGCCGGAGCAAGCCAACGGACAAGGCACGCGAATACGCCCGCCGCCCATTCCGGCCCGCGATGCGGCCCGTTGCCTACCGCCGCCTCGGCCCAGCCGCACACGCCCTCGGCGTGAACAGCCGCGACGACTGTCTCGAACGCCTCGTAACAGGCAGACGGTCCGGGCAACGGCCGGCGAAGCGGCAAACGCAAATGATAAATCTCGACGGCGTCAATTCGCATCGATCATCCTTCTTACGATTACGGTTGTTTCTGCTTGGTTCTCACCAAATAACGGTGGTCAATTGCCCAGCCGCCTAGCGGCGTTGCAGGGCGAGGCCGCCGATTCTCGTTCAGCAAGGAAGAGGGCCGGTGCTCTCTTGGATCGGCATCTGGGAGGCCTGTATGTACTATCCCCTTGCCAGATGCGGTATGGAACTAGCAAAGGCTACGCGACCTGCGAATCGCACGAATCCCACACAACGCGGCCAAACGTCTCTCCGTCGCCGACTACCCCGCGGGCCGACCTCGCTGCGCCAAACCAATCGCCTTGAGCATGCCCTGCGCCTTGTTGAGCGTTTCCTGCCACTCGTTGCGCGGAACGCTATCGGCGACGATTCCCGCACCGGCCTGCACATAGGCCACATTGTCGTGTATGACAATTGTTCGCAGCGCGATGCACGTATCCATATTGCCGCTGAAATCAACGTATCCCACCGCACCGGCATACGGGCCGCGACGATGCGGTTCGATCTCGTCGATGATCTGCATCGCCCTCACCTTCGGCGCGCCCGAAACGGTGCCGGCCGGCAGGCAGGCCTGAAGCGCATCGAAGGCCGTCCGCCCCTCGGCCAGCTTTCCCGTTACGTTGGATGTGATATGCATCACGTGGCTGTAGCGTTCCACGGTCATCACATCGCTCACTTCCACCGAACGGTAGCGGCACACCCGCCCCACATCGTTTCGCCCCAAATCGACGAGCATCACATGCTCGGCCCGCTCTTTCGGATCGGCCAGCAGCTCTTCGGCCAGTCGCCGATCTTCAGCATCGTCGGCGCCGCGGCGCCGCGTGCCGGCCAAAGGACGCACAGTAACCTGCCCGTCAACGACGCGAACCATTACCTCAGGCGAACTGCCCACCAACGTGACGCTCGGCGTGCGGAGATAGAACATAAATGGGCTGGGATTGATCACCCGCAAATAGCGATAGACATCGAACGGATGGGCGGTCAGCGGAACCGCCAGCCGTTGGCTGATGACCACCTGAAAGATGTCGCCCGCCCGAATATACTCAACGCACTTTTCCACCGCCTTTTCGAACTCGGCGGCGGTGAAGTTCGACTGGGCCTTCAGCTCCGCGTGCCCCTGAAGCTCGACATCCACGGGAACCAAATCGCACGGCCCGCGCGACAGGCGATCCACCAGTCGGTCCACTCGAGCGCAGGCGTCGAAGTAGGCCCGCTCCACACTAGTGCCCGGTTGGTTCGTCTTGGCCATCGCCACGACGATCAGTGCCTTGGTCACGTTGTCAAAGATCACCATCTGATCGTAGAAGGCGAACGACAAATCGGGCACGCAACGGTCATCAGGCGGCGCATTGGGCAAGTGCTCGGTGTAACGCACCGTGTCGTAGCCCGCATAGCCCACGGCCCCACTGCAAAACGGTGGCAATTCCGGCAAAACGGCCACGCGCACCCCTTCCACCCGGCGACGCAATTCATCGAGCGGATTAGCGCATTGAAAGCTCTTGCTGACCAATGTCGGCGAACCGCCGGCCGACACGCCCGAATAAGAGTTCGTGGTCACCCGGTTGCCCGTCGCCTCGATTTCGAAGAACGGTTCGGCCGCCAAAAAGCTGTATCGGCCGACCTTCTCGCCGCCAACGACGCTTTCGAACAAGCACGCGCATCGACCGTCATCCAAGCGGTGGAAGGCCGATACCGGGGTCAGCGCATCGCTCAGCAATCGGCGGTACACCGGCACCATGTCGGCCTCGCCGGCCAAACGCCGAAACGTCGTCAAATCTGGATAATGAGGGGCATCAGACATGAACGCTCCTGCACCTTTCCAATCGGCCCGCCTCCGACCCTTCAATTCCCCGGCAAGGCAATCAGAAAAGATACCACGCATTGCCTCGAAAGACCACCGCCCAGGCGTGTCCGAGGCAGGATCAAGACGGCTTGTTTACGCGACGTAACGCCCGCAAAAACAGGAATGCACCCGTCGTATGCAACCTCAGGCCCCATGGTCTGCGGTTTGCAACGAAGTCATACACTCGCCCGGAAACATTGAATAGCACCACAGCCTGTGATGCCCGAAATCATCGGCATAGTCTGGCCTTGTGGAACACCCAGATCACCCGCGCGGAACGCTTCGATCGGCCGTTGCTGATCTTGACACTGGCCACCGGGCTAACGCTGGTGATAGGGATCGAGGCGGTGAAGGGCTGTGCGCCCGAACGGCCCGTTGAAGAAGTCGCTCTTGGATTCGCGGACACGAGCGTTTCCCGCAGAATTCGTGGGCCGAATTCGTGAGAATCGTGTTGTTCAAGGGGCTGCTAACGATGGTCGAGCAGCAAGAGCCGGAAAGCCTTCGCGCGGTCTGGTCTTCATCGGACGCAAGACGATTCGTCAACTGAAACGAACTGCCGCCCAAGCACTTGCCGCGCTGCTCGCCGCGCTGCTTGCGGAGGCCGAAAAGTGGGGATAACTCAGCCTCAGCCCCCGTTGACGCAGTGCTAAGAACAGGCTAGTCTTAGTGTTTTGCGGTTGTCCATCGCTCTTTCCCAACGGCATAGGCGATGCCAATGGGAAGGAAACGGAGGGGGCTGCTTCGTCGCTGATTATTGCTTCGGAGCGATGGCCCGACAGTCCGATGTCTGCCGTCGTTCGGAAAAGGATCGGTCGGCGGTCGATGTGGCACCGTGAAATTTGGAAGCCCCTAATACGGCGGTGAAACGAGAAGCGGGACATGCGTTGCGCATTGCACCGCGATCCTCGAACGGGGAAATAGACGGCGAAGAACAGGCGTTCTGGACTGCAACGCCGATGAAAAAGACGGGCGTAGCGCGTCATTCCGCCAGTCGCCGCCGAGCGAGCTCTGGCGAATATTGTCAACAAGTTTAGATCGAAATCAATAAACGAGGTTCTCGCAACGATACACTTATAATCAGTAGTTTCCGGGGTTTACAGTGCTAGCAACGCCTCCGCTTTCGGGGCGTTCCGAGATTTTCGCAACTCTGCCGAAGGGACTCATGACATTGAGCCCCCCACTACCCCTAAACCCCTAAAGAGACATAGAATCGCGGAGAGAAGTGCTAGCGGCCCGTTGAGCAAGTCGTTCTTGGATTCGCGGAAGTGCGTGTTTTCCGCGTAATTCTCGGGCCGAATTCGCGGAAATCGCGTTCGTCAACGGGCGGCTGGAAACAACTGATCAATACGACATCGCCTGGGCGTGGCGCAGAGTATTCCCGGCAGGTTTATAGATCAACGTTTTGCGACTTGAACAACCCGCTTTCCTGCTTCCACTTTCGAGGCGGCTTTTTTGAAACGACTTATTTTGAAGTGGCGTAGCGTTACACCGAGCTAGTGACCGATCAACATTAGCAATCCATAAACTCAACTTAACCTACAACTGCATCACAAGACGAATTGACCTAACTGCATTACAAGACCGCCGAAATCGGCGAATGTACCTCGGGGCGTAGCTCAGCCTGGCTTAGAGCGCTTGGTTCGGGACCAAGAGGTCGGAGGTTCAAATCCTCTCGCCCCGACTGACAAGGCCCGTTGACAACAGTTGTCAGCGGGTCTTTTCTTTTGTCCCTACAAGAACTTACGGCGACGCCTTCGCGTTCGGGCGATGCCCCCCTCTTGGCGGTAGAATTGTCTGGAAATGTCTCGGATTTACACGTTTTGCCTCTAGTTGGTCCAAGATTTGGTACAAGATTTCGCGCCGTCGAATCGTCGGTTCCCGTTGCACTTACGGCAAAAACGCGGCCTTCCTCGGTAGTGTCCGTCAAGCTGCGCACGCGAAGGCGGCCCGCGGAGCTCGACCAGCGGGGATCGTCGCGGTCAACCAGCCGCGCACCGATCGATCATCGAGCGGAGCGAGAGCCGCCGACGCACCGGGCGGCCGCCCTCGAAGCTGATCTCGATCATCACCTTGCCGTAGAAGCGGGCGCCGATCGCCTCGTCGAAGAGCCGGTCCAACCGGCCGGCGGCCAGCCGCCGCATCCGTGCGATGTGATCGTCGGGTTCGACGGCTGTCGCGGCTTCCAGCCTCCGTTTCGGCTTCGCCTCCTCAGTGTTCTTCGTCATCTCCGCCCTCCTTGGACGCGGCGTTTTCATCCGCTCATTCGTTGAGCGAACGATCACGGCAACTTCACTCGCGTGATTTCGCCAAGCCGTCCTTCGCGCTCCAATTGTCGCCGGAGCGCCTCGGTCTTCGGCAGCGCTCCGCTCTTACGGCTTCCCGGCACCCAATCGGCGAAGAACTTCTCCTTGGCGAGAATCTCCTCTTCGGTTAGCGGCATCCTTTCCCATACGCGGTCCCACGCTTCTTCATCGGCCCGCGTGATGGCGCCGAGCACCGAGGAATCGTAGCCGACGATTTCGTCGGGATCGTCCGGTGGTCGCGATTGTGATCGGTCTTCCGCCATGGCGCGCCCTTCCGATCGACGTTCCTTGAGGTAGTCGCGCAAACGAATCAGATCCGGGCTGAACGGCCCCAACCGCATTGTATAATTCGTGGTTTGGCCGTGCAATCGCCAGAATTCCCGTCCCTCCGGCGAACGAATCAGGCCGCTGACCGTCGCGGACCGCATTCCGATCGTTTTCAGTTCCTCGCGATAGAGATCGAGCCAATCGTCTGGCAACTTCGCGTCGAATCCGCATCGCGCGAGATAGTAGTATCCCGCTTCCTTGGCGGAACGCAGCCCGGTCGCCTCTGCATAATCCACGCCCAACAGGGCGGACTGATGCACGCTCCGCACCAACGAACGAGTGCCCAACCCTTTTCGCTGCATGTCCGCGGCGATGTCGCTGCGGTAGAACTCGATTTTCAATCGGCCAGCGGCGTCCACTCCCACCCAGCGCACGATCCGCACGTCGCGGCGGCGCGTCTCCAGCCGTAAGCCGCCGCCTTCGATGCCCGCCAACACATCGGCGCGATCCAAGCCACCGGCCAAACGAGCCAGTTGCTCCTCGGACAGCGCACGTCCGAACAGCTCTTTTCCGGCGGAGACCACCAATTCCCGATCGCTATAGACGATGGTCACGTCTTTCGGCGGTCCCAAATCCAGTTGTTCGAGCAGCCATCCGTCCGGGCGCGATCCGCCGGGAGTTCCCGGCGGCGATCCGCCAGGTGGCAAAGCGGCGGATCCGCCACCGCCGAACGCCTGAGGCGGACGCGGGGGACGACTGCCCGAGGCGCCGCCAGATGCGCCCTCCGGCCCGTCGCCCGGTCGGCCGCCGCGCGATATGCCTGGACCGGTTGCCTGCCGGAAGAGACGTTCGCGTTCGGCCAGCACGCGGAGCACCACCTCGCGGCGTGCGGCCCGTTCCTCCTCGGATTCGCGACGCAGCCGCTCGACCGGCAGGAGGCGGCCTTCGGCGTCGATGAAATCCGGCCATTCCGGTTCCCGCGGCTCTTGCTGCCGCCGCAGCGCGTCGCGGACGATCTGGAACCGCTCGGCCCCGACCGCCGCGATCTGCTGCTGCCGCGTGGCCCGCTGCCACCAATCGAGATAGCTGGCCGGATCGGGGATCAGCTTGCCGGTGGCCGTCCGCCAGGCTCGCTGCGCCGCCCGGTCGCCGCGGAGTTCGCGCGGCACGCCGAGCACGGGGATCGTCATGCAGCGGCAGTTCGGTTCGTCGGGCAGATCGGGGAGCGGGTCGCCCCGCTCGTCGCGATACGCGCCGTCGTCGCCGCGGCGGTAGATTCGCCCGTTGCGGGCGGCATGGTGCGGTCGGGTCCATTCGTCGAAGACGGCGACGATCTGCATCCCGTCGAGCATCGGCCCGAGACGCTCGTAGCACTCCCGTCCGGCGCGTTCGGCCGCGCGGCACCCTTCGGTCCGCGCGATCCGCGCGGCCTTGTAGGCCACCGCGTCGGCCAGCCGATCGCCGCCATCCGCCGCACCTGCTCGGCGTCGATCGCCTTGACCTCAGCCTTCGCCATGATCGTCCGCCCCCCCTTTTTTTAAGGGCCGTTCACATCGCCCCGCTTCCGTCGATCGTTTCCGCCGGCGCCGTTCGGTCCGCTCCGGGGTGGGCCGCTTTTCCACGGAGATCAGGGTGCTCGGCTGGCTGTCGGGGTCGGTATATGCCTTGAGGACGACGAACCGCACCAGTTGATCCCGCGACTTCCACACCACGCCATCGAGCGCCTCGAAAACGGCCCGGGCCACGGCGGCGAGGCACGCTCCGCCGTCCACCTCCAGCGGCGCATCGAGCCGATAGCGTCCCTTGCGGTCGTAATGGCTCTTCGGCCGCGGGTAGTAGCACTCGACGTTGATGCTCAGCAGATTCTCGGTGGGAAAGAAGATCGAGCGGCGGAACGCCTCGCGGACCTCGGCGATCCAGGCCGAATCGGCCGCCGCGGCGTTCAACCGCCATCCCTCCGCCCCCTCGACCGCCCGCTGCTCGGGTTCGAGCTTGCCGAGCGTCTCCGGCGGGGCCGAGACGAAGAGCACCACGATCCGATCGTCCGCGCCGTAGGGGATGACCATAACAACGGTTATAAATAAAACCGCGAAAAACGGAAAGCGGTTCAAACGCGGAGCGCACGCAAACGGCAGATTCGCTCTTCCTCCGCGCGATCTGCCGTTATTCGCGTGCCTTCGCGGCGCTTCGCGGTTCAAACGCGGAGTGCATGCTGGAAAGCCGCCTCGTTGCGACCGCGGCCGCTTTCGCAATTGCGTGGAACGATTTGTGTGTGGAACTATTTGGCGGCCCGTTGAAAAAGTCCTTTTCGGATTCCCCCCAGTGTGCATTCTCTGCCGAATTCGCGTGCTGAGTCCGCGGGAATCGTTTTTTCAAGAGGCTGTTCGGCCATCGCCGTTTGTCGTTCCATGCGCGCCGGGCCAAACTGGATCGGGTTCCCATTCTATCCGAGCAACGCCCTGAAACGTCCTAAAGCCGTTCACCATTGACGGGGCTTGCGACACCGTGAAGTTGGGGTTAATATCTTAGAAACGAGCTGCGTTTCATCATCGGATGTTCGTGCCGAAATCGTGCGCCCGTTTTAGGGCGGGATTCGGTCGGCATAACGTCCGATGGAACGACCAACTCCGGGGAGGGTACGCGAACGGTTAGCAGTCTGACTCGAAATCAGATGCCGGGTAACCGGTTGTGGGTTCGAATCCCATGCCCTCCGCTGAAGTCCTTGCGCCACAAGGACTTACGTTCGCAAAGATCGGCAATAAGTCGCAATTCTGAAACTGGTTCGGTCGATCTTGCTTCGGATTGCCACAATGTACGGATGTTGACTGCGCCGCCTCGTGCGCCGCTGTTTTCGACGCCAACTGCGCCGCCTGGCGCGCCACCCTGTGCGCCGCTTTTTCCGCCTCGGTTCGGCCGGTGTTCCCGCCGGTAGCCGTTGCCCCAAACGGGTCGATCTCCGTTGCCATCTTGTAGGCCGAATCGGTCGGGTCAACGTAGTGTCGCATCGCAACGGACGGGGTGTTGCCAAGCCACTTCGTTACCACCGCCAGAGGGAACTTAGCCGCAAGGTCGCTTTCGCAACTGGCACGCATCGAATGCCACAGCCGCGGCCACGGCGTCAGGCCCGCCCGAAGAACGATCTTCCCCAACTGCGTGCGCAGGTTGCATCGAACCCAACCCTCACCCGTGTTCGCTCTCGCCCGCCAACTCTCGGGAAAGATATAGTCTGCCCCCTCGGGGGCCGCATCGAACGCCTCTTCCAAGTATTGGCGCACCACGGGGAAGACGGGGACAACTCGCCATGCTTTGCCGCAATGCTTCGTTTTCGGTGATGGAACGATCAGCCGCGATTGCTCCCAATCGACATGCTCCCAACGCAAGGAAAACGCCTCGCTTGGCACACGCAAGCCACCGAACCGCGACAGGGCAATCAGCAATCGCCATAGCACATTCGGGGCCGCGTCAATGCACCGCAGCGCGTCGGCCGCTGTGATGTAGGCCCGCCGTTCGCTCACGTCGCCCATGCGTTGCTTGACGAATCGAAAGGGATTCTCGCTCAGTAATTGCAGTCGCTTTCCGTCAGCGAAGATCGTTCGGGCATGTTGCAACCGCTTGTGAATCGTGGTCGGCCGCAAGCCACGCTCTCGCATCGCCTCTCGGTATCGCTCCGCCTCTTCACGGCCGAACGCCGTGATCGGCATTTCACCGAACAGCCGCGACAGTTCCGCGCAGGTTTGACGCCATGCACACAGGGAACCGGGGGCATAGTCGCCTTGCTCACGTCGGGCCAGCCATTGCGTGATGAACTCCGCGACGGTTGATCTCGCTTGCGGGGCAACCAGCCCGACGCTGGCCAGTTTGTCATAGAGCGACGGGGCAATCGTCGCCAGCCACAACGAACATTCGCGGTCGGGCGGCGTTCCCGTGATCTTCGCCGCCAAGAGCCGATCGACATACACCCGCACGCTCTCCGCCGTCCGCTTGTCGCATCGCGGAAGTCGGAACGCCTTGCGTTCGCCGCTTGGGTCTACGAAAAGCACTCGATAACCGCTGCCGGTCTTTGCAATCGACGCCATGTTTTATTCTCCGTTGACTGAATCCGAGAGAAGATGCTACCGCTGAATTGCCGATCGTTGCAAGTCTTTTCGGAAGATCGGCCACCGCTTCAACGCATGTTTTGCCGAGTTTCGCACGAAACCCCTAGGTCCGCGATGCAAACGTCCCGCCCGTTCGGACTGCCGCGATAGGACGGTAAAGGGCAGAGCACGGGGCAAGCGCGAACACCTGCCCCATGCTCCGATTCGTCCGCCGACTAAAGCATTTCCGGCACGTCGGCATCAGGCGTACCCGCCCGGGCAATTCGCACGTCGTGCAACGCACGCCAAGCCAGATCACCCAAAGGTTCGCCTGCCGCAACTCGGGCCTTGCACCGTTGCGCCCACAGCCTCAGGCCGTCGCGCGTCAACCGCGACAATCGAATGGTCAACTCGCCGTCGGCGTTGATTTCCGCGCACAGTTGCGACCATCGCTCTTTCGTCGTTCTCATATCCAGCTCTCCGCCGCATCGTTCAGTTCCGCATTGATCGCGTCCAGGTCCACCTCGGGGCAGTCCGCCGCCGTGGTTTCCACCGTCTGATGGCCGCCCTCGGGGGCCGCGTCAACGTTGTCAACGTCTACGAAACCCCCAAAAACATGGCGAAAACAGGGGTTTCGTAGACACGTGGGTTTCGTTGACAGCCGGAAACGTCGCGTCGGCCGTCCGCCGCCCTCGCCGCCGTTGCACGTCGTCCACTGCCCCAACCCGGCCTGAGCCAGTTCAGTCAGGGCCGCTTCGGCCGCGCCCGGTTCGCGGAGCCAACGGCATCCCTGCTGAACTTCGCGGGGCGTCGCTTCGCCGCCGTGGCGACGAATCCAGTCGATCAATCGCTGTTGCTCCCGCTCTTCGGGCGTCGCGTCCAGCATGTGATAGACTCGCCGCGTTTCCTGTTTGTGCCACTCCGTGAGCACGATCGCGGAACGCATCGAACTGGCGTCGATCGCGTCAGCCTCAACAAGCTCGCCGGAAGCCAGCCGCACGAAATGTAGAATCAGAGCCAGCCGCGCAGGCAGTTCTTCCAGCTTGCTGCCCGCTGCCGCAAGATCGCCGGTCAGTTCGGCCGTTTCCTCGCCGTGGCGATTGTAGAACGCTTTGTAGGCCTCTTTTGCCTCGGGCGACAAGGGCATGTCCTCGGGCACGGGTCGCCCCTGATCGTCGGCCGCAT
>CAZVZX010000029.1:36848-58284 GCA_964631235.1 uncultured Planctomycetaceae bacterium | reverse complement strand
CGGCGATGTCGGCGAAAAGATGCAGTCCATCTGGCGGGCAAGCGCCCGCAACGCCCGCAAGAACCCGCCGACCCGTTCCAATGATCGCTCAACGCCCGCGATGATCTTCGCCGAACCGAGCGGCGCATTCGCGTCGAGACTTTCGGCCGACTCACGTCACGTCGGCTATCGAAGATCAAGGGGCGTCGAGGCCATCGGCGGCAAGAGCGCGGTTCGATCTGAACCAAAACCGCGAACAAGGGAACGCGGTTCGCACGGAAACGGCACGCAATCGGTCGCTTCGCGGTGCGAACGGCCGGTTGCGCGATGAGAAGGGACTATTCAGCCCGGCTCATCGGCGGGCAGCTCCGCTTCCAGACTGCGGGCGAAGGCGTCCATGGCCGCCCGACCGAACAAGACGAAGCGAACCAACTCGGGCTCGCCGCACTCTCGCACGAATGAGATCACCGTGCGCAGGGCCACCCGCGAGGCCTCGTCCATCGGATAGCCGTAGGCGCCGGTGCTCAGGGCGGGCAAGGCCACGCTGCGGCATTGATGCTCGACCGCCAGCTCCAGCGCCCGGCGATAGGCCCCGGCCAACAATTCCGCCTCGCGATGCGTGCCGTCGCGATAGACCGGGCCGACGGCGTGAATCACGTACTTGGCGGGCAAGCGTCCGGCCCCGCTAATGACCGCCGAGCCGGTTGGGCAGCCGTCGGGATAGCGTGCCGCGGTTTCGGCCATGATCTCCGGACCACCGCGGCGATGAATCGCCCCATCTACCCCGCCGCCGCCGGCCAAGCGGCTGTTGGCCGCGTTGACCAAGGCATCGACTCGCTGCTCGGTAATGTCGCCCTCGACCAACTCAATCAGCGTCGCGCCGATTCGTCGTTGCATGAAGGCAGCCTCCGAAAAGCACTCGCCCGACGGACCGCTGCGCCGACCGTCGCCCCGAGTTCCCGCTACTGGAACTTCGGCGCGGCCTTGCATCGAATCGCCGCAGGCGCGGCCGACCCTGCTCGGCGATTGCCGATCACTCGCCGATGACTTTGATCAACACCCGTTTGGGCCGTCGCCCGTCGAACTCTCCGTAAAATATCTGCTCCCAGGGCCCAAAGTCCAGCCGCCCATCGGTAATCGCCACGACGACCTCGCGGCCCATCAGTTGCCGTTTCATGTGGGCGTCGGCGTTGTCTTCGCCGGTTCGATTGTGCTGATAGGTCTTCGGCGAGCCGTCGAACGGGGCGAGCTTTTCCAGCCAGCGTTTGTAATCCTCGTGCAAGCCCGACTCGTCGTCGTTGATAAACACCGACGCGGTAATGTGCATTGCGTTGCACAAAACCAACCCCTCTTTGATCCCGCTGCGGCGGACGGCATCTTCGACTTGCGGGGTAATATTGATGAACCCGACCCGCGAGGGAACGGTAAACGTCAGATACTCGGTAAGGGATTTCACAGGCGGCACCCTGCTTCGAAGAACTGTGTAAGGATCAAACAAGATCGCTCAAAACAGGTTTACATGTTCAGCGGGAATTGATGGCAAGGATCAGCCGGCGGCCCTTCCCTCCGTGCCAACAGCCCCAGGCTTATCGACCGAAAAGAACTCCAGCGACCAACGGGAGCGGGTTCTCACTTTGGTGCGGCAGCACTAAATAGTTCCACACCATTACGGAAGCGGCCGCCAGCGCAGCGAAGCGGCCGATTGCGTAGGGATGCGATTTGAACCGCTTTCTGTTTTCCGCGGTTTTATTTAGGTGGCCGGCGGCCCTGCCGCCAATATACGTCGCGGGTCGGCAAAGGGAAGCCCCACCAACGCATGGCGACGACAGGCAACACCCGGCTGCAACGAGCAACGGCAACGAGTGGTCGCGCTGCCCCATCGGCGCCGTGTCGGTCCGAAAAATCGGGGCGGTGCGGGCGAGGAAGGCCGAGGCGATTACTGCGATTGCCGCTTGACCATTTCGATCAACGCGAGCACGTTCTCCACCGGCGTTTGCGGCAACACGCCGTGGCCGAGGTTGAAGATGTGACCGGGCCGCCCGCCGGCGGCGCGAAGCACGGCCTGGGCCTCGCGGCGGACAATCTCGGGCGAGGTCAAGAGCACGGCCGGATCGAGGTTCCCCTGAATGGCCAGATCGTCGCCGGCGGCACGCCATGCCTCGTCAAGCGAGATCCGCCAATCGACGCCGACGACCAACTCGCTGCGCCGTGCCCCGCCGGCCTCGGCCAACAGCGGAACCAGCGCCGGATTTCCGGTGGCGAAATGGATCACCGGCACGCCGGGCCGCAGGTTTTCAATCACCGCGCGGCTGTGCGGCAGCACGCTGCGTCGGTAGTCGGCCGGCGAGAGGCATCCCACCCAGCTATCGAACAGTTGCACCGCTTGCGCACCGGCATCGATCTGCGCATTGAGATAGCGGACCGTGGCCCGCGAGATCCGCCCCAACAGTTCATCCCAAGATGCCGGCGACTCGAGCATCCACCGCTTGGTTCGCTGAAAATCACGGCTTGCCCCGCCCTCGATGGCGTACGCCGCCATGGTGAACGGGGCGCCCGCAAAACCGATCACGGGGATGTCGTCGCCCAATCCGGCACGAGTGCGGCGAACCGTTTCGCACACGTACTGCAACGGCCCCAGATCGTCGAGTTCGCGCAGGCGGTCGAGTTGCGACGGGTCGGCAATCGGCGGGGCGAGCACCGGTCCCTCGCCGGCGTCGAACCGCAGCGAAAGCCCCATCGGTTCGAGGATCAAGAGCAGGTCGGCAAAAATGATGGCCGCATCGACGCCGAGCCGCTCGACCGTCCGAATCATCACCTCCGCAGCCAAGGCCGAGTTCTTGCACAGTTCGAGGAACGAGGTTTTCTCTCGCAGGCGGCGATACTCGGGCAAGTAACGGCCGGCTTGGCGCATCAGCCAGATCGGCGGGCGGGGGGTGGGACGACGGCGGGCGGCGTCGAGCAGAAGCGACATCGGGCGAAAGTCTCCAAGGCTGTCCCCTGCACCGTGCCGGGGCCGACCGAAGCACACGTCCGAGGAAGCCGCTTGGCGCTTCGCCGGTGCGCCGGATCGCGCCGCGGGCATCCTCGGCCGGGATTTCAGACAACGGTTCGTATGGTAGATGCGCGGCCGCTTTGCGGCAACCGGTGCGGCCGACGGTCGGGGCGATATTCGGCAACCGCGGTGCTCTTCGGGCCGGACGAGCCTGCAACCGTCAAGAAAAGCAGCAGGTCCGCCGGAAGCATCGTGCCTCGGGCGGACCTGGCTCAAGATCGTTCAACAACCGGTGTCTGTCGCCAGAGTTAGTTGTTGGCGAACCGATTCACTTGGTAGATGCTGCGGGGCATCATGGCCGAAGGATCCTTCGGAGCCGGGGCCTTGGGCAGAGGAGCCGCCTCGGTCTTGGGGGCTTCGGTCGGAGCCGCGGCCGGAGCGGCAGCGCCGCAACCGCAGGCAGCCGCTTCGCAAGCCTTCGGGGCTTCGCAAGCGTTGCAGCCGCAGGCCGGCTTGCAGCAGTCGCGGCTCTTGAACATGTTGTTCAACGCCGTCAGGATCGGGCGGCACTTCGGCTTGCAGCACACGTCGCCGCACGAGGGGCCGCAGGCCGGATCACAAGCCTTGGGGGCTTCGCATGCCGGCTCGCAGGCCTTCACCGCTTGGCACGGATCGCAGCAGCTCTTCTTCTCGCAGCAGCACTTTTTGCCGCGGAAGAGAGGCTTGCAGGCCTTCGGGCAGCAAGCGGGCTGGCAGCCGGGATCGCAGGCCGGATCGCAAGCCTTCGGGGCTTGGCAGGCCGGTTCGCAAGCGGCCGGTTCGGGGCAGCACGCCTTCGGCGCTTCGCACGCATTGCAGGCGTTGCACGAATCGCAGCAGCGATTGGCAACCAGATCCTTCAGGCCGGCGAACAGGTCGCGTACCGGCGTCGGACGGCAGCACTTCTGGCAGCCGGGCTCGCAGGTCGGGCCGCACGCCGGATCGCAAGCCTTCGGGGCTTCGCACGCCTGCGGCGCGGCGCAGGCCGGGCAGCAGGCGCCGTTGGCAAGCACCTGGCTACAGACGACGACGCTCAGCAAGAGCGCTCCAACGATTGTGGTGGCTTTCATCGAGCAACAACTCCTTTCTTGGAACCGCCGCGGGCCCGCATCCCAGCCGCAACGCCAGAGGCTGCTCACACCAACGCAGTGCGGCAGGCTCAAGCGGGTCCTCCCATGGGTCAGAACCGACCTAAACTCAAGCTTCCAGCTTGCGGCCAAGAGGGTGGGTCAGCCTGCGGGCGATTCACAGGTGTCTTGCGTCAGGGCCGTCGAGCCATTCCATGACTCGAAAACCCGATCCAGCACACTGACGCGCCCTTCGATCGCGCCTCACCTGGCGCGCGAATCTCGCATAGGGTCAGTAACCGTATCGGCTTCGCCGTCAAATCCGCTTGAGAACACCTAACCCATTTTATGAGAATGAGTTAGAACTCCTTTTGCGCAACCTTTGACGATCCCAAAAAACAGAGAAACGCGCGAATCTGTACGGCCTGATTGCGTCAATCCAAGGCCGAAACAGCCCCTCGCAAACGAAAAACTCCCCTCAACTTCCCCATTTCCCGTTGACCTGGACCCCGAAATCCGCATAGTCAACGATACCAACGGGCTTGTTCATCGCGTCGTTCGGGCCGTCGATTGTCGCCGCAAACGCCATGCAGCCCTCGGCTCGTGCTCAAAACGCCTTCCAGCGCCGGCAAGCGGGCCGACCTGCTCCCGATTTCCAAGACGAAGACGACCCGTCGCACTGGCTCGGCCATTCCCCTCAATGCGTCTGTGAGCGATCCCAAGGCACCGTCAACATAAAAGAAGAATCTGAAGAAGAGACTCGAGCAAACAATGGGCCGAATCGATCAGGTTCCGGGAGAAAGCGACTATGGTCCACTTGAACGTCGATCGACCGATCGTCGCGGCGTCCCGTCGGCGGCCGACGGTGCGTAAACGCTCCGACTATCCGCGCGTTTCGCCCGAGCATCTCGATGTGGCTGAGCGGCTCGCCAGCCCGCTGCTGATGGGTCCGCCGCTATGCGATGAGTTGATCGCCTTGGTCGAGCATCTTGTCGATCAGCGCGAAGCGGCCGTGATGCGGCATCTGCGGCCCTTTCGCCCGCGCAGCCCCGCCACCGTCGCTAAGGCCGAGCGAATTTCCGAGGCCGAGGCGGTGGAACTCCTCGCGCGCCTGTCCGATCAGCGCGGCATCATCGTCTCCGTCGGCCCGCCGGCTCGCCCCAAGTACATGCTCATGCCGATCGTGCCGGGCATCTTCGAGATGACATTGATCCGCGTCGATCCCAGCCGGCTTTCCCCTTGGCACCAACGCTTTGCCGAGCTGTTCGAGGCGCTGTACGAAACCGGCTACTTGACCGATTACTTCAATCCTTCGGCGGCCCCGATCGTCCGCTATTTGCCTGTGGCCGAAGCGAACCTCGACGTTCACCCGATGGCCCTGCCCACCGATATGCTCGAAGCCGAGCTCGACCGGTTCGAGCATTTCGCCGTCGGGCCGTGCCAATGCCGTTTGGCCGCCCGCGCGGTGGGCCGCGATTGCGGCAAACCGATCGACAACTGTTTGGTCATGGGTAATTGGGCACTGGAGGCCTCGCGGCGCGGCATCGTCCGCGCCGTTTCGCGCAATGAAGCGCTAGCCGTCAAACGCGAAGCAGAAGAACACGGCCTGATCAATTGGATGATGAACGTCGGCGCCACCAAAAGCCAATCGTCGTGCTCTTGCTGCGGATGTTGCTGCCACGCACTGCGCACCGTAATCGACTTCAACGCCCCGGCCTTTTTCGCGCCGCCGCGGTTTCTGCCGCGCTGCCGCGACGAACAGTGTACCGGCTGCGGCCGCTGCGCGCGCATCTGCCCGATGAATGCCATTACGATTGAACCAACGCCAACGCAAGACAAACCGCCCACACGTCCCGCCCGCTTCGCATGGATCCATCGGGCCGAACGGTGCGTCGGCTGCGGACTGTGCGCGGTCCACTGTCGCCCGGCAAAGCTCATCTCCATGGAGCCCGCCTCTCGGGTCAAGCCGTATCGAAGCTGGTTCTCGCTCGCTCTCCACGCCGCGCCGGGAATGCTCCGCGGAGTGTGGCAGGCGTGGCGGCGCCGACCCTGATCGACTACCATTGGCCGGCAATGTGCCAACAACCGCCAATGAACGCAAATGGTCTGAGAACCGCTAATAAACGCGAATGGGCGCGAATCAGAGAGGCTTAGCGAACCGCGAATGAACGCCAATGGTCTGAAAACCGCTAATAAACGCCAATGGGCGCGAATCAGAGAGGCTGAGCGAACCGCGAACGAACGCGAATGGTCTGAAAACCGCCAATAGACGCCAATGGGCGCGAATTATTGAAGCGTAAGCGAACCGCGCATGGTCGCGAATGAACGCAAATGGTCTGAAAACCGCTAATAAACGCGAATGCGCGCGAATCAGAGAGGCTTAGCGAACCGCGAATGAACGCCAATGGGCGCCGGTGCGTTGCAGACGATCAAATAGCCGCTACTTCCCGGGCCTATCGGCCGTTCAGCTCCGCCGAGCGGTTGCCGTTCGTGTTTGACACCCCATCACGAACGAAGCTCAGCGCCACGCCCAACACCAAGATGCCGATGGCCCAAAACGCTTCACTGCTTCGATTGGCAATCGCCCAATTCACGCTGGCATACATCATGTACAGGCAGCCCATCGCCAGCAGCAGCGGAGTCACCGGATAGGCGAACACGCGGTACGGACGCGGCACGTCCGGCTCCTGCGCCCGAAACACCAGCACCGAAATCGCCACCAGGAACAAGAAGAACCAGAACGGCGGCGCGGTGAAGTTGACCAGCCGGTTGAAACCGTCGCCCGACAGACCAAAGCCGAGAACCAGCGCAATGGTCACGCCCGCCTGAACCAATAGCGACACCAGCGGCGTATCGAGCTTGGCGTTCCAGCGGCCCAGCGGCGCATAAAGGGCATGGTCGCGGCCCATGGCGTAGTAGATTCGCGCGCCGGTGAAGATCTGCCCGTTGATCACCCCCAAGGCCGAAACGCAGATCAGCGCCGCCATCGCGGCCTCGGCCCCGCGGCCCAACGCCAAGCGAAGCACATCGGTCGCCACCGTTTTGCTGCGCACACCCTCGAAACCGACGGCATGCACAAAGGCCAGATTCACCAGCACGTAAATCGCCACCACGGCGGCAGTGCCCAGCATCAGCGCGCGAAAGATGTTGCGCTCGGGATGCCGGACTTCCGCCCCGATGTAGCCCATCTCATTCCAACCGCCATAGGTGAAAAGCACTAAGATCATCGCCAGCCCGAAGGCCGACCAATCAACGGCCGCCACCCGCCAACCGAGGCCGGGAATCTCCCACTCAGCCGGCGCCGCCGGGGCGTTCTGATCGGGGGCGTCGGCATTCAAGCCGTTCTCACGAGGAGCGTCGGTCTTCGGTGCAGTGGCATTCGCGGCAGCGGTGTCAGAGGCAGCGGCTTGCCCGGCATCAGTCCGCACGGCCGCGGGCGGGCCGTCCCTGTTTTCCAGTTGCGGCGCGCGCGTCGAGAACCCGACGATCACCACCAGGATCAACCCGACAAACTTCGCCACGGTGAGGACGTTCTGCGTCCACTTGCCTTGGCGCACTCCCATGGCGTTGATGAGCGTCAGCACGCTGATCGCACCGAGGGCATAAGCCAGCGCCACCCTCCGCGCCGCTTCGCCCTCGGCCTGCGGCCAAATCCGGTTGGCATATTCGGCAAAGGCGAAGGCCATCGCGCCGAGCGAACCGGGCCGAACCACCCACAGCTCGGCCCACGCAAACAGGAAGCCCAGCGGGCGATCGTAAGCGCGGGTCAGGTACACATAGTCGCCGCCCGCCTTCGGATAGGCCGAGGCCAACTCGGCGTAGCACATCGCCCCGATCAGCGCGAACAGCCCGCCCAACACCCACACCGCCACCAACCAACCGGCGCTGGGCACGCAGCCGGCAATGTCGGGCGTGCTGCGGTAGATGCCGGCCCCGATGATGATGCCGACGATCACGCAGGTGGAATCGAACAACGAAAGCTCGCGCCGCGGGGCGGCGGGCAACAGCGGCGCTTCGGCAGACGATGGCTTCATGCCCAAGAGCATAAGGGCGCGCGCGGCTCTTGCAAAGAGGACCGAAGCCGACTTCTCAACCGTCGCCGCCGCTGCCAATCAGCGACGACGCTCCCGCTGCGCGATCGGCGGAACATCTCGGGCTGCGCTTTCCGGCCGAAATGCGGCGCTGCGCATTTCGGCCGATGGTCAGAACCGAGCGTCGGCAGGAGAAGCGGCCACGGTCGGCATCGCTTCGATCGGCAATCGCCCGCCCAGGCCGATCGGCTCCGGCTCGGGCTGCTCGACGAACGAGTCGGCGTCCGGCTGAGCGGGCTGGTCATCGGAGGGCGGTTCGAGCGACGGCCGCGGCGTTGCCCTCGTGCTCGGAGGAGAGGCCGCAGATGCATTCGCGGATTTGCCCGCAGTCGATTCAACGGGCGGTTGCACCGTCCCAGTCGGCAGGCTGAAGCACAGCAGGCCCAAACCGCACAGCAAGCCCGCCACTACCCCGCTTGTCGCCAACACCAGGCGGCTCGGTCCGACCGGGCGGGTGCCCGCGTCGGGCGCGTCGATCGCGGCAATCAGGCTGGCCGCCTCGGCCCCGGCCTTGGCCGCGCGCGCCTCGGCAAGTTGTTGTTCGTTGCGCTCGAGCATGTTCTTGCGATTGTTCACTTCGGCTTGCAGGTTCAGATAGTCGGCGCGAAGCTCCGCCAACCGATCCAAACGTGTGTTCACGGCCGCCAGCCGATCGTTGAGCATCGCTTGCCGCTCTTGAGCCAACGACTGTTCAATCGTCATCGCACGAATCGCGGCGGAAAGCTCGTCGCGCATCTGCTGTTCGACGGCCTCACGGGCTTCGTCGGCGGCGATCAGCAGCGGATGATTCGCTTCCATGCGGCCCGCCAGCCGAGCCGCATTCAGCCGCGCCTCGATCAGCCCGCTGTGCAACTGCCGCAACGTGGGCTGGGCATCAAGCAGGCGCTGCGGGATGGCGAAGTCTTCCTGGGGGTGATCCCGCGCCTCGGTCAGCAGGGCAAGCAGTTCTTCGTTCGCCTTCAGTTGCGTTTCCGTGGCCCGAAGTTCCGCGCGGATTTCGGTTGCGGTTCGTCTCAGCGCACTGTCGCCGGCATTTCCGTCGCCCATCGCTTTCAACTCAGCCAGGTCGCCGCCCATCGCGGCTTCCAGCGCGCTGAGCCGGGCGGTGGCCTCGGCCAAGTCTTCGCGGGCCAGCTCGACCGAACGGAGCAACTCGGCGATGACGCTCTCGGCCCGATCGTTCCGCAGCGCTTTGGCTTTCGATTGAAGCTGGTCGATCATCGCGCGGCAGAGGGCCAAGGCCCGATCGCGGCTCCGATCGCGCACTTCGAGGTAGAACACTTCCGTTTTGCCGAATTCGGCGCCTTTGGGCGGCGTGAGTTTGACATTGCGGCGAAGCGTTTCGATGGCTTCGTCCGTCGGCCACGAGGCGGCCCGGTCGGCAGCGTCACCGTCGGCTGGTCCGACCGTCGACAGCGCGCCGGCCAACACGCCGCGGCCGCGAACCAATTCGAGCGTCGTCTCCAGCAGCGCCTTCATCTCTTCCGGCTGGCGGAACTTGCCCGGCGACGATTCCCGGCCCAAGGCGTCGTTGCGAACGATCAGGGCTTGTTCGGCTTCCCAAACGTCGGGCTTCGTGTAGGCGTAGATTGCCGCCGCACACGACACCAGCACCGCCGGCACAAGCCAACGCCGCCAATGAGTTCGCATCAGCCGTCCGAACGAACTAAGGTTCATCTGTTCTGAGCCGATCATCGGTTTTGCGAGCCTCTCTGATCGCGGGAAATCGACCGCAGCATTGCCCGGGGAGCCAGCCGTTTTCGGGTTGGGATGTTGCTCTCGCACAGAAATGCCGCGGTCTCGGGAACGCGCGAAGGATTGCCCGGACGACTGCTACGCAGCGCCGAGGCTAAGCAACCCTACTGCGCGTTCGGGCGCGGTGCCGGCCGCGCTGCGACCGAACACCGCGGCCGGTTGTATGCAGCGCGCCGTCGAACCGCAGCGGAGCGTTCGATCGCATTCGTTACAGTCGGTACAAACGGCACGGTCGTTTTTTCGCATGGATGCCGCAGTTCCA
This sequence comes from uncultured Planctomycetaceae bacterium, assembly GCA_964631235.1. Classification (GTDB taxonomy): domain Bacteria; phylum Planctomycetota; class Planctomycetia; order Pirellulales; family Thermoguttaceae; genus JARKPK01. Next base: position 48,099 of record CAZVZX010000029.1, on the reverse strand, counting down.
GCCCGCACAAAGCGTATCGTCTTGCGTGAAAAACCACGCACTCGCGGCGGCGGGAGACTTGCATTTGCTCAAGCGTAAGAGAGATTTCATCGGAGGTCTTCGACCGTGCTTCATGTGAAACGATTTACGACATTCGAAGAGATGGCGCCGCTGCGCGCCCGATGGGATCAGCTTGCCGGCAGTCGCCCATTTTGCGGATGGACATGGCAAATGAATTGGTGGCGGCACTACGGCGGGCAAAATGGCAAACGACGCCGGCTCTGCGTGCTTTGCGGATTCGACGACCGACAGGAACTGCGCGCGATTGCGCCGCTGTACTACGAGCGCTCGGCAGCCTGGGGAACCGCCCTGCGGTTGCTTGGCGATGGCGAGGCTTGCTCGGACTACTTGACCTTTCCGTGCGAGCCGGCGATGGCGCCCGAGGCGGCCGCCGCGCTGGCCGGCTATGTTGTCGAAGAGCTTCCGCGGCATCGCGGTTGGGACTTGATCGACTTGGTCGGCCCGACGGCCGACGACCCGACGATCGCCCTTTTTGCCGAAGAGTTGGCCGATCGCCGCTGCTGGGTGCATCGTCGCGAGGGCCCGAACTGCTGGGCGATTCCGCTGCCGCCGAAAATGGACGACTACCGCACGCGGTTGCCGGCGAAACGCCGCAAGCGCCTCGATCGCTTGGCCGAGGAATACCTTTCCAGCGGTCGGGCCGTGCTGCGACTGTGCGAACGGTTCGACCAGATGGAGCACGCCCTCGAACTGCTCATCGCGATGCATCAACGGCGACGCCTTTCGCTGGGCGAGCCGGGCTGCTATAGCTCGCCGGCGTTCGAGGCGTTCATTCGCGGAGCAACGCCCGCGATGTTCGCCGAAGGAAAGGTTCAACTGGCCTACTTGGAGATCGACGGCCGACCGGCCGCCGTTGATTACCTGCTTTTGACATCCGACGCCGCCTGTGCCTATCAAGGCGCCGTCGAGCCCGACATGCTCGAACACGAGCCGGGCAAGCTGCTCCATTGGGCGCTGGTGCGCTGGGCGATCCGCGAGGGCTATCGCAGCTACGACTTCCTCCGCGGCGACGAACCGTACAAGGCCCATCTCGGCGCCGAGCCGCGGCCGATGACCCTATGGCGCATCGCCGCACCGCACCTCAGCGCCCAATTGCGTCAGCGGTTGTGGTTGGCCGCCCGAAACGTGAAACACCTATTGGCCGGCCGCAAACCGGCGCCCGTGGGATGATGTTCGCATCGCTGACATCCGCCGTCTATCGCCGCGAGGCCCGCCTCCCCCCGTGGAAGCGCTGGCTGCTGACGGCCTATTGCACGGCCACCATGCCGTGGCGAAGGCTCTTCGTCCGCCGCGCCGCCGCCCGAGGCCGGTTGCCGATTCCGGTGCTCTTCTATCACCGCATCGACGACGACGCCGCCACGGCCTGGACCATGACCACGGCCGAATTCGCCGCGCAAATCGACTTCCTCTGCGAGGAGTTCGAGTTGATCTCGCTCAGCGAGGTATGCCGCCGGATCGCCTCGGGCCACAACGATCGCCGCTGCGCTGCGATCACCTTTGACGACGGCTACGCCGACAACTGCCGCTTTGCCATTCCGTTGTTGCTCGACCGCGGCATTCCCTTCACGTATTTCGTCACTTTGGAAAACGTGTTGTTCGGCCGCCCGTTCGACCACGACATTGCGATGGGCCGCGCGTTCGCCCCGAACACGCTCAGCCAGCTTCGCACCATGGCCGACGGCGGGGCCGAAATCGGCGCCCACACGGCCACGCATTGCGACTTGGGCCTAAACTGGTCAACCGACCGCTTGTCTGCCGAGGTCGTCGAGGCCGGCCGACAGTTGGCCGAGTTGGTCGGTTGTCCCGTGCGGCACTTCGCGTTTCCCTTCGGTCGGCACGAGAACCTCAACCCACGCGCCGCCGAATTGGCTCGACGCGCCGGGTATCTTTCGGTTTGCTCGGCCTACGGGGGCTACAATTGGCCCGGCGAGAACCCCTTTCACATCCGCCGCATTGGGGCCAACCGCGATCTGATCCAAGTGAAGAACCACCTCACCTTCGATCCGCGAAAGCTCAACCGCGACCGCGACGACCCGCTGCCAAGCGCCCGCGCCGATGGTCGGCCGCGGCGACCCGAGGCCGCCCCGCCTGCGCCCTCGCCCGCCGCGATTCCTTCAGCCGACGCGCCGCCCTCGCCTGCTGCGCCGCTCTCAGCCGGCGCGCAGGCGCGCGATCAAGCAGAACGGCTGGCCGACGAGCTATCGTCGCTGCTCTCGATGGTGCAACCGACACTGCCGCAGACGCCCGCCCCGGCTCATCGCAACGCCTGAATCGGTCCGCAAAGCCGGGAAACAGGCCATCAGGAGAGCGACACGGCCGATTAGCTGTTGTGTCCGCTCAGTCCCGCATGCTTGAACGTGCTGTTCTCGACGTTGGCGATGGTGTTCGTTGGGATAGCACGTCAGCATGGCGCTTTGCCGCTCACCGCTTGGCCGTCAGCGGCGGATAGCACATCGGGCCCCAGTCTTCGTCGGCCCCGTGGTCGATCCACACCCGCAGCAACGTCGGCAACAAGCGCTGCATCATCATCACGCAGTGAGTCAGCGCGCGGCGATTCAATTTGCCGCCGTAGGTGGCCGCCCCGTGAGCAAGCTGGCAGCGCATCAGATACACGCGGCCCAGCAACTCTTCGAGAATCAGCGCCCATGCCCGTTCTACGTACCACGATTGTGCGCGCAATTTCGAGTTCCGTGCCTTCTTGCCTCGCTCGGCGGTCGGCTCTTGCCAAAAATAGGCGCTGACATATTCGTCGTCGAACAGCGAGAGAACGAGCTTCTTGTGTTCTTCGAGCATCGCGGCGATCCGCCCCTGGCGGTCGAGCTTGAGCATCCGGGCGATGAACTGTTGCCAACTCTGGCGGTCGGGATGCGGTTCGCACTTCGCCGCGTTCCATTGGCCGTACAGGGCGTTCAACGCGATCCAAAGACAGAGCAGCGCCACGTCGGGGTCTTCGCCCGCGGGAATCTGTTCGGCACGGGCCAACCAACTGCATGCGCGGTGAAAGCGGACGGCGGTGGGTTGTTCCCGGCCCGAGGCCGAAAGACGCTCTTTGTGCGGCTTCCAAAGGCGGCGAAGGTCGCGGACCGTCATCGGCGTTGAAGATTCGCTGTTCATTCGTCATCGCCCAAGAGATGAAGATGAAGTCGGGTCGGCCGGCTCGAACGGTTCAAGCGTTCCTGAAGGCCCCCGCGAGTCGGTCCGACGGCGTTTTCGGCCATCAAGGTTTGCGGCCGCCATCGCGCCGACACGCGGAGCCGTTTGCGGCGCCTGTCGTTTTCCGCTCCCAAGATTGATCTCGCGTTCAGGTCCGCGCATTCGTCCCGTCTTGTGTGGACGACTCTGGGGGCACGTCGCCTTCGGCATCGAGAATGTCGGGCGTAGTGATGTCCACCTGCGAGTGCAGGTGTCGGGTCGATTCGGGCGTGGCAAGCACCTTGTAGATGCACCAGCCCATCAGCGCCGTCACCCCTCCGACGGACAGCAGCATGGCGATCCAACCGCCTAAGGTCATGGCTTCTTTCCTCCGGCGGCGCGCTCGGCCGCGCGCCATCGCTGTACCGACTGTGCGATCAGAAGCGTGAACAGAACCGCAACAAGCACAATCAGCCCAATCGAAAGCTGCACGGTGCGATTCTCGGCAATCGCTTGCAGCCGCGACGGCTTGCCCTCGGGCACCACGAAAAGCGATTGATAGGCCCAGGCCGCGAACACCGCCAGCAAATAGGTCGGCGAAACATACTTGAGGATGAACTTGAAGACGCGCGGCACGCGGATCTCCGCTCCGCGATCGAGTTCTTCGAACCCGCGATCGACGCCCAACACCCACCCGAAAAGGATCACCTGAAACAGGGCCAGCACATAGATGCCGAACGTACCCACCCAAAAATCGATCGTATCCAAGGCAGTCAGATCCTTCGAGAAATACACGACGAAGGCGGAGCCGACCGCCGTGACGAACCCCAGCATGGCCACCGACGCCCGACGCCGCAGCCCCAACCCTTCTTCCAGCAAGGCAATCGCCGGCTGAAGCATCGAAAGCGAACTGGTTACCGCCGCCAGAAAGAGCAGGAAGAAGAAAAGGAATCCGATCATATCCCCGCCCGCCGGCAGTTTGCCGAACACGTTGGGCAGCGTCACGAACCCAAGGGCGAAGGTGCTCTGCGAGGCTTGCAGTGTTTCGTGCCCGAAGAACACGTACGCGGCCGGCACGATCATCAATCCGCCGAGCGCCACTTCGCAGAACTCGTTGCCCGCGCACGCCGTCAGCCCCGAAAGGGCGATATCGTCGTCGGACTTCAGGTAGCTGGCGTAGGTGATGATGATGCCGAAGCCCACCGAAAGCGAAAAGAAGATCTGTCCGGCGGCCTCCATCCACATTTCGGGCTTGCGGAGCGACTCGAAAAAGCCCAGCCGTTCGGTCGTCGGGTTCCACATGTACCCCAAGCCATTGAGCACATTCAAATCGGGCTTTTGCGGGTCGGGCGTGCCGAGGGTCAGCACGCGAACCAGCACGATCACCGCGCAAATCAGCAGCGCGGGCATGGCCCAACTGCAAAACCACTCGATCCCCTTGCTCAGCCCGCGATAGATCAGCACGAAGTTGAGCACGAAACACAACACCAGAAAAAACACGCCCGAACCGAGCAGGCCCTCGCCCTCGATGGCCCAGGCCGCTCCGTCGCGCTCGATGCCGGTGAACTTGGCGAAAAACTCCTGGAACTGTTGCGGGTTTTCGAATCCCATCGCGCCGAACAAATACCGGACGGCGTAGGCCAGACACCACGCCTCGATATAGACGTAATACATGTAGATCATTACCGGCACGACCATCGCCAGCACGCCGAAATAGGGGGCGGCCCGATTCCGCCACAGCACGCGGAAGATGCCCGGCGACGAGTTGTAGCCGTGTCGGCCGCCATAGCGGCCCATCGCCCATTCGCTCCAGGCGATCGGCAGCCCCAACAGCAGAAAGGCGACGAAGTAGGGAATCATAAACGCGCCGCCGTCGTATTTCGCTGCCAATCCCGGAAAGCGGAGAAAGTTGCCCAACCCCACGGCGCTGCCGGTAACGGCCAGAATAACGCCCAGCCGCGTCCCCCATGTTTCCTTCGTGCCGGTCTGATTCATCATCGCTTCCGAATGGAGGAGAAACAGAATTGAAAACGGCGCGGCCTTTCGATCCTCACGGTTGCCGCCGGGCGGTGCCGGCCGTCGCAAGGCTGCGTTCCGCCGCGAGATCGCTGCCGCGGAATGTCGCTGCGGCCTGGGCAATCAGCGCCGCCCGCATGGCCGGACCGCTATACAACAACAGCGTCGCCGTTCGTCCCGCGCCGCCCGAAGCCGCCCTCCGCCGAAACCGTTCTCGCCGGGCGCATCATGCCGTTCAGCGAGCGACCGCGAGCGCAGCACTCGGAGTTACCATACCCCGAAGCCGTTTCTGCGGCAAGCGTCTGCGCGGCCGAGAGTCGAACACCCCATTTTCCAAGCGATGGGAAAACGGAGACCGCTGCGGATGCACCGCGGCCGCGCGGTCAATCGCACGTTTCCATCGACTGTCGCGCCTCGCGAACGGCGTGACAGAACGCATCGGCATCGAGCGGCTTGCCTCGCCGGCTGATCACTCGCCCATTGACAATCACCGCCGGCAGCGAGAACAGTTGCAATGCGGTTTGCAATCCGGCGTGCAACCCGGGCCGATAGCGCCAAACCTCGCGCCACAAGCGAAAGAAAAGATAGAACTGATTTCGCGGATCGACCACATCGACGTGAACCTGTTCTCGTCCGTCGATGGGCGGAAAGAAGTCGCGGATCAGCCGATGGATGGCGCCCAGGGCGAGTTGGTCGCGCCGGGCATCGGCAAACAGCTCTCGGCCGCCGGAGAGCAGGTCGTCGTCGCCCACGGTGCCGCAGCAGCCGCCGGTGAGTTGCTCGGCCTGCTCGCGAATCAAAAGCACGTGGATCGGGGCATGCCTCGGCTCGATCATCGTCGTCGGCCCTCGTCGCAAGCTCCGGGATGACGGATCGACAGACCAATCCGATCGGCAGACCAAAGGCGTGCCTATTCGCGCCGCGCGCCCGGCGAAACCGCGCGAGCCGCGCCGGCGTCGCCGGCAGTTCCATCGGCCGAAACGCGCCCTCGGGCGAAGGCGGCCAACCCTTCGGCCACCAGCCAAAACGCCAGTACCAACACACCGCACGAAACGAAGAACAGGTTTCGTTCCTCGCCGGTCCACGACTGCTTGCCCAACAGCTCGATCTGCTTCCAGATCATCGCATAGCTGGACACGCCGAGCATCAAGATCATTGGCACAAGAGTGTAAAGCACCGGGCGGCCCAACTGGTAGAGGAACAGGCTGACCGTCAGCAACGTCAGCCCGGCCAGCAGTTGATTGGCCGTGCCGAAGAGGGTCCACAGCGTTTTGCCGGAAACCAAGGCGAAAAAGGCGATGCCGGCCACGGCCACGGCCGAGGCGAAGTAGCGATTGGCCAACTTCTCCGCCCGAAGCGATCGGCAGATCTCTTCCACATTGAAGCGAAGCAACCGCGTGGCCGAATCGAGCGTCGTCAGAGCGAAGGCCGTGATCGTCACGGCCAGGAAGGTTCGGCCGATCTTCGCGGGAATTCCCAACTGATTGAGGAACTCGGCCCCGCCGAGAACCACGGCACTGAGCTGGGCGGCCAGCCCGCCGCCGCCAACGCCTTTCCAACTGGCATAAAGCCCCTCGGGCCCCCAATACTGCGATTTCAGCCCGGCCGCACAGGCCATGATGACCAACACGGCCAAGGCCCCTTCGGTGAGCATCGCGCCGAAGCCGATCGGTCGGGCGTCGGGCTCGCGGTTGAGCTGCTTGACCGTCGTGCCGCTCGACACCAACGAATGGAAACCGCTGACCGCTCCGCAGGCGATCGTTACAAAGAGGAACGGAAACCACGGAGGCGCTCCCGGCACGTCGGGCCGGAACCAGGGGGCCTCGATGTGCGCCGCCTCCGCGCCGCGGACCGCCGCCAGGCTCAGCCCCAGGAGCATCGTTCCCAACGCGAAATACAACTGAAAGCTGTTGATGTAGTCGCGCGGCTGCAACAACAGCCACACCGGCAGCACCGACGCAAGAAATCCATAGGCCAGCAAAACCACGATCCAGTAGAGCTGCACCCGCGGCACGGCCTCGGTCAGTTCCTCGACCGCCGCCTGCCGCCCGGTGGCCGAAAGATATCTCTTGGCGGCGTCGGCCCCGTAGGGCAGCTCGATGCGTTTCTCGGCCTCGGGCGGGGCATTCTTGCCTTCTTCGATGGCCGCGCTCGTTTCCGCGCTCAGCACCCACTGGTAGGTGCAGACGGGCTGCTCGACGCCCCAGATGATCAGCCCGGCGAAGGCGGCCAACGCAAGAATCGTCGTCAGGCCCAACGGTGCGCGAAACCGATAGACGGCTGTGCCGAACAACACGGCCACGATCATCAACCCGACGGAGGGAATAATCGCATCGGGATTGAAATTGACGAACAGATCGGCAATGGCGTTGCAAAACGCGCCCATCGCCAGCGCCATCAAAAAGTAGATGATCACTAGCGAGAGCAGCCGCGCCCGAGGGCCGATCACGCTTCGGGCCACCTCGCCGACCGATCGCCCTTGATGACGCAGGCTGACGAACAGCGCGCCAAGGTCATGCACGGCCCCGATGAAGATGCAGCCGAACAGAACCCATAGCAAGGCAGGCCCCCAACCCCAAATGACGGCAATCGCCGGACCGAGAATCGGCCCCAGCCCGGCAATCGAGGCGAAATGGTGCCCAAAGAGGATCGGCACCCGAGTGGGCACATAGTCCACGCCGTCTTGCAGTTCGTGGGCGGGGGTGGTGCGATTAGGATCGAGGCGGCAGATCCGATTGGCGATGAATCGGCCGTAGGTGTAATAGGCCAAGACAAAAATACCGAATGCCGTCAACGACACCAGTGCCGCGTTTTCCCACATTGCCCGATTCCTTTGCCGCCATGGGCCCGAAAACCCGCGAGCGGTCGCTACATGGCCCGCTGTAGTCTGCGAAAATCATCATAGTTCGCTTTCCGCCGGCCGACAACGGCACTCCGGCCCGGCAGTTGGCGGTCGCGATCGGTTCTTCGGCCCCCGGGGATTCGGCCGAGGGAAATGCGTCCGGAAGGATCGCGGCGGTGGCAGTGGCGGGTTTTCCGGCATTTGATCGTTGTTTGTCGATGGATCGGCCGCGATAATGGAACTCAGCTTCGCGCGCGACTCGCCGGCTAGAGCGGCATCGGGGCCGTGTTGTTGCCGAACCATCTGGCGAAACGATGCGGCAAGCGATCGTGCGCAGCGTCCGTGCCAGCCATTTTTTGTTTTTCGAGATATTTCCATCGATCGACCATGAGAACAATACTCTCGATCTTGTTGGTGGCCTTGGGCGCATCCGACGCGTTTTCCGCGGAATCGCTCTACACGTGCGAAGGCGGCGACCCGCCGTTTTCGGCCGTTTTGAAAAGCGGCGGCCTCAAGCCGGGCGAACGATTCTCGCCGGGGCCGGTCCTCGGCTCGCGGGTCGATGTGAACAACGAGCTGCTCGAACAGCAAACCGGTAAGACCGGTCCGATTCCGAAAGATATTTCGATTCACACCCAGGGCGCCGGCGCCATCGGCCGCAAAGACTTCGGCAAGTGGACCCGATGGTATCAGGAAGACGGAAATGTCCAGGTCTTCCGGCTTTTCCAAGGCGAGCAGAGTGTGCGCGACGGCCTCGGCGACGAGGGCAAGCCCGGCCGGATCGAGGCCTTTTCACGCACGCTCGTCGTCGCCCCGGGCCAGTGGCGCGAATGGGAAGGCACCTACACGATCATCAAGCCGGTCGGCGGGTGCATTTTCCAATTGATGCACGAGGGCAGCTTGTGGCCGCTGCACATCGACATGTCGGACAAGGGCGACATTGTGTTTCTCCGTCGCCGGCCCGAGCCCGGCCTTCCGCGAAGCATCGTCTTGGCGGAAAAGATGGTGGGCAAGTCGCTGAGCATCAAAGTCCGCGCCAACGGGCAAGATTACGAAGTCTATCAGAAAGAGCCGCTTGATCCCGGCCCTTGGAAGTTGGCAGCCAAGGGATCTTATACCAAAGCCAACGACAACAAGATCAGCTTTCGTTGGGGCATCTACGTCGGCTCGAAGAAAGGCAAGACGGTGCCCAACGATGGCTTGCTCTTCGTTTCGGGTGTGACGATCCGCTGATCGCCGAATCCCAACAGAGGCAATCCGCCCGAGGCGCTGGACCACGGCTCGTTCGCCCATCGAAGCGGGCACGCGCCGCGAACGACGCAATACGCTATGTTCATTCGCGCCCATTCGCGCCTATTCGCGGTTTTTCTCCGAGTACCTCCGCATGTCTTCGCGTTCATTCGCGTCTATTCGCGGTTTTTCTCCGATGTATCTACGCATATCTTCGCGTTCATTCGCGCCTATTCGCGGTTTTTCTCCGAGCATCTCCGCATTTCTTCGCGTTCATTCGCGCCTATTCGCGGTTCATTCGCGGTTCATTCGCGTTTGCGTCGCTTTGCGGTTTGGTTACGGGGCGAAGCGGGCGCACACTGCAAACAGCGCCAAGAAAAGAAAAAAGGCTCGGTGGGTTTGCGGGCAACCCGCCGGGCCTTGAAAACCGTGAAAAGACGGCTCGACTCGGTGTTCGGGGGGGCGTCGATCTGCGATTCGTGCATTTCTTTCGGCTTGTCCTCCCCTGCCAGGGTGGTGCCTTGCTGCGAGGGCACGAATCGGCGATGGCTCAACCGTTGGACGACGCGATGAGAACGCTGCTCGTTTCGGTGAGAATCGCACCGCGACTGGATCGAATGTTTCTCCCGGTAAGTCGTTGGGGCCGCGTCGTTGGCGGCAGTGCCTAAGATTCACGGTTCGCTCGTCCACGCCTCGGGCGAAGCGATCGGCTGCGACGATCTCTCGCACCGGGCATGGCATAGACCATTTGAACCATTCACACTCGCCAACACTTTAGGGCAAGCTGCGTGCCAATCGCAGCCTTCGAGGCGATCCGGCGACCGAAATGGCGGTGGACCGCCGGGCGACTGATGAACTGCGGCGCGAGGATCGTCCTTGCTAACACATTTTCTCACAACAAGATAGTGCAGAGACGAACAACCGGCTCAGTTTGTCGAAGCTCCCCCGGAATAACGCCGGCCTTCGTTGAGGCATCCCATCGGGCGATGCTCGGCAGCGTGTAACTCTTACAATCGCCTTTGAAACAATTGCCTTTGAAATGGCAAGATAGGAAACCTACGGCGACTGCACTGCCTGATCGTCGGCCGGTGGTTCGCCTCGTGGCACAGTGGCACGGCACCGCAACAACAACGGTGCCGCGCCATTCACGTTCCGCCGGTCGAATCATCGTCGTCGTCTTCGTCCTCTCCGCCGGTGAACAGGCTGGCCGTCATCGCGCGAAAGATGGTGCCGAGCCGATCGAACTCGTGGTCTTCACCTTGGCAGAAGACGGCGTAGGTGCGGTCTCGAACACGCAGAACGCGAATCTGCGCCGAGTTGGTAAAATCGAGAAAGTAGAAGTTCATGTCGAATCCCACCATCTCGATCCCCAGCAGGTTTTCGCAAACCTCCTCCGCTTCGAGCGTTTCGTACTCTTGTTTCATCAGGTTGACAACGCCGAGGGCCAGCTCCATCGGGTCTGCCTCGGCGGGATACACGCTGACCGACCAGAACGAACCGCCCGGCGCATAGACTGTTACCGAATCGTCGCGCGGGTCGTCGGCCGCGTCGTCGAGCCGCCAGTTGTCGGGATACTGGAACGACAGCCCATGCCCGTGGTAACAATTCGGCATCGCCCGAAACTCCTTCTCTCGTGCTTGTTTTTCGACCGCGCGCGGCTTGGGTTCGGTGTTCTCCGCAGGGCGTTGCGTCGGCCTCGCCCTGCGGAGCAACTCGACATTCCCGACGTTATCCTATCGCCTTCGCCGCGCACCGGCGACCCCGCCGATAGATGACGGCCGCGGCAACAAGCAGCAGCAAGGCGGTGCCGACGCTAATGCCCGCACCGATCCGCCATAGCGGCGGTTGATAACGGAAGACGATCGTCTGCTTGCCGCCCGAGGGCAAATAGACGCCGCGAAAGATACCGCCCACCCGTTCGATCGGCAGCGGCCGGTGCTGCGCCTTATCGACCGATTGCCGAAATGCCTG
>CAZVZX010000029.1:0-36838 GCA_964631235.1 uncultured Planctomycetaceae bacterium | reverse complement strand
TTGTTCGGCGACAACGAGCCAGGCCGGCCCCGTCGATTCGACCGCGACAACGACCTGATGCGGCCCATATTGCCACACGTGCGCGCGCCCCAGCGATTCAACGCCCTTCTGCCGGCCGGCATCGACCTCGTCGGGCCGTTCGACCAGCCAGGCACGGGTGCTGGCGGTCCAGCCTTCGGCGGCGAACGGGCCGGGCCCGAGGCGACGAAGTTCATCGGCGAAATCGGCGCAGACCAGCGAGCCCTCGCCGCTGACGACCGCCACGCGCGCCGTCAGGTTCAAGTTTGGCCGCAGCAACTCGCCATGCCGGCGGGCGACCTCGGTCAGGCGGTCGGCACTGCTTCGCTCGCGCCATTGCGGATCGAGGTACGATTCGGGCGAGGCCAATCGCGGCGGCACGCCCGAGTCTTCCCGCTTCGGCACTGGTTCGACCAGCGCAGCCGGCACGCCGACGATCATCCACCGCTGCGCCACGGCCAGATCGACGGCCGCCAAGGCGAGCAGCAGACAGCATCGCCAGGTGCTTGCCCAACACGCATCGCCTTTGACGCCCGAGTGTGCCGTCGATTGATCCGACGCTTCGCCGGACGGTTCTTCGGCACCGCCGTTGTCGCCGTTTGCCGCGGCATTTCGGCCGGTTGTCGCTTCAGGCTTGCTGCCGGCGCTAACCGGCTCGCTCTGGGCCGGTCGTCGCGGAAGGATGAACAACAGGGCCAATGCCGCCAGCGTCAAATGAACGAAGGCGGAGAGTGTGTCGCCCCATGCGCCGTTGGCGTCCAACGGGCCGAAGACGGGATCGGCGGGCACGGCCGCGGCAGCGGCAAGGAACCACGACTTGATGGCCCACCACGCAAAGCCGCCAATGATGCCCACGCCGGCCAACACGGCCAGGCTTCGTCGCTTCAGTGGTCGGCGGCCGGAGAACCAATCGTCGAACCCCTTGGTCGCCAAAATCGAGAGGCCCAATGCGGCCACCGAGAGCAATTTGGCCGGGTAGCGGAATTGACCGTAGCCGGGCAGCAGCGAGAGCAACCAATACACCCCGCCCAACGGCGGCGAAAGCCCGCCGGCCAGCGAGCACTGCTGAGCGAACCACACCGGGCCGAACCAGCCGCACGCGCCCAACAAGGCCACTGCGGCGGCGGTTGCCGCGAAGATTTCGATCGCTCCCCAGTGCCGCGGACGGCGGCCGCACAGGGCCGTCATCGTCGCCAACAGCCCGAACAGCCCGAAATAGAGCGAGGGCGTCCACACGCGGCCTTCGGCCGGCAAGGCGTCGATCCATCGTTGATGCACCGGGAACTGCCGGCCGAATCCATTGGGCAACAGGAACTCTGCCCACCGCCACGGCCCGACGCTGAAGTGATAGACATCGTCGCTGAAGGTCTCGGGAGAGGTGCGCCCGGCGAGCCGCTCGCCGAAGGTCCAGCGGGCACGGGTGGAATGCGCGGCCGCTTCCCACGACGGCAGCCATTGCACGGCCGAAAGCCCCAGCCCGACCGCGGCCGCCAACGCGATCAAGCCGAGCCGCGCAACCGCCGACCGCCGGCAACGCGGCGTTCTTGCCGTTTGATGATCGTCCGTCTGGGGCGTAGGCCGTGATTCCGTCGGCGATTGCCCGGCCTCGGCCGCGTTTTCAACCGGTGCGGCCGCCCGCGGATCGACTTCGCAGAGCGGCTCGCACGAATCGCCGCGACGGACGAACACCCGCAGCGCAATCCACACGGCCGCCAGCAGCACCCCATGATAGGCCGCCTGTATGTCGCCGCCCAGCACGATCATCGCCCACGCGGCGCCGAGCATCAATGCCGAGGAGACGGTGCGGTTGCGAACCAGCAACTCGGCAGCGGCAAGCACCAGCGGCAGCCAGGCGGCGCCGATCAGATAGGGCGCGTTATAAACATTGAACAGCACGGCTCCCGAGCAAGCGTAGCCCATCGCGGCGGCAGCCGAGGCGGTCGTGCCGGCGCCGCAGCATCGGGCCAAGGCGTACATGCCCGCGAAGGCCAGCACCCAGTGAACGATCAGAAAAAGATTGTAGAGCAGCGGATAGGGCAGCGGAGCGGCGAACAGCAGTTTCAGCGGGTAGAAAACGCTGCTCGTCGGGTCGGCGGCCAGCGGTCGGCCCAAATCGGCAAAGGGGTTCCATAGCGGCACTTGCCCGCCTGACCACATCTGCCCGCAATGCTTCACGAGCGGATAGTAGTAATCCGCCCCATCGCGAAAACCGAAAACGGTTTCGCTATTGAGCACCGGCGCGAAGAGCACTCCGCCCAGCGCAACCGCGACAACGGCGGCCCAAACGGCAACGGCGCGCCCTTGGCAAATGCAGCCCGAAGACGACGGAAGCGGCCGACTGCCGGAATCGAGAGGGGGCATTGTTCACCTCGCTTGCCGTAGCACGAAAGAACGGCGTCGAACCGAGTGTCGGGCAGTCGGGCTGAGCGAAGGTGCGTCGAACGACGCGAGCAGAGGATCAGCCGCGCGACCGCGCCGCGCGAAGCTGCGCCCGAGCCTGCGCCGCCGCTCGATCGCGCTGGGCGAACTGTTCGGCCGTGCGGGGCGACATGCGGCGCGCCTCGTCGAGCAACCGTTCGGCCTCGGCCGGGTCGATCTTATCGGCGTCGACGGCCCGCCCGGTGAGTACCGAAACCACGTCGTCGCACACTTCGACGAACCCGCCCTCGATATAGAATCGCCGCTGCTTGTCGCCTTGCCGAATCCGCATTTCGCCGCAGCCCAATCGGCCGATCAGCGGGGCGTGGCCCGGGGCGATGCCTAGTTCGCCGTCGTAGAGCGTCAGCGCGACGAAGTCGGCCTCGGCCTCGAGCAGCGTTGACTCAGGAGTCACCAGTACGCATTGCATCGTCGATCGCGCCTTCTACGAGAAACAAATCCGGCACACCAAACAAAACCGCAACGAATCGAAAACGCCCTAATCCCGGAAACCAACCAATCGGCCGCTCTGCCGCAACGTCGGCCTCTCTCGCCGTTGAGTAGAGCTATTCCGGAGAAAACAACTCCGGTACACAAAAGCCCAAATCCGCTACTTACCCTTGGCCATGCGTTCGGCCTGCTCGGCCGCCTGCTCCACCGCTCCGACGTACATGAACGCTTGCTCGGGCAGGTGATCCCACTTGCCGTCGGCGATTTCCTCGAAGCTGCGGATCGTGTCGGCCAACGGGGTGATCTCGCCCGGCTTGCCGGTGAACGCCTCGGCCACGAGGAACGGTTGCGAAAGGAACCGCTCCATCCGCCGCGCGCGATGCACCACCAACTTATCCGCTTCGCTCAATTCATCGACGCCCAAGATGGCGATGATGTCTTGCAGTTCGCGGTAGCGCTGCAAGGTCATCTGCACGCGGCGGGCGCAGGCGTAGTGCCGCTCGCCGACGAACTGCGGATCGAGCACTCGGCTGGACGACGCCAGCGGATCGACGGCCGGATAGATGCCCTTGGCCGAGATCGCCCGTTCCAGATAGATGAACGCATCGAGCTGCCCGAAGGCCGCCGCCGGGGCCGGGTCGGTCGGGTCGTCGGCCGGCACGTACACCGCCTGCACCGAAGTGATGGCCCCGCGATTGGTCGAGGTGATTCGTTCTTGCAGTTGGCCCATCTCGGTGGCCAGCGTGGGTTGGTAGCCCACGGCCGACGGCATGCGGCCCAGCAAGGCCGACACTTCGCTGCCGGCCTGCGAAAAGCGGAAGATGTTGTCGATGAACAGCAGCACGTCGGCCCCGGTGGTGTCGCGGAAATACTCGGCCATGGTCAGCGCCGACAGGGCCACCCGCAAACGCGAGCCGGGCGGTTCGTTCATCTGTCCGAAAACCATGCAGGTTTGGTCGATCACGCGGCGGTCGGTGCTGCCGATTTTCGTGTGCTGCATTTCCAGCCAAAGGTCGTTGCCCTCGCGGGTCCGCTCGCCGACGCCGGCAAACACGGAATACCCGCCGTGGGCCGAAGCGATTCGCGCGATCAACTCGGTGAGGATCACGGTTTTGCCCAACCCGGCCCCGCCGAACAATCCCGCCTTGCCGCCGCGGACGAAGGGGGTAAGCAGGTCGATCACCTTGATGCCCGTCTCGAACACCTCGGTCTTCGTCGAAAGATCGGTAACCGCCGGCGCCTCGCGGTGAATCGGCCAGTATTCGTCGGCCTGAACCGGCCCGCGCCGATCAATCGGCTCGCCGAGCAGGTTGAACACGCGGCCCAGCGTGCCTTTGCCGACGGGGACCACCACCGGCTGGCCCGTATCGACACACTCGATGCCGCGGACGAGCCCGTCGGTGCTGCCCAACGCGACGCAGCGGACCCGGCCGCCGCCGAGGTGCTGCTGCACTTCGCCGGTGAGATTGATCTTCACGTTCTTGTATTCCGCCGTCACCTTGACCGCGTTGTAAATCCGCGGCAGGCGATTCTCGGGAAACTCGGCGTCGAAGGTCGATCCGATCACCTGCGTGATTCGCCCTTTGTTTTCAGCGGGCGCTGCTTTCGTCTTCTCAATCGTGCTCATGGCTTTGCTTCGGTTTGAGGCCGATCTCGCATCGGTTTCCGCGCGTTTGTTCACGCCTTATTTACTGCACATCGTCCGAAGGGATTCGCCCGCGGCGGCCGCCGGGCGATCCGATTGTATTTGCTCCTATTGCACCGCTTCCGCCCCGCCGATGATCTCCAGCAACTCGCCGGTGATCTGGCCCTGACGGGCGCGGTTGTACGACATCGACAGCAGCGAGATCATCGCGTCGGCGTTTTCCGTGGCGGCCTTCATCGCCACCATCCGCGCAATCTGTTCGCTCACCGCGGCGTCGAGAAAACATTTGAACAACCGGGCCTTGAAGGCGGCGGGCACCACCTCGTCGAGAATGCTCGCGGCCGAGGGAAGAAAGTCGTATTGCGGCCCGCCCAAAACCGCCGGCGAGTGCTCGCCCAGCCCTCCCATCGGCAGCAGCGTTTCCACCACGGGATATTGCCGGCTGAGGCTTTCGAACTTCATGTAGGCCACATCGAGCCGGTCGAGCGCGCCGGCCGCGTATTCGTCCAGATACCGGGCGGCCAGCAGATCGACCTGTTCAAAGCGGACCTTTTCGTTGAAATGGGTGTAGCTCTGCGCCGTGGGTATTTTGCGGAACTTGAAGTTGGCGATGCCGCGCTTGCCCGAAACCTCCAAACGCACATCCGCCCATTGCTCCTTCAAGGCATTCAAAGCGGCCTGCCCTGCGCGCAAAACGCCCGAATTGTAGCCACCGCACAGCCCGCGGTTGGCCGTCAGCACCAGCAGCACCACCGACTTGTTTTCGGCATGCGGCGTGAGCAAGGGATGTTTCACTTGCGTTCCGGCCGCGGCCAAGTGGGCCACCAGTTCGGAAATGCGGCGGGTGTAGGCGGTGGCCGCCGAGGCGCGGTCCATCGCCCGCTTGAACTGCGCGCGCGAAATCAGCTCCATCGTCCGCGTGATCTTGCGGATGCTTTTTACCGATCGCCGGCGTTTATCGAGGGCTCGCGCTTTGGCCATCGTTGTTGCTCACTCACTTCTTTCGCCAAGTCGGCCGCGGGCTCGGCCTGCCGCAGACTCATCTGCGGCGGGTCGGTCAGGCCCGAGCCGCCTTTTCCTGGGCATACACCTGCTGGAACTCGGCGATGGCTGCTTCCAGCTCGGTCATGCTTTCGTTGCTCAGATCCTTGGTTTCGTCGATTCGCTGCCACAGGGCCGATCGTTGACTGCGAACGAACTTGAGGAAACCCGCTTCCCAAGCGTGGACTTCATTGATCGGAATCTTGTCGAGGTGGCCGCGGGTGCCGGCGTAGATGCTCAGCACCTGATCGGTCACCGACATGGTTTGGTGCAAACCTTGCTTAAGCAGTTCGATCATTCGGTAACCGCGGTCGAGCCGCGCCTGCGTGGCGGCATCCAACTCGGTGCCCAACTGGGCGAAGGCCTCGAGCTCGCGGAAGGCGGAAAGATCGAGCCGCAACCCGCCGGCCACCTTCTTCATCGCCGGCACTTGGGCGTTTCCGCCCACCCGGCTGACCGAAATGCCCACGTTGATCGCGGGCCGCTGCCCGGCGAAGAACAGATCGGGCTGAAGGTAGATCTGGCCGTCGGTAATCGAAATCACATTGGTCGGGATGTAGGCCGACACTTCGCCTTCCAGCGTTTCTACGATGGGAAGCGCCGTGAGCGATCCGCCGCCCAGTTCGTCGCTGAGCTTCGCCGCCCGCTCGAGCAGGCGGCTGTGGCAGTAGAAGATGTCGCCGGGATAAGCTTCGCGGCCCGGGGGACGGCGCATCAACAGCGAAAGCTGGCGATAAGCCATCGCCTGTTTCGAGAGATCGTCGTACACGATCAGGGCATGGCCGCCGTTGAACATGAAATGCTCGGCCATGGCGCAGCCGGCGTAAGGTGCGATGTATTGCAGCGGGGCCGGATCGCTGGCGCCGGCGACGATCACCGTGGTGTAATCCATCGCGCCGAACTGCCGCAAGGTTTCCACGATGTTGGCGACGTTCGATTCCTTCTGGCCGACGGCCACGTAGAAACACTTAACGCCCGTGCCCTTCTGGTTGATGATCGTATCGATGCAAATCGCGGTTTTTCCGGTTTTTCGGTCGCCGATGATCAACTCGCGCTGCCCGCGGCCGATGGGCGTCATCGCATCGACGGCCTTGATGCCGGTTTGCAGAGGCTCTTTGACCGGCTGCCGCTCGGCCACGCCGGTGGCGATGGTTTCCACCGGACGGAACTGGTTGCTGACGATCGGCCCGCCGCCGTCGAGCGGATTGCCCAACGGGTCGATCACCCGGCCGAGGACGGCCTCGCCCACGGGAACGGAGAGCAACCGCCCGGTGCTGCGTACCTCGTCGCCTTCCTCGATCCCCAGATAGTCGCCGAGGATGATTACGCCCACCGAGTTCTCTTCGAGGTTGAAGGCCAAGCCCGAGGCGCCGTTTTCGAACTCGACCATCTCGCCGGCCATTACGCCGGAGAGCCCATAGACGCGCGCAATGCCGTCGCCTACCTCGATCACCTGTCCGACTTCGCGGACATCGATGCGCGATTCGAATCGCTCAATTTCCTGCTGGATAACGGAAGCGATCTCGTCGGCTTTGAATTTCATGGGCACTCCTATCGATCATCTGCTGACGTAGCTGTTTCAATTGGGCGGCCACCGACCCGTCGTACACCGTATCGCCGATCCGCAGCACCGCGCCGCCGATCAATTTCGCATCGACCGAATGGACGATCCGCGGCCGTCCGCCGAGGCTCTGTTGCAGCGCGGCCGTTACGGTCGTCTGCACCTTCGGATCGAGCTCTGCGGCGGTCGTCAGCCGCACGTCCACCACGCCGCTGCGCTGGTCGAACAACCGCCGCGTTTGGCGGACGATCGCCCGCAGGCAATCCAACCGCCCGTGACGGGCCAGCACTTTCAAAAAATTCTTCAGCAACGGCGAACCCTGCCGCTGGAAGGCCTTGTCGATCAGCGCCGCCTTCTCTTCGTAGCCGACTCGGGCCGAGGCCAACACGGCCTCGAATTTCGGAAGCCGGTCGAGCACGTCGGCCAGCAGCGATTCCAACTCGGCAACCAAGTCGGCCGAAGCGGCCTGGTTTTCGGCGGCATCCAGCGCAGCCTGCGCGTACACCCGCGCAATCTGCTCGACCATCACGTCGGCCGAGAACTCGGCTGCGGTTCGGGCGTCGCGCGCCGCTATGTCCGATGATTCCGCCATGATTCCTCTCGCCCGGCGCTTCGGGCGTTTTACTGCCCGAATCGCACATTCCCAACTAAACCGCGAAAAACGGAAATCGGTTCAAACGCGGACCGTATGCAACCGGCTGCCTCCGCAATGGTGCGGGACGACTCAGTTGCGGCTTTGCGTAAAATCGGCCACGGCCTTCTCGATCAGTTTGGCGTGCGCTCGCGGATCGAGCGACGCGCCGACGATCTTGCCGGCCAGTTCCACCGAGAGCGTTGCCGCCCGATCGGCAATCTCCTTCAAGGCCGAAGCCGTGGCCGCCTCGATCTGACGCAGCATCCGCTGCTGTTCGGCCGCCGCATCCGACTTCGCCTGCTCGACGATTTCGCGGCCCATCTGCTCGGCCTGCGCCCGGGCGGCATCGAGAATGCCGCGCACCTCTTGCTTCGCCTCGGCCAGTTTTTGCTCGTACTGGGCCAGAAGTGCCTGAGCCTGGCGATTGGCCGCCTCGGCCTGGGAAATCTGATCGGCAATCCCCCGCTCGCGTTTTTCCAGGCCTGCGGTAAGCGGCCCCCACGCGAACTTCCAAAGCAGAAGGAACAGCACCACGAAGACCGCCGCGGTCCACAGGGCCAAGTCCTTCTGAAACTTGGAAAGCGACATCGGGTTCAGATCGGCGGCATGTCCCGCCTCGTCGCCGTGGTGTTCGGCGGCGGGCGACGCCGACGGGCCGTGCGATGCCGACGCCTCGGCCGGCCGCTCCGCCGGGAGCGACCCGCCCGCACCCGATGCGCGAACCGCGTCCCAGCCCCACACCGCGCAAACGACCAAAACGGCCGCCAGGCACCTGTTCCATCCGATCGGCTTGAGCACATTCATGGCCGCACACCTCGAAAGTAAAAAGCCGCGACGAAAACCGTTGTCGGCCTCGCACTGGCAGCGTGCATTCGGCGGCCTGGCTCCGACCGGCTCGCGCTGGTCGATTCTCGGGCGCGCCGCAACCCGCCGCAGCGCCGCGTTACTTGGCGATGCAAACGATCAATCCGAAAAACGTCGCCCCTTCGATCAACGCCGCCGCGATGATCATCGCCGTTTGGATGTTGCCGGCCACTTCGGGCTGACGGGCCATGCTTTCCACCGCGCAGGAACCGATTTTGCCGATGCCGTAGCCGGCGCCAATGATCACCAAGCCGGCCCCGATCGCCGCGCCCGAAAGAATCTGCCACGACGTGCCCGCCGCCGCGCCTGCCTCGGCGGCCCACACCGGGGCGGCCATGGCAAACAAAGCCAACATCGTCAAAGCCGCAATCTTCGACAACCTGTTCACGGAACCCTTCTCCTTGAATCGAGGAAGAACCCTTTTCGGCCGCCGCGCTTCAACCCCACTAGTGTTGATGCACGCACATGCCGATAAACAACGCACTAAGGAACGCAAACACATAGGCTTGCAGAAACGCCACGAACAACTCGAGCATGCTCAACGCCGTCGCCCCCAGCACGGCCGCGGGCATCACGCCCCACCACAACACCGAGCCGGCGAACAGCGGAATGAAGCCGACGATCACGCCGAGCACCAAATGCCCGGCGAACATGTTGGCCAGCAAACGCACGGCAAGAATCGTGTGCTTGATGAACAGCCCGAAGATCTCGATTGCCAAGATCATCGGCACCAAGATGACCGCCATCGGCTTGGGCAGATCCATCCGCGGGGCCAGCCCCAACCAAAAGCGGATCGGCCCGAACTTGCTCATTCCGGCCCAAAGCGAAACGCCCAGCGACATCACCGCCAGCACGGCAGTGACATTGATCGAACCGGTCGGAGACCCCATCCAGGGAATCATTCCCAACAGATTGCAAAAGAGGATGAAGAAGAACACCGTCAGGATGTACGGCAGAAAGCGGTCGGCCTCGCGGTAGGTGACGGCCGCGTGCCCATGATGCGCCGCCCCGCCGGGGGCCTCGTGAGAGCCGTGCTCCTCGCCGCCGGAAGCCGCGTGGTGTTCGCCATCGTGGTGTTCGCCGTGAGGATGATCGGGACCGATGGCGGGCCGCACCACTTCGTTGCGGATGAACAGCACCATCGCCTCGAACATGTTCCACAGCCGGCCCTTCGGCGGACCGCCGCGAAGCGCCCGGCGCGCCACGGGGATAAAAATCGCCAACAGTAGAACGGCCGCTACGACCTCCAACACCATATATTTGGTGATCTGGAAATCGCCGATCTTCGGCAGCGCCCACTCGTAGCCGAAGGGGAACTCGAACAGCGTCGCGTCTTCGACGTGATGCACCGCCGATTGTACTGGATCGCCGCTTGCCGCCATGGCCGTCTCAGCCCTCTATCTGATCCCGCTCATTCGCATTTTGCGACGGGCTCGGCAACGAAAGGATCGTTTCGCCCGCCAACGTGATCGGGTAGAACACCAAAAGATAGTACAGAATACCGCCCTCGGCCAGTGATCCACCAGAGAGATGGATGGGAATACCGACTCCAAGGGGTACGCCCAGCCGCAGAATCATCGATAGCCCGAACCCGATCAGGAAGGCCTGGGGGCCGGGAATCCGCGCAAAGATTCGAGTGACGACCAGCGCCGAAACCGCCCCCAAATAGCACAATCCGCCTGCGATTGCCGCCGCTTGGCACCCACTGGGGCCGGCGATCCGCCAGCCGATCGGGCAAAACACCGCCACGAACACCCCCGCTACAATCGCCAGGGCCAACGCTTGGGCCCAACCGGGCATTCGTCGCAGGAAGACAAAAGTTGCCTTCATCGTCGCTTCCAATTTGCATTCGAGTTGCCCGCATCCATCGCGACCGCCCAACAGCCCGTTGAAAAACACGATTTCCGCAGATTCGGCCCACGAATTCTACGGAAATTGCACACGACCGCAAATCAAAGCATGACTTTTTCAACGGGCCCCTGCCGACGGTCGGCGCCGCCAACGACGCTCAGTCGCCGGGTGTCGGTGGCCTCGGGGGTGTCGATCGCTCGCCGGGCCGGTCCGCCGGGGCGCTGCTCGGTCGCGGGGCCGGCGGTTTCGTCGCCGCCCGTTTCGGCGATGCGTCGGCCGCCAGCCGAACCAAGCTCATCACGCCCAGCATAAACCCCAGCACGCCGCCGACGATCAACAGGGCGTAGCCGGTGCCCCAGCGGCGGTCGAGCCAAGACCCAAGCAGCGGGGGCAACGCCATTTCCATCGCAATCGACGTCGCCCGCGACGCCCAGGTCATGGCCGCCGACATCGACTCGCGCCGCCCTTGAAATCGCATGGCCACGTTGCATCCAACCGCGAAGGGCCCTGCCGCCGCATCCGGCAAGGGCACCGGCGCCCGGCCCCCTAGTGCGTCACGTCCCCAAGTGTCAGCCGAATTCGATCAATTCCGGCCGATTCTACTCCGGCATGCGTCGAAAGGAAAGCTCTCTAGATGAAACCGCGAAAGACGGAAAACGGTTCAAACAGGGACGGCACGCAATCGGCCGCTTCCGCGGGCTCGCACTTATTCAAAGGCTTTCGTTCCCAGCCGGGGTGTGTCTATAATCGTTCCGTGCTGCCGGCACTGGATATTTGGTTTTCCCGGCAAAAGGTCCAGCGACCATCGGGAGCGGGTTTTCCCCGGGTGCGGCAGCACCGATTGGTTGGCGGCCCTGCCGCCCGGCATTGTTTTCTGTTGGCGTTGTGACGATTGTTGTCGGACCCATCGCTGTTTAGCATCTTTTGAAATCGAGCGAAATCGAGACCTGCCATGAAACTCACCCTTCGTCATCCGATGCTGTCGATTGCAGCCGCGTTTTCCGTGGCGTGTTTGCTTGTGCCGAGCCCGGCCCTCCCCGCCGAAGCGCCGCTTCGCATTAGCGGCATCTATCCGCATCTGACCGTGTACAACGGTCGGCCCGATCCGACCAAGAACGTCTATACCGGCGGGGGCGGCGAATGCGGCATCGGGGCGGTGGTGCCTTGGGCGGGCAAACTTTGGCTCGTTACCTACCCGCCGCACATGACCCGCGGCAGTTCGGACAAGCTGTGGGAAATCGACGAGCAGTTGCGGTTGACGGCCCGGCCCGAAAGCGTCGGCGGAACGCACGCCAACCGGTTGATCCATCGTGAGTCGCGGCAGTTGATCATCGGTCCATACCTGATTGACGAGAAGGGCAACGTCCGCGCGCTCGATGTGAAGAACCAACTGGTCGGCCGAATGACCGCCACCGCCCGCCACCTGACCGATCCGGCCAACATGGTCTATTTCTACGACATGGAAGGGGCGGTCTATGAAGTGAATGTGCATACGCTGGCGGTCAACAAGCTGTTCGAGAAGCCGGTGCCCGGCTGGCACGGCAAAGGGGCGTACACCGGTCAGGGGCGATTCATCGTGGCCAACAACGGCGAGCACGCGGCCGGAAGCGTGGGCTACAGCAAACTGTTGGCCGGCGGCAAGCCCGAATCGGACGAAGACTGCGGCGTTTTGGCCGAATGGGACGGCAAACAATGGCGAATCATCGCCCGGCGGCAGTTTCTCGACGTAACCGGCCCGGGCGGCATCGAAGGCAACGCCCGCGACGACGACCCGGTGTGGGCCATCGGCTGGGACAAGCGATCGGTGCTGTTGAAGCTGCTCGACGGCGGCCGGTGGTTCACCTATCGGCTGCCGAAGGCGTCGCATGCCTACGATCCGAAACACGGTTGGTACACCGAATGGCCGCGGATCCGCGAGGCCGCTCCCGGCAAATGGCTGATGGACATGCACGGGATGTTCTTCGAGTTCCCGCCGACGTTTCGCCTCGGGCAAACGGCCGGCCTGAAAGCCCTGGCCAGCCACCTGCGCTATGTGCCCGACTTCTGCCACTGGCGGGGCGAAACGATCATCGCCGCCGACGACACCTCGATCATGGCCAACCCGATGGCCGGACTGTCGCAGTCGAACCTTTGGTTCGGCCGGTACGACGAGCTCGTCCATTGGGGCCCGAAAAGCGGCTGGGGCGGCCCGTGGCTCAACGACAAGGTCCGCGCCGATCAACCCTCCGAACCGATGTTGATCGCCGGATTCACGCATCGCTGTTTGCACTTGGCCCATCAGGCCAATGTGCCGGTGCGGTTCACCATCGAGATCGATCCGCGCGGCGATGAGAAGTTCGAGCCGTTCCGCACGGTCGAAGTGCCGGCCGAGGGCTACGCCTTCGTCATCCTGCCCGCCGATTTGCAAGCCGTTTGGCTCCGCGTGCGGACCGACCGCGACGCGCAGGTCACGGCCTACATGCACCTGCGTTCGCCGCGTCCCGTCGCCGAGGGCGATGCGAAGATGTTCGCCGCCTTGGCCGACGTCGATGAGCCGAACGTGTGCGGCGGGCTGATCCGCCCCGGCCCCAACCCGCCACTGCAATACGTGGCGCAGGTGGTCGAAAACGGCAGCCGCCGCGAGGCCTATTACGAGCTGGACGAAAAGCTCCAGTTCATCGCGCCGCCGAAGAACGAGACCGAAAAAGTCAAGCAGATTGCGGCCGTGAAGCTCGACTTCGATGCCGACGACGCCTCGGTCGTCATGACCCAAAACAACAAGCGCTACCGGCTGCCCAAGGGCGACTCGCGATTCGATCGCCCGCTGCCGTTGGGCTGCCCTCGCGGCATCCGCGAGATTCAGTCGGAACGCTACATGATGAATATCCACGGCACGTTCTACGAAATGCCCCGCGACGCCGGCCTGCCGCAGATTCGCCCGGTGGCCTCGCACGGCAAGCAGATCATGGACTATTGCTCGTGGCGGGGGCTGCTGGTGCTTTCGGGCACCAAGCCGGGCGCGAAACCCGACGGCCAGTTCTTCGCCGCCGCCGATGGAACCGTCGGCCTGTGGTTCGGCAACGTTGACGACCTGTGGCGACTGGGCAAACCGGTAGGCCGCGGCGGGCCGTGGTTGAACACCGTCGTCGAGCCGGACAAGCCCTCGGACCCCTATCTGATGACCAACTACGACCGCAAACGAATGACCCTGAAGCACGATGCCGATCAGCCGGTGGCCTTCCGCATCGAGGTGAACTTCGACCACTCCTCGTGGCGGCTCTACCAGCGATTCGTTGTGCCGCCGGGCGAGTCGGTCGAGCATGAATTTCCCGAGGGCTTTGGGGCCCATTGGCTGCGGGCGGTCGTCGATCGGCCGTGCCGCGCCACGGTGCAGTTAATTTACGAATGATACAAGTTAGCGGCAGATCATTGAGCAGTGCGGACAGTCGATCGAGCGCCCGTTGCGAATCGAACCCGTTTCGTCGCCAAGAAATTGCGGAGCAGAGCAAGCGGCCGAAGCGGGCGCAGGATGCGCACACCTCGCACGGCGCGAAACGACTCCGTTTTTTGTAGCAGAAAAGCGGCCATTTCATCGCGCAAAAAGTATCAAATGCCGCTTCGCGGTGCTCGCGGCCGCTGCTCGGATTGAGCGGCCCGGTCTCGCCTTTTCAACTCGGATCACGGCCGGATGGACGATCATCAAGATTCGATGGCTGCCGCTTCTGCCGCGGCGCGGACTGCGCCACCCGAGGGCGATCTGTTCATCGACGGCTGCAATGAGCCGCCGGAAGCAACATCGCCGCTTGTCGCTTCCATCGATGGGGCGAGCGACGGAAACGACACACCAGCGGCGGCCGAACGTCGCCCCGACGATCAATGCGGCCGGTCGTTGCCGTCGATCGGCGTGTTGCTCAGCGGCGGGCTCGATAGCTGCGTGTTGGCCGGAAGGCTTCTGGCGCTGGGGTTTTCGGTTCAGCCGTTTTACATCCGTTGCGGACTCGCCTGGGAAGAAGCCGAACAGCGCGGCGTTGACCGCTTCCTGGCGGCATTGCGCGGCAGACAATCGGCGGCGCCGGACACCCCGGCAACGAACCGCCGTTTGAAGGAAACCAACTCGGCCGCGAGCAAGCAAATCGCCCACGGTACGAAACCCGCCGTGAAATCGCTGCGGGCGGAGATAGCGCCGCTGGTGGTTTTCGACCAACCGGTGGCCGACCTGTACGGAAGGCATTGGAGCCGCACGGGCATCGGCGTTCCCGACGCATCGAGTGCCGACGAGGCCGTTTTCCTTCCCGGTCGCAACGCCCTGCTGCTGGTCAAGCCGGCCCTGTGGTGCGCGCAACGCGGCATATCACGGATCGCGCTGGCGATCCTCAAAGGCAATCCGTTTTCCGACGCCACGGACGAGTTTTTCGCGGGGTTCGCTCGATCGCTGTCGTTGGCGGCCGGCCGACCGCTGACGTTCTTGCGGCCGTGCGCCCACCTCGACAAAACCGCCCTGATCCGCCTGGGCCGCCATCTGCCGCTAGAACTGAGCTTTTCGTGTATTTCGCCGGTGGCCGGTCGGCACTGCGGGCGGTGCAACAAGTGCGCCGAACGCCGCAACGCCTTTGCCGCGGCCGGCATCGCCGACCGCACCGAGTACGCCGATCGTTCCTGATTCTGAGGAATTGTTTTCGCGCGGTCATGCCGGCACGGGTCGCCCGGTGAATCCCCAACGCCCGATCGAGCGTATAATAAGGTCGATTCCGAAAAGGCAGCCCAATTGCTGCCGCTGCGTGTTGAAGTTCGTGGATGAAAGCCCTTTTGCCATGTATCGTATTAGCCGCGAGTTGGATTTTTGTTACGGGCACCGCTTGCTCAACTATCAGGGCAAGTGTCGGCATTTGCATGGGCATAACGGACGAGTGCAATTGACGTTCGAGGTGCCCGACTTGGACGAGCTGGGCATGGTTTTCGATTTCGGGCGGATCAAGCAGGAGATCGGCCGCTGGATCGACGAAAACCTCGATCACCGCATGATTCTCCACCAGGACGATCCGGTCGTGCCGACGCTCCGCCGAATGGGCGAACCGCTGATGCTGCTCGATAGCAACCCCACGGCCGAGAATATTGCGCGGCTGATCTTCGAGCATGCCCGAAGTGCCGGCCTGCCGGTGGTCGAGTGCCGGCTGTGGGAAACGCCTGTTTGCGCGGCGGTCTATTGTTCTTCTCAGAATGCCGAAACTACAATGGAGTATCAGTCCATTGCGGCCCAGTGCGGCACCGGCGCGGTCGTCGTTTCCTGACCGGTCGGCCGCGCCTGTGATGGACGCTCACTCGGAAGGAACGGTGGCATGTCGATCACATTGACCGCCCGCGCGCGAATTTGGGCAATAGTTTTCGGATGTATGGGTTTTGCAGCCCTGTGCATTGTTTCGACAGCCGATGCCGCTCCGCGCGGCCGCGTCCGCGTGGTGCCCGGTCCGATTTACGCGGGCGCCCATCCCTATTTGGCCCCCTCGGCGATCTACGTGGCTCCGTACCGCGCCGTGCCGCGTGCCGTGGTGGTTGTGCCGTCGCCGTGGTATGTGCCGCCTCCGGTTCGGGTGTATCGCGAGCCGCTCTACTACCCCAACGCGATTTGGGGCATCGCGCCGCAAGGCCCGACGACCGACAGCATCCCCGGCAGCGCTCCGCCGGGTCAACCGACTCCGGCCGCGCCGCCCAGCGGCGTTGAAGCGGTGCCGGCCCCTCCGGCACTGCCGCCGCCGGCTGAGCCGCCGGTCGAGCCGATTCAACCGGGTCCGAGCGAGTCCCCGCTGATGCCTTCGCCCTTGCAGTAGTCGCGCTGGTAGGCGAACGATCGGTGCGGCCTTGCGGATGGCTTGGCGGAAACGACTCGTTCAAACCGAGCAGCCCGTTGAAAAATACGATTTCCGCGGATTCGGCTTTCGAATTCTGCGGCAATTGCACACGGCCGCGAAGCCGGTAGCGACCTTTTCAACGGGCCCCGAGCAGTCGATCTCGTGGCTTGCTTCGAAAGAGCGTAGCCGTTTGCGCATCGTGGGCAGCGTTCTTGGCTTTTCGTCCGCGCCTGATCTGACCTTGCGGTCGACCTTGGGCCGGTTGGGCTCGACGTGGCCGCAACTCGGCTGTTTGTGCCACCCCGGCCCCCGGCGGGCTGTTCCATCGGGTTGACGGTGGCGCCGTTCATCGGCCACAATGTGTGTTTCTGTGTGTTTCTCATGGCTCGGCTGATCTGTTCGGCCGGCCCAAAGGCGTGTGCGACTTCTCTCAATAAAACCGCGAAAGACGGAAAGCGGTTCAAACGGGGATGGCACGCAAGAAAGCCTCGCCGTTGCGACTGCGGCCGCTTTCGCACGTGGGTGGAACTATTTGGTTGTCCGTCCGAGTTGGTTCGGCGGACACGTGCATCGGGGCCCGCGACGAGGCCTGTTTTTCAAACTCCTGACCGACAGTAGCTCAATGACCATCAACTGGATCCAGCAAGACGACCCCGATCTTTGGAACGCCATCGCCGGCGAGCAGCGTCGCCAGCGCGAAGGGCTGGAGATGATCGCCAGCGAAAACTACACCAGCCCGGCGGTAATGCAGGCCGTCGGCAGCGTATTGACGAACAAGTATGCCGAGGGTTATCCGGGCCGCCGCTACTATGGCGGATGCGAGTTCGTCGATCAGGTCGAAGAGCTCGCCCGCGGACGCGCCAAGCAACTTTTCGGCGCCGAACATGCCAACGTGCAGCCGCACAGCGGGGCGCAGGCCAATATGGCCGTCTATCTGTCGATCCTTCAGCCCGGCGATGTCGTGCTGGGCCTCGACTTGGCCCACGGCGGCCACCTGACGCACGGGATGAAGTTGAACAGTTCCGGCATGCTCTATCGATTTTTGAGCTACGGCGTTCGGCCCGACGATCACCGCATCGATTTCGACGCCGTCGTCGCCCTGGCCCGCGAACACAAACCGAAGATGATCGTCGCCGGGGCCAGCGCCTACCCGCGCGAAATCCCGCACGCTCGGTTCGCCGAAATCGCCCGCGAGGTGGGCGCGAAGTTGTTCGTCGATATGGCCCACTATGCCGGGCTGGTGGCCGCCGGCCTGCACGACGACCCGGTGCGCGTGGCCGACTTCGTTTCGACGACCACGCACAAAACGCTTCGCGGCCCGCGCGGCGGGCTGATCCTTTGCCGCGGGGAGTATGCCGCGCAGGTCGATCGGGCGGTGTTCCCCGGCGTTCAGGGCGGCCCGCTGATGCACGTGGTGGCCGGCAAAGCGGTCTGCTTGGGCGAAGCGTTGCAGCCGACGTTCAAGCTCTACATGCGGCGGGTGGTCGAGAATGCGAAGACCCTGGCCGAAGTGCTTCTTTCCGGCGGCTTGAAGCTCGTCAGCGGCGGCACCGACAACCACCTGCTGCTGGCCGACGTCACCACCGTCGGCGCCACCGGCAAGACGGCCGAGGCCGCCCTCGACCGCTGCGGCATCACGGTGAACAAGAACATGATTCCCTTCGATCCGCGGAAACCGTTGGACCCTTCCGGCATTCGGATCGGCACGCCCGCGCTGACCACCCGCGGCATGGGCCCCGACGAAATGCGATTGATCGGCCGTTGGATTCTCGATGTGCTCCGCGCGCCGGACGACGCGGCACTGGCCGCGCGCATTCGCGCCGACGTCGGCCGGCTGTGCGAGCAGTTTCCCGTGCCGGGAGCGGGCTGAGGGAGAGCCCGAGCCGGGCGGGAACCGCGGGCGTCGCCCGCGGCCGAAGCGAACACGATCGCAACCGAAAGAACATGCGATGACTACCGAACCGAAAAGCCGAATCCTCATCGCCGACGATAACCCGACCAACGTCGAGTTGCTCGAGGCCTTCTTGGCCGACGTCGATTGCGAGATCGCCACGGCCGTCGACGGCCGCGACACGCTCGACAAAGTGGCGGCCTTCCAGCCCGATCTCGTTCTTTTGGACATCATGATGCCGAAGGTTTCGGGTTTCGAGGTCTGCAAACAGATCAAGAGCGACCCGACCACGCGGCATATCATCGTGCTGATGGTAACTGCCCTGAGCGAATTGGGCGACATCGAACGGGCCGTCAACGCCGGCTGCGACGATTTCCTCAGCAAGCCGGTGAACAAACTGGAACTGCTCAAGCGGGTAGAGAACATGCTCAAACTCCGCCGCGTGACCGATGAACTGGAGCGCCTGCGGCGTTATATCGACAGCATGGAAGAGTCGGCCGGCCCCCCGCCGAAGAAAGCGCCTTGATGCTCCGGTTCGGCAAAGGACGCATCCGGACGGCTGTAAGCAAATCGCCGCACACGAACGCCTTCGTCTTGCAACGAGTTGCCATGGCGCGAAGCAACGATAGCGAGAGCACCGCTGCCGAATCGCCGGCCGCGGCGGGGGCGGCCCGATCAAGTCGGACAATGGGAACGCGAAAATGATTCGCTTGATCGAAGCGTTGAACTATCGCTGCCTGCGTTATGTGCGCCGCCCATTAGGCAGTTTCCATGTACTGATCGGTCCGAACGCCAGCGGCAAAACGACCTTTTTGGACACGCTGGCGTTTTTGGGGCGATTACTCGATTCAGGCCTCGACGAAGCCGTCCGCGAGAGAACGGAAGACGTGCGCGATCTTCTGTTCGCCCGGCAGGGAACCGGGTTCGAGCTGGCCGTGGAAATGACGATTCCCGATGATCGTCGCGCAAGGACGGAAGACGCGTCCCCGTTCGATGTTGTACGGTATGAGCTTTCGATTGGATGGAACGAAAGCCTGCAACAGAGCGAGATTCGCGATGAACAAGTGATTCTCCTCTCATCGCAAAGCCGGGCTGCTTCGCGCCGAGAAACAAATGAACCGACACTTTTTCCCGCCCCACCCCCTCCGCCGCCGACCATCATGCATTCTCGATCGGTCGGCAAAGGCAAAAAGCGCACACTGCGCAAGGTCAGCGGGGGCAACGATAACTTTTACTCGGAGCGCGAGCCGGGAAAAAGCAAAGGCGGCTGGGCGCCCTCGATCCGTTTAGGGCCGCGAAAATCAGCCCTGGCGAACCTGCCCGACGATGAAACAAAGTTCCCGGCGACAACATGGTTGCGTAAGACGTTAATCGAAGGGACGCAGCGATTGATGCTCAACAGCCTGTCGCTGCGCCGCAGCAGCCCGCCGGGCCAAGGCCGATTGTTCAAGCCCGACGGAAGCAATTTGCCCTGGGTCGTTGAAGGTCTTCGCGCGGATAGCCCCGATCGATTTCGGCGGTGGATTGGTCAATTGCAGACCGCGCTGCCCGACATTGAAGATGTGACCACGGTGGAATTGCCCGATACACGTCACCGCTTCGTTCAGGTAGTTTATCGCGGCGGCCTGAGTGTGCCGTCTTGGTTGGTCTCTGACGGTACGCTGCGCATGCTGGCGTTGACCCTGCCGGCATATCTATCGAACTTCGAAGGAGTCTATTTGATCGAAGAACCGGAAAACGGCATTCACCCGATGGCGATGGAAACGGTCTATCAATCGCTCCATTCGGTGTACTCCGCACAGATCCTCCTGGCCACTCACTCGCCGGTGATTCTCGGTTGCGCGGAGTTGTCCGATGTGTTGTGCTTCAAGAAAGATGCGGAAGGAGCTACCGACATCGTCGCTGGACCGGATCATCCCGCCCTGAAACAGTGGCGCGACAGCCTCAATCTGAGCGATCTCTACGCCTCGGGAGTGTTGGGATGAGCCGGAGCGAACTCCGCGATTTATTCGTTGTGGTCGCCGATCTCGATATGGAACTTGCAATCAAGGCGATCCTGTGCGGTCGGCAACAGGCGATGGGCATCTCCTTGGAGTTCAACCCCGATCACAAACCGCAAGGCGATTTGCTTCGCTTCTCGGGCCGCGATGCCGGGTGTTACCGCAAAGCAGTCGAACTGCTTCAACCCCAACGAGAACGCTACCGGCACGCAATGTTGCTCTTCGACCATCATGGCTGCGGCGCGGAGAACCGCTCACGACAAGATATCGAAGCCGATGTTGAGGAACGGCTCGAAAAAAACGGCTGGGAAAAAGGCCGTGCGGCCGCAATTGTCATCGATCCGGAGCTGGAGGCCTGGGTTTGGTCCGATTCGCCGCATGTCGCTGAGATTCTCGGATGGCAGAGCGATTATGACGGCCTGAGGTCGCTTCTCGCCGACAAAGGCCTCTGGATCGAAGGCCGAGCGAAACCGCGCGACCCGAAAGCGGCAATGAGAGAAGCCTGCCGTCAGAAGCGCATCCCGGTTGGCGCCACGATGTTCGCCGAGTTGGCGTCGAAAGTCGGTTTGCACCGTTGCACCGATGCCGCTTTCCAAAAGTTTCGAGTCTGCTTGCGGCGATGGTTCCCCGCACGTAAGAATGGTTCGCGGGGAGAATAAATCGTCTCGAACGACCGGCAGCCGCGGTGTAAACGCGATCGGCTCTAGAACGTCATGGTCGCGGCGGCTGAGTCGAGAGGGCCCTACCGACGTGGTGAGCTGCCGTTTCGGGCAACCGGTTGTCGGAATCTTTCTTCCACAAAGCAAAGGGCACGACGATGGGCATGATCGTTCGGCGCGGATTGATGACGGCCTGGGCCATTGCAACGGCGGCCGCCGCTTGTTCAACGGAGGGCATGGCGGCGGAACCGTCGGCGAAACCCAACGTGATTGTCGTCTTGATCGACGACATGGGATGGGCCGACCTGTCGTGCTTCGGCAACCGCGAGGCACGCACGCCGCGAATCGACGCCCTGGCCGCCGAGGGCATCGTCTTCGAGCAGTTCTACGTCAACGCGCCGATCTGCTCGCCGTCGCGGGTGGCGATTTCGACAGGCACGTATCCGCAACGATGGAGAATCACGTCGTACCTCGCGCACCGGCAGCAGAACGAAGCCCGCGGCATGGCTCAATGGCTCGATCCGAAGGCCCCCATGCTTGCCCGGGCGTTGAACAAGGCCGGCTACGCCACCGGCCATTTCGGCAAGTGGCACATGGGCGGTCAACGCGACGTGGCCGATGCCCCGCCGATCGCCGATTACGGGTTCGATCAATCGCTCACCAATTTCGAGGGACTCGGCCCGAAACTGCTGCCGCTGACGAAACACCCCAACGGCCAAGTGGGACGGATCTGGGCCGATGCCGAACGACTGGGCGGCCCCGTCACCTGGATGCAGCGATCGGAGATCACCGGCGGGTACGTCGATGCCGCCATCGAGTTCATCGCTCGGGCCCGAAAAGACGGCAAGCCGTTCTTCATCAACCTTTGGCCCGACGACGTACACTCTCCCTTCTGGCCTCCGGTGGATCGCTGGGGCGACGGCAGCAAGCGGCGTCTGTACTTGAGCGTGCTCGAGAATATGGACGCCCAACTCGGCCGATTATTTGAACACATCAACAACGATCGCCAACTCCGCGACAACACGCTCGTCATCCTCTGTTCCGATAATGGCCCCGAAAGCGGCGCGGGCCGGGCCGGCCCGTTGCGCGGCGGCAAAGGCCAGCTCTACGAGGGCGGCATCCGCTCGCCGCTCGTCGTCTGGGGGCCGGGCTTATTGGCGCCGTCGGCCGCCGGCAAGCGCGACAAGGAGTCGGTGTTGGCGGCCATCGACTTGGCCCCCTCGCTGCTCCGTTTGACCGGCGCGCGGTGGCCCGGCGCGATTCCCTGCGACGGCGAAGAGATGCTCGACTCGCTCTTGGGCAAAGCGCGTCGATCGCGAAGCAAACCGATCTTCTTCAGTCGGCCGCCCGACCGAAAGCAGATCGACGGGGCGACCATGCCCGATCTGGCCGTTCGCCAAGGCCGGTGGAAACTGTTGTGCGATTACGATGGGAGCCGCCGCGAGCTGTACGACCTTTCGTCGGACCCGGGCGAAGCGCACAATCTCGCCGACGCGCAGCCCGATGTGGCCGCCGAATTGGCCGACGGATTGCTCGCGTGGCATCGCTCGATGCCCGGCGCGGTTACCCCGCCCGCCGAGTCGGACGCCCGGCTCCACGCCGACGGCCGCGGGTGGCGACTCGATCGGGCGAAGATCACCGATCCGAACCGTCCGCGCGTCCTTCTAATCGGCGATTCGATCCTCAACGGCTACTCTCGGCAGGTGGTGGCCGCACTGGAGGGCAAGGCCGACGTCGATCTGTGGGTCAATCCCTATCATCAGTCCGAGCATCTCAATCGCCTTCTGGCCGAGGTGCTCGACAACGGGCCCTACCATGTGGTGCATTTCAACATGGGCTTGCACGGCTGGCAGAAAGGGCGAATCAAAGAAGGCGAATTTCAACCGCTGACAAAGGCCTACGTCGAAGTCATCCGCCGGAAGCTCCCTCAAGCGAAGATCATTTGGGCATCGAGCACGCCGGTTACGGTGAAGGGAACGCCCACCGAGCTCGACCCGGAAATCAACCCGATCATCGTCGAACATAATCGCCTGGCGGCCGAAGTGATGAAGGAATTGGGCGTGCCGGTGAACGACTTCTATGGGCTGCTCGTATCGAAGCTCGAACTTGCCCGCGGCGATCAGTTCCACTGGCGGCCCGAGGCCTACAAACTGCTGGCCGACGCCGCTGCCGAGTCGATCATCGCCGCGCTGCAAGAGATCGAGCACCGCAAGTAACGGCGTTGCGATTGCGCGAGGAGGCCGTGCTTTTTCGAAGGGTGCAAGCGATGATCGGCAGCATTCGAAGACGCAACGCCCTGCGATGGGGCATTGCCTGCGCGGTACTCGGCCTGACGGGGGCGTTGCCGCTGTCGGCGGCCGATGTCGAAAAGAACATCCATGCGATCAAGTCGGATCTTGTTGTTCCCAAGACGACCGATGATCCGCCGGCCCCGGGCCGCCGCGTTCGAATCCGGCTGGCAGACGTTCCCGGCGAAAAGCTCTACCATGTGCTCTATTTGCCCACGGATTGGCAAGCGGGCCGAACCTATCCGGTGATCGTCGAGTATCCCGGCAACGGCGGTTACCGCAATGCCCTGGGCGACGAATGCACCGGACGCATGGAAGACTGCAATCTGGGCTACGGAATCAGCGGCGGACGGGGCTTCGTTTGGGTGTGCCTGCCGCTGGTCGATCCGAAAAACCAGTCGCACGCCCTGAACTGGTGGGGAGATCCCGACGCGACGGCCGCCTACTGTCGCTCGGCGGTCGCACAAGTGTGCGAACGCTTCGGCGGCGACCCCGCGGCCTTGGTGCTTGCCGGGTTTTCGCGCGGTGCCATTGCGTGCAGCTACATCGGCCTGCGCGACGACCAGACGGCGAAACTTTGGCGGGCGATCGTCGCCCATAGCCACTTCGACGGCGTGCGCCGGTGGAATTATCCGGAAAGCGACGCCGACTCCGCCCGAAAGCGGCTGGCGCGGTGGAAAGGCCGGCCGCTGTTCGTCTCGCACGAGCAAAGCATCGACGACACCGCCGCCTTTCTCGCCTCGTGCGGCATCGAGGCCGAACGGATGGCGCTGCCCTATCCCAACCACACCGACCAATGGGTGCTGAAGGATATTCCCCAACGGGCAACGCTGCGCCGGTGGCTGAACGAGGTGATTGCAAAGGACCAGAAGCGGGAATAGACTCCCCGGGCGGGAAGTGTCGAATGGGCCGCCCGATCGGTGAAACCCGAGTAGCGTGCGAGGTCATAAAAGAGTTGCTTCACGTTCGGCGGTCCCTGCCTGGCTGTCGTTCGGCAACGTTCTACGGGCGCGTGTACGACCGGACTGCGTGAAGACCATGCAACGTTTTGATGCCGCTATGGGCTGACCTGCGGATTACGTATAATGAAATAATCTGCGATCGTCCGCATTATTCGGCGTAGGAACCTCGCCCATGAACGATGATCAGCTTCTGACACGCATCGTCAGCGATCCGCGAATCCTTGCCGGCAAGCCGGTGATCAAAGGGCACACGGCTGTCATTGGACTACATTCTGAATCTTCTGGGCCATAATTCGACCGTCGAGGAAATCTTAAATGAATACGGCGGCGTGTCGCGCGAAGACATCCAAGCGTGCTTGTTGTTAGCATCGCGGGTGCTGGCTGAGACGAAATTCATGCCTTTGACTGCGGAGTCGGCGTAGATGCGGTTCTTAGTCGATGAGTGTACCGGCCCGAAGGTGGCGGATTACTACCGGGCGGCGGCGTTAAGGCCGCTGGCGTCGGCCGCCGCCGTTGCCGCTGTTGGCGTGGCGGTGTGGTTGGCCGCGGCGGTTGCGCCGGCGCCGGCCGCCGATGAGCAACTGGAGAAGACTCCGGCGAAGGTCAAGGCGGCCGAGGTTCATCGTCCCACGGTGTTGCCCGATCGGATTGTGTTGACCTTCGCCGGCGACCCGGCCACGACGATGGCCGTTACTTGGCGGACATCGACCGAAGTGACGAAGGCCTTTGCCGAGATTGTTCCGGCCGGGCCGGGCCCGAACTTCCCCAAAGGGGCGCAGCGCGTGGCGGCGCGCACCGTCGCGCTGACCACCGATTTGAACAAGGCCCATTTCCACTCGGTGCAGTTCGAGGGGCTTGCGCCGGCGACGAAGTACGCCTATCGCGTGGGCGATGGGGCGAACTTCAGCGAATGGTTCCAGTTTGCCACGGCAAGCGACCGGCCCGAGCCGTTCGAGTTCCTCTATTTCGGCGACGCCCAAAACGACATCCGCACGCATTGGTCGCGCGTGGTGCGCGAGGCGTTCCGCGACGCGCCGAAAGCGCGGTTCGCCATCCACGCCGGCGACTTGGTCAACCGTGGCGACTCGGATGCGGCCTGGGGCGAATGGTTCCAAGCCGGCGGTTGGCTCCACGGCGTGATGCCGTCGATTCCCGTGCCCGGCAACCACGACCAAGCCAAGGGCGACGACGGCGTTTCGCGCTTGGCGCCGCACTGGCGGGCGCAATTCACCTTGTCCGAGCACGGGCCGCCCGGCGTGGAGGAAACCTGCTACACGCTGGTTTATCAGGGAGTGCGGATTGTGGCGCTCGATAGCAATCGCCAGGTCGAGGCACAAACCCGCTGGTTGACCGAGCTGTTGCAGGCGAACACGGCCCGTTGGGTGATCTGTACATTCCACCACCCGATCTTTTCGACGGCCAAGGCCCGCGACAACGCCGCGCTGCGTGCCGCCTGGAAGCCGGTGTTCGATCGATTCCGCGTCGATCTGGTGTTGCAGGGGCACGACCACACCTACGGCCGCACCGGATTGGAGACGCCCCCGGCGAAGCCGGCCGAATCGACGGAGCCTGCGGCCGCGGCAAGCCGCACGGCCGCGCCGACCGGCACGGTTTACGTGGTGTCGGTCAGCGGTCCGAAGATGTATCCGCTTCAATCCTCGCCGCTGATGAAACGCACGGCGGAGAACACCCAGCTTTATCAGATCATTCGCGTCGATGGCGACACGCTGCGCTACGAGGCCCGCACCGCGGTGGGCGACTTATTCGACGCGTTTCTGCTCCGCAAGCGGCCGGGCGAGATCAACGAGCTGGTCGAACAGGGGCCGGCCGCCGCGTTGCGACCGAAAGCTGCCTCCGCGGCAAAAACACAATAAAGACGGCCGCCAAGTCGCATTTGACGCCGCAGCGGATCCGACTGGTTGCTCGGCTACCGCAGCAACTCGGTGTTGCTTCGAACGATCTCTTGATAGCGCGACTTCAGCTCATCGGGCAAGAACGACGCTTCGATCAAGCGGAGCGACGGATCGAGGGCGTCAATCTGTTCTTGAAGAAGACGAACGGCAGCCCTCTGGGGGATTCGGCTGTATTCGGCGAATTCGAGCCAAACTCGTCTGTTGAGGTTTCGCGTCTTACCACCGATCGACAAGGCCAAGTCTTGATCGGTCGGGATCGGAAGTCGCGTGCAAACCAGATCGTAGGCAGGGGCCAGCCGCCAGCGGCCATCGAGCATGCGCACGAGTGAAAAGTTCTTCAGGTGCTGGTCGCCGTTGGAAACCCACCAACTGAACAACAACAGCTTGAAGAGCTTGCGGATTTCGATCAACGGTTCGGAGGCATACCGTTGCACGGTGCGAACGCAAAGCTCTGCGGAACCCTGATACTTTTCTCGCGCGGGCTTTTCGTTCAATTGGCAAAAGTCTTCGACCTGAAGTTTCGTGCCATCGTCCAAACGATCGAATCGCTTGATGAGGTAAGCTGTCGTTTTATCCTTCAGCTCCACTAGGCCGAAGGGCGGAACCTCGATGCCCGCCAGCGCGGCAAGCCGCATGGTGAGATGTTCGTTCTGGGGGATGAAAGCGAATCGGGAAGGCTCGGGCTTGAGGATGTATCGGCCGCCGGTTGGGGCGATCTCGAAACGCGATTTGTCCGCCGCGAGCCGCAGTGATACCTTCTCTTGAACGCCGGAGATCGACATCTTGCCGGCCATTTCCGCGGCCAAGCTCATGATCCGAGATAGCTCGATGTCCAACGCCGGAAGCTCGGGAACACCGAATAACGCTTCCAAGCAACGGGCGTGGTAGTGGAGCGAACCGCGGACCGCTTTGAGGCAAACCCGACACGGCGCCATGCTCGTCGATCCTCAGAAGAGTGTGGCTATTCAACGATCGCCGCTCATTTGAAAAAGCCGGCCTTCCGTCGGCAGCGCCTGTTGCCTTACCGTTGACGACTCAACTCCGGTGGCGCGACCGCCTCGATTTCGACGGCTCCCACGCAATCTTGGCACGTAGCCAGAAGCAGGCCGAACGGATCGTCTTTCGAAATCTTCAGCGTGTTGGCGGTCACGTCGAGCAGCCAACCTTCAGGCAGAAGATTCTCGAAGAATGGATGGAGTTTTTCCGTCACATACGGTTGCGCGCGCAGAGGAAGCGTGAGCGAAACCGGGACGGCATCGGGCCGAGCGAGCCAGTCGGGTGAGTAGGTAAAGACGAATCGCCCTTCTCGCTCTTCGATGACTCCCACCGCGCTTCCGTTGAGTTTCACTTGGCCGACGCGGTTCATGTTTCACTGCTCCGATTGCGCGGCGCTTCCACCGGTCCGAGCATCAGGCCGAACACCGCCAGCACCCGATTGGCGGCGTCCATGCGAAGCGTTGCTTTGCCTCGCTCCAACTCTGAGACCAGACGGAGACCGACCCCGGCCAACTCGCCAAGCTGGCGCTGGGTGAGACCGTTCGCCAAGCGACGCTGGCGCACCAGCTCGCCGATCTTCCGAGCGCTCGTTGCGGGAATCTCGTCCACTGGAACAGCCGAACGACTGGGATCGTGAACAACCTTCGTTTTCCCGTTCGGGAATATTCAAGTATACATCGGACTCTCGATCAGTCCAATGTATTTATTCCCGATCAGGAATACAGCTCCCGCGAATCTGGGCGGAGGCGAAACAACAAACGAAAACGATAAGTATTTATCTTGCAATACTTTACGTATATTTATCGCATTTTGCGAATCGGCTAGAGATGATAATCTCTCGCGGCTTTTTTATTCCCGATCGGGTAAGAAAACTGATTTGGCCGGGGTGCGCCGGTTAC
This sequence comes from uncultured Planctomycetaceae bacterium, assembly GCA_964631235.1. Classification (GTDB taxonomy): domain Bacteria; phylum Planctomycetota; class Planctomycetia; order Pirellulales; family Thermoguttaceae; genus JARKPK01. The sequence continues at coordinate 8,923 of CAZVZX010000029.1, read as the reverse complement.
GGCTTCTTTTCGCTGCGGCGCAGCGCGGCTTCCGCGGCGCGGCGGAGCGGGGCGGCCTGCGGGTGGTTCGGGTCGAGTTGCAGGCAGCGGTCGATCAATTCGATCGCCTCGGCCGGGCGGCCCAATTCAAGCCGACAGCGGCCGAGCCAGAGATAGGCCTCGGCCCGATCGGTCGGATGCTGCGGTTCGTCGAGCACTCCTTCGAGCAGGCGCATCGCGCGGCGGATTTCGCCCTGTTGGTAGAGCGCCCAAAAACGTTGCCAATCGTACTGCCGCGCGTAGGGCCGCCACGGATATTGGGTGCGGTCGATCCGATCGAGCAGTGCATCGGAGACGGCCTGCCAATGCAGGGCGAACCATAGGTCGGGATCGGTCGAGAGTCTTTCGCGTGCGGCAAACGGCAGAAAGAGATTCAGGTAGAACGCCCGCGAAAGCTGCATCGTCTGCTCTTCGTGTTTCCACATTTCGAAGACGAATTGCCGTTTGGTGATCTTGCCCTGTTGGGCTTCGCGGTGCAATCGGACGAAGTGCTCGGCCAGCCCGATGTTGTGCAGCTCGAAGACGGCGCGCGACCAAAGTTCTTCGAACGTGCGGGGCTTGCCGCGGCGCGGACCGTGCTGATAGTTCAAGTCGATCATGATTCGCCCGGGTTTGCCGGGAGTGGGCGCGATGTGTTCGGCGTCGGAATCGGTCGGCGGGGTCGGATCCCAGAAGACCGGCTCGCCGACATCTTCCCCGGCGAACTTGCGGGCGGCCCAGTCGCGGAGAAAGGCGGCCTGTTCGGCGAATTGGGCCATCGGCGGTCGGTCGCGAAGCATGCGCTCGACCTGCTCGCGGCCGTGGCGAAGCGCTTCGGCCTTCAATTCCACCTCGCGATGCGGGCGATAATCGCGGCCGGCATCGCCTTCGTTCAGCTCGATGGCGCGGCGGAGCAGCTTCATTCCCTCGTCGTAACGCCCCAATTGCAGGCACACGGCCGCCCGCTCGCCGACGATCCGCGGATCATTCGGCCGCAGTTGGTCGGCGCGGGTCAGATCGGCCAGGGCTTCGGTCAACCGCCCGCCCAGCCGATAGGTTTCGGCCCGTTGGATGTAGGCCTGCGGGTCGTCGGGCCGAAGCTCGATGACGCGGGTTTCGTCTTCGGCCGCTCGGCGGTAGTCGCCCCGATCGAAGTACAGCGCGGCACGCGAGATGTACACGTCGGGCAGCTTCGGGTCGAGCTCGATTGCGCGGGCGAAGTCGGCCAGCGCGCCGTCTTCGTCGTCGGCTTGAAGTCGAGCGTCGCCGCGCTGCCACCACCAGCGCGCGTTGCCAGGCTCCAACTCGACGGCCTTGTTGAAATCGCGCATCGCCCGCGGAAACTCGCCCAACTGCACCAGCGCTCGGCCGCGGCCGGCGTGCGCCTCGGCCGATTTCGGATCGGCGTCGATCGCCTCGCTAAACGCGGCCGCCGCCTCGGACGGGCGACCGGCTTCGAGCGCCTTCAAGCCGCGTGCCACCGGCGAGTCGGCCTTCGGCGCCGCGCTCGGCGCTGCCGATGGCGACGCCGGTGAGGCAGCCGGTGCTGCCGGGGCAGCCTCGCCGGCGAGGCACGGTCGCACGATCACGAACGAGACCTTCGGCCAGAGTGCCGCGCCGACGATCAAGCCCAAAAGAACCAACCGCCAAGGGGCCGCTATCGGCAAGAACGGGCGCCCGAGCGATTGTGGGCTGCTGGTGTGTTCGCACGATGATGGCGATTGGAACGTACTGATCATTGGGCCTCAGTCTCCGGTCTGTTGCCGCCCTGCGCTCGGCTGTCGCCGATTGAGAGCGACGAAGCGAGTTGACGGCAAACGGCGGGCACGAAAAACAACAACACACAACGAACCGTCGCATCGCAGACGATACGCAACCGAGCCGTTCGGCTGCGCCGGCGGCCGCCCTGCTCATTATTCCTGGTTATTCCGTGCCGAATTGTCCGATGCGAAGTTGTGGTCCGCGGGGGCGTCGCTCGTCGCGAACGTCGCTTCCGATGCGTGTCTTTCCGGTGATGCACCGGGTCTGATGATGTAGGTATCCCTTATTATGCGCGGACGACAACTGCGGGGGCAAACCAAACCCGGCCGATTCGGCCCGATAACTTGCGTTTGGGCCCGCGGACAGCTGTTCGGGCGGTTGCTTGCAGGCAACGGCGGCGAGCCTGCAAAAGAGCCGGCGATCGGTGGCGGGACAAGGTCGCCTTATCGTGCCGAAAAATGTTATGATGAGGCGGTGGTCGGATCCCGTCCGGGAGGGCGTCGATCGCGTGCCGATGGTCGCTTGCGAGTGCAGCAATGGCTTCTGCCGGTTGGGGAGTGTGGCATCGAGAGTTGATCGCCGGTCGAATCGGCGGCCCGCGGGCGGCTCTGTGGCGGGCGCTGCTGACGGCGATCGAAAAGCCCTACGGCTGGGCGGTGCGGTGGCGGAACGCGCGATACGATCGCGGCTCGGCGGCGAGCATTGCCGCGGGCGTGCCGGTGATCAGCGTAGGCAATCTGACGTTGGGCGGCGTGGGCAAAACTCCGATGGTCGCCCTGCTGGCCCAGTGGTGCCAAGGGCAAGGATTGCGGCCGGTGATCATCAGCCGTGGGTACGGCAGCCGCGGCGGATGGAACGACGAGGCGATGGAGCTTGATCGCCGGTTGCCCGGCGTGGTGCATTTGCAGCAGCCCGATCGCGCAGCGGCGGCCCGCGACGCCGTGGCGCTTCACGGCGCCGATGTCCTACTGCTTGACGACGGCTTTCAGCATCGCCGACTGCGGCGCGATCTGGACATCGTGCTGCTTGATGGGCTCGATCCGTTCGGACACGATCGGTTGTTTCCTCGCGGCACGCTGCGCGAACCGGTGGAATCGCTGGCCCGGGCGCAGGTGATCGTGCTGACGCGGGCCGATGCGGTGTCGGCCGACGACCGGCAGCGGATTCGACGGCGCGCGTTGGCGGCCTCGCCGTCGGCCTTGTGGCTCGAAGGGATCCACGCGCCGCAGACATTGGTGGGCGTCGGCGGCGAATTGAGCGATCCGAGCATCGCGGAGGGGCAGCGGGCGTTCGTCTTCTGCGGCATCGGCAATCCCGACGGGTTTCGCCACACGGTGGCGTCGCTTGGGTGCGCGGTGGCGGGGTTCGAGGTATTCGACGATCACCACACGTATTCGGCCGCCGAAGTGCGCCGTTTGAGCGAACAAGCGGCCGCGGCAGGCGCCAATTGGGTGTTTTGCACCGAAAAAGATTGGGTGAAGATCGATCCGAGCTGGTGGCCGCCCGGCCCGAAACCGGCCGCCGTGCGAATTAGCATGGAGCTGGTCGGCCCGCTCGATCCATTCAACGAGCGGCTGACGGCCGCAGTGCGGCAACGGAGCAGCTTATGAATCGCAGGCCGATTGTCGCTGTGATTGGCGCCGGCCGGGCCAACGTTGCGTTGGAGCGCACCGCGCGGCAGGTGGGCGAATTGCTCGCCCGGGCCGGGGTGCATCTGATCAACGGCGGACTGGGCGGCGTGATGGCGGCCGCTGCCGAGGGATTTCAGCGGGCCGCCGCCGAGTTGCCCGCCGAGCGGCGCGGAATCGTCGTCGGCGTGTTGCCCGGCAACTCGAATGCCGAGGCGAACGAGCACGTCGATCTGCCGATCGTTACCCACCTGGGCGAGGCGAGGAACTGTTTGATCGTCAATTCGGCTGACGTGTGCATCGCCATCGGCGGCGAATACGGCACGCTCAGCGAAATCGCCCTGGCCTTGCGGCGCGGCACGGCCGTCGTCGGGCTCGACACCGACTGGGAGACCATTCCCGGGGTTCGCAAAGCTCAGTCGCCCGAACAGGCGGTTGCATGCGCGATGGAGATCATCGCACAGCGGCAGGCGCGCTGAGAACGCCGCTGGCCGAATGGTCGCGCCGGATCGGCTTGGCGACGAGGCAGCGGAGCGGTTCTGTCGATCGGTCTATTGTCGTCAGCCGGCGCGGTCGGCGCGGATGGATCGGCACGTCGCTTTGTTTTCCGTCTGGTTACGGAACGTTCTTTTCGGCCGGCGGCTTTTCCACTGACGGGATTTCGGCCGGCGGTTGTTCGCGCGGCGCGGCGCCGTCGCGTGCGTCGATCTGCCGCTGCAACTGCTCGACGGTGCGCGTCAGTGCCTCGACCCGTCGCGTCAGTTCTTCGACGCGCGCCTCCAACGAAGGTTCGGCGCTCGGGAAAAGATCGATTCGCGGCATGACGACCGAAGGCGCGTTGGCCGAGCCGGCCGGTGCCCATCGTTGCCCCGGCAGCGGATTAGCGAGGGTTCGCCCCATCAGCGTCTCGACGTGCGGACGAATCGACTCGGGCAAACGGTCGATCTGATCTTCGCGCACCCGATAAGTTTGCCCTTGATAGGTGACAACGATTTCCGCAGGCTGGCGTCCCGACTTCTGAATGGCGATGGTCATATTCTCGGGCACGACGGCCGGGCCGGCCGGCTCGACCCGCACGATCAATCCCGGCCCGAACGAATGCCAGCGCATCGCCTGGCGAGCACGGGCGGCCGGATCCGTTCCCATCTGTTCGAAGAGCTTGCGCATCCGCTCGGCGTCGGGCAAGTCGGCCGGCAGCGTGCCGCGAAGTTCGGGGCGTTTTTCGGGCACTGCGGCAATCGTCAGTTCGCGGTCGCCCCGGCGCAACCGCAATTCGATCCGCTTTCCGCCCGACTGCTGCACGGCCGCTTGAAGGTCTTCGGGCTGTTTTAGCGGCTTGCCGTCGAGCCGCAAGAGCACGTCGCCGGGCTGAATGCCGGCGCGCTCGGCGGGACTGTCGGGCACCACCTGCTCGATCCGCAGGGCGGATTCGTCCGCCGTGCCCGATTCGGCTCGCGGGAGATCGTCGGCCGGCCGACAGAGCACACCGAGCCAATACTCGCCCAGGGGAACAGCAACGGTCGAAGGAAGCGGCGCACCGGCAACCCCGGCAGAGTTGCCGCGAACGCCGGCCGCCGGCATTTCAATCGGTTCGGCACCAAAGCCGGCAACGGCAAACGCGATTACACCGGCCGCCACCAGCACCGTTGCACCGCATCGAAGCCCGCATCTTGACGCCATGATCTCTTCCTTATTCAACGCACATTTGCGGCATTCAACGCACGTTCGTGCCGGCTTGACAAACTTGCCGCTCGTCGCGCCGATGACGCCGGCCGATCGTCTCCCGGCAGCGACCGCACATTTTGGGGCGATTCGGCGCCGGCCGATCGACTGCCCTCAATTCGAGCCTCGATTCAATAAACCTCGTTGCCCACGAATCGCAGCTCCACTTGATCGACGGGGACAACCAACCGCCGTCCGTCTTCCAGCGGCAGCGGCACCAGTTGGCGATGTTGCCGAACCTGGTAACCGTTGCGTTCCAGCGCGCGGCGCGCCTCGGGCGAGATCGCCCCGGGCAAGCTCTTCAGCCATTGTTCGTCGAGCTGGTCCGATTCGCGGCAGGGGAGTTGAATCTGTGCGGTGCCGCCCGATGCGCCATCGGGTACGGCCAGCGTGACGGTTTGCCAGCCGGACGACGCCTGCCCGCGCGAAGCCACCGCCCGATCAGGCGCAGCGGCCGGCGGAGCAACATTCGACGCCTGTTGCGCTGTGCCGCGGCCGGCGTTGTCGGCGATCTCTTGCCCGTCGCGCCATTGCAGCCCGATGTTCAGCGCGATCAGAAAACACGCAGCCATCGCCAGCGCGTTCAGCCAAGGGCGCAGATCGCGCGGGCCGCGATGGCGGGGACGAGGCGGTGCCGTCGCCCCCTCAACGGTCGGTTGCGACGGCGCGGCCCGCTCGCCGACCGCCTTGCGACATTGCACGGCGGCCTCGGCAGCGATTGCCGCACCCCAAGCCTGCGATTCCAAGAATTTCAGCGCGCAGCGGCGCCAGCCGTCGGGTTGCGTTTCCAACTCGAGCAACAATTGACGGCGGCGATTCTCGTCGAGCTCGCCATCGACGAGCCGATCCAAGTCACGATCATCGAAGCCCAGCCCGTTCATCTCGACACCTCAATCACGCCCAAGGCCGACAACCGGTCGCGCAACCGCTGGCGGGCGCGATGAAGCCGGGCTTCGATCGCGCTTTCGCTCAGCCCCAAGTGCTCGGCCATTTCACGGTAGCTCCAGTTCTCCGAGTATTTCAGCATCAAGATTTCCGCATCGCGCGGCGACAATTGCCTGATCGCTTGTCGAATCAGTTGATCGCGCTCTTTCAACAGAAGCCATTGCAGCGGGTCGGCCGCCACCGGCTCCTCGGCCGAACGCAACTGCTGATAGCGGTCGGCAAGCTTCCGTCGCCGCCCCAGCTTCCGCCGATACATCAGCGTTTGCATCACGGCCAAACGATACAGCCACGGAGCGAGTTTCTCCGGGTCGTTCAGCGGCGCCTTCTGGGCGACCACCGCCAGCGAAATCTCTTGCATCACTTCGTCGATCGCCTGCGGTTCGCCCAGCCGTGCGGCAACCACGGTGCGCAGCCAACGATCGTGGGCCGCCAACACGGCGGGCCAATCGATCGCTGCCGACGGGGTGCCGGCGCTGGGTCGGCGAGGTTCGCTGGTGGTCATAACCCCAAGAGTTTAGTTGCCGCAACCGGCAGCCTGCTTGCCGATGTTTTTATCGCCCGTGCGAACCGGAAAAACCGCACCGTCTCGACGGCTCGAATGTCGCCACTTGAAAACCGTCCCGGGTGCGAGATGGCGAATGCTCTTCGAACATTAGACGGATTATAGACTTATGACGCCTTGTTGAACACACCGCTTCGCTGGAAACGGCCCGCATGCCCTGTGCCCGCCCGCGTGCCCTCTCCATAAGTAGGGGCGATTCGGCGGCCGACTGCTTTTCGACATAACGGCCAGTCGAGCGGCCCGAAGGGGCGCTGTCGCGGTCTTGGTCCCCGCTTTCGGTTTTCCACTTGTCCGTTTACAATCCGCCGGCATGACCGACCCGTTTGCGTGGATCGACGCGGAAATGGCCGCATGGGAAACCGCCGGTCTGCGCCGACGCCGCCCGTTGCGGCAGTCGGCCCAGCGGGTCCAATGTGTGATAGACGGGCGAGAAGTCGTCAGCTTCGCCTCGAACGACTATTTGGCCCTGGCAGCCGATCCCCGCCTGACGGCCGCGGCGGCCGCGGCATGCGACACTCAGGGCTGGGGCGCCGGCGCCAGCCCCCTGCTGGGCGGCTGGGCCGAGCCGCATCGGCGTTTAGAGGAACAGCTTGCCCGCTTCGAACATGCCGAAGCCGCGCTCGTGTTCAGCACGGGCTTTGCCGCCAATGCGTCGGTGGTGGCGGCGCTGGTCGGGCCGGGCGATGCCGTCTTCTGCGATGCCGCCAATCACGCCAGCTTGTTCGACGGTTGCCGCCTGTCGCGGGCGGATGTCCGCGTCTATCCCCACAACGACATCGACCGGCTGGCCGAACTGCTTGCCCGCACTAAACATCGCCGACGCCTGGTCGTTACCGATGGACTGTTCAGCATGGATGGTGATGTGGCCCCGCTGGCGGCGCTGGCCGATTTGGCCCGACGGCACGAGGCAATGCTGCTGGTGGACGAAGCCCACGCCACTGGCGTGTTGGGTTCCAGCGGTCGCGGGTCGCTCGAGCACTGCGGTGTGGAAGACCAGGCAATCGTTCGCATTGGAACGCTCAGCAAGGCCCTCGGTTCGTTGGGCGGGTTCGTCGTCGGCCGAAGCAAGCTGATCGAATACTTGGTGGGCCGCGCCCGCGGCTATGTGTATTCCACCGCCATGCCTGCCGCGCTGGCGGCCGCCGGATTGGCGGCCTTAGAGATCGTCGTCGCTCAGCCGTCACTGGGTCGGACGCTATTGCAGCGGGCGGAGCGGTTGCGTCGAATGCTGCACGAGCAAGGCTGGGATACCGGACGGTCGGAAAGCCAGATCATCCCATTGATCGTCGGCAGCCCAAGCAACGCGACGTCGCTTTCGACCGCACTGCGCGCGCGCGGCTGGTACGTGCCGGCGGTCCGCCCGCCGACCGTGCCCGAAAACCAGTGCCGGCTGCGGATCAGCGTAACGCTGGGGCACTGCGAGGCGGTGCTCGACCGCTTGGCCGCCGATCTGGCCGAGCTTGGCCCCGAGGGGAGCTGGCGACGCGATCGTTAGCAGCCCATTAAGAAAACACCTATCTCATCAGCCGTCTGAAGCCCTGAAGGGCCAGGCTTCGTCGTGGCCGGGAATCGGCGAGACGAACGCGACGGAGACCGAGAGGGCAAACGCGACAGCGGGCGGACGCGACAGCGGGCGAACGCGACGGAGCCAGTCTCTCCGACGACCACTCGACTCCAACGACCACTCGACACGACGAGCGGGCAAAACGCCCCGCGGCATCAAACCCTTTGCATCGCTTGCGCCAACCGCCCCGAGGTGCGATTTTCCCTGCTACTCCATTCGGCGGAGATGTTGCCCATTTTTCCAATGGCCAAGTCTTCAGATGCCCGAATCCCCCCAGTCGGCCCAATTCGGCCCGGCGGAATCTGTCCTTGCATGCCGGGGCCGTTTCTGGTGAAATGGGGGCGCTTTGCTCGTCTGCGATTGAGGGAGGCCGGAACGTCGCTTTCTGACATTAACCGACGGAGCGTGTTCCCCAACAAACCGCGAAGAACGGAGAGCGGTTCAAATGGGGATGGTGCGCGAGCGGCCGCTTCGCTCGGCCAGCGGCTGCTTCCGCAATTGGCTGGGCTGTTTCGCGTGGAAATGCCGGCGGCGCTTTTTGCAAACGGATTTCCCGGCGGCAGGATATGCCGCGAAAAAAGCAACGCAATCAACCCGACCCACGAAACGCCGGTTGCGGCCGATGATCGCGACGAGGGTATTAAATAACCGCGGAAGACAGAAAGCGATTCAAGTCGCATCCCTACGCAATCGGTCGCTTCGCTGGGCCGGCGGCCGCTTCCG
>CAZVZX010000028.1:10657-60445 GCA_964631235.1 uncultured Planctomycetaceae bacterium | reverse complement strand
CACCTGAAAATCGCCGCTTAACCGCTACCGCCACAACCCGTCAGCCGCACCCACGACAGGGGCGGGTTTGCAATTCCTCCGCGTTTGCGACACAATTGTAAACGCTTTGCACGCACTTCTTTGCCGGATGGTTTTGCCTGATGGGCCTTCGCCATCCCAGGGGGCAGGCCACATCGACACTTCGTAAGACGAGGGAAGAAGCGTTGTCCACGATTTGCGTCAGTATCGGTCGGGGTCGGCATCGGCACATGATGGCCGAACATAAACATCTGGTCGAACAAGGGGCCCGGCTCGTCGAGCTGCGGCTCGATTACATCAACGGCGAGGTCAACATGCGGCGGCTGTTGGCCGATCGGCCTTGCCCGGTGGTCATCGCCTGCCGGCGCGACCGCGACGGCGGCAAGTGGAGCGGCTCGGAGGAGTCTCGCCAGCTGTTGTTGCGAACCGCCATTGCCGAAGGGGCCGACTACATCGACCTCGAAGACGACATCGCCGCGGAAATTCCCCGCTACGGCAAATGCAAGCGGATCATCAGCCATCACGATTTCCGCAAAACGCCCGACGACCTCGATGCGCTGCACAAGCGGCTCTGCGCGCTCGATCCCGACATCGTGAAGATCGCCTGCATGGCCAATCACCCGCACGACAACCTGCGGATGCTCGAGTTGGTTCGCCGCAGCTCGGTGCCGATGATCGGGCTGTGCATGGGCGACATCGGCCTGCCCACCCGCATCCTCGGCGGGAAGTTCGGTGTGCCCTTCACCTATGCTACGTTTCATCACGAGCGGGCGCTGGCCCCGGGCCAGCTCTCGTATCAGCAGATGAGCGAGGTGTATCGCTACGAATCGATCGGGCCCGACACCGAGGTGTTCGGCGTCGTGGCCGATCCGGTCGGTCATAGCCTGAGCCCATTGATTCACAATGCCGCCTTCAAGCATTTCGGCATGAATCGCGTCTATGTGCCCTTCCGCGTGCCGCGAGAAGACCTCGGCCAGTTCATCGACGAGGCGCCGGCCTTGGGCGTGCGCGGGCTGAGCATCACCATTCCGCACAAAGAGGCGGTGATCGCCAAACTGACCGAAGTGGACGGCGCCGTCCGCGGCATCGGCGCCTGCAACACCGTTGTGTACGAAGGCGAGAAGCGATTCGGCTTCAACACCGACTACCGGGCCGCGATGAGCAGCCTAGAGGATGCTTTGCGCATTCCGCCGGGCACCGAAAAGCCGCTTGCCGGAAAGACGGCGCTGGTGCTCGGTTCGGGCGGGGTGGGCATGGCGATCGCCTTCGGGTTGATCCGGCGCGGTGCGCGGGTGGTGGTCACCGACGGCTTGGCCACGCAGTCCGCCGCGCTGGCCCAGCGGCTCGGGTGCGTCGCTGTCGATTGGAACGCCCGGCACGGTGTGTCGCCCGATTTGCTTTTCAACTGTACGCCGGTGGGAATGCATCCGGAGGTTGATGCCACTCCCTTCGATAAACACTATCTGAAACCTTCGATGCTCGTGTTCGACGCGGTGTACAATCCCGAAAATACCCTGTTGATCAAAGAAGCCCGAAGCCGCAACTGCACGGTCGTTACCGGCGTCGATATGTTTGTGCGGCAGGCCTGTTTGCAGTTCAAACACTTCACCGGGATTGATGGACCGGCCGAACTGATGCGCGACGTGATCAAACGCGCCACCTCGGCGGCCAAGCATTGACGGCATTGCTCGGTCCCTTGCCGCGGCGGCTCGGGTTGCGGCTCGCCCGGCCCGTCTCGCCGACCGAAGCGGCCGAAGCGGCCGAACCGATTACCCAACCGATTACCGAACCGAGCATCGAACCGAGCATCGAACCCCGGCGAGAACCCTCTGCGTGCGAACAGTCATCTTATGGACGACGCCTTGCAATTCGTCAGTTTGATCGGTTATCGGGCCACGGGCAAAACAAGCGTCGCGCGGTTGCTCTCCGCGGCGACTGGTTGGCCCTGGACCGACGTTGATGAGCAGATCGAGGCCCGGGCCGGCAAGTCGATCGCCCGCATCTTCGCCGAAGACGGCGAGCCGGCCTTCCGCGATTTGGAAGCGGCCGTGGTGGCCGACTGGTGCCAGCACCGGCCGTTGATTCTTTCGACCGGCGGCGGCACCCCGCTGCGCGAGGCGAACCGCCGGGCGCTGCGATCGGCAGGCAAGGTCGTGTGGCTGACAGCCCGACCCGAAACGATCTGGTCGCGGATGTCGGCCGACGCCTCGACCGCGGCACGCCGTCCGAGTTTGACCGACAAGAACCCCTGGGACGAAATCGTCGCCCTGCTTGCCGTTCGCGAACCGATCTACCGCGAAACGGCCGACCTGGTGATCGATACGGAAACTGCGACGGCCGAACAGATCGCCGCCGAGATCGTTCGCCAATTGCATCTGCGGATCGAAAAGGGGCGTTCGCCGTGATTGCCGTTTGGACGCCGGCGCCATCGATCGTCGTACCGCTGGCGTTTCTGCTTGGCGCGGCACTGGGCGCGGCGGCCAATGCGGTGGCGGCCGCGCTGTGCCTTCCGCCGAGGCCCTCGCCGTGGCGTGCCGGTCGTTCCGGCGGCATCGCGTCGCGCATTCCGGTTGTCGGCTGGTGGTTTGTGCGCGACGGTTCGGCCGCGTTTCGGCTTCGCGCGGCGGCAATCGAGCTTTGCTCGGGCGCGGCCTTGGCGGCATGGTGTTATTACGTGACGGTCCGCGGCGCATTGCTGCCGGCGGATTTCGCTGCGCGCTGGCTGGCCGATCCTGCCAATGTTTATCCGCCGCTGTTGGCCCAAACGCTGCTGTTCGGCCTGATGCTGGCGGCCTCACTGATTGACTTTGAAGAGAAGATCATTCCCGACGCGATTACCGTGCCCGGCACATGGGCGGGTTTGCTGTTGGCCGCGCTGTTGCCCAGTTCGCTGCCGCCGATCGTCGTGTTCGTCGAGGGCGCCGAGCTGCCCGCGTTCGACTTCGTTCGCCTTTCCGTGCCGCACCCTTGGCCGTTGGAACTCGACGGCGGACGCTGGCCCGCGCTGGCCCTGGCTGCCTTCTGTTGGATGGCCTGGTGCTTCGCCCTGCTGCCGCGGACCTGGTACACCCGGCACGGCTGGCGGCGGGCAGCCGCGCTGTGTTGGGCACGAGTGCGGCGCGAGCCGGCCACGAAGTTCATTGCCGTGATGGCCGCGGTCGGCGGACTGATAATCATTGCCGTATGGCTCTACGGCGGCCGCCCCTGGGCCGGGCTGCTGACCTCGCTGACGGGCATGGCCGCCGGCGGGGCGATGATCTGGGTGGTTCGCGTTGTCGGGCGGACCATGCTCGGCCGCGAGGCGATGGGCTTCGGCGACGTAACGCTGATGGCGATGATCGGCGCGTTTCTCGGCTGGCAGGCATGCCTGTTGGTCTTCTTCTTGGCTCCCTTGGCCGGGCTGGTCATCGGCGGCGTGCAATGGCTCGTCAGCCGCGACCACGAAGTGCCCTACGGCCCGTTCCTTTGCCTGGCGGCGGCCGCAGTGGTGGTTCGTTGGCCCAAGTTCTGGTCTTGGTTGGCCGACCTGTTGGCCCTTGGTTGGTTCATCGTCTTTGTGCTGGGCGCGTGCGTTGTGCTGTTGATCGGCCTGTTGGGAGCGTTGCGCGTTGTTCGCCGACTATTCGGCGTCGGCTGAGGGCCGACGACTGCGGCTGTTCTAAACCGCTGCAATGTCTGTTGATGCAACCTGCGGGGCAGCCGATGGCGCGTCGCCTTCGCGCCGGCCGCTCGGTGGTTGCACGGCTCGCCGTGGAACGCTTGTTTGGCGGGCGTAATCGGGTGGAAGCACGAATCGTCGCGGCCTATCCCGCCCGTGAGCCTGTGTGAAGACCGAATCGCACTTTCGGTTTGTTGCGGTTTCCTTTAGAATGACCGGCTTCCGAACGGACGAATGTCCTTTATCCTGTCTTTTGTCTCCGAGCGACCGCGTGTTGACCCATCCGAAGCGAATCGCCGTACTCGGCTCGACCGGCAGCATCGGGCGAAGCACTATGGAAGTGATCGCCGCGGGCGAAGATCACTTGCGCGCGGTTGCCCTGACAGCCCACGAAAACACCGACCTGCTCTTGGAACAAGCGATGCGGTTTCGGCCGCGGTGGGTGGTGGTAAGCAATGTATGCGCCGCCGGCCGTCACGATTGGACGCATCTGCCGCACGGTGTCGAGTTGCTCGTGGGAAGCGCGGCCATCGAGCGCGTGGCGGCCGATCCGGAGGTTGATTTGGTCGTCTCAGCGATCGTCGGAGCGGCCGGGCTTCGGGCGACGTGGGCCGCGATTGCCGCCGGAAAAACCGTGGCATTGGCCAACAAAGAAAGCTTGGTGGTGGCCGGACCGCTGGTGCGGCGGTTGGCCGCTGAAACCGGTGCTCAACTGCTTCCGGTCGATAGCGAGCACAGCGCGGTCTTTCAGGCGCTGCAAAGCGGTCGGCGCTCGGAAGTGCAGCGGGTGATTCTGACGGCCAGCGGCGGTCCGTTTCGGACGTACTCGCCGGCGCAGTTGGCCAAGGTGACGCCGGAAGAAGCGCTGGCTCATCCCACCTGGCGCATGGGCCGCAAGATCACGGTGGATTCCGCCACGTTGATGAATAAGGCGCTGGAGATCATCGAGGCGCGGTGGCTCTTCGATCTCGATCCCGATCAGATTCGCGTGGTGATCCATCCGCAGTCGCTTGTGCATTCGATGGTCGAGTTTGCCGATGGTTCGGTGATCGCGCAGATGAGCCCGCCCGACATGCGCTTGCCGATCCAATATGCGTTGACGTATCCGGAGCGCCGCCGCGGGGCCGCCCGTCAGTTCGACTGGGGCGAAGCTTTCGCATGCACATTCGAGCCGCCCGACGAAGAGCGCTTTCCGGCATTGCGATTGGGGCTCGACGTGGCGCGGCAGGGCGGGTCGGCCGGCGCCGTGCTCAACGCCGCGAACGAGGCGGCGGTGGCCGAGTTTTTGGCGGGCCGTTTGCCGTTTCATCAAATCGTGCCGCTGTGCCGGCGTGTGCTCGAGGCCCACGATTTTGATCCTCAGCCGACTTTCGAACAACTCTTTGCCCACGATCGCTGGGCACGCCGGGAGGTGCTGCGTTGGGTTGCTGCCTAATCGCTTTGGTGAGTTGGTCGCTGATCGTCGTCATCGTCAAGGTTGCCGTGGGACTGGGCGCGGTAATCTTTGTTCATGAGCTGGGACATTTCTTGGTGGCCAAGCTCTGCGGCGTTCGCTGCGACAAGTTCTACTTGGGGTTCGACATCGGCGGACTGAAGCTGCTGAAGTTCCGCTGGGGCGAAACCGAATACGGCATCGGCATTCTGCCGCTGGGCGGCTATGTGAAGATGCTCGGCCAGGAAGACAATCCCGCCAAGCTCCGCGAAGAGATCGAACGGGCGAAAAAGCCCGGCGCCGAGGCCGCGAACGATGCGAGCGAAGCAGCGGAGCAGTCGGCTGCGCCGGCCGGCGAAGAGCCCGCGACGACTGCGCCCTCGACTGAAGCGGGCGGCGAACGAAGAGCAGGTTCGGTCAATGCAGAGGCTTCTGAAACGGCGCGATCGTCCGCGGCAACCAGCGATGCAGCCGCACCGGGCGAATCATCTGCACAAACAACGGCCGCCGACGAGGCCCTTTACGACCCGCGGAGCTTTTTGGCCAAGAGCGTGCCGCAACGGATGGCGATCATCTCGGCCGGTGTGATCATGAACGTGATCTTCGCGTTCATCACGGCTGTGGTGGCATACCGGCTAGGGGTGAAGCAAACGACCCCGGCGGTGGGTGCGGTGTTGCCCGGTCGTCCGGCGTGGCAGATGGGGTTCCGTGTCGGCGACCGCATCGTCGAGATCGGCGGCAAGCGGATCGAGCGATTCAGCGACCTGCAAAAGATGGTTTCGCTTGCTCAAGTGCCGCCGGAAGGGATCAAAATCGTTCTCCAACGTCCGAAAGCGGACGGTACGAGCGAAACGATCACCCGCTTCGTTCATCCGACCAAGGGAGGCCTGATCCCGACGATCGGCGTGGTGTCGTACCGAACCACCCAGCTCATTACGGAAGGGTTGCCCTGCGTGCCTGGCTCGGCGGCGGAAAAGGCCGAGCCGCCGTTGTGCAACGGCGATACGATCATCGCCGTCGATGGGCGGAAGATCGACTCGTACGCGCAGTTGCATGCGGAAATGGCCGCCCGCCCCGCCGAACCGCTGCGCTTGACGGTCTTGCGGGGCAAAGAAACGCTCGATGTGGTTGTGCCGCCCAATCCGATGCGCCGCCTAGGCATCGAAATGACGATGGGCGAGGTCCGCGCGGTCGAGGCGGACTCGCCAGCGGCCCTGGCGGGCATTCAGCCGGGCGACCTGCTGTGCGGGATGGTGATCGAACCCGAGGGCCCCAATTTGCCCCTGGGCGATCCGATGACGCTGCCCAGCCGACTGCGCGCTTTTGCCGGCAAGACGATCGAGCTGGTCGTGCAGCGCGAAGGCCAGCCCAACCCCAGCCGAGTGGCCGTGTCGCTTCGCCGGGCCGACTGGTTCGAGCAGCCGATCGCGCCGGGCTCGCCGATGAGCATTCCCGAGTTGGGCGTCGCTTATCGCGTGCTCAACCGCGTGGCGGCGGTCGTTCCCGGCAGCCCCGCCGAAAAGGCAGGGGTAAAGGTGGGCGATGTGGTCCGCTCGGCCGAGATTCTGCCTCCCGATCCGATTCCCGAGCAATACAAAGACTACGGCCAACGAAAGGGCGAGTTGGAGTTCGGCGAGAAACAACGCAATTGGCCGTACCTGGTTTACGAATTGCAGCAGTTGCTGCCGGGAACGCGAGTCGTCCTCACGCTTGAATCGAAGGGGAAAGCCGAACTGACGGTCATGGATTCACCCGACTGGTTCAATCCCGACCGAGGCTTTCGGTTCGATGCGCACCGTTTCGTCGAAGGGCACGACTCGTGGGGCTTGGCCGTGCGGCTCGGCGCGCGCGAAACATGGGAATCGCTGACGATGGTCGTCGGCTTCATTCGCAAACTGGCCGACGGCTCGATTTCGGTGCGCGGACTGGGTGGGCCGATCACCATCGTCGGAGCGGCCGGGCGCGCCGCCTCGGAGGGCTACGCCCAACTGCTGCTGTTCCTCACCATGCTCGGAGCGAATTTGGCGGTGCTCAACTTCCTGCCGATCCCGATGCTCGATGGCGGGCACATGTTGTTCTTGCTCTACGAAGGAATTCGCGGAAAGCCCGCCGACGAACGAGTGCAATTGGTGCTGACCTATTTGGGGCTGGCCTTCTTGTTGGGCCTGATGCTTTTAGTGTTCGGCCTCGATCTGGGATTGATCTCGCGCGACTTGCCGTTGGAATGATGCGCGACGGTCGGTTGAATCGGGCCGCCGCACAAGCGATATCGGCGCGAGACGAACACAGCGACGGCCGCCCGGCCGGCTGTTCTTGCTGAACGTTCGGGCGCAACCTCGGCCGCCGCTACGATGAACGCGGCATGCCGGGCCGTTCACCCTTCGCCGCCGCGACGCGCCGCCCGCTTGCGGTCCACTTCCTTGAGGATGATCTTCCGCAGGCGGATGACGGCCGGAGTGACTTCCACCCATTCGTCGTCGGCGATGAACTCGAGGGCCTCTTCCAAACTCAGCTTCCGCGGGGGCTTGAGCAAGATGTTGCGGTCGTGCCCGGTGTTGCGGACGTTGGTGAGCTTCTTCTCTTTCGTCGGATTGACGTTCATATCGCCGGGGCGGCTGTTTTCGCCGACGACCATGCCCTCGTACACCATATCGCCGGGGCCGACGAACAGTTCGCCGCGGGCCTGCAACCCGTCGAGCGAATAGGCGGCCGCGCGGCCCGTCGCCGTCGAGACCATCGACCCGGTGAGCCGATCGACGATTTCGCCCTCTTGCGGCTGGTATCCCTCGAAGCGATGGTGAATGATCGCCGTGCCCTGCGTGGCATTGAGCAGCTTGGTGCGCAGGCCGATCAGCCCCCGGGCGGGAATCGAAAACACCAAGTGCGAGTATTCGGCCCGATGCGACATCGAAGTGAGCTTCGCGCGGCGTTGGCCGACCAATTCCATCACCGCGCCGGCGTGCGCGGCGGGCACTTCGATCACCAATGACTCGAACGGCTCCTCGATGACGCCGTTGTTATTGCGGCAGATCACCTGCGGCTTGCCCACCGATAGTTCGTAACCCTCGCGGCGCATCGTTTCGATCAGCACCGAGAGATGCAGAATGCCGCGGCCGGCCACGGCGAACTGCTCGGTGCCGGCGATCGGCTCGACCCGCAGGGCGACGTTGCGTTCCAATTCGCGTTCGAGCCGTTCGCGAAGGTGGCGGCTGGTCAGATACTTCCCGTCGCGCCCCGAGAAGGGCGAGCTGTTCACGCCGAAGGTCATCTTCAGCGTCGGTTCATCGACGCGCACCCGCGGCAATGCCCGGGGCCGCTGCGGATCGGCGATCGTATCGCCGATTTCTACCTGATCGAGCCCGACGACGGCGACAATGTCGCCGGCATCGGCCTCGTGAACTTCGCGCCGTCCGAGATCTTCGAACACATAGACGGCGGCCGCCTTGGCGGGCAGCAGCCCGCCGTCTTTCCGCATCAGCACAACGCCTTGGCCTTTGCGGATCGTGCCCGACTGCACCCGCCCGATGGCGATTCGCCCGACGTAATCCGACCAATCCAGGGTAGTAACCAGCAGTTGCAGCGGGCCATCGGGTTCGACATCGGGCCCCGGCACGTGCCGGACGATCATCTCCATCAACGGCTGGATCGATTCGCCGGGCCGGCTCGGATCGTCGGTGGCGAAGCCGTGCTTGCCGCTGACGAACAAATAGGGGAAGTCGGCGGTGCGGTCGTCGGCGCCCAATTGCAGGAATAAATCGAGAACGGCATCGAGCACTTCGTGCGGCCGGGCGTCAGGCCGATCGATCTTGCTGATGACCACGATCGGGCGCAGTCCGCACTCGAACGCCTGCGAAAGCACGTAACGGGTTTGCGGCATCGGACCTTCGGCCGCATCGACCAACACCAGCGCGCCGTCGGCCATGCGAAGCACGCGCTGCACCTCGCCGCCGAAATCGGCGTGGCCGGGCGTGTCGATGATGTTGATCTTCACCCCCTGGTACGGAATCGCGATGTTCTTGGCCAAGATCGTGATGCCGCGCTCGCGCTCCAGCTCATTGCTGTCGAGAATCTGCTCGCCCTGCAATTGCGAGTCGCGGAATCGGCCGCTTTGGCGGAGCATGCAATCCACCAGCGTGGTCTTTCCGTGATCGACGTGGGCGATAATGGCGATGTTGCGTAGGTCGTCGCGCCGCATAGACAATCGAGAATCCGCAGGAAGCGAAACCCATCATCCTACCACAATTGCGCCGCAAGGGTCAGGCCGGGCGAACACGAACCGGCGCATCGGCGGTGTCGGCGCGTTGCGCGGCGCGGAGGTCGAAACCGGCGACGGGAATACGGGCCGCACGAAAGCTGCATCCGCGGGAAACAGCAGGGTGAGTTCCGCGGTGCAATGGCCTGATCGGAACCAAGGAGTTCCACACAATCGCGCAGTCGGGCGCAGTCGCAACGCCCCGGCTTCCTTGCGCGCCATCACGGTTTGAACCGTTTTCCGTCTCTCGCGGTTTTGTCTGGCGGCACCGCGATGGCCGGCCGGGTTCGAGGCTCTGGCCCGATTTCGAGCGGCCGACCTGGACCAATGCAACGGACCTTTTCGGCTGCCACTTTGGCAGAAGGCGACCGGGTTTCTTCCCTGTTGCCGATCGTTTTGACAGGGCCGCCGCCCGATCTTCATCGAGCGATCATCAGACGTATCATCATATCTCGCATTGGGTTGCGAAAACATTGCCATTTCTGGCACAAGGCTTGCTCCTCAGAGGGCCTTCGCGGTCGCTGTACGCCGACGGTCCATGTTTTCCGCGGCACGGGAACTGGGACTTGGTACTGGCATCGACCGCCGGACGGGCCGAACCGATCAAACGGTTTCGGGGCCGTTGCCCGCGGGTCGAGGCGGCGCGACGGACTAGTGAGAACTGGTTTCTGGCATATACCTTTGCGAAACTTGGGAGGCGAATTCGATCATGGCCAAAGAGAAGGAGAAGACCGAAACGAAAAAGGCGGCCGCGGGAAAACTGAAGCTGCAACCGTTGGGCGACCGGGTAGTGGTCGAACGGGAAGACTCGGAAGTTCGGACCGCCGGCGGAATCTTCCTGCCTGATACGGCGAAGGAAAAACCCACTCGCGGCAAGGTGGTCAGCGTGGGCAACGGCCGCCTGCTTGACGACGGCTCGCGCAGCCCGTTGCAGGTGAAGGTGGGCGATCGGGTGTTGTTCACCTCGTACGCGGGTGAGCAGTTCAAGGTGGGCGAGCAGGAACTGCTGTTGATGCACGAATCGGACATTCTGGCGATTATCGAGTAGCGGCGGTTCGCCGAGCGATTCCGGCGGGCGATCTTCGCGCCGGACGACAGCGCCGAATACAAACACAGGAGAACCATAGTCATGCCGAAGATGATTGCTTTTGATCAAGAAGCCCGCGACGCGATGCGCCGCGGCGTGTCGAAGCTGGCTCAGGCCGTCAAAGTGACGCTCGGGCCGCGGGGCCGCAACGTGATCATCCAGAAGAGCTTCGGGTCGCCGACCGTCACCAAGGACGGCGTTACGGTGGCCAAAGAGGTCGATCTGGAAGACGTGTACGAGAACATGGGCGCGCGGATGGTCCGCGAAGTCGCCAGCAAAACCAGCGATGTGGCCGGCGACGGCACGACCACGGCCACGATTCTGGCCGAGGCGATTTTCAACGAGGGATTGCGGGCGGTTGTCTCGGGCGTCAACCCGATTCAGTTGAAGCAGGGCATCGAAAAGGCCGTGGCCGACATCACGGACAAGCTGAAGAGCATGTCGGTTTCGGTGAAGAACAAGCGCGAAGAAATCGCCCAGGTGGGCGCGGTAGCCGCCAACAACGATCAAGAGATCGGCCGCTTGCTCGCCGAGGCGATGGAGAAGGTGGGCAAAGACGGCGTAATCACCGTCGATGAAGGCAAGAGCCTGGCCACCGAAGTCGAGTGGGTCGAAGGGATGCAGTTCGACCGCGGCTATCTTTCGCCGTACTTCGTCACCGACCCGCAAAAAATGGAATGCGTGTTGGAAGACGCCTATGTGCTGATCAACGAGAAGAAGCTGAGCAACGTGAAAGAATTGGTGCCGTTGCTCGAGCAGGTGGTCAACGCCCAAAAACCGCTGTTGATCATTGCCGAAGACATCGAGGGCGAGGCGCTGGCGACTCTGGTGATCAACAAGCTCCGCGGCACGTTGAAGGTGTGTGCCGTGAAGGCGCCCGGCTACGGCGATCGCCGCAAGGCGATGCTGGAAGACATCGCCATCTTGACCGGCGGTCTGGCGCTGTTTGAAAGCTTGGGCCGAAAGCTCGAAAACATCGAGCTGCGCGAACTCGGCCGCGCCAAGAAGATCGTCGTCGATAAAGACAACACGACGATCATCGAAGGCGCCGGCAAGAGCGCCGAGATCAAGGGCCGCATCGAGCAGCTTCGCGCCGAAATCGAAAAGGCCACCAGCGACTACGATCGCGAGAAGCTCGAAGAGCGTCTGGCGAAGCTGGCCGGCGGCGTGGCGAAGATCAATGTGGGCGCCGCCACCGAAAGCGAAATGAAGGAGAAGAAGGCCCGCGTCGAAGACGCCCTGCACGCCACTCGGGCGGCGGTGGAAGAGGGCATTCTGCCCGGCGGCGGCGTGGCGCTGCTCCGCGCCGCGGCTGCGGTGAAGCCCCAGGGCCTGACGCAAGACGAAGAGATCGGCTACAAGATCGTGTTGCGGGCGTGCCGCGCTCCGCTAACCCAGATCGCTGCCAACGCCGGACAAGACGGCGGCATCGTTTGCGAGAAGGTCGCCGAGGCGAAAGGCAATATCGGCTACAACGCGGCCACCGGTCAGTACGAAGACCTCGTCAAGGCCGGCATCATCGACCCGACGAAGGTTACCCGCTCGGCCCTGCAAAACGCCGCCAGCGTGGCCACGCTGCTGCTGACCTCCGATGCGCTGGTCGCCGAGAAGCCGAAAGAAGAAAAGGCTCCGGCCGGCGGTCCTCCGGGCGAAGACATGTACTAATCGATCCGCCATCCGCGACGAGTCGCGGGAAGCGATCGAGTCAAACCTCGGCAACGAGCAGTGCAGCCGCAGGCCCGCGCGTTCCCCGCCGAAAGGGCATCGCGCCGAACGCCGCGGCGGCATTGCTCGTTGGGCGAGCCGTCCGTCGAGTGCGGCATCGCCGAAGGTGTCGAACGCGAAAACGTGTCGGGCTGCCGCGGTGCATTCGCGGTGCATTCGCGGTACATTGGGGCGGATGAAGTCTCAGGCCCGACTTCCCGGCAACCGGTCGCAAGTGCGGCCGAATCCCATATCAACGCCCGCCGTTGGGAGAACCCGCCCGACGGCGGGCATTCTTATTGCGCCGGCCGAAGCGATTGCGCGGTGCCCGCGCGGCCGGTTACCTCGACGGACTGTCGCATCGGGCGCTGGTGCATGGCAATCGCCGCGCATTATCGCTCGATGCTGATGATCGTCGCTGGGCAGCCTCGGCGAACTGCTCGGAGAACTGTCGGGATGTGCGGGCGACGATCGGCGGCGCCGCGTTCGACTGAATGACTCCACGCAATTGCGAACGCGGCTGCTTGCGTGTCGTCCCTGTTCGAATCGCTTTCCGTTTATCGAGGTTCTACTCAAAATCGCCACACGACACTGATCATCGCAACGGCCACGGCGCCGACGATCAGGTCGAGCGGAATACCGATTTTCAGGTAGTCGCTGAAGCGATAGCCGCCCGGGCCGTACACCATGAGGTTCGTTTGATACCCGATCGGCGAGGCGAAGCCCAGCGAAGCGCCGACCATCACCGCCACGACCATCGGCACCGGATTGACGCCCAGTTGAGCGGCCGCGGTCAGCGCAAAGGGGAACATGATCGCCGCGGCGGCATTGTTCGTGAGAATCTCGGTCATTATTAGCGTGACCAGATAGATTGCCGCCAGCGTCAGCAGCGGATTGCCGTGGACCCAAGCGAGCAATTGCTGGGTGATGGCGTCGGCGGCGCCGCTTTTGTCGAGCGCCTTGCCCAGCCCGAGCGACGCCCCGATGGCCACCAGCAGCGACCAATCGACGGCCCTCCGCACTTGGATCATCGGCACGCAGCGGGTGAGGATCATCAGGGCGGCGGCGATCAGCGCGCCTTTGAACATCGTCAGCGTATCGAGAATTTGCACTCCGCCGATGACCACCGGCAGCGAGCCGAGCGATTCGCTGACGGTAACCATCGCCACCATCGCCAAGAGAATGCCCAGGGCCATCGCTCCGCGCTCGAATCGCGGCGGGGTGGAGTTTTCGACCTTGCTGACCAGATAGAAGTGACGGCTATTGCGGTGCTCATCGACGAACGAGGGATGGGCTTCGAGCAATAGGGTATCGCCGGCGCGGAGCACGATGTCGCCGATCTTTCCCCGCACGCGCTCGCCGTGCCGAGCGACGGCGAGGACGACGGCATTGTAGAGCGAGCGAAAGCGCCCATCGCGGATCGTCTTTCCGACCACCGGGCAATTCTGGCTGGCCACCGCCTCGATCAGGCATCGTTGCGTCCGCGGCGAATCGAGTTTGAACACTTGATTAGTGGCCGGCACAAGGCCGCGAACCCGCCGCAGTTCGACGACGGAATCGACGATCCCCACGAACACCAAGTGGTCGTTGCTGCGCAGCTTTTCAGTTGGTCCGACGGCGGGCAACACGACCCCATCGCGATAGATCTCGGCCAGATAAAGCCCCGAAAGATGCCGCAGTCCGGCTTCTTCGATCGACTTGCCCACCAGCGGACTGCCCGGCTCGACGAGCATCTCGATCGTGTATTCGCGCGGGTCGGCCACCGATGCCAGGGTCGGCTGGCGGTCGGGCAGCCACCGGGCCGCCAACACGATAACGGTCAAGCCGACAACCGCGCATGGAATGCCTACCCAGGCGATTTCGAAAATCCCCAGCCCGCGCGGCAGCGTCACCTCTCCGCCGGCCGCCACTTGCGCGTTGTGCGCGCGGATCAGCATTCCGTTGACGACCAGATTGGTGCTTGTGCCGATCATCGTACAGACACCGCCGAGCACGGCCGCATAGCTCAGCGGCATCAGCAGCTTCGAGGGAGAGATCTGTCGCTGCTTGGCCCATTCGTTGACGGCCGGAATGAGCATCGCCACCAGCGGTGTGTTATTCATGACCGCGCTGAGGGCCGCGGTGGGAACCATCATCCGCACCAAAGCCATCATCAGGGTGCGCGGGCGGCCGAAGAGCCGCTCGGCCAGCCAAGTGACCGCCCCGGTTTCCACAATCCCGGCGACCACCACGAACAGCAGGGCGATGGTAACCAGCCCCTCGTTGCTGAAGCCGGCCAGCGCTTCGTCGGGAGTGAGCACGCCGCAAAGGACCAGCACCGCCAGTCCGCCGAACAGAGCCGCGTCGGGGGCGATGCGCGGCGAGGTCAACAGCGCCAGCACGCCCAAAACGACGAAGATCGTCAGCCAGGCTTCAAATCCCATTGTTCACTCCGCTGCGCATCTTTCTTCGCGAGCCGATCGCGAACGGCGACATCGATCAGTAGATCGGCCGTCGGCCGCTAATCGCAAGAGATTATCTCTCCCATCGGCCGCGGCCGCAATCGACCGCTCGAAGGAATTCGCAGCATTGTAAACCGCAGAGATGATAAATGCACTGGTGACCCGGTGGCCAACCGCACGCAGGGCGGCCTCTCGGCAGACGGTTCAGAAACCGCGGTCGCCGACGAACAAGCGGAGCAGCCGAGTTGTCTCAAGTCCGCGACGACTGCCGCGGCCACCGCCCGACGGCTTGTTGAACTGGTTCATCTGCTGCGCACGGCGGGCAGTAAGAATCGGTCCGCTTGAATTAGGGATGCGGCTGCAATCACCGCGAACGGTCTTATGTGCGGTTTGTTCTTGAATAGATCGCGTACCGCCTTCTGAGGTTTCAGCTATCTGCTCGTAATTGCCAAACGAGCTGACGCACTCACGCCTCGACAGTTTCGAATAATTGCGAAAGCAGCCGCGGTCGTACGGATGCGGCTGATTGCGTGCAATCCGCGTTTGAACCGTTTTTCGCCTATTGCGGTTTTATTCGGACACTCGGTGGACTGGCATCATCGCGATTCGAGAAGATCAAGCGAATTTCTCTCTTGGGCGGTTTTGTTCGTCCACCAGAACGACCCGGGGCCGCCACGAAGCCGCTTCGCTCTGATCGACGTTGCAGTAGGTCAGCACAACGACTACATCGCCCGCCATTCCCAGGCGCGCGGCCGGGCCGTTGAGCAACACGGTGCCCGAGCCGGCCGGCGCGGCAATCGCATAGGTGATCAGCCGTTCGCCGTTGTTCACGTTGAGCACATGCACCTGCTCGCCGGGCAGAATGTCGGCCGCGGCGAGCAGTTGCTCGTCGATGGCAATGCTGCCTTCATAATGCAGGTCGGCGCCGGTGAGTCGGGCGCGGTGGATTTTCGATTTGAGCATTAACCGCTGCACGCAGATTCCTCCTCTGCTGGAAACGAAAACGCCACGAGCGACCGCAGGCCCGAATCGCCCGCCGCCGCTCGTTTCGATGTCGTGTGTGTGTTCTATCGATGCGGTTCTGAACAGCCCGTTGCACAAGCCATTCTTCCATTCGCGGCCAAGCGTTCTACCTGATACACTCGCAGGCAGTTGTCGCCGGAACTGGTTTTGTCAACGGGCTGCTCACGGCCGATCGGATCGGACGGGATCAGATCAGCTTGTGCTGTTTTAGCTTTCGCGCCAAGGTGGCCCGATGAACTTGCAACATGCGGGCGGCTTTGCGCTGGTTGAAGTCGGACCGCTCCAAGGCCTGCACGATGGCTGCCCGTTCCACCTGCTTGAGGCTGAGGCCTTCGGTCGATCGGGGCTGCGCCGTCAACGGGGTGTCGTTGACGAGCATGTCGGCCAGCAGTTCGGGCGCAATGCCGGTAACGTAGAGCCGTTCGACCCAAGCGGCCAATTCACGCACGTTGCCCGGCCATGCGTATCCGGTCAAAACAGCGCGCACCTCGCGGCTCAGTTCGATCGGCTCGCAGCGGTAGTGTTCGGCAAATACCCGACTGAAATGATCGAGCAGCACCGGCACGTCTTCGTTGTGCTCGCGCAACGGCGGGATCACGATCCGCACGATGTTCAGCCGGTAGTACAGGTCGCGGCGGAACTTGCCCTCTTGCACCATCTCGGCCAAATTGCGGTTGGTGCCCGCCAAGAAGCGGGCGTCCACCTTGACCGGCACCGGCTTGCCCACCGGCATGACCTCGCGCTCTTGCAGCGCCCGCAACAACTTGGCCTGCGAGCCATAGGGGATTTCGCTCACTTCGTCGAGGAAGACGGTTCCCCCGTCGGCCGCGCGGATCACGCCGAGCATGTTCTGTTCGGCCCCGGTGAATGCACCGCGCACGTGGCCGAAGAACTGGCTTTCGAACAACGATTCGCTGATGCCGGCGCAATTGACCGGCAGAAAGGGCTTATCCGCGCGATTGCTTTTGGCCCAGATGCGGCGGGCGATTAGTTCTTTGCCCGTGCCGCTTTCGCCTTCGATCAGAACGCCGCAGTCGCTCTTGGCGACACTGTCGGCTAATTGAAGAACGGTTTTGATCGCTTGAGAGATGCCGACAAACGGCAGGCTCTCCGCGTCAAGTCGGAACGGCGACCCCATGATGCACGCTTCTCCTGGATGCCGTACCGTCGGCGTTCAACCCCGACGGAACCGACCTCCGACTGATCCGCTGCCTCCAGACCTGTGCCCAACAATCATCCACCAAACCGAAGCAGCCCATGCCGCCTCAGTCTTCCGCCCCCCAAACGACGTTCAGCATACTAACGCGCACGCTTTTGTCAACAAATCGGTTCGATCCGATCGGGCAATCTTTGCCGACCAAAATCGAGCTTTTTTGCTGCTTTTTGCCAGCATAATCGGCGCAGCACGTTTGTCAATCAAATCTCCTGAAATCGCCAAAAATATCACAGGTCTCGCAGAAACAATCGTATTAATACGGTATAATCTGGCGGCTCGATCGCAAATACTCGATAGTGTTTCTACCCTTCGGTTTATTGAGGGGTAGATTCGGCAGGCGGTGCGAATGATCGAAGTCCCGTCGTCGAGCATGATCGAAGTTCCGTCGTCGAGCATGATCGAAGTCCCGTTGTCGAGGCGCGCTCGGCCGTCGCTCGCCTGGAGGACGTTTCCCAATCGAGCTCGTTGACCCTGCTCGAACCGTTCAGCGAGCCGGCGCGTCGGCTCGATCGGCCCGAATCGCGATCACTGCCAAGTGCGACCACGAACATCGCCACGTTCCACACCATCTCCAACCTTCCTCCAACCTTCACCATCACCCAACACAAGGGCACGCCGATGACGACTGCTTCGAAATGGAAAACTCCCTTTTGTCGGTCCGAGACAATTTGGCGGAACGTCGCGGGCCGATGGGCCGTTGGCGTTGCGGCATTGCTTGCCGGCTTGGTGTTGCCGACGGCCCGCGCCGGAGAAACGGCGCCCGACCGCGAATGGACGCGAATGAACGCCAAGGTGGTGCCAATCGCCCACGCCAGCGAAACGGCACCCCAAGCGGCACGGCCTGTTGCGTCGCCAAGTGTCGAGCCGAAGGGGGTGCCCGCCGTTGCCACGGCCGACTTCCTCGGCAGCATCGGCATTTGCACCACGTTTCCCGATCGCGGGCAGCCGCTCGACAAGACGGTCGAAATGATCCGCTACTGCGGCTTCCGCTGGGTGCGCGCCGCCATCGAGGGCGTGACCGACCGCGGCCCGACCACCATGCAAACGTTCCTCGACCTCCATCGCCAAACCGGCGTCCGGTTCAGTTGGGGGCTGGGCAGCGGCGGCAGCAATTTGCCGAAGCTGATCGAAACGGCCCGAATCCTCGCCGAGGCCGACGCATTGCTCGCCTTTGAAGGCAACAACGAACCGAACAACTGGGGCATCACCTACCAGGGCGAAAAGGGCGGCGGTCGCGGGGCGACCACGTGGCTGCCTGTCGCCAAGCTCCATCGCGACCTTTACGAGGCCGTCAAGCGCGATCCGCTGCTCCGCAAGTATCCCGTCTGGGCAACGACCGAAACCGGCGCGCAAGTCGATAACACGGGCTTGCAGTTTCTCACCATCCCCGAAGGCGCCGAAACGCTGATGCCGGCCGGCACTCGCTATGCCGACTATGCCAACTGCCACAACTACTTCTACCATCCCAACGTGCCGCATCCCGAAGACAACAAAACCTGGAACGCGGCCGATCCGACCTCGGCCTGTCGGGTGGACGGGCTGTACGGCAACTTCGGCCGCACGTGGCTGAAGAAGTTTCCCGGCTATCCCGAAGGCGAGCTGCCGCTGTTGCCGCGCGTAACCACCGAAACCGGGTGTCTCATCGACAAGCATGTTACCGAAGACCTTCAGGCGGTCCACTACGTGAACGTGTACTTGGCCCAATTCAAACGCGGATGGAGTTACACGTCGATCTACCTCCTTCGCGATCGCACCGACGAGGCGGGCAACCAATCGTTCGGCTTCTACCGCCGCGACTACAGCCCGCGCAAGGCCGCCCTCTTCCTGCACAACTTCACAACGATTCTCAACGACCGCGGCCGCAATGCGACGACCGGCCGGCTCGACTACCGCCTGCCGAACCAACCCGTCACGGTTCATGATCTGTTGCTCCAGCGGAGCGACGGGGCGTATCAATTGGTCGTGTGGGGCGAACGCCTCAAGGGAGAAGACAAGGTGACGGTCCGCTTCGGCAGCGAACAACCGTTGATCGAGGTGTTCGATCCGACGATCGGGACGGAGCCGGTTGCCGCGCACCGCCGCGTGGATTCGCTGGAACTGACGCTTACCGATCACCCGTTGGTGCTCTTGCTGCCGCAACGGGGCGACGGCCCGAGCCGCCAGTGACGATTCAATAACGATGCGCGCCGCTGAGGCGCCAACGCGATTCACTCGATCCAGCCGCCGCCGAGCAGGCGATCGCCCTCGTAGCACACGGCCGCTTGGCCCGGCGCCACTCCGAACACCGGCTGTTCGAATCGGGCGAAGAACGATCCGTCGGCCCGCGGCTCGACCATCGCGGGCACGGCCGGCGAACGATAGCGGATCTTCACGCGGCAGCGAACCGCCTCGCGGGGCGGTTCGACCAGCCAGTTGGCATCTCGGGCGATGAGACTCGTTCGCGCCAGTTCCTCGCGACGGCCGATCACCACGCGGCGGGCTTCCGGCTCGATGCGAACCACATAGCGACGTTGGCCGCAGGCCACCCGCAGCCCCTTCCGCTGACCCACGGTGAACTGCTCGATCCCCTCGTGCGCGCCAAGCACCCGGCCATCGGTGGAGACGATTTCGCCGTGCCGGTCGGTGGAATCGTCGCCGCGCCGAGCGCGGACGAACGCCGCATGATCGTCGTTGGGCACGAAGCAGATTTCCTGGCTGTCGGGCTTGTCGGCCACGGGCAGGCCCCAATCGGCGGCCAAACGGCGAATTTCCGCCTTGGCGAACCCGCCCACCGGCAGCAACACCCGCGGCAACAGCCGGCGCTCGATGCCGAAGAGCACATACGATTGATCCTTCGCCTCATCTACCGCGCGGAAGATCGCCGGCGAACCGTCGGCCGCCCGATCGAGCCGCGCATAGTGACCCGTGGCCACGAACTCGGCCCCCACGGCATCGGCATAGGCGAACAGCCGGCCGAACTTCAACCAGGTGTTGCAGACGATGCACGGGTTGGGCGTGCGCCCGCGAAGGTATTCGTCGCAAAAGTAGTCCACGATCCGCGCGAACTGGTCGGAGAACTCGAGCGCGAAGAACGGGATGTTCAACTGCTCGGCCACGCGGCGGGCGTCAGCGGCGTCGGCGGCACTGCAACAGCCCTGCCGGCGCGAAGCCCCAACGGCCCCGTCGCCTTCCACGCGGCAGGCAGCCGACGGCTCCTCGCCGTGGCGCATGAATAGCCCGATCACCTCGTGCCCTTGCCGCTGCAACAACGCGGCCGCCACGCTGCTATCCACCCCGCCCGACATCGCCACAACGACCCGCGCCATTACCGCCTCGGTCAAATCAACTCGAACCAGTCACTCTCAGCCCCTGAAATCATCGCTAATCAACGCGAAGGAACGGAAATAACTGCCAATGGACGCAAATGCACACGAAGAATCTAAAGAAACCGCCAACGGGCGCGAATGGACGCGAACGAGTGGAAACGAACCGCGAAAAGATACCAATGGACGCGAAAGAACGAAAAGGAACCGCAAATAAACACGAAGGTACGTGAAAGAAGCATTGGAAACCGCGAATAAACACGAAGGCACGCGAAAGAACCAATAGGAACCGCGAATAAACACGAAGGCACGCGAAAGAACCAATAGGAACCGCGAATAAACACGAAGGTACGTGAAAGAAGCATTGGAAACCGCGAATAAACACGAAGGCACGCGAAAGAACCTGAAGAACCGCAAAAAACCGCGAATGAACGCCGATGTACGCGAAAGAATACAAACTGCCCCAAGGAAGCCGCGAATGAACATTCGGGGATGCGAAAGAACGGCGAACACGCGCGAAGCAATCAGGCTGGCCCCACCGGGTTGTTTCGGCGTCGCAAGTTGCGTTTGCCATCGTGCCGCCGGAGGGCCTCGTCGGCCGGAACCGACCGCCCGAAGGATGATTCACCCTATTCACCGGCGAGTTGCTTGCGAATGTCGCCGAGTTCGGCATACGGCTCTCGATCGACGGATTCCATTTTGCCCGCCCGACGATACCAGTAGCGGCTGTTGCCCATATCGCCTTCGATTTTATGCAAAACGGCGTGAATCCACGAGGCCGTCGCGTCGTCTTCATACCGCTGGACGATGCTGTGCGACTCGTCCCAGCGTTTCGCCAAGGCCAAATCGATGGCGCGGATCAAATCCTGGGTCACTTTGTTCGCTTCCTTTGCTGGCGGCGATTGCGGCAGTTCCGCCTGGATCGTACTGACGGTTGCCCCGCGCTCGTCGGTAACACTGAGAAAATAAACCAAGGGACGGGCGGCCGGCAACGGGGCCTCGACTTGTTCCGCCGACACCTTGGCCGCAACCGATTGCCACGTGCGTTTCTGCCATGGGCCGCTATCGGTCGTATAGTGCAGTTG
Organism: uncultured Planctomycetaceae bacterium; assembly: GCA_964631235.1. Lineage (GTDB taxonomy): Bacteria > Planctomycetota > Planctomycetia > Pirellulales > Thermoguttaceae > JARKPK01. The sequence continues at coordinate 39,227 of CAZVZX010000028.1, read as the reverse complement.
GCCGGAAACGACGCGAACCTTCGAAGCGATGGTCGCACGCGCGGCGTCGCCGACCGTTTCGATCGGGCCAAGCTTCGGTAGCGGGTCGCCGCCGAGCAGCACGCTATCGACGAACAGCCCGATCTCCTTCGGCGCCCAACCTTGTTGGTGCCCGTGCGGCATGTTCACCTGAATGCGGACCAGTTTGTCGCCGGGCACGGCCTCGACGCTCTTCTTGTAGCTATCCAGCGGATAAGCGAAATCGTTCGTGCCGTTGAGAAAGAAGATCGGACAACGCACCTGCGGCAGGTAACGCGACGGATCGTAGAAGGCCACCCAGCGGGCGGTTTGCTCGGGCCCCAATTTGCCGAACTCGCCGAGCCACGTGCTGTTCTCGTGGAGGAAGCCGCAGCCGTAAACAGGCACGGCGGCGCGAAAACGGTCGTCGAGCCCGGCAACGATGCACGTGAGGTATCCGCCCCAACTGATGCCGGTGACGGCGATGCGTTGCGGATCGACCTCCGGCCGCGAACGGAGCAGGGAATGCCCGCGAATCACCGCGGCCACGGCATGATACGACCAAAGCTCTCGGGCCTCTTCGACCGATTGGAAGGTGCGGAACTTGGCCGGATGATCCTGGGCGGGGCCGCCGTCGGGCAGGCGTTGTTTGTCCGGCCCGCAGCCGCCCAAGTCCATCGCCAGCGCCGCGTAGCCCCGCTTTGCCCAAAGCTCCACCCACTCGGAAAAGGCCGTGCCGCCCCCGCCGTGGACGAGCACTATGGCCGGAAACGGTCCGTTGCCGGGCGAAGGTCCCTGGCCTTCTTCGGGCCGGCCGTAGTAGGCGAACACGCGGGTCGGGCGTCCGCGCCAGGGTTCGCCCTGGTAGTACACCTGCTGCACCAAGCCCTTCTTTTCGCCCCATTCGGCCTTCGGCGGTTCCTTCAGTGCGGCCAGGTTCCACGGCCCGGTGAACTTCTGATCGTCGGCCGAAGCGGCCCGCGGCTCAACTCCCCCCAACTGATCGTCAGCCGATGCAACCAGCGGCACGGCCAGCCCCATCGCGGCTGCTACCAGCAACCAATAGGGGAAACCGCGGGAATTGATTCGAACCTCGCGGCGCCGGCGGCCATAATGGTTCCACACGATTGCGAACGCGGCCGCAGGCGCTGCAACGCGGCCGATCGCGTGAAGTCCCCGTTTGAACCGATTACTGTTCTTCGCGGTCCTTTTAAGAAGAACCACCCCGGCTGAAAACGCCACCAGGGCGAGCAGCACGATTGATGCCGGCTCGGGCACAGGTTCGAGGGTCATTTCGCCCAGATAAACGTCGGCCCCGGCCGAGGTGGTGTCGTCGCCGAAGAAGATCGTGTGCGGCCGTTCGTACGGGTCGATCAGCACGTTGATGATCGGCACGAGCAGGCCCGGAAAGCCCGTGTAATCGACCAGCGGCCCAGAGAGAATCGGCGACGCATCCGCCGCGAGCGACCAGTTGTCGCCTACGACGGTCAGGTCGTAGCGGGTCATCACGTCGGTCGCCCGCAGTGCGATCTGATCGGGCAGGAAGGCGGAGTCGTAGCTGAAGATGCGATCCGTGTGGAACGCCAGTTCGAGGGCTTTGGTATTGTTGTCGGTAACGACCAACACGCTGAAGCCGCCGCGGTTGGGGTTGCCCGAATGGTCTTCGGCCGCGATTCGGGCGTGGAACGTCAGAGTGAAGCCCGGGGTGCGATCCAAGCTGAGCGGCAGTGCCGGGGCGGCCAAGTTCAACGGGTTGTAGCTGAAGTAGCCGGCGTAGTCGTCCAGGTCGGCGGTCGAGTTCATCCGCAACAGGCCGCCCGAAACGCCCGTGGTGGCATCGACGACGAAGTCCGGCGAAAAAGTGCCGTAATACCAGCCTTGTTGGTCGGGCAAGTTATTGACCGGCACGGTTGGATCGTAGAGCGTTGCGGCGGCCGCCCCTCGTTCGCCGAGCGGCCCAACGCCGAACAACGCCGAAGCCAGAACGATCGACGCCACGCGAAAAGCGGTCGTTAGCCAAGCGATGCGGCCGAGAGAGAGTTGTTTCCGCATGGAACGCGTTCCGTTATTGACAGTGGTAAAAATAGGCTGCCCGAATGCCGCGCGAAAATCCACCCCCGAAGGGGCCGGACGTGAATGATCGAACGGTCGGCCGGAGACACTCTCCCCGGCGACTCCCGTTCGACACGCGGCCGACAGCGGCAGCCGGCGTTGCTTGCTCCGAAAAAGGGGGATCCAGAAAGCCCACGCCTATTTGGTACGATAGGCAGCCGAAGGGTGGGAATCAAGGATTATCGCAGAGCTAAGGATTCGCTCGGGCGACAGCGGGCGGGCGGATCGGCTGTCGGGACAAAAAAGAGGCATTCGCCCGATCTATCGACAATCCGGTGCGGCCTGCAACGCATTTGCGGTCTTTCGTTCGGCGGCCGCCCGTTGAAACACACGATTCCCGCGAGCTGAGGCCCCGAATCCAAATGGTGCCTTTTCAGCGGGCCGCGAAAACACGTCCAGTCCGGGCGGTGTCGTCGGCGATGCGATTCTGCAAAGGGCCGACACTGCGACTCGCGGCCGGGCCGTTCGGCTCAGCGAGCAACCAAATCGCGCGAACAAAAGTTGCAACAACCATCCCATAGAACGGACTATCTATCTTATGAGACGGTTCATCCGTCAAATAAGACGGCATTGATTGCTTTGGATTTTGCGCTTGTTAGCCGGTTCGCCCATCAGCTCTTGTGTTTTGTGTCGGTCGCCTCAGACGCCTGCCGACCACAAGCGATTCATTATCACCATGCCGTTTCAGACGTTACAACAACGTAGCCAATTCGGGCAAGCACCCAAATTGTAAAGGCGGCGGCCATGGAAACGTGCAGACATCTTCGCCAATGCTTTTTTCGGTCCGGCGTTTGCCTTACGTCCTTTGGACGACCGATCAGGCGGGTGTTGGCTTGTTGGATGAGGGAGGCCGGGACATGGCGAACAGCTTCTACGCGATTCGCGTCGAGTCGCAACGGGTTGTGGTCGCCGAGGTGGACTATCTGACGGCCGCATCGCTCTTGGACGCCGGAGAGCAGGTGTTTCTAGGTACTGCGGCAGACTTGGTTCGCCTGGCCCTGCATCTGCGGAAGGACTTGGTAACGTTCACTCGAAGTCCGGCGACTGGGGCAGGTCGCCGGACGGGGGTGTCGTTTGACAACCGAGTGCCTCCCACGATGATGTCCGCGCCGGCCGGGGGAAGGTGACTTGCGGAATCTCGCGCGGGCAAAGGCCAAATAGTTCCACGCCATTGCGCAATCGGCCGCGGTCGCAACGACGCGGCTCTCTTGCGTGCCATCCCCGCTTGAACTGCTTTCCGGCTTTTCGCGACGAGTGTTCGCGTTCAAACCGTGTTCGGTCTTCCGGCCGATTCGGAGCGTACTGATGACCGAGCCTTTGTTTCCGAGGAAACGATTGACTTACTTTTTCACGCCGGCCTTGCTCGCGGCGATCGCCGTTGGCTGCACCGGCTGCGGCAAGTCCCCGGCGTCTGACGGCGGCGAAGGCGACGCGGCGGCGATCAGCCTGCTGAATGTCTCGTACGACCCGACTCGGGAACTCTACGAGGAGTACAATAAGGCGTTTGCCGCCTATTGGAAACAGAAGACCGGGCAAACGATAACCATCAACCAATCGCACGGCGGATCGGGCAAGCAAGCTCGGGCGGTGGTCGATGGCCTGAAGGCCGACGTGGTCAGCTTGGCCTTGGCCTACGACATCGACATGATTGCCGAGAAGGCCGGGCTGCTCTCGCCCGATTGGCAGAAGCGCCTGCCGAACAACAGCGCGCCCTACACTTCGACGATTCTCTTCCTAGTCCGCAAGGGCAACCCGAAACAGATCAAGGATTGGAACGATCTGATCCGCGACGACGTGGCCGTCATCACGCCGAATCCGAAGACTTCGGGCGGGGCCCGATGGAACTACTTGGCCGCGTGGGCCTACGCACTCAAGCGAGAACTGGGAGACCTTGCCAAGCTCGACGATCCGCAGGCCGCGGCCGAAGTTGCCGCCGCCCAGGAAAAGGCCCGCCAGTTTGTCACCGCCTTGTTCAAGCGCGTTCCGGTGCTCGATTCGGGCGCGCGGGCCGCGACGAACACGTTCGTTCAGCGCGGGCTCGGCGACGTTCTTCTGGCCTGGGAGAACGAAGCCTTTCTGGCGCTCAAGGAATTCGGTTCCGACCAGTTCGAGATCGTCGTGCCGTCGATCAGCATCGTGGCCGAGCCGCCGGTAGCGGTTGTCGATCATTGGGTGGATGCGCGGGGAACACGCCAAGCGGCCCAGGCTTATCTCGAATACTTGTATTCTCCCGAGGGCCAACGGATTATCGCCAAGCACTTCTATCGCCCGGTGCATCGGGAACATGCCGCGCCCGACGATGCCCAACGGTTCCCGGAACTCGATCTGGTGACGATCGACCGTGTTTTCGGCGGCTGGGAGAAGGCGCAAAAGATTCATTTCGCCGACGGGGGCATGTTCGACGGCATTTATACTCTCGGCACGATGAAATGAGACGGTCGCTTTTCTTCCCCAAGACAATGAGCGATTTCATGCCGTGCGAGGAATATCTCCCGCCGAAGTAAGAAGCAGGTTGGTCCGCGTCGGTGAGCATAGCAGCCGCGAGCGTCTCCGGCGACGAGAATTGCGGCAACGGCTCGGCCCGCGTTCCCTTCACCGCGGCGTCGCTAGTGTCTGGTCGAGGGCGGATCGATGAACCTGTCAGCCGTTCCGTTGATCAGACGCCGCAGCGTGCTTCCCGGCTTCGGGTTGACGCTGGGCTACGCGGTGCTCTACTTGTGCCTGGTCGTGCTGATTCCCCTCTCGGCGCTGTTCTTCAACGCGGCGACGGCCTCGTGGGATCACCTCGCGCGGACGCTTACGGATCCGCGCGTGCTCAGCGCCTTTCGGCTCAGCGTCGGTGCGTCGCTGGCGGCGGCCGCCGTCAACGCCGTTTTCGGTTTGGCCGTCGCGTGGATGCTCGTCCGCTACCAATTTCCCGGAAAGCGAATCGTCGATGCCATCGTCGATCTGCCGTTCGCGCTGCCCACGGCGGTTTCGGGCATCGCTTTGACGACCGTTTACAGCCCCAACGGCTGGCTGGGACGCTGGCTGTATGGGGCGGGTATTCCCTCAACCAATTCGTGGTTGGGCGTGGCCCTGGCGCTGACGTTTATCGGACTGCCGTTCGTCGTCCGCACGTTGCAGCCTGCTCTGGAAGACCTCGATCCCGAAGTCGAAGAAGCGGCTGCGAGCTTGGGCGCCGGCCGCTTGAGCACGTTCCTCTACGTCGTCTTTCCGGCGATCCGCCCGGCGTTGCTCACCGGGTTTGCGCTGGCCTTCGCCCGCGCGCTGGGCGAATACGGCTCGGTGATCTTCATCGCCGGCAACATGCCGATGAAAACCGAGATCGTTCCGTTGGTGATCGTGATGAAGCTCGAACAGTACGACTACACCGGCGCGACGGCCATCGCCGCCGCGATGCTGATCCTTTCGTTTCTGCTGCTGCTTGCAATCAACGGCCTTCAGTGGTGGACCGCCCGCCATCGATCAATACGATAAGCCATGCCGACGCCGACATCGGGAATCGCCGTTTCGCGTTCCGCCTGCCGCGCCGATCGTCTTCGACCGGGCGCCGACGATCCGCTTTGGGTGAAGCTGCCGGTGTGCTTCTTGGCGTTGTCGTTTCTGGTGCTGTTTTTGGCCGTCCCGCTGGCGTCGGTGTTTTTCGAGGCGCTGCGCAAAGGAGTTGGGGCGTACCTTGACAGCTTCCGGCATCCCGACGCTTGGGCGGCCATTCGCTTGAGTCTGGTGGTGGCGGGAATTGCCGTTCCGCTGAACCTCGTGTTCGGGCTGATCGCCTCTTGGGCGATCGCCAAGTTCGAGTTTCGCGGCAAGAGCATCTTGATTTCGCTCATCGACCTGCCGTTCGCCGTTTCGCCCGTGATTGCCGGTTTGATCTATGTCTTGGTGTTCGGAATGCAAGGGTGGTTCGGTCCCTGGCTGACCGCGCACAACGTCGAGATCATCTTCGCCGTGCCGGGCGTCGTCTTGGCGACGATCTTCGTCACCTTCCCGTTCGTCGCCCGCGAGCTGATCCCCTTGATGCAAGAGCAAGGGACCGAGGAGGAAGAAGCGGCCATCCTGTTGGGAGCAAGCGGTTGGCAAACCTTTTGGCGCGTCACCTTGCCCAACGTCAAATGGGGGCTGCTCTACGGCGTGATCTTGTGCAATGCCCGGGCCCTGGGCGAATTCGGGGCGGTATCGGTGGTGTCGGGGCACTTGCGCGGGCGAACGAACACCATGCCGCTGCACGTGGAGATTCTTTACAACGAATACAACGCCGTCGCTGCGTTTGCCGTGGCCTCGCTGCTGGCGCTGCTGGCGCTGGTGACACTGGTGCTCAAAGCCCTCGTCGAGCTTCGCACACGGCGCGAGTCGGTCGAGAGTTTCGGCTTACCGACCCAAACAGAGGCCTGACCGATGAGGGAACAGTCGTTTTGGCGTCGAACCGTGGCCGGCCGATGGACGGCTTGCCTTCGGCCTAAAGTGTCGGAGGAGATCGCTCGATGAGCATCGAAGTCCGCAACATCACGAAAACGTTCGGCCGTTTCGTCGCGCTGGACCGCGTTTCGCTCAATATCTGCGACGGCGAGCTGGTCGCCTTGCTCGGGCCCTCAGGCTCCGGCAAGACGACGCTGCTGCGAATCATTGCCGGCCTCGAAGAGTGCGACCCGTGCGAAGAAAGCGAGATTCTTTTCGACGGGCGGAATGTTGCGCGGGAAGACGTGGGCCGAAGGAAAGTCGGATTCGTCTTCCAGCACTACGCTCTGTTTCGGCACATGACCGTGTTCGAAAACATCGCCTTCGGTCTGAAGGTCCGCCCCCGAGCCACCCGGCCGTCGCGGGCCGAAATCCGCCGCCGCGTCGGCGAACTGCTCGAATTGATTCAGCTCGAGGGAATCGAAAACCGCTATCCGTCGCAGCTTTCGGGCGGGCAGCGGCAGCGCGTGGCACTGGCTCGGGCGCTGGCGATCCAGCCGCAGGTGTTGTTGCTCGACGAACCGTTCGGGGCGCTCGACGCCAAGGTGCGGCTCGGGCTGCGCCGCTGGCTCCGCCGCCTGCACGACGAAATTCATTTGACCAGCGTTTTCGTCACGCACGATCAGGAAGAGGCCCTGGAAGTCGCCGATCGCGTCGTGGTGATGAATCAGGGACGAATCGAACAGGTCGGCACGCCGGATGAAGTGTTCCATCAGCCGGCCAACGCGTTTGTGATGGACTTTTTGGGAAAGGTCAACCTCTTTCGCGGACGGATGGAGGCGGGCCGCGCCGTCTTCGGCTCGCTCGTCTTCGAGCCGCCTCCCGGGGCGATGGTCGATGGGCGTACCGCCCGACTGCTCGTCCGGCCGCACGATCTGGAAATCCACGCGCGCGGCGAGGGGCATGCCGGCCTCGAAGCGCGAATCACCCGCGTTCAATCGGCCGGTCCGGTGGTGAAGGTCGAACTGGCCGGCGATGCGAATGAACCGATCTTCGTCGAACTTTCGCACGAACGATTCCGGCAACGGCCGTTCGTCGTCGGCGCAGAGGTCGTGGTCGCCCCGCGCAATTCGAGGATTCTCGTCGAAGATTTCTCGATTTGATTTGATCGCGACCGCGGCAAGCGGCCCGACCTTCGCACATCGGCCGTTCCGGCGGTCCGGTGAGCGGCGGGTCAGATCATGTAGTCGATCGCGTCGCTGTGTTCGCTGTGGACGCGCATCCGCGGTTTTTCCAGCACCACGGTCGTGTAGGGTTCGACCGAGCGGGTGATCCAGGTGCTCGATCCGATGATCGAGTGGTGCCCGATCACCGTATTGCCGCCGAGCACGGTGGCGTTGGCGTAGATCACCACGCGGTCTTCGATCGTCGGGTGGCGTTTGATGTTGCGCACCAGGTTCCCTTCGGCGTCGGTGGGAAAACTCAGCGCGCCGAGGGTAACGCCCTGGTAAAGCTTGACCCAGTGGCCGATTTGGCACGTTTCGCCGATCACCACGCCGGTGCCGTGATCGATGAAAAAGTACTCGCCGATCGTGGCGCCGGGATGGATGTCGATGCCGGTTCGCCCGTGGGCCCACTCGGTCATCATCCGCGGGATGAGCGGCACGTCGAGCTGATGCAGCAGATGCGCCAGCCGATAGACGGTGATCGCCTCGAGCCCGGGATAGCAGAAGATCACCTCGTCGAGCGATTTGCAGGCCGGATCGCCGTCGTAGGCGGCCTGCACATCCTTGGCCAGTTGGCTTCTCAACGCCGGCAGTTGATTCAGGAATTGCACGGCCTTGGCTTGGCCCAACGCTTCGAAGTCGAGCTTTTGCTGCGGCCCGCACGGCTTATGCTTCGAGGCCTCGTGAACTAGGGCGCGGGCGATCTGCTGGGTCAATTGGTCGTGCAGCCGGTCGATCAGGTCGCCCACATGATACGTTACGTTGCCGAAGTGCAGATTGTCGCGCCGCCGGTAGCCGGGGTAAAGCACTTCTTTCAAATCCTCGAGGCACGAAACGATGGTTTCGTAATTCGGCAGCGGGCAATAACCCAAATGGTTGATCGAACCGACATGGTGATAGGTTTGAACGAGCTTCTCGGTCAGTTCAGGCAGAGTCTCGCGCAGGCGAAGATCAGTAGCCATGAATGGATCTCGCTTTTCAGGTTGCCATCGAGATTCGCGTGGGGCGGGCCGAAACCTCGACGGACGAAGAACGCAAAAAGGAAACAAAGGAACCGGCGGTGAATCGCACATTCGAGGCGTCGGTCCGCCTGCCGTCGATCGACAGGCCGCACGCAAACGCCGAAAGAAGCCGACACGCACGAGGCAGGCGCGCCGAGGGTGAAGTGCTTAGCGCGCGGCCTCAGGAAGAAGTCCGGCCGCCCGAGGCGACCGGACCAATACACAAGCACGTTCGGCGTTGAGTCAGCAGAGCGATCATCGGTCGCAGAACGCAGATTTCGACGAAAAACCCCCGAGTCGGTTCTCGCCACAGAAGGCCGGCCGAATGTCGGCCCCAACTCTTCTCAATTGTACTTTGCCGGTCAAACCGACGGAAACCGACATTCGCCGAGATGAAACGGCGAACGACGGCAGGCAATTCAAACCGGAACTACGCACAATGGGCCGTGTTGTTGCACCCGCGGCCGGTTCCGCAAAGGTGTGGAACTATTTCGAGGTTGCGTGCCGTCGCTGCCGCTGGCGTCGAATCGGACCGCCCGACACAGTCGCCGGCCGATCAAACGGGCCTCGACAACCGCCCGCCCCGACGCAGCCCCGGAAGAATCGGCGCAATCCGCAGATTCCGGCTGCTGTTGATTCTTTTCGACCGGTCGGGGCGAAGAAAATTAGCACATTTTCCGTTCGTGGCGGCGTCGAAGCGGCAGTCCGCTTGCAAAAAAGACCGCAGCGCGGAGGAACCGGTTCGGTCGCTTGGGGCTCGCCGCGCGGCCGCGGGAGCACGTTGCCCCGAGCTTTGGTCGGTGCGGACTACTCTTCGTCTTCTTCTTCCTTCATCGCGCTCTTGGCGATGATCTCTTGCATCACGTTGGGCGGCACGACGTCGTAATGGCTCAACTCGATCGTGTAGCTGCCTTGCCCGCCGGTGATGCTCGACAAGCTGCGGGCGTAGGTCATCACTTCGGCCAAGGGGGCCTCGGCCGTGATCGTTTGCAGATCGCCGCCGGCCGAGTCCATGCCCAACACGCGCCCGCGACGGCCCGACATGTCGCTGTTGATGTCGCCCACGTTCGAGCTGGGCACGGTGATTTCCATTTTGACGATCGGTTCGAGCAAAGCGGGCCGCGCCTGCTGGAAGACGTTGCGGAAGGCCATCGACCCGGCCGTCTTGAACGCTTGTTCCGAGCTATCGACCGGGTGATGCTTGCCGAAGAACACCTCGACGCACACGTTCTGCACCTTGTAGCCGGCGATCACGCCGCGGACGAGCCGCTCTTTGAAGCCCTTTTCCACCGCAGGCATGAAGTTGCCGGGAATCGTGCCGCCGACAATCGAATCGACCCACAAAAAGTGATGGTCTTCGTCGTAATGAAATTCCTTCATTTGCGGGAATCGCTCTTTGGTGGCGAATTCCTCGGGCTTCATGTCTTTGGGGAAGGGGAACATGCGGATATGCACTTCGCCGAATTGCCCGCGCCCGCCGGTTTGCTTCTTGTGGCGGTAGCTGCCTTCGGCTTGCGCCTGGATCGTTTCGCGGTAGGGAATCTTCGGCTCTTTGGTTTCCACCTCGACCTTGTCGCGGCGTTTGAGCCGCTCGCGGATGATCTGCAAATGCAGTTCGCTCATCCCCGTGATCACCATTTCCTTGGTTTGGGGATCCAATTCGCGGCGGAAGGTGGGGTCTTCTTCCACGATCTTCGTCAGCGCGCCGGACAGTTTCGATTCGTCGCCGCGGGCTTTCGGAGAGACGGCCAGACCGACCATCGGCGTGGGGAAGGGGATGTCGGGCATGATCATCTCGCCCAACGTGCTGCCGGTTTTCAGGTCTTCGGTTTTCGCCACGGCGACGATGCCGCCGGGCCCGACCTCGTCGATCGGGGCGCTTTCCGACGCCTGCATGTGCAGCAGTTGCGAGATTTTCACCGGCTTGCGAACGCCGGCGACCGTTACGGTCGAATCCTTCTTCAACGTGCCGGAGAACACGCGAATGAAGCTCAACTTTTGCACATAGGGATCGACGCGGGTTTTGAACACTTGAGCGACCAACGGGCCATTGGGATCGGCCGCGATCGGTGTCTCTTCTCCGGCGGCGTTCCGCGCGGTGCGCGGCACAGCGCCGGGCGGAACCGCGCACAGAGCGAGCACGTCGAGCAGTTCGGCCACGCCCGTGCCGTTTTTCCCCGAGCAGCAAATGATCGGAACGATATGCCCCTGAGCGACGGCCGTGGTAAGCAGGCGGCCGACCTCTTCTTCCGTCGGAGGCGTGCCGTCGAAGTAGCGAGTCATCACCTCTTCATCGACCTCGATGATCGATTCGAGCAGGCTGTCGTGAAGCTCGGCCGGGTCGATCAGCGCGCCGGCCGCATCGCCCGGCTTGAGCACGTTGGCCACACCGCGGAACTCTTGTCCTTGCCCGAGCGGAACATTGAGCAACATGCACGCCTTGCCGAACAACTCGCGGATGTTCTCCAGCAGCTTGGCGAAGTTGATGTTCTCGCAATCCATCTTGTTGATGACGATCATGCGCCCCAAGCCGGCCTTCTTTGCTTCGGCGAAGACGCGGCGGGTGTTGACCTCGATGCCGGCTTGGGCGTTGATCACGATGGCCGCGGTATCGACGCCGCGCAGGGCCCCGATCGTCTGCCCGATGAAATCCGGGTAGCCCGGCGTGTCGATCACGTGGAAATGCTTGCCGGCGTGGTCGAAATGGACGACCTTGGCCTCGATCGTGTACTTGTGGGCCTTCTCTTCCTCGTCGAAATCGCAGATGCTTGATCCGTCGTCCACGCTGGCGGGGCGTTTGATCGTACCGGTAACCGTCAACAGCTTATCGACCAGCGTCGTCTTGCCCGACGAGCCATGTCCGCAGAACGCCACGTTGCGAATCGCATCGACAGGATAGAGTGCCATCGTTCGTGTCCTTGGGTTTTTCTCGAATGAAGGTGTGCGTATGGGTTGGGCCGGCCCTGCGGCACGCGAGTCCTCCCGCCACGGCGTCAATCGGCAAGCCCGACCGACAGTTCGCCTGCGGCGGCCAACGCGGCCGGGAGGCTGATCGCGCCCTCGTAGAGGGCGCGGCCGATGATGCAGCCCGCCACCGGAATCGCGGCCAAACGAGCGACATCATCGACGGAGGCCACCCCGCCCGAGGCAACCACCGGCAACGGCACCGCCCGCTGCATCTCAGCCATCGCCGCGACGTTCGGTCCGGCCATCATCCCGTCGGTGGCGATGTCGGTGTACACCAGGGCAGCCAACGGTTCGTCGGCAAACTGACGGGCCAGGTCGATCGCCCGCAGCCGACTCGTTTTCCGCCAGCCGTCGGTGGCCGCCCAGCCGTCGCGGGCATCGACGCCGAGAACGAGCCGACCGGGAAACTGCCGCGCCATGGTCCGCAACCAATCGGGGTCTTCGGCCGCCTTGGTTCCCACGACCAGCCGCGTTGCGCCGGCGTCGAGCCAGCGGCGAATCGTCGCCTCGTCGCGAATGCCGCCGCCCAACTGGCAGGGAACAGCAACCGCCGACAAAATCGCCCGCACCGCCTCGGCATTGGCCCCGTGGCCGTCGCGCGCCGCGTCTAAATCGACCAAGTGGAGCCGTCGGGCCCCTTGCGCCACCCAGTGCCGCGCCATCGCCGCCGGGTCTTCGGCGAAGACGGTTTCCTGTTGGTAATCGCCTTGGCGCAAACGGACGCACCGTCCGCCCCGAAGGTCGATTGCAGGCCAAACTTCCACGTCGTCGCGTCTCCGTGCCGTTGCGTCCGCCCTGTTCGATCTTCAATCCGCGCCCTCGCAGGCCGCGATGCGGCAGCGTTCGCCGCCGCCGACGCTCGGCCCGCCTGAGAGGCAAAATCCGGGCGAAAACGGCAAAACATGTATCATTGCACAGTTGCTGCCGACCTGCAAGGGCTTGGCAGCGCCGGGCGGTCCGGTTACGATGAACCCGATTCTCCTTCGGCAGGCCGACCACCGCGCATGGACACCAACCTGGCCCGACACACGCTGGCGTTGCTGGCCCGGTTTTTCAGCGGGGCCAGCGTGCGCTGGGTCGATTCGCAGCCCGACACTTGTCAACGGGTCTATTTCGCCAATCATACGAGTCATTTAGACGCGATTGTCATCTGGTCGTCGCTGCCGCAAGAGGTGCGGATGATGACCCGCCCCGTGGCCGCCAAGGACTATTGGACCGCCGGTGCCATTCGCCGATATATCGCCACCCGGTTGTTCAACGCAATTTTGATCGATCGCACCGAAATCAAGGTCCACCAAAGTCCGGTGGATATCATGATCCGCGAGATCGGCCAACAGTATTCGATCATTGTTTTCCCCGAGGGAGGGAGGGCCACGGGCATCAATCCGGAAGTCGGTGAGTTCAAGAGCGGACTGTATTACCTCTGCAAGAAGCGTCCCGATCTGGAATTGATTCCCGTTTACATCGACAATATGAACCGCATCCTGCCCCGCGGAGAGGTTCTGCCCGTCCCGCTGCTCAGCCGCGTGACCTTCGGCCCGCCGATGTGGTTGGAAAAGGGCGAAGCGAAGACGGACTTTTTGGAGCGGGCAAGGCAGGCCGTACGCAAATTGAAAGAAACGGACTAACCCAACGTCTGCGCCGGCGGAGTTTCCATCGAGCCGCGAGCGAGTCGCGCACGGCCGGGCGGTTCCCGTCGCGGCATGCGGAGCGAGCCGCAGCCGGCGATGGGCGAGCGCAAAGAATTCACCGTCGCCCCACCCGGCACGGATCGAAGGCGAGATCATCCTGACAATGGTTTTCGGAATCCTCGACGCAAGAACCCTGGGCTTGGTCGGCGGCGTACTGCTGCTGTTGGGCGCCGCCTCGATCGTCGTCCAAGTGCTACGCCGACGAACCGACCTAGGACTCGATCCCGGCATCATCGAAAACCTTCACCGCCGCGTGCGCGCTTGGCTGATCCTCTTCTCGGGGCTGGCGGTGGCGTTCATTATCGGCAAGACGGCAACCGTGGTGCTGTTCGGGCTGATCGCGTTTTGGGCGCTTCGCGAATTCATCACGCTCACCCCGACGCGTCCCGGAGACCACCGCACGCTGTTTTGGGTCTTCTTCCTCATTACGCCCTTGCAGTTCGTACTGGTCGGCATGGGATGGCACGAGTTGTTCAGCGTGCTGATTCCCGTCTATGCGTTCTTGCTGATTCCCGCGAGGATTGCCATCTCGGGCGACTATAAACGCTTCTTGGAAAGAACGGCGAAGATCCAGTGCGGCTTGTTGATCTGCGTCTATTGTCTCAGCCATGCGCCCGCGCTGCTCATCCTGCGACAGTCCGGGAATCCTGCGGCGGTGACGGCCGCCGGCGAGAGGACAGGCTCGGGGGATGCGGCCGGCGCGGCCGAAGCGGCCTCCGTCGAAGCCAAATCGTCGGGAGCGATCTTCGACATCGAAAGCGACACCTACCGCAATACCCGGCTGCTTTTCTTTTTCGTGTTGATGGTCCAATTGAGCGACGTGGCCCAGTACCTTTGGGCACAGGTTCCGAGCAAGCATTTGATCGCCCCATCGATCAGTGCCGCCCGAACCTGGGAAGGGTTGCTCGGCGGCACGATCAGCGCCATGCTCGTCGGCGGCGCGCTGTGGTGGGCCACGCCTTTTCAGGGTGTTTGGTGGTGGATGGCGGCGGTGATGTCGGGCGTCATCTCGCTGATGGGCTTCGCCGGCGGGATCACGATGTCGGCCATCAAACGCGACCGGGGCGTGAAGGACTACGGCACCCTGATCGAAGGCCACGGCGGCGTGCTGGATCGGATCGACTCCCTTTGTTTCGCCGCTCCCGTCTTCTTCCATTGCACCCGGATGTGGCTGGGCAACTGAGCGGCCCGACCGCGGATCATTCGCCGAAACGCTCTTGCAGCGAGACGGGCACGAAACCCTCAAGCGTTGCGCCGGGACGAATGTCCCACCCATTTGCGTGCAACTTCGCAATCGACCGCGGCTCGCAACGCCCCGGCTCTTTTTTGTGCAATCTACATTCGAGCTGATTTCTGTCGTTCGCGGTTTTGTATTGGGTTGTCAGCCGTATGCACCGCATGGGGGGTTGTATTTTTATCGAAACAGAGTAAAAAAATCAGTTCGGGCGGAGGCGGCCAGATAAAACCGCCGAAAAGAGGCGGACATTGCGACGACAAGCGATTGGACGCTTTCGACCGGGGGGCGAGCTGGTTCAGAGGTCACGAGTAAGAGCGGTCGAAATTCGCCTTTTTCGCACGATTCCCGAGAGTCGTTCTTCGGCATCGGACGGCGGAAATCCGAATAGCCAAATAGAGGCAGACATTTTTCGGCGTTCAATCGACCAATTACTCGCCGGGAACACACGGGAGCGTTAGAATAATATCAGAGGTTGACCCCCGGCGAACGGGCGTCGGTTCTCATCTTTTTAGTTATTCGCTAGTCTGGGCGTTTGTCCATTGCGGCGACGGTCGCCGCGGGCATCATTTTTTATTATTCTTTTTCTGTTGTTCAGGAGGGTTTCCATGATTCAACGTTCTCGTTTGCGCGGCTTCACCTTGGTGGAGCTGCTGGTGGTGATCGCGATTATCGCGATCCTGATCGCCTTGCTATTGCCGGCGATCCAACAGGTGCGTGAGGCGGCGCGCCGGGCCAACTGCGTGAACAATCTCAAGCAGATCGACTTGGCCATGCACACGTATCACGATTCGCAAAACGGGTTCCCGCCGGCGGCCATGTCCACCGTGACAACCGGCACACCCAACGCGCTGGGGTACAGCTTTTTGTACCACCTGCTGCCCGGTTTGGAATTGAAGACGTTGTACGACCAAATCAAGGCGGAAGACGACAAGAAGACACCGCCGGCCAGTAAGGACCCCACGCAAAACACCGTGGCGCTGGCAGCGCGGGTGGGCGCAGCCTCGTGTCCGAGCTATGCGGGTCAGACCTATGTGGACGAAGCCAACAAGCGGTTCGCCATCAGCAATTACAAGGCGATGGGCGCCACCCACAAGGAAAGCTTGCTCTACGCCACGAACACGTCGATCACGCCGAAGTACGGCACCAAGAACTTGCATCCGGACGGGGGCATCATCCCGACCCGGAAGATGAAGCTTCGCGACTATGTGGACGGCACATCGAACACGATGATGCTTTGCGAATCGGCTGACGACGGTTCGCTCGGCTCGCCGGGTTCGTACTGGGCTTATGGATTGACCGCGGCGGTGGTCGCGCTGCCCTCGACCGTGAACTACATTCAAATCACGACGGCCGGCAGCTTCTTCGCCCCGCAAGGGTTCGTTCCGGGCAAGTATGAGGACGAAGCCAACTACGCCAACCCGATCACGTACTTTAGCTGGGATTACGAGCCGACGACTGCCGGCACCAACGCCGGCCCGTACGACACCGGCATGAAGATGAAGTTCGGCCCCAGCAGCCGCCATCCGGCCGTGATCAACTGCGCCTTCGGTGACGGCAGCGTGCGCAGCGTGGCCAAGAATGTCGATCAAGGCTTGTTGATGTTCATCGTCACTCGCGCCGGCAGCGACCCGAACGAGTACATGGCCCGCTACGGCGGCGGGTGATCGGCAACAGCGTAATCGCAATCTATGCTAGCGCGGCCCGTTGGGCCGCAGCGAACATCGCCCGGAGCGATCGGCAACAACCGGTCGCTTCGGGTTTTTATTTGGTTTCGGTCGAATCGAGGCCGGCAAGCGATGCCTTTGAATCTCCAGTGGCGATCGTGTCGGGAAGGCGATCGAGGCGTTGTCGGGCGACGGGGCAGCCGAGTATCATAAGGCGACGTTTGTCTCGAACCGGTTGCGCCGACTCGCTGCGCACGCGGCCGATTGGCACGCAGGGCACGGCCCGGAACTCGGGCCGCCGCGCAGGGGACGCCCCGAGCAGGAGATCAAAGAAGGAGGATCCGATCCGTGTCCGACTTTCGCATCGAACGCGATTCGATGGGCGAGGTGCAGATTCCCGCCCAAGCCTACTATGGCGCCCAAACGCAACGGGCGGTGGAGAACTTCAAGATCTCCGGTCGGACGCTGCCGGCCGAGCTGATCCACGCCCTCGGTTTGGTGAAGTGGGCGGCCGCCTGCGCCAATCGCGATTTGGGAAAGCTGAAGGCTGGGCCGCGCCCTCTTTCCGACGCACAAATCGACGCGCTGCTCACGGCCTGCCGCGAGGTAGCCGACGGACGATTCGACGACCAATTCCCCATCGACGTTTATCAAACCGGCTCGGGCACCTCGAGCAACATGAATGCCAACGAGGTGATCGCCAATCGGGCGATCGAACTTTCCGGCGGCGATCGTTTCGCCGTCGAGAAACCGATCCATCCGAACGATCACGTCAACTGCGGGCAAAGCACCAACGACATCTTTCCGACGGCCATTCACGTAGCCGCCGGACTGGCACTCCGCCGGGAGTTGATCCCCGCACTGCTGCGGTGCGGGGCGGCGCTGCGCGACAAGTCGCAGCAATGGTCCAACGTATTGAAGATCGGGCGGACGCACTTGGTCGATGCCGTGCCGATGACCCTTGGCCAAGAGGTCGGCGGTCTGGCCCAGCAGTTGGATAAATCGGTCGATCGCGCGACGACGGCAATGCTGGCCCTTTCCGAACTCCCTGCCGGGGGCACGGCCGTAGGCACCGGGTTGAACACCCATCCGCAGTTCGGCCGCCGCGTCGCTCAACTGCTGGCCGAAGAAACCGGATTGATGCTCGAAGAAGCGGTCGATCACTTCGAGGCCAACGCGCAGCGCGACGGTTTGGTGGAATGCCACGGGCAGCTCAAGGCCGTGGCCGTCTCGCTGTACGCGGTGGCCAACAACATCCGCTGGCTCGCGTCGGGGCCGCGTTGCGGATTCTTCGAAATCGCATTGCCCGACCTTCAACCGGGCAGCTCGATCATGCCCGGCAAGGTCAACCCGGTGATGTGCGAAAGCCTGATGCAAGCGTGCTGCCGGGTCGTCGGCAACGATCAGACAATCGCTTTATGCGGGGCCGGCGGAGGGCAATTCCAGTTGAATGTGATGATGCCGGTGATGGCCGATACGCTATTGGAAAGCATCCGCCTGTTGACCGGTGCGGTGCAAGCCTTCACCCAGTTGGCCGTTGACGGCATGACGGCCAACGTCGAGGTCTGCCGCCAGGCCGTCGAACGCAGCCTGGCGATGGTGACGGCCTTGAATCCGCTGATCGGCTACGAAAAAGCGGCCGCACTGGCCAAAGAGGCCTTCGCAACAGGAAAGACCATTCGCCAATTGTGCCGCGAAAAACAATTGCTCTCCGACGAACAGATCGAAACGGCCCTCGATCCGCGAACAATGCTTGGGCCGAAGTAGCCGTGAAGCGATAGACCCTGGCAGCCGGGGCGATGCAACCTCGTAGCCGGGCGATTTCCGCACCGGCCGCCATCGGCGCGTGGAATCCCAAACAAGCCCGTTGAACGACGCGGTTGCAACGGCTGCGGTCTGCACGTGTCGCAGGAAGACGCACGGTCGCAAGACCGAGAACGCCTTTTTCAATGGGCGGTCTTCTTCAATGGGCGGTTAGCGAAGGGTCGGCGCGGCAGAGGCCGCCGCGCGACGGGCCGAAATCTGCTCGCCCAGACGCCGCACGCGCGGGTCGGCGTCGGCCGCCGCTCGTTGTTCCGCCTCGGCCAACACTGCCGGATTGCCGCAAGTGGCCAGCAGGGACATAGCGGTCAGCCGCACCTCGGCGTCTTCGTCGCGGCACAGCCATAGCAACCACCGATGCGGCTCGATTGAAGTCATTTGGGGCAACAGTCGGGCAAGCTGTTTGCGGACGCGCGGATCGGGATCCGCCATCTTCTCGGCTAGGGCCAGCTCCACCGGCCCGAATCCGCGCCGTTGCAATTCGGCCCGGGCGGCCTGAGCGTCGCGGCCGCCGAGCAGCCCGATCAAGTCGCGCACTTCCGTCGTTGCTTCCACGCGCCCCGCGGCGGGCGATAGGCGATCTTGGTCCGCGGGCGGCGTCTCGCTTCGGTCCGGTGCGGGCGTGCCGAGCGACATCGGCCGCAGCGCCGCGGCGCTTGCCTCGCGGCCGGAGTCTCTTGCGCGATCGTCGTGCCGCTCCGAGTGGGCGCGGTCACCGGTGCGCTGTTCTCCAATCGGCGTTCGATGGCCGTCCGAGTCGGCATCGCCTGCGGTGGGGCTGCCCGATGCGGAAGTCGATCGATCGTCGCCCGCCTCCGTTGCCGGACAGGGATGCAGACGGTCGGCCTCGCCCGAGGCCACGGCCTTCAGTTGCTCGGGCGAAAGCAGTTCTGCCGCCGAAGGCAATCGACGCGCGGCATCATCGCGCCGCGGATCATTCGGCGGTGCCAGCGGCGGTGCGCCGATACGCGACGCAGGCTCTCCCGCCGACGAAGAGCTGTCGGACGATGATGGGCCCGACGCTTTCGCCGCAGGCTTGGTTTCGTCCACCGGCTCGTCATACAGTTCGACGACCCGGCGGCAGTGGGCCGTCAATCGACTGCGGTCCTCTCCGGCAGTGCGGTGCAACGAGGTGAGCATTTTCAGCGCCAGGTCGGCCGCGCGGCGGCGTCCCCGACGATCGAAGTCGGGCGTTTGCCGCACCAACTCGGCCGCTAGTTGCTGCGGCCACAAGGCCGAACCCTCGGGTTGACGGGCGATTCGGTCGAGCCGCTCGGAGATCGCCTCGTAGGCCGCTTCGGCCACATGCGGTTGCGGTGAGCCTAACGACGCGACGACGAGCATCAGCCCCAACTCGCCGCCATCAATCGCCCGGCTCAGAAGCTGTGCGGCCTCCGTCGGTCCTGCCTGAGCGAGGCTGGCCTGCCATTGTGCCAGTAGGTCGTCGGTCCATCGGGCCCGAAGCACGACGAAACCGCCGATCAGCAGCCCACTGACAACCGCGGCAATCACCAAGCTGCGACGACTCATGACCGAAGTCCTAATGACCGTAAACGCGATGACGAAGCAGAACTCCTCGCAATGCGGCGCGACACAGCGGCAAGAATTCCGCCGCGGCAAACGTCGTGTTTCGGCCGTCGGTAATCGGCGGCCCGCCGCCCAACATCGGCGCAATTCGCCCCCGATGGCCCCACGGAACATCAAAGGGGGGCGTATTGTCGGCAAATACCGCGGGCGAACGCAAGGCCGGTTTACAGTCGAACGAGTGCGGAAATCCGCACCGGCGAAGAACTATCCTGTTGGAAAGCTAGCTAATTTAGCCAATCTCTTCTGGTCGTTCCGACGAGAGCAACCACTACCAATGCCATAACCGATATAGATGGATGGGCTGCGGTTGCTGCGACCGCGGCACAACTCTTCACGCATCAAGGAGCACCCCGTGAGCATTCATCCGCTGGCTCATGTCAGTCCGCGGGCCGAGATCGATTCGGGCGTTGAAATCGGCCCATTTTGCATCATCGAGGACGACACCTGCATTGGTCCCGGGTGTATTTTGGAGAGTCGGGTGACGATCAAGTCGGGCGTATGGCTCGGGCCGAACAACCGTGTGTGCGAGGGCACGGTGTTGGGCGGCTACCCGCAACACGTCCACTGGAGCGAGTCGCCCGGCCGGGTGGTGATCGGCGCGAACAACACGATCCGCGAGAACGTCACGATTCATCGGCCTCTGAAGCCCGATCGCCAAACCGTCATCGGCGATCACAACCTGCTGATGGTCGGCGCGCACATCGCCCACGATTGCACGATCGGCAATCATTGCATCATTACCAACAACGTGCTGCTGGCCGGTCACGTGACGGTAGCCGACCGCGCTTATCTTTCCGGCGCGGCTGCCGTGCATCAATTCTGCCGCATCGGCACGCTGGCGATGGTCGGCGGGCAGGCCCACATCACCCGCGATGTGCCGCCGTATGTCACCATCGACGGCCTGAGCAGCCTCGTCGTCGGGCTCAACCAAGTGGGATTGCGCCGCGCCGGCTACACCACGGCACAGGTGGCGCAACTGAAGGCGGCCTATCGGGTGATCTATCGCAGCGGGCTCTCATGGCGCGAAATCCTCGACGTGCTCCGCACCGAGTTCGCCACGGGGCCGGCGGCTGAGTTCCTTCCCTTCCTGGAAGCGACCACCCGCGGCATCGTTACCGAACGCCGCGGACCGCCGCAAGCGACGATTAAACTCCGCGTCGAAGCCGACGCCGAGGGCGAAACCGCGGCCCGGCCCGAACTCCGCGCCCGATGCGCGTGAAGTTGACCGTGCTGAAAGAGTTGGCGCCGTTGGGAGATGCGGCCGTTTGTACGCTCCACCCGCGACGCTTTCCGTTGACAGCGGCCGCGTTGAGATAACGATCAGCAATGCGGTCGTTGGGGATCAGCGCATCTGCGGTGCGTCGAGCGGCGCAATATGCTTGGCGATCAGATGGTTCGAATTCCTCTCAGGCAGGAATTCGCGCGTGCCGGTAATGCCCACCTGTCGGCCTAAGTAGTGCCGCAGGTTGACTCCCGGGGCGGGCGTAACGTAGTACTGGATCTTCCCGCGTTCGTTCACCAAGGCGTAGCGGGGGGCACCGGTGCGCGACGCCCGCAACTCGGCCAATCGGCCCGTGCCGTCGAACCGATCGCCTCGAAGCCCGGTCGCAGCGGGTGCGCCGGCAGACTCGGGCAGCCCGGGCGGCGCTTGCCCGACGCCCGAGAGAAGTCGCCGAGCCCGCTCGGCCTCCTCGCGCGCCAGCTCGATCGATTGATAGCGCTGCCGAATGCCCTCGAACCGCTCGATCTTGCCCAAGAGCACGCGCACATGACCGCGCTCCACCGGGCCGGGCGCGCGTTCGAGCAGTTCTTCGGCACGCCGGCGCAGCGGGGCAAGATCCCAGACTGCGGGTTCCTCGGCAACAACGATGGCCAATTCCAAGTCAACGGCCTCGACCTGCGCGCGGAAGTCGTCGGCCGCCATTGGCCCGGCCGGCAGAGGGCTTGTCAGCGGCGAGGGGCTAACGGCCGGCGGCGTCGGCGGTGTCGGCCCAGGCGCGGCCCCGTCGGCCGGCTTGCTCAGGCCGTCGTGCGGGTAGTCGGGCGAAACATATTTGCCGTAAACCCAGCGGAAGTCGCCTGCCGGCGGCAGAATGCGGCACCAGCCGTCGCCGCGGCGCAGTTGGTTTTCGTCGAGCAACTCGACCACCTCGCCCCTTTTGAGCCGCACGCCGATGATGTCGCGGGCATCGCTCAAACGGCTGCCGATGCGGCACGAGACGCCGTCGGCCGTCACCTCGGCCAGTCCATCGCCTTTGGGTTCCAGGTATCGGGCATGAACCCAGCAGAAGCTTCCATCGACGGGACGAATGGCCAGCCATCCGCCCGGATCGTGCCGATAGACCTCCACCGCCTGCCCTCGCGAAAGTTTATCCGTCGGATAGTAGCTTTGGCCCGGCCCGCTGCGAACATATAGCTCGTCGGTAACAACGTAGGCGGTATAGGGGAACTTCGTCTCGGCGGCCGAGGCCGACGCGACCAAGCAAAACGCGACCATCCATGTGCGCATCGTTCTACTCGCCTAAAGTACGAACCAATCGCCAATTACGACGACCGACCGGAAATGCCGCCACCGCGGGGGCGACGGCGGGCATTTTTCGGGGATTTGCCGGAAACACGAAGGGCGGCGACGCGGGGCCGGTTCACCCCTCAAGTCGCTCCCCTGCGCTTATGGTATTTCAGGCAGGCTCTTGTACTGCAAGGGCAAGCTGCGATGCAAGATCAGTTCGAGCAAAGCTTTCGCCCATTCGCCCACCTTTCCGTGAACGAACGATCATCGCACCTGTCCGGCCGCATTTCGACGCCGCTTTCGCTCGAAAGCCGTTTTATTTACACTGGATAGTTGGTTCGCGGTCGGTTCGAAGTCTGCGGCCCGATGGTCGATCTGCCGCCGGAAGTCCGTACTCTGCCAATATTAAGAAGTTTTCGTATCGATGAATCCCTCATGTACTGAAGCGGCCTTCCAGCGGTGCATTTCGCGTCGCTGCGGGGCGACCTTTGCCGTGGATGAAGTGCTGACCGCCTGTCCGAAGTGCGGGCATCTGCTCGATGTGGCCTACGACTGGGACCGCGTCGGCCCGCCGGCCTCGCTCAAAGAGTTCGAATCGCTGTGGAGGGATCGAACCAACCCGTTGAGCTTCAGCGGCGTATGGCGGTTCCGGCGGCTGTTGCCCTTCGCCCCGGCAGAGCAGTGCGTGACAATCGGCGAGGGGCAAACGCTGCTTCATCGGGCCGATGCCGTTGCCCGATATGTGGGCGTGCAGCCCGATCGGCTTTACTTGCAATACGAGGGGATGAACCCCTCGGGCAGCTTCAAAGATAACGGGATGTCGGCGGCGTTTTCGCACGCCCGCATGGTCGGCGCAACCACGGCCGCCTGCGCCTCGACCGGCAACACAAGCGCCTCGCTGGCGATCTACTGCGCCGTCACGCGGTTGATGCGGGCGGTGATCTTCGTCGGCTCGGGCAAGATCGCCTACGGCAAACTGTCGCAAGCGCTCGACTACGGGGCATTGACGCTGCAAATCGCCGGCGACTTCGACGACGCGATGGCCCGCGTGCAGCAAGTGGCCAAGCAGTTGGGCATCTACTTGGTCAACAGCGTCAACCCGTTCCGGCTCGAGGGCCAAAAGACGATCATGTATCGCGTGCTCGAGGCCCTCGGCTGGGAGCCGCCCGACTGGATCGTCGTGCCCGGGGGCAACTTGGGCAACTCCAGCGCGTTCGGCAAAGCCTTCATGGAATTGCGCGACCTAGGGCTGATCCGCCGTGTGCCGCGGCTGGCGGTGATCAATGCGGCCGGGGCGAATACGCTTTATCAACTGTATGAACAACAAGGGCTGCGTTGGAACGGCGGCGAACCGGATATGGCCGCCGCCGAGGGCTTCTTCGCTCAGATGGATGCCGAAAAACGCCGGGCATCGACTATCGCCAGCGCCATCGAGATCAACCGCCCGGTGAACCTGACCAAATGCCTCCGCGCGCTTGAGGTGTGCGACGGCGTGGTCCGCGAGGTGACCGATCAAGAGATCCTCGACGCCAAGGCGCAAGTGGGCGCCGGCGGGCTGGGCTGCGAACCGGCCAGCGCGGCTTCGGTGGCCGGCGCGAAGAAGCTGCGGGCCGAGGGCGTCATCGGGCCCGGCGAGCGCGTCGTCTGCGTGCTCACCGGTCATCAATTGAAGGACCCAAACGCCACAGTCGCCTATCATACGGCCGAGCGGACCGCGTGCGAAAAGGTGCTCGCGCCCTTCGGCATCACCCAGACGCCGTTCGCCAATCGGCCCGTGGCGGTAGCCAACGATCTCGATCAGATAGTCCGCCAAATCCAAGCTCATTCCCTTTGACCGACGGCCGGAAGGCCGGCGCGGCGGCAAACGCGCGTCCAAATACCGACTTCTGCGAAGCAAGGAACGACCATGACCCTCTCGATTGCAATTCACGGAGCCGCCGGGCGGATGGGCAAACGCCTGATCGCCATCGGCTCGGCCGACAACGAATTGAAGATCGTCGCGGCGCTGGAAACGCCCGAGCATCCGCTTTTGGGGCACGATGCGGGCACCTTGGCCGGCGCTAGGCCGTTGGGTGTGCCGATTTCGGCCGCGCTCGATGTGCCGGCCGACGTCTTGATCGACTTCTCCGTGCCCGAGGCCTTCAGTCCGCTGCTGGAAACGTGCCTTGGCCGACGCGTGCCGTTGGTGGTGGCCACCACCGGCCTGTCGTCCGACCAGGTCGAGCAGATTCGCCGAGCGGCGGCAAACATTCCGATCGTTTGGGCGCCGAGCATGAGCTTGGCGGTGAACCTGACGATGAAGCTGGCCGAACAGGCAGCCAAGGCCCTGGCCGACAAAGACGCCGACGTGGAGATCATCGAGCGGCATCATCGGTTCAAGGAAGACGCCCCCAGCGGAACCGCGCTGAAGTTCGGTCAGCTCATCGCCGCCCAAATGGGGCAGAAGGCCGCCGTTCACGGTCGGCAGGGCCGGCCCGGCCCCCGACCCCACGGCGAAATCGGCTACCATGCCGTGCGCGTGGGCGACAACCCGGGCGAACATACGATCATCTTCGGCATGCTGGGGGAAACGATCGAGCTGACGGTCCGCGCCTCGAACCGCGATTGCTATGCCGTCGGCGCCTTGGCGGCCGCCAAATTCGTGGCGAAACAATCGCCGGGGCTGTATAACATGAACGATGTTCTCGGCCTGTAACGGCCCGCCGGGCCGGCGGAGACTCGATCGCAAAGGAACAAGGACTGAAACGCGAAAGAGCGAAAGAGCAGGAATTCAAACGCGAAAACGCGAGAGAGCGAAAGAGCAGGGATTCAAGGGCGAAAACGCGAAGACGCGAAAAGAGACGAGCGATTCAATCGCGAAAGCGCGAAGACGTGAAAGGAACCAGGGATTCAGTCGCGAAGACGCGAGCCGGCAACGAGCCAATCGCGAAAGCGCGCAAACGGAAGAACAGCGAAAACTGCGCGAGCAGCTCGACGGCGCCGACACCTGAGCGTGCTTTCGATGGTTTCATCTTGGGGCAGCGTGTTGTTTGCCATTGGCGGCCCATCCCCAGTTTGCGACCCTCTTTTTCGGAGCCTCAGCCATGCGTTCCTGCCGTGTTACTCCTGCCGTGTTTCTTCGGTTGTCGGCTCGACCGGCGATTCTCTCGGCGGTCGTTTTGATCGGTGCGATCTTCGGCGCCGTCAGCGCGCGGGCCGCCCAGCCGGCTCAACCGCCGCGGCCGCTGCCCGAAAGCATTCGCCTCGAAACCGACATTCCTTACGCCGATACCGATAACCCGCGCCAACAGCTTGATCTGCTCTTGCCCAAGCAGCCGGCTGGCGAAGGGCCGCTGCCGGTCGTGGCCTTCATTCACGGCGGGGCGTGGCGCGGAGGCGATAAGCGAGGCGGTCGCGGGCAACTGGCCCCGTTGGTCGCCAGTGGGAAGTTCGCCGGGGTGTCGATCGGCTATCGACTGACGAACGAGGCCACCTGGCCGGCCCAGATTCACGATTGCAAGGCCGCCATCCGCTGGATTCGCGGCAACGCGAAGAAGTACAATCTCGATCCGAACAAGATCGCCGTCTGGGGCAGTTCGGCCGGCGGGCATTTGGTGGCCATGCTCGGCACCAGCGGCGGCGTGAAGGAACTCGAAGGCGCGCTGGGCAAACACACCGATCAAGACAGCCGCGTAACCTGCGTGGTGAACTTTTTCGGCCCGAGCGATTTCAGCGTGATCGGCGACTTCCCCAGCCAAATCGACCACTACGCGGCCAACTCGCCCGAATCGTTGCTCATCGGCGGCCCCGTCAAGGACAATCCGGAGAAGGCCCGCTCCGCCTCGCCGATCACCTTCGTTTCGGCCGACGATCCGCCGTTCTTGACGATCCACGGCACGAAGGATCAACTCGTTCCCTTCGACCAAGGCAAGCGGCTGCACGAAGCGTTGAAGAAGGCCGGGGTGTCGTCGATCTTGATCCCCGTCGAAGAGGGCGGACATGGGTTCCGCGCGCGCGAGGTGCCGGAACGGGTGCGCGCCTTCCTGAGCAAACACCTGCTCGGCGAAAACGTTGTTGTTTCCGAAGAGCCGATCCGCGAACAACAGGCGCCGCAGCCGGCCGGGGCCAACCGCTGACCGCGACCGGCGGCCTCAGGGCAATCGGCCGCACAACCGAGCGGTCCGTTGCGCCATCGCGTGATTCGTCGAACAAGCACGTGTTCGGTCGCGCGACAGCGACACAATTTGCCCTCGCAGGGCACGATTGATCTGTCGCTCGCGCCGCGCGCCGGTATTGTGCCGGATTACCGCCTTGTGGTAGTAGCCTGCGCGGCGCGCAATTGAACCTTCTTCTTGCCTTCCGGCTTGGGGATGAAGAAGTCGGACGGCTTTAGCCCGCACCGCTCGATCATCTCGAAGCAGTATTCCAATCGGCCCAGTTGTCGATCGGTGTTGTTCACGCCGAAGGCGAACTTCGCGCCGGCCTCTTTGGCCCGCTTGAGGAACGGCTCGCGGGGAAGGCGGTAGCGGTCGTTGATTTCGATGGCCACGTCGTTCTTCACGGCTGCGGCGATGATCCGATCCATCCGTTCGGTTGTCCACAGGCGGTCGTAATCAGCCGCAATCGCCGCCGGCAGGAAGGTGGGGTTCGCATAGATGTCGATCGGCTCGGTTTCCAAAATCTTCACCGTGACGGCCGTAAGCATGTCCATAAAGGCCTGCGGGTCGGGCACATCGACTTCCTCGGGGATCCACAAACGGGTGCGCCGCCCGCGATGATCGGTGAAGGTCATCGAATCGGTGAACACGTAGTCGAACCGCGCGATCTGCTCAGGCGAGAACATCGAAAGCCATTCGCGTCCCTCGGCCTGCATTCCCAAGAGCACGGGTCGGCGTTTCATCGAGGCGAGAAAGCCCTCGGCGGCCGCGTCGTCGGTAATGGGAAAACCCTTGCCGCAGTTGATCGCTACTCCGTAGAAAATGCCCGTGCGGCGTTGATCTTCGAGCAGGCCGTCAATCGTCAGATCGCCCTTGAGATGCGCATGGTAGTTCACCACCGGATAGCCGCGGCGCAGCAGGGCCACAACGGTGCGGTCCGGCCGAGAGGCCGCTTCGGCCGGGGGCCCGCCTTCGGCCGAAGCTCCGGCAACGGAACTGCCGCCGGCAGAGGCCCCGCCGAACCACCGACCGGCGGCGGCTTCGTCGGCCGTCTCGACCGAAACGCGGCGCACCAGAACCTCGCCCTGCTGATCGGCGCCGGGGGCCAAAGCAATCGCCCCGGGCGCCAGTTCCGGCACCGAAGCGAGATAGCGATTCAACAGGCTCGCTGCTTCCGCCGCACCGTTTTCGTCGTTCATCACCGGGCAATCGACCAGCGGCACGCCGTCGCACTCGACGACAATGCGGCTTTGCCCAACGGTCAGCCGCAGGGCGAACCATCGCTCGTCTACCGCCATGCTTTTGGCCAGATGCCGCAGGCCGACGATGCTGCCAGTCCGCGCCGCTGCGCCGGCTGCCGCATCGCCCACCGGCCGATTGTCGATCACCATTGCCAGCGGTGCCTGCCCGCAACCCAGTGATTCCGTCGGTCGGACCACGACGGCCGCCCGGCCTCCGCCGCGGGTGCAAATTTCGAACGTCCAGCGGACCGCCTTCGCGCCGCCGGGCGCCGAGGGAATCGCATCGGTCCGAACCAAAGCCCGGTCGCGCCCGACAATCTGCAACGCACCATCGGCCAAGCGGTCTTTGCTCTGGTCGGCCGGAACCGACCAACCGTCGAGAGTCTTGCCGTCGAACAGCGCCGCTGCGCCGGTGGCGTTACTGTTACCGTTGCCGGCGCCGCTTTTGCCTGCGCGGCGCGCGTACATCTCTGCTCCTGCCTGCCGCACGGCCGCGATCGTTTCCGGATAGGGCGAGTCGCATACGTCCAACAGACCGATCTGGTAGTTCTCGCCGTCGGAACGGCCGGTGGTGGCCTGATCGCCCCATTGGAACCAATGCACGCCGACATAGCGCGGGTTATCGACCGCGCTGCGCACGAACGCCAAATACCGCTCGGCCCGCTCGTGCTGATCCTTGCACGCCACCAGGCCGGTATGGAACATGCCGCGATCGAGCGCGCCGAAGTGGAACTCGCCGACGATGATCGGCTTATCGCAATCCTCGGGCAACGGGTTCTTGGGCACCTCGTTGCGGTAGAAGTTGAAGCTCACCACGTCGCAATACCCGCACGCGGCCCGCACGGCCAGCGGATTGGTCCACGCGAAGCGGCAGCCCAAATAGAGCCGGTTGGGCGCAACCTTCTTGACCGCTTCGCGGCAGGTGCGGAAGTAGAGTTCGGCCGTGCGGAAGTAGAAGTCGCGTAGGTCGCTCTCGGCCT
>CAZVZX010000028.1:0-10639 GCA_964631235.1 uncultured Planctomycetaceae bacterium | reverse complement strand
GCGGGTCGGTGCTTTTCAGCAGGGCGTCCCACGATTCGTGCTTGGTGCCCCAAGCGGCGTTCAGCTCGACGATGGTGCCGTACTTCTTGCGGAGATCGTCGCAAAAGGCGATTTTCGCCGGTTGATCGGCCGGCGAGGCCAAGGCAGCCAACGCCAATGACGTGTCGTCGCCCCAACTCAGCTCGTTATCGACGAAATAGCCAATGCACCAGGGGTCGTCGGCTGTGGTGTGGCGGTGGCGTTCCATCGCCTCGGCGGCTGCACGGGCGAACGCCGGATCGAACGGATCGGAGAACTTCCCCCAGTAGCCCTGGCTGCCCTCGATCGGCCGGCTGCGTCCCTTGACGCCAATCGTGGCCGTGTACGGCGTCTTGCGTTCCAGGTAGATGCGCTCGTCGGACCAGTTGGCAATCGTATTCATCGACCAACTGCGGAGCCGCCGATGGGCCAATTCGGTGGCGAGTGCGCGCCAATCGGGTCCGTACTTGCGCAACAGGTTCGCCCCGGTGAAGTTGAACGTAGCGAACTTGCGCGTCGAGTAGTAGCCGTGCGCGGCATTGGCCCCGCGCCCGTAAAAGATGCCGAACTCGGAATCGCGCGGGGGCAGCTCGGCAAAGAGAAACTCGCGGTCGCTGATCGGCGTTGCCGCCGTTTCGAACCGCACGCAGTCCGGCCCGTGCGACCAGAACAGCCGCCCCTCGGGATCGACCAGCCACCAGCGGCCTTCGACCTTCTCGACGCGAAAAGCGCCGGTGGCCTCCAATTGCGGGCCGCCCGCCCAACCGCCGTAGCGGTTCCACTGGCTCGGTCCGGGATGGGCCTTCAGGTCGGCCGCCTCTTGCTCGATCCGACGGCGCAGATCGTCGTCGGATGCGATCTTTCCCGGCCATTGGCCGTGCCGGAACTGACCGTAGCGATCGATCAGCGGCAGCAGCTTCTCGGGCGAAGCGTCGTCAGGCGGCGTTTGCCGCGCGCCCTCGGCCGAGATTCGCGCGACGCTGAATCGATGTTCCCGCTTGGGCGAAGCAACGAACAAAAGAATCTGTGTAATGTTGTCGAGTTGAAGCCCCTGCTCGCGCCAGCCGAACGGATAGCCGCGCATGCCGAAGAGTTTGTCGCGCCACGCCTCGGGTATCGACTCGGCAAGCGGCACCCGAAGCGTGCGGGCCTCGCCGGCCTTCAAGTCGATCGTTTGGGTGACGCAATGCTTCGACCCGTCGGCGCCGGGATTATCGACACGGCAACTGACCCGCACCGGTTCGTCATCTTCGTTCCGCAGCCGAACGGCGATCGCGGCGAACGACCGCAGGTCGAACTTGCCCTCCGGGGCCTTGAGCGTGACGCCCGGCCAACGCGACTTCGTGCCGGTGGTTACGTGAAGCCGCCCGTCGCTCACCGTGAATGCGGCATCGGAAACGACAATCGCTTCTGCTTTCGGCGGGGCCGAAAAGTCGAACAACACCTGCGCGTCCTGCACCGCTGTTGTTGCGGTTGCTGTTGGCGCTTCCGCCGCAGCGGCCGTTGCCGCCGCCGTCACGGCCGACTCCGCCGCAGCAGCCGCGCCGGCCCACCGGGCCGATGGCCCGAGAACAACCGCTTGCCCAAAAACAATCGTCGAACAGGCCGCGATCAACGCGGGGCGAATCGCGCCCTTCTTCAACCAGTGCTGCAACATCTTCGGTTTCCTTGCGAGAGAGAACTACTCAACGCGGCGGGATAAATGGTAGGTACAACAGCAAGCGGCTTCGACGGGCCGCGGGCGTGCGATTACGCATCAACAAAGGGGGTCCACTGTCGCTCCGACCATCGCGGCCGAGGCGATGATGCACCTCGACCCTCAGATCTGCTCGACGTGCAGACTGCGGCGGCGGCGCTCGGCCAGCCGTGCATTGTCGAAAATCGCCGCCACTTGCTGCACGTTTTCGATGCCGGGCAAACGCAAGTCCGGGTGCGTGCGATCCGACGACTTGATCCGAATCGTCCCCACGCCCAACAATCGTTCGATGAATCCTTGCTCCACGGTAATGTCGTCGATGTCGATGACCTCGATCCGATCGGTGATCCGTCGCAGCAAACCCGTTTGATGAATGAATCGCCGAGTGGTCAATTGATAATGAATGCTCAACTGCCGGTAGAGCAATTGCAACACCGGCACTCCCCAAAGCAGTACGATCAAGCCGAACAGCGCGAGCCACCAAAGGGCTTCGGGCATCCAGATGATCCAGCCGACGATGGCCGCGCACGAGAGCACGCCGGCCGTGATCCACGCCCCGATCATCGCCTTGGAAGAATACGTGCCGCTCCAAAGTTCTTCTTCCTCGCCGCCGCCGGCCGCTCGCGCCGCTGCTTGCCGCATTTGCGCCGCCGGCGAAAGCGGCTCCTCTGGGTTGCCTGAGGGCAGTCCTTCGCCGCAGAGATGGCAGAACCGAGCCGGCTGAACGATTTGGGCGTTGCATTTCGGGCAATTCATGGTCTCGATTCCCGCGATGTTCTCAAACGCTTCCCGGTCCGGCACGTTTTTTCTGACGAACACGTCGCCGTTGTCGTCGTTGCCGCTGCGCCGCTGTTGCCGTCGGCGATGTTGTCGATGCCTTCGGTCGAAGCGATTCGCCTGGCCGAAAGGCCGTTGCGGCGTCGCCCGACAATATACGCTTTTTTCCCCGGCAAGGTAACAGGCGGCACGCCATCAGGCCGGCGTGGGCGAGAGGTCGCGCGAGCCGGTTCTACGAACCAATACCAGGCGCGTCGGCAAGCGGAAAGTTGCGGAGCGGGACCAACCGGTCGGGCAACTGCAAGGCCGCCAGCGAGGCGAGCCGACCGTTGCGATCGATCACTGCCACCATCGGCGGATCGCTCTGCTGTTCGGCACGCGGGGCGAGTTCGGTTGGCGGCCACGGCGGCGCGTGGCCCTCCAGGCCGTCCGGCACAATGCATTCAGCGGAGGGACGCGCTCCGTCGCGTCCGGCGATTCTCGCAATCAGTTCCGCCGGACAGCGAACCGCTTGTCCGTGGCGCAGTCGGGTTACCGAAGTGTCGTCGGCCGTCCATTGCGGCAGATGGGCCACGGCCTCGCGCGAAGGCCGAATGTTCGCGGCGATCTTCTCGCGCGAAAGGTCTGCCGGATCGCAGGCCGCTTCAATGGCGAACCTGCCGATCCGCAGCCGCCTGAGCGCGGTCATTACGGCCGCGGTGCCCAAGGCCGCCGCCACGTCGCGTCCCAGCGCGCGGATATATGTTCCGCGACTGCACTCGACGAGCAGTCGCAAATCCGGATAGCGGTATTCGAGAACTTCCAGTCGGTAGATTGTCACGGGCCGAGGCGGCAACTCCACCGCGCGTCCCGCTCGCAACAGATCGCACGCCCGACGCCCGCCGATCTTCAGCGCCGAATAGTCCGAGGGCCGCTGTTCGATCGGGCCGCGAAACCGCGGCAGCACCGCCGCCAGTTCGTCGGCCGACGGGATCGGCGCGCCGGCAAGCTCAGTGACTTCGCCTTCAAGGTCTTCCGTCGGGCTGGAACAGCCTAGGCGGAATCGGGCGTCGTAGCATTTGGGCATCTGTTGCACGAATTCGATCAACCGCGTGGCCGACCCGAGGCACAACACCAACAGTCCCTCGGCCAGCGGGTCGAGCGTGCCCGCATGGCCGACCTTCGTCGGTTGCACAAGCCGCCCCACGACATCCACCGCGCGCCGCGAGGTCATCCCCCGCGGTTTATCGATTAAGAAGATTCCGTCGAACATTGCCTCTCAACGCCGCCGCTGCCATGACGCATCCCCGCGACCGCGCCTTAGGCCATCGCGGCCCATGAACAGCGGTGCCCAAAAGATTGGGTGCGATCGAATACCGATACGCTGCGAGTGCAACACTTAAGATATCGCAATCGGTCGCGGCCAGAAACGGCCCGGTGGCACCACGGCGTTTCGACGCGGCATCTCGCCATTGCGTGCGGAACGCCGGCATGGCTAAGGCGCCGGCATAGCCTATTGGGCGAAAAGCCCAATTGTTGGGCAAGGGCAGTCAGGCATCTCAATCGTGCCGGAGAATGCGTGTCAACGCGCTTTGCGTCTGCGGATGCGATCACCGATCGATTGCCGCATCTGGTTCACCAGATCATGGATGATGATCAATCGGGCAGGTCGATCAATTGGGCGAGATTCGGGACAAGTCGAGCCTGGCCAATGTGCTACCGTCCGTCCACAGCGCGATGCCACCGTCTTCCGACACCGCCAACTTCTTGACCCCCGGCGGCCAACCGGCAACGGGGCGCCATTGACCGTTTTCGCCCTTGTTGATCCATGCGTTTTCTTCGTTCCAAATCAACATGCCGCTGGCGGTAGCGGTGCCGTGCCAGTTGGCTGAACCGGTGGGAAGAGGAACCTTGACTGGTGATGACCCATCGAGGCGATACAGAGCCGTGTGCGTTAGGGCCAGCAGAGTTCGACCGACAGTACCGACCCACTGGATCTCTTCAGGCAAAACTGCGAGGCAGGAGGTCTTGCCGCTGGCGGGCTCGATGGCATGAATCTCGCGCTGGTCGAAGATCGCCCCAAGTATGCGGCCCGCAGCATCGACTTGGAGAAGCTTGACCTTCTTCGCCGCGAGAGCACCAAACCAATCCCAAGTTCCCGGTTCATCCGACGGCACGAGCAACCCTCGTTTGCTGGCCAATATGAGACAATCTGCCGCTGCCAGCCCACCGGTGAGTTCGCCGAAATGCCCGGTACGCGGCCGCACCGGCTGCCACTTCCACGACGCGCCGTTATCATCGCTTTGGAACAAACCGCCCTTGCAGATCAGATGGAACTTCTCAAGACGATCGCCGACGACCGCCTTGGCGTGGTGAACGCCCCAATCCGAATCGACCATCCGCCAATGTTCACCGGCGTCAACAGAGACGAACGTGGCCGACGTTGTCGTAAGAAGAAACCGTCGGCCGCCGAGGGAGAACACCTGCTTGATTCGTCCCGCGTTGCGCGCCAGGGGATCGTCGGCGAACAAATCGGAAACGGCCCCCGTAGCCGGTTCGACCTGCCATGCACCGGGCCGACCCGCCAAAATGATGTGCGGCCCGCACCAAGCCAAATGCTCGGCGTCCACGAAGCTCGGATGCTGAATGCGGACCGTAGCGCGATTGGCTCCTCGAATCGTCAGCTCGGGGCCGGCTAGGATGGCCTCTCCTCCGTCATCGTCCAAGTACGCAGCCTGGGCCGGCAGGTCTTGATAACGGCTTGGTTCACCTTCTCGAACGAGATGTCGCCACCGAGTAACCGCCCGGTCGCCGCGCGCAGCCTGCACTTGATCTGCGTACTCGCCCTCCCACAGCAGTCTCCAAGACTGCCCACCGTCAGCCGACACGGCCACAGCCGGCCGATCCTCTGGCCCCTGGCCCTTCAGAAAAGCCGTGATCTGCCCATCCGCGGCTTCCAAACGGATCACATTGCCCGAGGAAAAGATTGGAAGGT
The DNA here is from genome assembly GCA_964631235.1 of uncultured Planctomycetaceae bacterium. GTDB lineage: Bacteria > Planctomycetota > Planctomycetia > Pirellulales > Thermoguttaceae > JARKPK01. Next base: position 5,174 of record CAZVZX010000028.1, on the reverse strand, counting down.
AGCGATCACCTTTTAGCCGAAACACACCCTGCTTGCCGCCCACAATTGGCCCTGCAAAATAGGCCACGCAGCGAACGTGTTTATTGGGAAAATTGGGGAATGCTTCCACCACCCGGCCGGCTGCATTGCAATGGAACAACGAAGTCTGATCGTTTTCGGCAGCTGCCAAGAGCAGGCCGTCTTTCAGCGGTGCGATCGCCCGAAGCGGCCGACCCCGCCAACCGGCGATGAACTCTCGCCGGCGGCAAGAATACAAGCCGACGTTCGTGGCGAGCCAAACGTCGTTTCCGGCGACCGCCAGGCCAGTAACCTCTGCGCGGGCATAGGGTGGCACGTTGATCTGCTTCGAGTCGGGCAACATCAGGACTCTTCTCCCAAGAGAGATTTCGGACCCGCTTGATGGATCGCCGCCGATGAAAAGCGCGAATGGCCTGCCGACGGCTCAGATGCGAACACGCGCTGAACGGCCGGATAGCATTCGTGAACCTTGGTGTATAGCTTGCTCAACTCCTGCAACGGCTTGCTCAACAATTTCAGATTGACCAGGAATGCCGCCAGATCGCCGCCGGTGATCTTCTCGGGGAAGACCGGAACAAAACAGGCAAACAAAAGCAGTGATCCCAGCCCCAACCAGAGCATCAATTCGGTGATCACCTCTGCCGCCTTCTTGCACACCTCGAAACGAACGGACGAGCGAAAAAACGCCGTTTGCCCGCGGTGTAACTGATCTCGATCATTGCCGCACACCGCATCCGAGATGACCGCCACGGATTCCAAGCGCCGACCACTCCATCGGCGGACGGCGGGCCCCAACAGTAGCGTCAGCAGAATGGTCGGAGATGCAGCCAGTACGAGTGGAGCCACCCATTCGGCCGAAAGCGTCAACTGCCATACAAGCACGGCAGGCAGCCCAATCACCACCACCCAAAAATCGCGCTGGAGAATGTCCACCATCTTTCGCGCCTGTTCGCAGTCGTAAATCATGCGCGAAACGTCTTCGGCGGGCACTTGTTTCAGGCGGCGGTCGAAATAGAACCGCTGCAAGTCGATCTTCAGTCGGGCGTCCAGCACCTTGTCCAAGAAATGGCTGATCATGCGAACGGCTGCCAGCACGAAGAACACCGTTGCCGCCAGGGGAAGCAGCCCAACGAGATCACTCCGGAGCATGGTCGCGTTGCCCGAAACGACCTTGTCTAACACGGCTTTCGCAACCCACGACTGTGCGGGCTCCAAGGCCGGGCCGAGTATGTTGATGAGCATCACGGCCGAAAGCAGCCATCGCCGGCCCCAGAGAATGCGGCACAAATCCCGAAACCAAGAACACCGATTCATCGGAAAGCGTGGCGTCGTCGTGATGAAGCGGTCCGCCCGTCCCGCGATTTGCATCGACGTTGGCGCACCCAATTGACCTTTGCCAAATCCAGCCGCGCGTTTGCGCCCAAGCAAGGTGATAAATAAACCGCGTATCGAATCAGCCGTCTGAAGCCCTAGAGGGACCACGCTCCGTCGTGGCCGGGAAGCCGCGTCGTTGCGACCGCGGCCGATTGCGCAATTGCGTCGAGTTGTTCAGCTTATTCAGCCCGATTAACCGCGACTCGCGACGATCGCCGGCGTCCCGTTGAAAAAGTCGTTCTCGGATTCGCGGCCGTGTGCAATTTCCGCAGAATTCGCGGGCCGAATCGGCGGGAATCGTTTTTTTCAACTGGCTGCTAAAACATCCTGAAACACTCTCGATTGGGGCGAGCGGATCGCGAAATGCGACGGGCAATTCGTATGCCGAAAGTATTCGACGAGCGGTTTTCCGATGTAACGAATGGCCGCACCAAGAATTAGGACTGCCGCGCCGAGCGACGGTTCGCGACGAGCACGGGTAGTCCACCGAATGCGCGTCACATTTTTCGACACGGATGTCGAAAACCTCGATACTCGCAGCCGCAGCAGATCGATTCACTTCGCCGCAGAAAGAACTGCCTCGGGCGAAATCAAGGCTTCTCAGAACAACGTCCTTTTCGTGCGATTGCCCGCGACAAGCAAAGTCCAGGCTGTTCAATGCGTGCGCCAAGTGGAATGAGGCCTGCGAATGCGGACGCTTTGTTTTGCTCCGGGAGGACGTTGAGCTTTGCGGGTGTGCTCGAGCTTAGGCACATCCCGACAGAAGAAGCTCGATGTCGAGTCGAAAGCGTCCTGCGCCTCAGCAGAAGGCGGTGGCTGTCCGGCAGCGACTCTTGGAGGGGGGCCCGTCTTCGACTTGTGCGACGAACCGGGCATCCACGCCACACAATTCTACGACTGGCAGAAGCAACTCTTCGGGAAGGCAGCGTCAGTCTTCGAGCGGCGTGAAGAAAGAGACTTTTTAGAGACTTTTTTGAGTCCGCCAGTCCTGGGCCATCGCATCACTACCGCGAAGTGCTTAGTTCCAGGATCACGGCGCGTTCTTTCTCGCCTTTGGCAAGTCTTCCTCTGGTTGCTTTCGTGTTTAGGGATTTGATGATTACTTTTCCCCCGACGGCCGTGAATGCCCGCACGAGCTGATCCAAGGAAACGTCCGCAGCGGCGCGTTCGATCTTCGCGACACGTGGTTGACTGGTTTTCAACCTGGCCCCCAATTCTCTCTGCGACATGTTCTGGGCCTCACGTTGCCGACGAATCGCCAGCGCAAGGCTCACACGCGCGTCGAGCAGTTGGCGTTCCTCGTCGCTCATTTCCAGAAAATCAGCGGCATCCCCAACCTTCCAACCCGCAGCTTCCAGTGCTTTGCGTTTCGTCGCATCCATTGATGGGTCCTCACTTGCCCGGCTGCTTCTTCTTCGCCGCGCTCGCAGCCGCGTCGTATTGCTTGAGTCGTCTCTTGCACCGATCGATGACTTCGTCGGGTATCTTGCGAGTCTTTTTTGGGTACACCTCCAAGACAAGAACCGCATCGGAATCGATACGGAACACGATTCGCCAATGGTGCTCGGCGTCGCGAACCCGCAACGCTCCGCATCGGGGCCCGACTTCTGGCAGCGGTTCGGCCTGCGGCATGCCCAATCGTTCCCCTTCTTGAAGCAGCCGCAACAGCATGCCGGCCTCTTGCCGGCCCTGGGGCGTGAAGGGAGGCGTCTTGACTTCCCCGTGCAGCCAGACCACTGGCTTTTGCAACGGCTCGTCCTGCCCTCCTTCCTTTGCTTTGACCATTGCTCCTTGATCGCTCCGTCAACTCCCTGGCCGGCTACTTAAGAATATATCGGATACGGTATACCGTCAATGATGAAGAAAGTCGCCGCCAAGCGGTGATAGTCGCTGCCGAGTGGGCGGCGGTTTTGAAACTGGAGGCAATTCAGCCGGGGAAAAGCATACGGTTCCGCCCCCAAACAGCATTGGCAACCACGGGAGGCCGAGTTTCGGCGACCGCCACGATTCGCTTCCCGGCCGTTCGCAACCGATCGAATCCCGAAACGTCGGTGAGCGCGCACGAGAAAACCCCTGGACCAAGGATCTTGCCCCAGGGGTTATAACAAGTTGCGGGGACAGGATTTGAACGCGATTCCGTAAGCCCTTGTGCCGTCGATAGTTGCAGAGAATCGACAATCGGCGGTGGCACGAAATCCGGCGCGCTTGGCGTTGCGCTGCTGCCCGGCGATAGTGTGAACACACTACCCGCGGCGGACTATGACGGATTGCGGGCGATCGTTGCCCTCTTGTCGGCGTTGCCAGAGGAACAGCGTGAGGCGGTGCTCGATATGCTGCGGGATAGACAGTAGGGCAAAAACACTATGCCCCCGGTGCGGTGAGGCTCCGGGACATGCCCGGCTGTGTGTCATGTCGGGGCTGTCAACAGTGTCAACATGTCTACGAAACCCTCAAGAACGCGGGAAATAATGGGGTTTCGTTGACAAGCCCCCCGCGACACGGCCGAACTGGCGGGCTGAGCGGGGCCGTCAGGCGGGCAGGTGGTATGCGACGCCGTGCCCTTCTTGATCTTGAGGCCCGCAGCGTTGCGAAGAGCGACGATCGAGCCGAACGCGCCACGATGCACACGGCGGTTGATCGAGGCCGATACGGCGGGCGGCAGCAAAAGGTACTCCCCACGCTGGCGGCGAAGAATGGGGCCGAGCGAGGAGGCGACCATATAGACTTAGTTTCTTGCCGCCCGGGCCGTGGTGCGAACGCACCATGACAAAAAAATGTTTTCGGCATGATTGACTAAACAGCCGCATTTGATAGAGTGTGTTTGCAACGAGCGCAGGAAGCGCCGTTTCCGGGCAGCGAAAGGGGTCATGGATCAATCGACTCCCTCCGCTTCTACATACTGACCGCAGTCCCGACAGAGCGGCCGGACGTGGCGTTAGAACGTCGCGCGGCTGCCTGTGAACTTTCGCGGTATCGTATATGCGGCTGTGCCGCAGCGTTGTATGTCTGCGCCGATGGCGCACCGGCTCAGGCTGGAAAATCGCGTGCGCCAAAAAAAAGCAGCGCAACGGCTGGTCCCCGTCGCGCTGCCGAGCCACAGGAAGGGCTTGCTCATGAACCGCCCCAATTTACCCCTCTCAAACGCTGGTTGTCAAGAGCGATCCGCTGGCGAACCGCAACCCCTGGAACCGTTGGCCGTCCGGCCGAAACAAGCGGCGCGGCTGATCGGCGTCTCCGAACGCACCTTGTTCAATCTCACCAAACGCGGCGAGCTGCGCGCCGTGCGACTGGGTACCGCGAAGCAATCGGGCGTGCTCTACCCCGTCGCGGAGTTGCGGCGATTCTTGGCCGAGCGACTCAGCGGCGACGCGGCCGATTCTGCCCCTCAAGGCACTCAAGGCTGAAAGGGGGCGGCAAATGGCTTCAACCGCAATTGAGCGGATGCTCTGCGCGCTCGAGGCGCGCGGTTGCGAAGCGCGGCCCAATGGTCGCGGTTGGATGTCGCGGTGCCCGGCGCATGCTGACGTAAACCCAAGCTTGAGCATCGCGGAAGGCGACGACGGCCGGGTATTGTTGAGATGCTTTGCCGGTTGCAGCGTCGATTCGATCTGCCGCGCGATCGGCCTAAGCGTGCTCGATCTGATGCCCACGGCGGACATGATCGAGCGCGCCAACGGCAGACGCAAGGGCAGCGTCAAGCCCAAGAGCAACGGCAACGGTGCGAACGCACCACGGCAAAACGGGCAGGTGTTTGCCACAGCGAAAGCGGCCGTCGCGGCGCT
>CAZVZX010000027.1:0-63899 GCA_964631235.1 uncultured Planctomycetaceae bacterium | reverse complement strand
TGGACCGCACAATACCGTTCACCGGCATAATCGTTCAAGCCCTAACACTCCTTCGACCGAATGATTGATCAACCGAACGATTGTCCGGTCCGGTTGGACAGTCTGCGGAGCTGCCGTCTGAGCCTCCGGCCGAGGGCCGGGCGAGCAATCGCCCACGTTCGGACCAACGATGACAACCCTTAGGAAAGATGCGGTAAGTGACCGCGGATTGGCAACTGCGGCAAATCCTGCGGCGCAAGCCCAAGGCCGGAGCAACCCGTCTGTCGGGTCGTCATGCCCCGGGCACGTATTCGAATCGCCGCAACTGCTTTTCAAAAAAGAAGTTGCAAAGAATCGCAATCCGCGGAGCGAAGACCGATCGCCGCAAAACCAAACTCGGGGGATCAAGGGAATGCATCAGCAGAGCCCCAGTGAACCATCTGCCGGGGGAGGCACCATTTGGCTGGCCCTCGCCGAGCGTGTCATCGCTTTGGCTCGACAGTTGCGCCGCGGACTGGCCGCCGCGTGCCGGCCTGCCGAAATCGGCGAAACAGAACTCCTTTGCCTTTGGGCCTGTTCCTTCGAAACGACAACCGGCATGAACCAAAGCCGTCTCTGTGTTCGGCTCGGGGTGTCGCCCGCCCAAGTTAGCGGCGTGGTCGATTCGCTGCGTCGTCGCGGGCTTCTCGTCTGCGATCGCGACCAATCCGATCGTCGCCGGCAGTTGTGGCGGCCCACTCCCAAGGGGTTGTCCGCGTTGGCCGAAGTCTGCCGCCAGGCCGAGCGACTCTGGGCCCCGAACGCCGAAAGTCCGCCACCGCCGGGCCGGCTGGATACCCTGATCGACGAGCTCGATCGCCTGCTGGCCGCCTTTCCCGCCGCCGACTACTTGCCCGATCCGCGGGCCGCGACCACCGCGGTCGAATCGCTGGCCGCGGAACCCGCCGCCACCATCCCCGGCCCGGGCTGCGTCCCCAACGTCGCACCTTCCGCCGCGTCTGCGGCCATCCGTCGAGGAGCCGCCTAATGACTCGCTGCACACACCACCGTTCCGTCAAACAACCTCGCGTCGAAGGCCGTCGCCTGAACGCTGCGTTGGTTCGGGGCTCGAATCGTTCCGAGAAACGAGGCGGGATCGGCCTGCGCGCAATCGCGACGATTTGTGCCATCCTCGCCGTGCTCGGCCTTTTCAGCGCGGCCGGATGCAGCCGTCAACACTATCGCCGGCAGGCGGATGCCGAAGTGCTCGGCCTGCTGGCCGAAAAGTCGAACGACCCGCGATGGGAGCTGCACGACTACCGCATCACGCCGCACCGCGCCTCGCGGATGTACGATCCGACCTCGCCCGATTGCCCGCCGATGCCGCCCGACGATCCGGCCTCGCACCGTTTGATGCACCGCGTGGACGGCAAGCCGGGCTACAAGCACTGGCATCGGCACGGCAACGCGATGTTCGTCGAAAATCCCGATTGGCGCAGCTATTTGCCCTGCAACGACGAGGGCGTGCTCGTGCTCGATCGACGGCTGGCGATGCAGGTGGCGCTGGTCAACTCGCGCGAATACCAAAATGAATTGGAAGACCTCTACCTTTCCGCGCTGGACGTGACCTTCCAGCGGTTCCGCTTCGATGCCCAGTTCTTCTTGACGAATCAGACGTTCTATCGGAACAACGGTCCCAAAGCGGCGGGCGGCGCCAGCCGGCAGCTCAGCTCCGACACGGAAGCCACCTCGCGGAAGCTGGGCATTGCGGGCAGCGAACTGGTCGTCGGGTTCGCCAACTCGCTCGTCTGGCAGTTCGCCGGCCCCGACGATCGAACCGCTCGTTCGATCATCGACTTTTCGCTTGTGCAACCCTTGCTCCGCGGGGCGGGCCGCGCCGTGGTGATGGAGAATCTCACCGATTCGGAACGGGCGCTGCTGGCCAACGTGCGGCAGATGGAACAGTTCCGCCGCGCATTTTACGTGAACGTCATCGCCGGTCGGGGCAGCGGCCCGGGGCCGAACCGCGGCGGTCTGCTGATCGACGCGCTGACGCCCACAACGCCGACCACTTCCGGCGGTATCTACACGCTGCTTAGCGATCAGGTCCGCATCCGCAACCAGCGGGTCAATGTGTCGGGCTTGCGCGACAGCCTCGATCAGATTCAGGCCCATTACGACGCCGGGCGGATCGATCGACTACAGCTCGATGTGGCCCGTCAAGCGCTGTTCAACGCGCAGAACCGGCTCCTGTCGCTGCAAACGGCTTACGACAACCGCCTCGACGCTTACAAGATTCAATTGGGGCTGGCGCCCGATGTCGAAACCCGGGTGGAAGACGACCTGCTCAAGCCGTTCGACCTGGTGGATCCGGCACTGATCGCGCTTAGCGAGGAAGTCGCCGACATCATCAATCGGCTGCGCGATCCGCCGGAGGCCCGCGGCGGACTCGACGTGCGTCGCCAACTGCCCCGCTTGGCCGACGGCCTCGTGCAGGTGGAAAAGCTGCTGGACGCCGACCGCGCGCGACTCGGCCGCGCGCTGCCCGAACGGCGCAAACAGCTTACGGAACTCAGCCGTCGCGAAGAAGTGCTCCGCGGCGACGCCGACGCACGAGCCTACAGCGTCGATTTGCTCGAGCGCCGCGTCAACGAGTTGAACCGAGACATGGATCTGATCTCGTCGGTGCTCAAGCAAGTGGCCGACGAATTGCGTCAGGCCGCAGAGGCCGGCGGCAACGACGAGCAAACGCTCCCGTTGCTGATCCGCACGTCGAATCTGCTGTTGAACGCCACGCTGATCGAGACCGCGCTGAGGCTCGATACCGTCACGCTCACGCCGGTGGATCTCGATCCGGCCGAGGCCTTCGTCACCGCTTCGCAACAGCGGCTCGACTGGATGAACGCTCGGGCGGCGCTGGTCGATGTTTGGCGCCGCATCGAGATAACCGCCAACGCCCTGAAAAGCGACTTCGATGTCGTGCTCGACGGCGATGTGAGCACCACCGACAACAACCCCTTCCGGTTCCAAGGCACGACGGGCCGAATGAGAGTCGGCTTCCGCTTCGATGCGCCGCTTACCCGACTGATCGAGCGGAACCAGTACCGCGAAGCCCTGATCCGTTACCAGCGCGCTCGCCGCACGTACTCCGCCTTCGAAGATCGCATCTCCCAAAACTTGCGGAGCACGCTGCGAGCGATGCGGCAGGCGCAACTCGATTTCGAGCTCCGCCGCGCCGGCGTGCTGGTGGCCGTCAGCCAGGTGGACATCACCCGCGAGCGGCTCACGCAACCGCCCAAACCCGGTGCCGCCGCGCAGGCCACCACCTTCGGCGCCACAACCGCCCGCGACTTGGTGCAAGCCTACCAGGGCCTGCTCAATGCCCAAGACAACTTCCTCCTGGCATGGGTCGAGTACGAAGCCAACCGGTTGAACTTGGACTTCGAGTTGGGTACGATGCGGCTCGACGCGTCGGGCATGTGGATCGATCCGGGGCCGATCCAACACGGCTACGGACAAGCGTCCGAGCCGCCGGGCGAACCTTCATCGGAACAGCCCGAATCGCCCGAGCTGATCGCGCCGCCCGAGCCGATCGAATTGAATCAGCCGATCGTGCCGCCGGCGCCTCAACCCGAGGCCCTCCCGCCGCGTCCGCAACCGATTCGCTGACCTGCGCCGCGCGGTCCGCGGCAAAATGGAAGCAACACGATGAGCGATTCTCTGCGAACGAACGAAGGCACCGCGCGCCGCTTGGAAGAAGCCGTCCGCCTGGCCCGCCGCGCCGGCGACTTGGTGCTCGAATACTATCAGCGTGCCGATCTCGAAGTGGAAAGCAAGGCCGACTCCACCCCGGTCACCGTGGCCGATCGCTCGGCCGAAGAGATGCTCCGCGAGTTGATCGCCGACGCCTTCCCCGGCGACGCGATTCTCGGCGAAGAGTTTCCGCCCCGTGAAGGCGACAGCGGCTATCGTTGGATTCTCGACCCGATCGACGGCACCAAGTCGTTCATCCACGGCGTGCCGCTGTTCGGCACGTTGATCGGCGTAGAGCACAACGGCGAAAGCGTGCTGGGCGTAATCCATGTGCCGGCGGCCCGCGAAACGGTCTATGCAGCTTCCGGCGGCGGCGCGTGGCATCAGTTGGGCGACCGTCCGCCGCGGCCCGCCCGGGTGTCGAACGTGGCGACATTGAGCGATGCGCTCTTTCTGACAAGCTCGGTGGCCAACTTCGACCGCGTCGGCCGCCGCGACGCCTTCGACCGCTTAACCGCCTGCTGCAAGCTGACGCGCACCTGGGGCGATTGCTTCGGCTATCTGCTGGTTGCCACCGGGCGCGCCGAGGTGATGATCGACGCCATCGCCGCCGTCTGGGATATGGCCGCCCTCAAACCGATCATCGAGGAGGCCGGCGGCCGCTTCACCGATTGGCAAGGCCGCGCCACGATCTACTCGGGCCAATGCGTTGCCACCAACGGAGCGCTGCACGACGAAGTGCTGGCGCTGACCGCCTCGGGCAGTTGAGCTTCGGGCGATTGAATCGGCGGCCCCGACCATGCAACGATCCGGCGAGTGGTCGCCGCACGATCTCGGCCCGGGCGCTGCGGCGTTCCGCTGCCGGTGCGGTTCGTATCGTCGACGGGTTCGGCTTCCTCAGTCTCTTTCGAGTTCCTTTGGCTTTGCGTTGCGGTGGCGGCGGCAGCAGCAGCCATCGCGCCGGCAACGGCAAAGAGGCACTCATTGGCCATTGCCACCAGGGCCACGTCGTGAAATAGCCCGTTGACCACATAAGCGGTCAGCGTCGCCAGGAACACCAAGCCCATCTGCCGCGCGGCCAGCGGCGCGGCGGTTTGATGCCACAGTCGCCAAGCCTGCACGGCCCAACCGGCCAGCAGCGCCGTGAACAGCCCCAGCCCGACGATGCCCGTCTCGGTCAGCAGCGACAGGAAGACGTTGTGCGCCACATAGCCGCGGCCCTTTTCCAGCGGCAATTCGCCGTCGCGATCGGCGGTGTATTTGAGGTGTTCGCGCGAATACTGAGCATAGCCGCAACCCAACAGAGGCCGGTCGAGGAACATCTCCCAAGCGATGGCCGCCAAGATGGGCCGCAACTGTGCCGACTCGGCGGCGGCCGCCGCGCTGAGATGCCGCTCGCGTTTGTAGTTCATCACTTGGTCCCAAAACACGCCGAGAACCAGCGCGCCGGCCAGCATCCCGCCGCCCAATAGCGGCAGCCTCGCCCGCCGCGGCACAACCAGCGCGCCGACAACCGCCAGCCCGCCGGCCGCCCCCAGCCACACGCTTCGTGTCAGCGTGGCCGCCACGGCCGCCAGCACCAGCAGTACGGCGCCCGCAACGGCGGCCTTCCCTGCGCGGCCCACATGCGGCCACGCGCAGAGCAGCGATGCCAAACCGATGCTCAATAGCAGTCCGTTGCCGATCGGATGCAGCAACGGCCCGCGCCCGCGGCCGATCCATTCGCCGCTTTCGCGCGCCGTTTCGGCGATATAGCGTGGAAACACCAACGGCCACCACTCGCGCTGCTCGGCGATGGTGGTAACCGCCAAGTACACGGCAAACAGCGAGACGCACGCCAGCACCCATTTCGGCGTCTGTCCCTCCCACCGCGTTTCGCGGGCGATCCAGTAAGTCGTCGCCGGAATCAGGTAGCTGAGAACCAGCCAAGCGACCGGCTGATAGCCGTCGCGGCTCCAATCGGCCGAAAAAGTGCTCAACGCAAGTGCCGCAACGAGAGCCGCGAGGAGCCATTCGGTTCGCGTTACCGGCGTTCGATTCGTCCAACCGAAGCGCCGCCAAAGGAGATACTGCGCGGCGACCAGCGGCAGAAGCAGTCGGTCGGTCGTCAGCGGCAGCGGCCCAAGCTGCCACTTGGCCATCGGCATCCCGAAGCAGATGCCCGACAACAACAGCAGCAACACCCCGGCGGCCAGCCCGCCGCGCCAAAGGATCAGGCCGCCCCAAACCGCGCCGACCAGCACCAGCAGTACGACAACCAGTTCCATCGAATAGCCTCAACCAGCCGGGCGGCCATCGCCCGACGAAAAACGCCAACGACCGATTTGCGCGATCAAACCCCACGTCCGCAAACCGGTTGGGGCAAGCCCGCCGGGGCCCTCCGCACCCCTGCAACCCTACCTTAGCCGCGGCGACGCGACCGCCCAACGCCGCGCGAATTCCACCGGCCGTTTCTCTTGCCTCTCGCCCCGGCGCGGGCGTCGCCCGCCCACCTCGATCGCTGCGTTCATTCCCTTTGAGCATCTCGCCCGGTATTTCACCGGGGGCGAACGCCGCGTTGCGTTTGGGCATCATCGGCGTCGGTTGGCAACGCCCTGTTGCCGGCGATCAACGCTCAAGCGTCAACCGCCAAGCCCCGCCCAAAACGGGCCGTAACCGCAACTCTTAACGCAGCAACTTCTTACAACCGGCCCGTCTTTCGTCGCCCGTCCGCGTCCGCTTCGGCGCGGCCTTTGCGTTTTCCTTTCGGACGACGAACGACGGACCACTTCAACCGACCCGGGCCAACCGAACACATGACAACCGCCTTCGCCACCCTGACCGCCTCGGCCTCGCACAACACGACAACAGCGGCGTGCGACTGGGACGCCTCGTCGCTTTGCTGCCCGTTGCCGGTGATCTGCCCCAGGCCGGCCGATCGCTCGGCCAGCGGTCGGGCACGGCCGAAGGCCCCCCGCGTTTCGCTCTACCACCAGCGGCTCGCCCACGGCGAAGACCTGGTGGCCCCGGGCGGCAACCGCCTCCTTCTCTACCGCGTTGCGAAGCGTGCGATCGACATCGCGGGCGCCGCCGGCCTGCTGGTACTGCTTAGCCCGATTCTGCTGACCATTCTGATTGTGCTGACGATCACGACCAAAGGCCGGCCGTTGTTCATCCAGCGGCGGATCGGCTACTTGGGCCGCCCGTTTCTGATGTTCAAGTTCCGCACGATGCGGCCCGATGCCGAACAGATCAAGCACGCGGTGGCCAACCAAGCCGATGGCCCGGTGTTCAAGAATCGCCGCGACCCGCGGATCACCCGTCTGGGCCGCTGGCTGCGAAAGACCAGCCTCGACGAAACCCCGCAACTGGTCAATGTGTTGCTCGGCCAGATGTCGCTGGTCGGTCCGCGGCCGCTCATCGCGGGCGAAGTGGCCAAATTCGCCCCCTGGCAACGGGAACGCCTGGCGGTGGTCCCCGGCCTGACCTGCCTGTGGCAAATCAGCGGCCGAAGCGATGTGTCCTTCGACAATTGGATGCGAATGGACATTTGGTACGTCCGCAATCAAAGCCTGTGGACCGATCTTGTCCTATTGTTGAGTACGCCCGCCAGCGTGCTCACCGGCCGCGGGGCCTACTGATCCGCACGGGGCCGACGATCGAACCGCAAGTCATTGCGGCCCGCGGCGCGTGCGGCCTTGCGGCCTCGTTGCATGGGCCGGGCCGCCGGGGCGACGACTCGGCAACCATTGTCCACCCGTGGGCTTCATCGGTGTTCGACCCCATCCCTTCCGTCCCCGACTACCCGACGCCGTCGCCGACTGCGGCTCCGCCGACCCTCTGGCCGACGACCGATGGGGTATTCGCACCACCGGTTGTCGTGCCGGTCGAGCCGGACGCCGCGACGGACGACGAACGGTCGATCCGCCCGGCGCCGTCGACTTCGCCCTCATCGGCGTCGCAATCATCGCCTTCGCCCTCATCGGCGTCGCCGCACGAGCTGCCGCGGATGCTTTCGATTCTCGGCGTCCGCATCTGCGACACCCGGCGAACAACGGCGATCGATCTGCTCTCGGCAGCGTTGGCGGGAAGCCCTGCCCGGCCGAGGCTCGTTTATTTCGTCAACGCTCATACGTTGAACCTGGCCGCAGCCGACCCGCAATACCGCCGCGTGCTCAATGGGGCCGACTATGTTTTCGGCGACGGAACGGGCGTCCGCTGGGCCGCGCGCTTGCAAGGCGTCCGCATCCGCGACAACCTGTGCGGCACCGACCTGATTCCGCAACTGTTGGCCGCCAATGCCGATCGCGGCTGCCGAGTGTTCCTGCTCGGCGGCAACGAGGCCCTGATCGACTCGGCGGCGCGCCGCGCTGCCGAACTCTTCCCCGGTTGGCAGATCGCCGGCCGCCATCACGGCTACCTCGATGCCGCCGGCTCGCGCGACGCGGTGGCCGCGATCAATGCCGCCGAGCCTCATCTGTTGCTGGTCGGCATGGGCAACCCGCGACAGGAACAATGGCTGGCCGAATACCGTCAGCGGTTGCGCGTGCCTCTGTGTGCGGCCGTCGGCGGCCTATTCCACTACTGGGCCGGCGATCTGCGTCGTGCGCCGCGCTGGCTGCGGCGCATCGGCGCCGAATGGCTGGGCATCCTCCTTCAACAGCCGCACAAAGCGAGCCGCTACTTGCTGGGCAATCCCCTCTTTCTCTGGCGCATCGGCCGCGCATGGTTGGCCGACCGCCTCGGCCATCGCCGCCTCGGCGCGCGATAGCAGCCCGCGGCCAAAGCGAATCGCCGCGCCTCTGCGGCGAAACTCACCCGCGCGAAGCGAATCTTGACTTCGCCCACTTGTCGCGCACGCATCAAACGGCTACACCTGTTCGGCAGCTGCCCTGAACCTTCGATCCCGCAATACCTGCCGTACCCATTGCAAAACGCATCTCCCCGTCGCGAAATACCGTTCCGGGAGAACGCACAATCCAAGGGCAGTCGAAAAAGGAACCAGCCCGATGAGTGATCGTTCTTCGTTGTCGATGATTCGCACGGCGATCATCCTGAGTGCATATCTTCCGCTTGCGGCCCAGTCTGTTCGTGCCAGCGAGGCGCTTGTTTGGGACGTAATGCCCGACACCTGGGCCGCCACCGACGCCTTGGGCCGACGCCTGCCCACGGCCGAGGACGTCGGGCCGACCCGCGCCGACCGTACGGTGGGAATCTTTTATTTCGTCTGGCTCGGCACGCACGGCGATCGTGTTGTCGATATCTCGCGACTGCTCCGCGAAAACCCGGCGCAGCCGCAATTCGGCCCGCCGGGAATGTTCCACTGGTGGGGCGAACCGATTTGGGGCTACTACCGCAGCGACGACCGTTACGTGATTCGCAAGCACGTGCAAATGCTCTGCGATGCCGGCGTGGATGTTTGGTTCATCGACGTAACCAACGCCGTCACCTACGATCAGCCGGTATCGGTCGTGTGCGAGGTGATCGATCAGGTGCGCCGCAGCGGGCAGGCCTACCCGAAGATCGCCTTCTTGGCTAATTCCCGAGCGGCGGAAACGGTGGCGAAGCTCTACAACAACTTCTATGCCCCGGGCAAGTATCGCGAGCTTTGGTTCCATTGGAAGGGCAAGCCGCTGCTGCTCGCGCCCGAAGATGCTCTGACCGACGCGCAGCGGCCGTTCTTCACGGTGCGTCAATCGTGGGCCTGGACCAAGGGGCAGAAGTGGTTCGGCGACGGACGAAACAAATGGCCGTGGATCGACCATCACCCGCAACAGCCCGGCTGGTCGGAATCGCCCGATCGGCCCGAACAGATTTCGGTGTGCGTGGCCCAGCATCCGGTGACGAACATCGGGCGCAGCTATCACGCCCGGTCGCAGCCGCCGCCCGAGCGGATCGCCCCCGAAAAAGGCCTGTGTTTCGCCGAGCAGTGGGAGCGGGCGATCCGGGTCGATCCGCAGATTGTGTTCATCACCGGCTGGAACGAGTGGATCGCCCAACGATTCATCAGCCAAGGCAAGCAGCGATTCCTCGGCACGGCGACAAAAGAGGGCGAGTCGTTCTTTGTCGATCAATACAACCAAGAGTTCAGCCGCGACATCGAACCGATGCGCGGCGGCCACGGCGACAACTACTACTACCAAATGGCGGCCGCCATCCGCCGCTACAAAGGCGCACGCACTGTTCCGCCCGTTTCACGGGCCGAGCCGGCGATTGACGGGCGGTTCGACGACTGGGCAACCATCGCTCCCGAGTTCCGCGACACGCTTGGCGACACGCTTGAGCGCAATCACCCCGGCTACGATCGCCGCACCGTCTATCAAACGCCGCCGGGCCGCAACGATCTGGCCGCCGCCAAAGTCGCGCTTGGTGCCAAGCAGTTGTACTTCTACGTGCGTTCCGCAGGTCCAGTTTCCGAACCGACGGACGACAACTGGATGGTCCTGTTGATCGATGCCGACACCAACGCTGCCACCGGCCCGTTGGGCTACGATCTTCGCGTCAATCGTCGGCGGCCTGCGCCCGGCCGCGCCCTGCTGGAACGCTGGTCGCCCGAAACCAACCAATGGCGCGCCATCGGCGATCTGCCGCTGAGCGTGGGCCGAAACGAACTCGAGCTTGCCCTGCCGCTCGACGCCCTGTTCGCGGAAGCGCCGCGCGGCACGGCATCGGGCGCAACGGAAAAACCGCAACCGGAAACCAATCGGAATGCCGGCGTGCCTTCGCGCGCGGAGCAAACATCGAACCGGCCGCGGCGAGCGATCGAGTTCAAATGGATCGACGGCATCGTCGCATCGGACGAGGCCGCCGCATTCACCCTCGGCGGCGACGCCGCCCCAAACGACCGATTCAACTTTCGTGCCCTGCTCGGCGCACCGTAAAGCGGCCACACACCCGACCGCACCGCCCGCCGAACGCACGGTCCGCTGAACCGAGCGACAAAGGCACACCTGCGCAAGGCCATCGCAAAAAGGCAGCGGGCGAGCGCAAACGGAGCCTGGCAACGTGATCGCCGCTTGCCGGCCCTTCTACTGCCCTTCGACCGCCGGCGCGCCGGCCAGTTGCAGCACGACAACCGTGGCCGTCGCGTCGGGCGCGGTCGGCGGCACCGAAACCGTTACGCCGTTGTCGCCCGCAGTCGTCGCCAGCGCCTTGTCGCGCTGAGCCAGCAGATAGGCCGAAAGGACTTTGTTCTTCAGGCCGGGCACCAGCAGTTTCCCGTCTTTCGGCCAAGAGAACACGTGCAGATAGAGCAGCGTGTTCTCGCCCTGCGGCTTGACGGTGGCCCGGCCCCACGCGAGCTTCTTAAACGGGCTGGCCTGCGTGGCCCAAATCGACTCGCCGTTGACCTCCATCCATCGGCCCATCGCGGCCAAGCGCTCGACCGAGGCCGCGGGAATCTCGCCTTCGGCCGTCGGGCCCACGTTCAGCAAGTAGTTGCCGCCCTTGCTGGCGATGTCGATCAGGTTGCGAATCAACGTTTCCGACGACTTCCAGTTCTGATCGGCAGCGTGATAACCCCAACTGTTGTTCATCGTCATGCACGATTCCCAATCGACGCCCGGAAGGCCGGTGGCCGGAATCTGCTGCTCGGGCGTGCCGAAGTCGCCGGAGTACTGTTGATCGCCCTTGTTGAGGCCCTCCATCCCCTTCCGCCCTTTGCCGACGCGGTTGTTGATGATCAGCGAGGGCTTCAATCCGCGAAGGTAGGCATACAAATCTCGGCCGTCCTCTTCGGTCCACCAGTCGGTCCATTCGCCGTCGAACCACAGTACCTCGGTATCGCACGAATCGATCAGCTCCTTCAGTTGCTGCTTCATGTACGCCACGTATTCCGCCTTGCGGTCGGGATGCATCTTCGTGGGATTGTAGTGCTTCTCGTTGGCGCGATATTGCGACGGGTGATGCCAGTCCATGATCGAGTAGTAGGTGCAAAACCGCAGGCCTTCGGCGCGGCAGGCCTCGGCCAGCGGCTTGAGCAGGTCTTTTTTGTACGGGGTGGCATCGACCACGTCGTACTCCGTCGCCTTGCTGTCGAACAAGCTGAATCCGTCGTGGTGCTTCGAGGTGATCACGACGTACTTCATGCCGGCCTGTTTGGCGATCCGCGCCCATTGTCGCGGATCGTACTTCACCGGGTTGAATTGCGGGGCGAGCTTCTCGTATTCGGCGATCGGAATGTTGGCCGTGTTCATCAGCCATTCACTGATTTGCCCGTACGACTTTCCGTTCCACGCCCCCGCCGGAACGGCGTAGAGTCCCCAGTGGATGAACATGCCGAAGCGGGCCTCGCGCCACCACTTCATCCGCGCGTCGCGCTGCTCGGGGGTTTCGTTGACGACGGTCGAAGCGCTCGCCGCCGACGGCTCCGCCGCCCGGGCCTCAAGCGCGCACGGAACGATTGCCGCACCCATCAACGCCGCACCGACGATTCCTGCAATCCAAGGAAAACTCTTCATCGCATCTCCCATCTGCAAAAGTAGTGCATCTCCGGTTGTATCGCTGCCGTGCCGACATGCTCACCGCACTGCACCGGCAGATCGCTTCGCTTGTCGGCAAACCGCTCGTTTATCAGGCTAATTCAACGCTCGGCGCGACGCAAGCGATCGGCGGGCTGAGCAACCCCCGGTTTTGGTCGGCCGGCCAGCAACGAGGCGGTCCCTCGCCAATCAACAATTCTCCGCAACGGCCCGGCCTCCGCCCGTTGTCCGCCGCGCGCGGAGTGCTACAATCGGGCGATGGCGCAAGAGGGCGCTCATGGCACTGCCGACGTGAGCGGCGGCCGAACGGGTGTCGCTGTCGGCGATCGCTGCTGATGCAATCGGCAAACAGTTCGCCGGCGCCTTCGCGCAACGACAAGCAACACGATCAAAAGGGTTTCACGAATGAGACGGGCGAAGATCAGCATTATCGGGGCGGGCAACGTGGGGGCGACGACGGCCCATTGGTGCGCGGCCGCCGAATTGGGCGATATCGTTCTGCTTGATATTCCCGAGTTGGGCACTGTGCCTCAAGGAAAGTCGCTCGATTTGAGTCAGGCCGGCCCGATCATGGGCTTCGATGCGAAGATCATCGGCACGTCGGACTATGCCGACACGGCTGAAAGCGATGTCGTCGTGGTAACCGCCGGAATTCCGCGCAAGCCGGGAATGAGCCGCGACGATCTGCTGGCCACCAACGCGCGGATCGTCAGCAAAGTGGCCGAGCAGATCAAACGCACCAGCCCGCAGGCCATTGTCATCGTCGTCAGCAATCCGTTGGATGCAATGGTGCAGCGGCTTTGGCAGGTTACCGGCTTCGACCGCCGACGGGTGATGGGGCAGGCCGGCGTGCTCGATTCGGCCCGCTTCCGCACCTTTGTGGCGCGCGAGTTGGGCGTCAGCGTGGAAGACGTTTCGGCCATGCTCTTGGGCGGGCACGGCGACACGATGGTGCCGCTGACGAGCTGTTGCACTGTGGGCGGCATTCCCGTCTCTCAGTTGATCGAGCCGCAGCGGCTGGCCCAAATCGTTCAGCAAACCCGCGACGGCGGAGCCGAGATCGTCAGTTTGCTGAAGACGGGCAGCGCCTATTACGCCCCGGCGGCTGCCACGGCGCAGATGGTCGAAGCGATTGTCCGCGATAAGAAGCGATTGCTCGCCTGCGCGGCCTACTGCGATCGCGAGTATGGCGTGGGCGGCTATTTCGTCGGCGTGCCGGTGGTGCTGGGCGGCGAAGGCGTCGAGCGGATCGTCGAGATCCAAATGACGGCCGAGGAGCGGGCCCAATTCGACAAGAGCGCCGCGGCCGTTCGCGCCCTGGTCGAAACGATGGAGCGGCTTTTGGGCGGTTGACCAGTTGGGGCCGACGCGCCGTTGTCAACTGGCCGGGTGGTGCGTGACAGCATTTCGCCGCAAACCGCGACAACACGACATTGACAGCCGCCCGGCCCCTAGATTACAGTTGGCGATCATCGATCTCTCATCCCTTCCTAATCGACCATTTCGAGTGCCGACGCCATGCAACGCACCGAGCTTTCGGTTTTTTCGACTCGTGCCGCGTCCGCCGATCAACATAAGCTCGCCTTGGAAATGGGCCAGTTCCACACGGCCGAGGCTCCCGGGCCGTGTGCTGTGTTCGCGCCCATGCACTACGAGCCCGGCTACGCCTATCCGCTGATTGTCTGGCTGCACGGCGAGGGGAGCGACGAGCGGCAGTTGCTCCGCGTAATGCCGCAGATCAGCCTGCGGAACTACGTGGCCATCGCGCCGCGCGGCGGTTGCGGTTCGGGCGACGATGTGCAACGGACGGGCTACGGCTGGCGGCCCATCGAAGACCGCCTCGACCTGGCGGCCGCGCGGGTGGATGATTGCATCGCCCTGGCCATGCGGCGATTCCACATCGCCCCGCAACGGGTGTTCTTGGCCGGATTCGATTCCGGCGGAAGCATGGCCTTCCGCTTGGCCTTCTCGCAACCCTATCGCTTTGCCGGCGTGCTCTCGCTGTGCGGGCGATTCCCGTCGAACACCGGCGGGCTGGCGCAGTGGAACGGCATTCGCGGGCTGCCGGTGTTCCTCACCGCCGGACGACATAGTGAAGAATACCCATCGAACCTGATTTGCCGCGATCTGCGGCTGCTGCACAGCGCCGGGGTGTCGATTACGCTGCGCGAGTATCCCTGCGGCCACGAGTTGACCCCGCAAATGCTGGCCGACTTGGACCGCTGGATCATCGAACAGATCACGGCCAAGGCCGTTATCTAAGGGCACAGCCGGCACCGATTCGCCGGCGATCGTCCGCTCTTCTCCGTTGGCGCAGTGCGCCGGCCCAAGTCGTCCGCGGTCCGACGGCCGCGCCAACCGCTCGACCGCTCAGCGGAAAAACCGCGTCTGTTTCCGCGCGGGTCTTGCTTATTCGCGCCAATCGGCTATCGTAGCATACGGTTGCGCCGCCTTGCGGCGAGATGGTCGCGGCGGTTGCCGCTGACTTAATCGGTCCCCCTCGGGCATCGCAACCGACGGCGCGCAGCGGGGCCTCGATCTTGTTTCGAGAAGCGCGCGGCCGCGCCGAGTTTTGTGCAGCGACGAAATTGTTTCATCCAGTTGCGCGTGCGGCCGTCGTCGCAGCGAAGCGGCTCTCTTGCGTGTAGTGCTCGTTTGAACCGCCTTCCGTCTTTCGCGGTTTTTTGGGGAGTATGACAACGATGTTGTTCGCTCAAGACGCCAACCCGATGCTGATTATCAGCATTGTCGTTCTCGTCGTGTTGTTCATCTTCGGGCTGATGATCCTTGCCGTGTTCATCAGCTATTTTCGGTGGTGGATTCAGTCGAAGACGACCGGAGCGGGCATCGGCATTCTCGATCTGCTGGGAATGACGTTCCGAAAAATCAATCCCGCCGTGATCGTCCAAAGCAAGATCATGGCCGTTCAGGCCGGCATCGGCGACGAACACGGCGTGACGACCAAAGCGCTCGAGGCTCATTACTTGGCGCGCGGCAATGTGCCGCTGGTGATCCGCTCGCTGATCGCGGCGAACAAGGCAAAAATGGTCGATCTCGATTTCAAGCTCGCCGCGGCGATCGATTTGGCCGGCCGCAATGTCTTCGAGGCGGTGCAAACGAGCGTCAATCCGAAGGTGATCGATTGCCCCAATCCCCGCAGCGGGCGGGAAACGCTCGACGGCGTGGCGCAAAACGGGATTCAATTGAAGGTCAAAGCGCGGGTGACGGTGCGCACGAATTTGAAGCAATTGATCGGCGGTGCGACGGAAGAAACGATCATCGCCCGCGTCGGCGAGGGCATCGTCAGCGCCATCGGTTCGTCGCCCGAACATACCGATGTGCTGGCCGACCCGTCGAAAATTTCGAAGACGGTGCTCGCCCGTCGGCTCGACGCGCAGACGGCGTTCGAAATCGTGTCGATCGACATTGCCGATATCGATGTCGGCGAAAACGTCGGCGCCCGGCTCCAAGCCGATCAGGCCGAGGCCGACATGCGCGTGTTCCGCGCCAAAGCCGAAACGCGCCGGGCAGCGGCCGTTGCGGTTGAGCAAGAGAACTTGGCCAAGATCGAAGAGAACCGGGCGAAGGTGCTCGAGGCCGAGGCGGCCGTTCCGCGAGCGATTGCCGAGGCCTTCCGCGAAGGCAAACTGGGAATTGCCGACTACTACAAGCTGCGGAACATTCAAGCGGATACCGACATGCGGGCGGCCATCGCTCGATTGGGCGCCCCCAGCCCCACGAAGTCGTTGAGTTCGGCATGACTGCGGCGATTTGGTTGTTCGGCGCAATCGGCGATCTGATCCCCGTGATCATCACGGTGATTGTGATCGTTTTGTCGCTTCTCAACCAGCTTTTCAAAGGTCAAAAGAACCAGCCGCCCGTCCCGAAACCACCCGACCGTCAACGGCCCCCGCCGCGGCGCAAAGCGCCCGACGATTTGTCCGGCGAGATCGAAGAGTTTTTGCAACGCGCGCAGCAGCGCCAGGGACAACAACAGCCGCGTCCGGCCGAGGCGGCTCGCGCCGGTCAGCCCGCTCCGGTCCTCACGGTGGATCGGCCCCCTGCCAAGCGTGCGCAGCGCGAACGAAAACCGCAGAAACCGCCGCGTCCCCTGCGTCCCGCCGAAGCGAATGCTCCCATTTCGGCCGAAGTCGTCCAGGCGGAAATCGCCGCTCGGCCGCTGGCGGTTGCGGCCGTTTCGGCGTTCGACGACGACGGTTCGCGCTCGCTGCGAAGCGGCGAACTGAAGCCGACCGAGGCCGCGTTCGCCGGTCCCTCAGAAACGCAAGGCCGCGACGATCCCGGCGCCCTGGGGCAGACCGCTCTGGTGCAATTGCTCACCAGTGCCGACAGCCTCCGCGAGGCGATTATCATCAGCGAGATCCTCCGTCGTCCGGAAGAACGCTGGTCATAACGGTTCGGCTCGGGGCGAATGGCGTGCTCGGCGAACGATTGGCCGCCTCTTCTCCACGCTGTGCAACGTTGCGTTCCCTTTCGTCATCGTGCTTTTTCGTTGTTTTGCCCCTGGATGAAAAATGACCACGCCTCCCGCTGCACGAATGAGCCGTTTGGGTTGGATCGGCACCGGCGTGATGGGCCGCAGCATGTGCGGGCACCTGCTCGCCGCGGGCTTCGCCGTGTCGGTGCATAGTCGAACGCGAGCCAAGGCCGACCCGCTTGTCGAACAGGGCGCCGTTTGGTGCGACTCGCCCCGCGAGGTGGCCGAGGTGTCCGACGTCGTCTTCACGATGGTCGGCTTTCCCGACGACGTTCGGCAGGTGATCCTCTGCGAGGAAGGCGTGCTGGCCGGCAGCCGGCCGGGAATGATCATCGTCGATTTCACCACCAGCCGGCCTTCACTGGCGCAAGAGATTGCCGCAGCGGCCGCCCAGCGCAGCGTGACCTCGCTCGACGCGCCCGTCTCCGGCGGCGACATCGGCGCCCGCGAGGCGAGGCTTTCGATCATGGTCGGCGGCGATCGCGCCGCCTTCGACGCGCTGATGCCGTGCTGGCAACGGCTGGGCAAAACGATCGTCCATCATGGGCCGCCGGGCGCCGGGCAACACGCCAAGATGGTCAATCAGATTCTCATCGCCTCGAACATGGTCGGACTGTGCGAGGCGCTGCTCTATGCCTATCGGGCCGGACTCGACCCGGAAAAAGTGCTCGCGTCCGTTGGGGCCGGCGCGGCGGGCAGTTGGTCGCTTTCCAATCTCGGCCCGCGGATCTTGGCCGGCGATTTCGCCCCGGGCTTCTACATCGAACACTTCCTCAAAGACCTGGCCATCGCGTTGGAAGAATCGCGGCGGATGCAACTAGCGCTTCCCGGCCTGGCCTTGGCCGAACAGCTTTATCGGGCCGCGGCCGCGCAGGGCTATGCCCGCAACGGCACTCAAGCGCTGCAACTGGCGCTGGCGCAACTGTCGAACATCGATTGGAAGCATCGCTGACGCCGCACGACGCTCGCCGCCCGGCCGCGATTATTTTACCGGCGCTGCGCCGCGACTTGGAGCCAGCCTGTCACAACACGGTGGCCGCGGCGATGCGGGAAACGGGCCGGTGCAATCGGGTAGGCCGTGGATTTCGCCCCCTCAGCACCCGTGCGGCCCCGGTCCGCACCATGTCTCAACCAAACGCCGAATCCCCGAGACGAGATTTCGAAAACTGCAAGACCGAACGTTCTCTAGATCAAGGTACGGTCCAATCGCTCGGGAACCCGCGACGGGCTGGTATCTATTATTCGTCAACGCCCTAAGTTCCTGCTTCGCCGAGGTCAGCCGCTCCGGCGCACGGAACTTGCTATTTTTTTGCTTAGCGGCGATTCCAGTGAGGCGGAGTCCTCGCTCCACCGCCTGCAAGTCAGCGAGGTAGAAGGCTTCAAGTTCTCTGCATGCGATGCGAATCAGTACGCCACTTCGCTCCGCTTGGTCGCACAACCCCTTGAGTCTTTGCTTGATCTTCCTACAGTCTGGATGGGAATCCTGGTCTAACATCACGACAAAACGGGCGTTCGGATTTCGGTATCCGCGAAGGCGCCTGACAAGTTGGCTTTCGAGATCCTGCTTACCTTCGAATATTATGTAACGAGGCACGACCTCAGCAGGAATGAGGCTCGGCAATAAACCTTCCAGCATTGCAGCGGCAGATGCTTCCTCCAAAAAGAACACAAGTTCTCTCATTGCGGGTCGGCTCCTTCGAAGAAGCCTTGCTTCCAGAGGTAGCCCATTTTGTCACCCGCGGCCATGTATTCGGCGATCTTTTTGTCATCCCTTGCTCGATGCACTTGCGAATAACCGTTCTTCTTTACGAGCCAGAGAACCTCGTCGAGTTCACAAGCGTTGAGAAAGTCCGGCGAGTGCGTCGAGACAAACACCTGGCCACCGCGGTTGGCATAAAGTCGGAACTCCTCTGCCAATTCAACCATCAGTTTCGGATATAGTTGGTTCTCCGGCTCCTCCACGCACAGCAAGGGGTGCGGCTTAGGATCGTATAGCAACACAAGGTAGGCGAACATCTTGATGGTTCCATCTGAAACATGCCGGTCCAGAAACGGAGTCTTGAATGCCCCGTCTTGAAACCGTAGCGTCAAATAACCATCGTCCATCAGTCGTGGCTCGATCTTCTTAACGCCCGGGACACGCCGAACCATTGTGGAAAGAATCTTGTCGAATACATCGGGGTGCCGTTCGTAGAGGAACTGGGCGACACGCGGGAGATTGTCGCCCGTCTCAGAAAGATGTTCGGACTCGCCCGCAGCTTCCTTGCGACCACGAGCAGCTTCGATGTGAAAATCTGATACGTGCCATGATTCGATCAGTCGCCGGAAGGCATTGGCGGCCTTGAAGCGTTCAAACTGGCCGAGCCCCTTGATTGCCAGGATGTCCGGAGCGTCGAGTCTCTGATTCTCGCGGGTAAGTTCTTCATCCGGCTTGTTGAAGTCTTCTTCGTTGGTAATCGCATAGCCGCTTCCCCGCTCAAAGTCGAGAAAGTGGTAAGGCTTTCCGTGACGCCCACGTTTGTAGCGGAGAATCTCCCGTTTGACGAACGGGGCCCCTTTCTCTTCGCCGATCTCAAGGGAGTAAGTGACCAGCCGGTCTACGCCCACGATGTCCATACGGTACTGGAGTTCAATAAGGATGGAATCCTCCTTCGAATCACGGCTGATGACCTCCTGAAAACGGCCGCGGGCGTCAAGAGCCTGACGCACATTTCCTTTTAGGCAGTCGTGAAGGAATCCGAATACATCGAACAGGGTGGTCTTCCCAGAACCATTGGCTCCCACCACCACACAAAAATTTGGAAGCCTCTTAAGGTGGACATCGCGAAATACCTTGTAGTTCTTCAATCGCATTGACTCAATTTTCATCGACATGTCCCTTTCTGGGATTCCTATGCAGGCGGCTCTGCGATGGCCCGGGACCGGCGGACTCCTATGAGCTCATTGTTCACGCCGCTCGGGCTGACGATGCTCAATAGCCCGCCCACTCCTTTTCAGGCCATTATCACCGCCTGCACCCAGGCCTTGCAACACCGCGGCACCGCGGGCATTCGTTCTTCCGAGTGGCCCAAATTCGTTGCCTCACGAGGCCGACGGGCGATCCACCGCGACGTTGCCGCGATAGCGTTCGACGAAGCGGCGGTAGTCTTCGGGCGTATCGATGCCCATGCTGGCCCGGCGCACCAGCCCGACGTGAATCGCGTAGCCCGCCTCCAACACGCGCAGTTGTTCGAGCCGCTCGGTTTGCTCCAACATCGAGGGCGGCATTTGGGCCAATTGCAGGAGGAAGTCGCGGCGATAGGCATAAAGCCCCATGTGTTGCAGAAACACCGGCGGGTCGGCCGCCAGAAGTCGGTCGTCCCACTCGCGCGGAAAAGGAATCAGGCTGCGGCTGAAGTACAGGGCTCGGCCGCGAGCGTCGCAAACCACTTTCACGCAGGCCGGATCGCTCAGCGATTCGCGGCGGCGCAGCGGGGCCGCCACGGTGGCCATCACCGCCTCGGGCCGCGCGGCCAACAGGTCGATCATCAGATCAATCGCCTCGGCGGCCGCCTCCGGCTCGTCGCCCTGCACATTGACCACCACATCGACTGCGGGCAATCGCCGGGCCACCTCAGCCACGCGATCGGTGCCGCTGGGCAGCGCAGGATCGGTCATCTCAATCCGCCCGCCGAACGCACGCACCGCCGCGGCAATCTCTTCGTGATCGGTGGCCACGATCACCTCGGTCGGCCGACGCGCCGCCATGGCCGACTCGTAGGTGTGCTGCACCAACGGCTTGCCCGTCTCGGCCAGAAGCATCTTTCGCGGCAACCGCGTCGAGGCCAGGCGGGCGGGAATCACAACAATGCTGCTCAATTCGACGGCCATCGATCTCCTCCTCGATCTACGCAATCCAAGGCCGCGGAAGACAATCGCAGCCCGTTTGAACCCTAAGGCGGCCCCATTTTCCTTCATCCACGTTGGCAGTACCCGACAAGTGGGCGCTTCGCTTATCCCCCTTTACCGCTCAACGGCCGCACTCGATGTGCCCGGCTCTTCGCCGACGATCGCCCGCGCCAAGGCCAATCGTTCTGCGATCGGCGGGTGCGAATAGTAGAGAATCACCTCCCAGGGGTCCGGATCGGGATACTCTTTGTTCAGCCGGGCGAGTTTGCGAAAGGCGCTGAAGAAGGCCGTCGGCCGCGACGCATGGCGCAGGGCGTAGCGATCAGCCTGCCGCTCGAAGTGCCGGCTTACAACACCCAACATCGGCCCGGAGACAAATCCCCACAACGCGAAGAAAATCATCAACCACGGCAGCGCGGACGGGCCGAGATCGCCGTAGCGGAACAAGGCCGGCTGTGCGGCCGCAGAGCGAATCACCGCATCGGCCAGCCACAGCCCCGCCATGCTGACCGCCAACCCCGCAACCAGCAGCCACGAGATATGCCGATGAACGTGATGGCCGACTTCGTGGGCGAGAACAACTTCGATTTCGTCGTCGGTGAAACTCGCCAGCAGCGTATCGCCCAACAGAATCCGCCGCGTTCGGCCCAGGCCGGCGAGCATGGCGTTGGCCTTCACCGTTTCGGCGCTCAGATCGATGCGGTAGATGCCTTCGACCTTCAATCCGGCCGCGGTGGCCAGTCGCTCGGCGCGCGGACGGAG
This sequence comes from uncultured Planctomycetaceae bacterium, assembly GCA_964631235.1. Lineage (GTDB taxonomy): Bacteria > Planctomycetota > Planctomycetia > Pirellulales > Thermoguttaceae > JARKPK01. Next base: position 42,581 of record CAZVZX010000027.1, on the reverse strand, counting down.
CGATTCCCGTTCGATCGGGCGAATCGGGTAGAACAACGGCAAGATGAGCACCGGCAGCCATTGCGCCATGGCCACGCTCACCAGAAAGAACGCCGGGCCGGCGACCAGCCACCACCACGGGCCGAACAGCCAGAAAAGCCAATACAGCCCGACGATCATCGCCAAGCTCAGCACGGCGCTCAGGGTCAATCGCTTGGCGTAACGTGCCGCCCATCCGCCGGCGCCGAGCGTGCTTAGCCCAAATCGGTGTTCGATCACGTAGTCGCGGTAGAAGGTCAGCGGCAACGATACGACGGCATGCAGGGCGGTCATCAGCAGGAAGACGGCCGACAGCCGTGCCGTGGCGCCGTGCATCAGCCCGCCCCAATCGCGCAGGGCCGCATCCAACGGCCCAACCACCCACAGCCCGAACACGGCCCAAAACGCCAAGTCGAGCCCGAAATCGAGCTGCATCAGCCGCAGCGAAATCTGATGGTAGCGGCGGGCCTCGGCCCATTCGGCGGGCGACAGTTCGGCGGCAGACGGGCTTGCCGCGGAAACGTTCGGCTCGGCGGCAGACCGCGCCGCGCGTTGCGAATCGCCGCCATCCTTCGCGCCCCCAGTCGGCGCATCGGCGCACGGTCCCGAGGCATTCAAGCCGTTTTCGACCGCATTGGGCATGTGCCGCCCGTCGGCGCCTTCCATTTTGCCGTTCACGGGAGCATCTCGCGCCGCACCGCCGCCCACGACACGCCCAGCGCCCGCTCCACCAGTTCTTCAAGCAGTTCGCGCGGGCCGGCAATGTGGATCGTCCGCTGGCGATGCACCAGTTTTTCGCCGGTCGCCAACGCCGCCCCCGGCGAGAGCGTTTCGATCTCGTAGAAATCGCCCAGGCGACGGCCCAGATCGTTCGGGCCGTCGTTGTAGCTGTTGACCACATCGCCGCGGAAGGGATCGTCTTGCGGGCCCCACGAGTTGTTCAGATAGTCGCAGCGCATCGGATCGTCGGGCAGGTCGAAATGCACCAGCGTTACCGAGGGCGCCGCGAAGTCGATCGCCCCGAGGATGTTCCGTGCGTGGGCCGGGCCGATGCCGATCTTCGAACGGAACTGACCATCGGCCCGAAAGAGCACCGCCCCGGGCAGCGTTTTCAGCCTATCGGGCGGCACAGCGCCGAAATAATCGGACTTGACCACCGAACCGCCGGCCGGCGCTTGCCCGCGATAGGGCACGACCACCACGGTTTGCGGCCCCGAGTTGAGCATTCCCAACATCCAGATAGAAACCAACCCACCCTGCTTCGAGAGGGTCGCGCCGCGGTTGGTCAATTCGTTGTCCGACTCGTAGCCCACCCAACGCGATGCCGGCCGACCGAGCAATTCGGCAACCGGGCCGCCCAACAACCGTCGGGCGTCGTCGGCCGAAAGCAGCCGCACCGTGCGGTTCAACTCGAAAGCGAACTTCGTGCCCGCGGTGTTCTCCAACTCGAGCCGCGCGTGCATCGTGCAACGGGTCGGCTCGGCAGCGGCAACGACCTTCCATTCGCCTTCGTTTAGCGCGGGCGCGGTGTACCAATTCTCCAGCGTTTGGGCAACGCCCGGCTTGAACCACAGACTGAACGGGCCACCCTCGGGCGAAAGCCACAACCGTTCTTCGCCGCCATAGTTGTTGAACCGCAAATCGGGCTTGCCCGCGGCAATGAACTCGCGATGGACAAACCCGAAGCTGCGGCCCGCATCGCCGGCGCAGGTGGACGTCATCACCCGCCCCTGCCAGGCCGGCGCCAACAGCACCCGAGCCTCGCCGCGGGCCAATTCCACCGGGCGCGTATAACGCTCGACAAACGCCTTTGCCTCGCCGTAACTCATGACCGATCCTTCTGGCTTGCCGTTTTGCCCCGGGCGCGCCGTTGGCTCGCCGCCCTGCGCCGGCGCATACAACGCTGCCTGTCCCATCATGAAGCATAAAGATATCACAGCAAAAGCGAAAACACATCGTCGGGCGAACATTGAGTTTTCTCCAAAACAAAAAACGGTTGCGGCCGAACGCGCAACCACGGGCCGATCACCGTCGTGAACCAAATCCGGGTGGGCCGAACCATCAACCGCCGGCTGCGACGCCGCCATGCCATCGCCCGGGCGGCCGCGCCGAACAGAAAACGGCCGAGCATCAAACGCGGCTCGTTCGCGGTGCAAACAACCGTCAGCAGGCTGCGGGCGGTCTCAACTCTATTTCCATGATGCCGCTCGCATGATGCCGCTTTGAACATCGCCCTTAGAGGCTGCCCGGATCGATATCGCCGACGGCCGTGTTCGACCGCTCAATAAACGGCGCCCCGCCTTCCCACGAGAGCTTAATCTCTAGGTCTTTCGTCGGCCCGGTGATCTTCACCGTCTTGCCCGAGGTGGTGTGATCGACGTACTTCTTCGGCACGAAGTACTGGATGGCACTCGAGCTGAGCGTTTTGATGGCCACCACGGCCACCGGATGCTCGCCGGGCACGCAGCCGTCGCCCGGGCGGAACGTAGAAAGCGTAAAGGTGCCGTCGGGGCCGATCTCGCCGCTGGCCGGGGCAGCGTCGGCCGGCACGACGCGGACCACGCCGGTGGTCAGCGGCTTATTGTCGATAAGCACCTTGCCCGAAACCTTCACCAAGGTCGGGCGACCATCGCGGCAGCCGCCGACCGCAACCAGGGCCGCGCACAGGCCCACCCCGACGAAGAACGACGCGCCCATTCGCATCCAAGCGTTTCGCATAACGACCCTCTTACCAGCCGAACGTGGGAATCAAAATCCGCCGTGCCGAGCCTTGAGGCATATCCTCGGTTCTTGCGACATGGGCCGCGGCATTCGGTTCGACATCACGCCACCGGTTCCGCGACAACCGAAAAGTGCAGAGAGAAAGCCGTTTCTTCGGCCGGCTACTCTTCGCGCTCGACGCGCTCTTTGCCCGCCCGCGTCGAAAGCGCCCGATACAACGGCAGGTTGATGTTCTCCGAGAGAAACTCGACGTGGCCGTCGCCGAAGGCGAAATTCGCCCCGCCCGGGTGTTTGCTGCCGAACGCGCCGTTGGCCTTGTAGCCGTAGAGATCGACCACCACGCCCTTGCCGGGCGGGGTGTTCAGCGGATTATCGGTCGAACGCATGGTGTGCGTATGCCGCATTCCGACGCACCAGGTATTCTGCGAGTCGGGCAAGTGACCCTCGTAGGTCTCGCCGGCCATCATCGTATTGCTCAATCCGTCGAGCACCTGCCGCGGTTTCACACCTTGCAAGTATAGGAACATGCCGTTGTTGTAATGCTTCACCTTGACTTGGTCGATTCCGTAGGTTGGCCCGTTGCTGCCTTGGCACACGGCATAGCTGCACGTGGCCCGCTGGTCGCCGCTGCTCGAGGTGAAGATTTTTTCCACCGGGTCGCTTGGGCAAAGATAGACCGAAATCGGCGTCATCACCGCCTGGCGCACCGCCTCGGTCTTCCAACCGGTGGTGGTGCCGTCGGGCGAGGCATTCTCGGCATCGCCGGGATAGACGGCCCCCTTGGGCAGCGAAGGCTCGATCATCTTGTAGATTTGCGTCTGCTCGATCCAGGGAAGAATCAACAAAAACGCGCCGCTGCCCTGCCGACCGCGACTGGGCTTGCCCGCACACGGGCCGCTATTCCAGCCGTCGCACCCCACCTTGCCCGGCGGAAACGAGAGCAGCGATTCCGAATAATTGACAATCGCCAAGCCGATCTGCCGAAGGTTGTTGCTGCAATTCGATCGCCGCGCGGCCTCGCGAACCTGCTGCACGGCCGGCAGCAACAGAGCGATCAAAATGGCGATGATCGCGATCACCACCAACAGTTCGACGAGCGTGAATCCGGTTCTTCGATGCATCGCACCAACCTCTACGCGAAAACGACCGACCGCTTGCAGCCTAAAGAGCCGAGGCCTCCTGTCACGGGCGCAGCATCCCCTGCACCCCGAAGTAGGAAACGGATCAATCCCGCCTGCATCTCGTTCCGGAGGTGTTGATCTTCAGCCGCGTCGGGAGCTCGGCGCGGGCAACCTGTCGTCCCGCCCAAACCGGCGTTCCGTTGGTCGATCGAACCTAGTTGGCGCGAACTGAAAAACAACGACACCACAAAAAGGCAACTTAATCATACCGCAAACCGCGGGTGTTGCACCACTGGTTTGTTGCCAACGCCCCCCAAAAAACGCCCCCCGGCCGCCCCAACCCGATTCATCCGCCTGCCGGCTCGGGCCGCGTTTGCCGCCGCAACGACTGACCGCCCCGGGCCGGTCACTTGTCCTCGGGCCAGGGATAGTCGTTTCGCCCGGCCGCCGGCTCGATCATCCCCGGCGGCAGCGTCTTTTCCCAAGCGAGCACCTTCTCGGCCAGCGCCTCGACAACCTCCGGCCGCTGTCCCGCCACATTGTTCTGTTCGCCCGGGTCGGCGGAAATGTCGTACAATTCGACCCGAGAACGATCGGGATTGAGCAACAGTTTCCACGGGCCTTCGCGCACGGCCAACTGCGGGCAGCGATTCCACGGATGATTGAACACGCGGAATCGCCACTGCCAGAAAAGCGGCGTCCGGCGGCCCCAATCGGCCTGACCCTGCAAGGCGGCCGTCGCATTTTCGCCGCGAACCTTCGCCGCTGCCTCGTCCGGCACCGCGGCACCGGCCAAGGTGCATAACGTCGGCAACAGATCGACGCTGGCGACAACGCTCGTTCGATCGACCCGCCCGGCCGGCACCTGCCCGGGCCACCGCACGACGAACGGCACGCGGATTCCACCCTCGTACAGGCTGCGCTTCCGACCGCGCAGCGGCCCCGCGCTGCCGAACGCCGACCACGAGGCGTTGCTGATCTCGATGTCTTCCGGCCCGTTGTCCGACGAAAAGATCACCAGCGTATTCCGCTCCAGGTCCATTTCCGCCAGGGCCGTCAGCAGCCGGCCGATCTGCCGATCCATCTCGACGACCGTCGCCGCATAGACCATCTCGGGCGAGGTGAATCCCTCCGGCACGCCGCGGCGGAAAGGCTTCATCTGCTCGGGGCTCGGCCCCAGCGGCGCGTGCGGATCGTGAAACCAAAGTTGACAGTAGAACGGCTGATCGCGATGCCGGCGAATCAAGGCGACGGCCGAATCAACAAGCTCGGCCGTGGCGTTCGGCCGCTCGGCCACGCTCCACAAATTGCGGTCGCCCTGACGGCAGTCGATCCACTCGGCACAGTCGAAGCCGTATTCCTTCAGCCCATCGCCGCCTTTGTCGGATCGGCCCAAATGCCACTTGCCCACGTGAATCGTCGTGTAGCCCGCCGCGCGCAGCAATCGCGGAAGGGTGGGAACGGCCGGGTCGAGCTGATTGGGCATGTCGCGTTTGGCGTTCTGCTCGGGCGTGGCCAGATGGCCGTGTATTCGCAGCTCCGCGGGAAAACGCCCGGTGAGCAGTGAGGCGCGCGTCGGCGAACAAACCGAGCCGGCCTGATAGTACTGCGTGAATAGCGTGCCCTGGGCCGCCAGCCGGTCGAGATGCGGCGTGTGAAAGCGGCGATTGCCGTAGCAGCTCAGGTCGCCCCAGCCGAGATCGTCGGCCAAGATGAAAACGATGTTCGGCCGCGACGGCGAGGAACCTTTTTCTCCTTCCGCGGCCGCCGCGCCGGCGATTCCCGCACCGGGCGGACCGGCCTCACCGGCCGCGCAAAACGAAGCGATCAACGCCCCAAGTACCGCCGCGCTCGCAGCAAGCCGTCGCACATTCATCGCAAAGCCTCCCGGACCGACGATTCTCGAACCGTTTTGCGACCGATCTATTGGCACGCCAGTGCCTCGGGCGGCAGCGTGCTCTCGCCGGCGATCATCTCATCGAACGACTGCCGACGGCGCACCAAGTGCGGCTGCCCCCGGTGAATGAGCACTTCGGCGGCCAGCGGACGGCTGTTGTAGTTGCCGCCCATCACAAACCCGTAGGCCCCGGCCACCTCGATCACTAGCCAATCGCCGACCCGCGCGGCCGGCAACGGCCGGGCAACGACGAACCCGCCCTCTTCCTGCGTGAAAATATCGCCCGACTCGCACAACGGCCCGCCGACGATCACCGGCCCGATCCGCTCCGCCTCGCCGCCGTTGCGAAACGCCACCGACATCGGATGATAGGCCCCGTACAGGATCGGCCGCGCCAAGTTGTTGAATCCGGCATCGAGCAAGTAGAACACGTTTTCGCCTTGTCGCTTGACGGCCCGAATCTCGGCCAACAGATAGCCGCTTTCGGCCGAGAGATAACGGCCCGGCTCGATCTCCAGCCGCACCTTCTTCCCCCAGGCCGACTCCAATCGCCGCCGCATCGCATCGCAAAGACGAAAATACTCGTCGATATCGACGTAGCGCTGCTCCGGGCGATAAGGCACGGGCAGGCCACCGCCGACGCTGACCGTGTCGACCTCGGGCCCGACGGCCAACGCCGCCTTCTCCAACGCGCCGCACACTTGCGCCAAGTGTTCGAAATCCGAGCCGGAACCAATGTGCATATGAACGCCGGAAACAATCAGGCGATGTTGCCGCGCGCGGGCCAGGCAGTCGGGCAACTGCTCGTGCCAAATGCCGTGCTTCGACTGATCGCCGCCGGTATTCGTCTTCCGGCTGTGCCCGTGGCCGAAGCCGGGATTGACCCGCAAGGTGATCTTCCGCCCCGGTGCGGCCCGGCCGAGCTGATCGATCATGTCGGGCGAGCCGCAATTGACGTGAATCTCGTGCTCGACGCAAAGCCGCAGCGCCTCGGCATCGAAAATGTCGGCGGTGTACACGATCGGGTGCGGTTCGCCGCACGCGGCATAGCCGGCACGAAGCGCGCGGCGGATTTCGCCGGCGCTGACGGCATCGACCATCGCGCCGCCGCGGCGCAGCAAATCGACGACGGCCAGATTCGAGCACGCCTTTTGTGCGTAGCGGACGACGTCGAACGAGCGCAGGTCGGCCAATCGCTTAAGAATCACCGAACTGTCGTACACGAACGTCGGCGTGCCGAACTGTTCGGCCAGTTGCGAAATGGGAACGCCCGCGATCGAATCGCGGACTGCGGGAAACACGGGGGCGGGCAACTCCATAGATAGCTACTTCCAGGCATCTTCAATACTGACATTCTTGCGATCGTTCCGCACCGACAGGGCCAAGTGGACCTGCGGGTCCACGTCGAACGAAACCGGATGCACGGAACCATCGCACATCACGACATGAAACACTTGATCGTGGCAACTGCCGAACGACAACTGCATCGACAAGCCTTTGGTGTCCGGATAGGGTTTTTCCGAGCCGACCCGGTTGATGTCGCGATCCCAACCGATGTACATGCATTGATCGTCGGCCGGATCGGTGCCCGAGTAGTACGCATCCGGGTTCATATACCGCTCACCGAGCAAGTAGGTGTTCGTGTCGCCGTCGGGGATTTTTCCCGGCGCCAACTCGCTTCGCTGAAAGATCGTGCCGTCGAGTCCGGTGTACCAAGAGAAGTTGGCCGCGTCGGCAAAACTGGCCGGACCAGGCGTACCGGTGTACTTGCTGCCGGCGTTGCCCGCGTAGTCGCTGCGTGCCACCAACTGCGGCGCGTTGACATTGCGATAATTCGACACCGTGGACGGATACGGCCCGCCGCTGCGCCGCGACGGACAGTTGAACAACCCCAGCGGAGTGGCGATCAACTGCTTGCCCGCCTCGCGTTTTTGGGCATCGGGCTTGTTGGCCATCATCTTCCACAGTTGCTGGTTCTCGGTGTACGGCAACAGCGAAAAGATCCACCCGCCCGGCTGCGCCTTGCCGAACCCGCGATCGGGATCGCCGATCCACAAATGCCCCCAGCCGCCCGAGGGGAAAAACTTCTGCGCGTCGGCATGGTTGTGCGACGCCACGCCCAACTGCCGCAGGTTGTTGCTGCACTGCATGCGACGGGCGGCCTCGCGCACCTTCTGGATTGCCGGCAAAAGCAGCGCAATCAAAATGGCGATGATCGCGATCACCACCAGCAATTCCACCAACGTAAACCCGCGTATCGTCCGCTTCATTGTCATTATCCAATCGCACGAAAGCCCCGCCCTGCGAGATCGTTCAACGCTCACGATCCCGCCCGGCCGCGCCGCCCAGCGATCGAGCAGCCGCCCGGCCGTTGAAGAAAACAATAGCCGTCCCATGCCCTGCGGGCAAACGCTTCACCCCGCACAGCTATTCCCCTTCGGCCGGCAATCAACGCAATCGCAATCATCGCGGCGATGAAGCTGCCGGTGCGGTTACTTGTAAACCTTATCCCAATCGATCGTTACCCGGTCGTTTCGCTGGGCCAGTGCCTTATGCACGGCCATATCGATTTCGAATGGGATGTTATGCACCGACCCGTCGCACATCACCATATTGAATACTTGGTCGTGACAACTGCCCCAAATCAGTTGATTGGTGTAGCCTTTGGTGTCGCAGCGCGGTTGCTCGTTGGCCCAACGGTTGATGTCGCGGTCGTAGCCCATGTACATCCCTTGATCGTCGGCCGGGTCGGCGCCGGAGTAGTAGTTGTCGGGATTGAGGTAGCGTTCGCCGAGCAAGTAGGTGTTCGTATCGCCGTCGGGAATCTTGCCCGGGGCCAGTTCGCTGCGGCGGAAGATGACGCCCGTGTATCCGGTCAGCGCGCCGGTGGACCAAGAGAAATTGGTTGCTTCCTGGTAACTGGTCGGCCCGGGATTGTTGTCGTCAACCACCGTCCCGCCGTTGCCGGCATAGTCCGACCGAGCGATCAGCGAGATCTTGTTGGTGTTGCGGAACGTGGCGCCGCACGGATACGGGCCGCCATTGCGCCGCGAAGGACAGTTGAACAACCCGATCGGCCTGGCGACCATCTGTTCGAGAATGGTCCGCTTTTCGGCGTCGCTTCGCCCGGCCGCCATTTTCCAAAGCTGCGTGTTCTCGGTGAATGGGAGCAGATTGAAGATCCACCCGCCCGGCTGCCCCTTGCCGAACCCGCGGTCGGGATCGCCGATCCACAAAAAGCCCCAACCGCCGGAAGGGAAGAATTTTTGCGCGTCGGCATGGTTGTGCGCCGCCACGCCCAACTGCCGCAGGTTGTTGCTGCACTGCATGCGTCGGGCCGCCTCGCGCACCTTTTGGATCGCCGGCAGAAGCAGCGCGATCAAAATCGCAATGATCGCAATCACCACCAGCAATTCCACGAGCGTAAATCCTCGCTCCTTCTTCCCCATCATTTCGACCTCTCGTCTGGGCGACGGCAGCCACCAGGCCGGTTACGCGCGCCAGCGAACACGCACGCATCAGGCGGACGGAACCCAACCGACCAAGCGCGCTGCCATGCGGCCAAATAGTACCACACTATTGCGAAAACGGCCGTCGAAGACGCGACGCGGCTATCTTGCGTGCAGTCCCCATCTAAACTGCGTTCCGTTTTTCGCAGTCTTATTCAAACGGCTTCGCAGCGAACGGACACAGCCGCACCCAGCCAAACAACTCCATCCCATCGCGAACCGGGCGACTCTCTCACTCGGACAGACCGATGGATCAATTCCCCTACGATTCGCTGCAAACGTCGATCATTTGTAGATCAAGTCCCAATCGATGTTGTAGCGGTCGTTCCGTTGGGCCAGCGCCTGATGCACCCGCAGGTCGATTTCGAACGGAATGCTGTGAACCGACCCGTCGCACATCACCATGTTGAACACCTGATCGTGACAACTGCCCCAGATGAACGAATGCTGATAGCCCTTCGTGTCGGCACGCGGCTGCTCGGCGGCAAAGCGGTTGATGTCTCGATCGTAGCCGATGTACATCCCCTGATCGTCCGCCGGGTCTTCACCGGAGTAGTAGTTGTCGGGATTCAGATACCGTTCGCCGAACAAGTAGGTGTTCGTGTCGCCGTCGGGAATTTTGCCGGGGGCGATTTCGCTGCGAACGTATATTACGCCCGTGTGCCCGGTGGCCCATTTGAAATCGACAGCCGCCTGAAAGCTCGACGGGCCGGCCCCCTCGTTGACCACTGTTCCGCCGTTGCCGGCGTAGTCGGAGCGGGCGATCAGCGACGGCTTTTCGATATTGTAGAAACTGTTGTTATTAATGCACGGATACGGGCCGCCGCTGCGGCGCGACGGGCAGTTGAACAACCCGATCGGCGTGGCCACCATCCGCAGCCCGATCGTCCGCTTCTCGGCGGCGCTGCGGCCCGCCTGCATCTTCCAAAGCTGCATGTTCTCGGTGAACGGGAGCAAACTGAAAATCCAACCGCCGGGCTGGGCCTTGCCGAACCCGCGGTCGGGGTCGCCGATCCACAAATACCCCCAACCGCCCGAAGGGAAAAACTTCTGCGCGTCGGCATGATTGTGCGCCGCTACGCCCAACTGCCGCAGGTTGTTGCTGCACTGCATGCGACGGGCGGCCTCGCGCACCTTTTGAATGGCCGGCAGAAGCAGTGCGATCAGAATGGCGATAATTGCGATAACAACCAGCAATTCCACCAAGGTAAAACCGAATTTGCGACGGCGCATTATTCGAGCTCCCCCTCCCGCAAACGAACCCGAAATAGGTCGGACGCGCGCTCGAACAAGCGCATTGAATCCCCGCCCGCCCATTTTGCCGCCTTCCCCGTCCGATACACCTTTTTAACCGTACCAAAATGCAACCATTACTGCCACCCCATTGAGTGATTTTCGCCGAAAACTCCCCTTGCCGGCGTGCAACAGCCGACGACCGCAAGCAGCGGGCAGTCCCCGCCCCCCGGGAAGCTTATTCGCATCTGCCGCGGCAGCCGGCGACGGCCGACGCAAGAACGAGAAAAAGCGGCGCCGCTCGGGCCGTATGCACCCGAGCCGACGCCGCTATCGTGCCCATCGATCAAATCCCGGCTTTCCGGCCCTCTTCGACCATATCAGCCTTTTCGGTCTGATGGCCTTCTTCGGCCGCAAGCCCGCCGGCACGAACGGCGCGGTACCCTCCGACCTGTCGGCCCTCAGGCCCGCGCAATCGCCCGGCAAGTTCCGCCATCAGAAGTTGGCGCCCGGGCCCATCGCCGACGCGCCGGCCATCGGAATCAGCTTCAAAATGCCTTCTTCCAACTCGACGCGGTAACGCACGCCCCGCGGAATCACCCCGGCCGTGATCAATATGTGATCCTTGCCGGGCGTCTGCTCCAGCATCGTCGCAATCATCTGCGTGATCTGCTGCACCTGCGGTTCGTCCTCGGCCACCGCCGCGACGAACTTCATCAACGGCGTCATTGCAACCTTCATGCGGAACGGCGGGGCGGCCGGGCCGGTCGCTTGGCCCGACTTCTCGGCCACCTGCTTGATCAGGCTTTCCGCGTCCTTGCCAAAGGCGAGATAGAGCGTGTCGTTGCCGGCAACCACGACGATCTCCAAGGGATTGCCGACCATCTTCAACACCATCTCGGCCTCGGGATCGTCGTTGGGCACCGGAATCGACGCCTTGTGGACCCGCAGGTTGCCGATCGTGCCGGCGTTGAACTTGACCATTTGGGCCAACTCCGGCTCTTCCTTGCCCACGAGCTTGACCAACCGCTTCAGCGCGTTTTCCAACTTTTCGACGCCCACCACCTTGCCGCCCGCGGCGAAGGCCAGCGTTTTCCCGTCGGCCAGGAGCACGGCGCCTCCGTCCATTTCCTTGCTTTCGATCGTCTTGATGAGAACCTCGAACATCTCATCAACAATCGCTTTTGCTTCCTGGAGATCGGCATCTTCCAGTCCCGCCTCCTCCAAGCCCGAGTGCGCTTGCTTCTTCGCCTGTTCCAACGCCAGCTTGGCTTGCTCCAGGTCTTCATCGTCGCCGCCCGGGCTGCACATTTGCATGACCATCGCCGCGCCCGGCACGTCGAAGCCGGCGAACTTCGTGGGCACTTCTTTCCAAGCCGCCAGTTGTTTGGCGAACTTGCCGCCCTCGACGAATGTAACGTCGAAATCAAGGTGCGCCGCCTTGGCCTTCTCGTCGATGTTCAGCCCCAGCACCACTTCCTCAAGTTCCTTGAGCATCGTGGTGTACTGCTTGATGCTCGCCCGCATCATGCCCATCCGCAGGGCGTACTGCTCATCGGTTTCGTCGGGCTGCTGTTGCCCGGTGAGCTGCATGACCATTTCCATCTGGCTGAGGAACATCTGCTTGTACTGTTCGGGCACGTTCTTCGCCGATGCCCGAACGCCGATGTTGAACCGCTTGGTCAGGTCGCTGACCAACGCCGCCGGGTCGTCGGGCAGATCGGAGAGTCCCTGCTCCGCCGCACCGATGAAGGCCCAGCCCTGCTTCACTTTGACCAGCATCGGCGGGCCGTTGCCGCTGATCTCGTACGAGTCGGCGCCCTTCTCCTCGACCTCGACGCCGGCGTTCTTCAACAGGTCGAGCACCTTTTTGGCGTCGGTGACGGGAATGAAGCCGACGATCGGCCACTGGTCGCCCTTCGATTGCACCAGCAGGCCCCAAGGCTTCGCCTTATCAATCCCTTGGACCCCTTGCCCACCGGTCACCATCGCCAACATGCCTTCGAGCGCGTCGGCCAATTGGGCTTTGCCGCCCAATTGCCCGATGAAGGCGATGTCTCGCTTCAATTCGTCGTAGCCCGAAAAACCGACGGCAACGACAACCTTCGCCTCTTGGGCCTGCGCGAGGCCCCAGGCGCCGATCAGGGCGATCGACATCGCCAAACAGACAGTGGTTTTCTTGAACACGGCCGACATCTCCTCGGAAATACCGATCAGGGTTTCGGTCCGACGCTTCTCGCGCCGTCCCACGATGCACGTTCCACGAACAGACGATTCCAGCGGCTTCCCCGCCGCCAACAACAAAGACAAGCTGCAACAACGGTCCGGCCCAACGGCCAGTCTCTTCGGTTTTGCTTGCTGCACGGGATCAAACGCCCGTTAAATCTACCGTCCGCCTTCGGTGGCGAACAGAGGCGGGCGACGACCGCCCGATTTTTTCGCGGTTCGCGGCCTCATGGCCGCCCGCAGGCCAGCATCATGTTTGAAACTCGGCCCGAGCCGCCCACCCCGACGACAATTCGATGTTGCCGCCCGACACCGCAACAGATAATCGATGTTGGCCGACGACAACATCGTTACGATGGTTGATCGGCTTCTTTTCCTTGGCCGCGATGCTTTTCAACGCGATGCAGGCGAAAAATGCCCCGCCACCGCCGCGAAGAACCACTCTATTCGGTGCAAACGGTCCAATCGAACGCTCATTTATTTTGGCTCCGGCCGTCCCCGCCCAAACGGCATGCCGATTGCACTCCGCTGTTTTTCATCCCGACGAATCCTCCCGGCAAGGTCCGGCCGACTTCGAGAGCCCTGGTCCCCTCGGGCTCTCGGAGTCGGTGGGCCGCCCGGGCGCGGATTGTCGCGAAAGCGGCACAAACAGTCGATAAACCGCGCGCCGACCGACGAGCATCGTCCCGCCCTCGTCGATCGACCGCGTGAACGAATGCGTGCTGCCGCCGAGCCGATCGACAGCCGAATCGGCATCCGAATCGAGGCGAACCACAATGCAGGCCAACGAACTGATGGAACTGGCGGCGATCGTCGCGGCACACGGGCCCGTACTGGTCGAAGGTCCGACGCGACTCACTGCCGACTCGCTTGAAGAGTACTGGACGACGGCCAAGATCCGCCTCGAACGTTGGACCCGAGCGCTGACGGCCCGATCGCAATCGGCCCAGCCGGAATTGTCCCACAGTCACTGCGCCGACCAGCATCCGCCGGCGGGCCTGTTCGAAGAAGTGCTCACCGGAGAAGTGCTCGCCCGAGTGTGGACCGCCGTGATGTGCGCCTACGATCGGCGACGCGGGCAGTGCGAGGTCGAGCCGGTTGCTCGCAGCGTACTGGTCGGCCAGCTCGAAGCGCGCAACCGCGCGCTCACCCTGCTGCTCCGCGGGGCATTCGACCCGATCGAAACCCAGCGGCTCGATCAGCTCCGTCGCCGTTGCGAACGCTGGACCGATCTGCTGCTCGGCGGGTTCGGCGACCGCACTCAATGGAATGAACTGGCGTTCGAACCGCATCGGGCCGCCGAGTTCGCCGCCGAGTTCGCCCCGCCCGCCGCACCGCTGAGGCTGCGTCCTGCCTGGCAGCTTTGGCTGGCGTCGTTGCGAGCGACCTTCCGTGCCTCGCCCACCGCACCCAGCCCCAACGCCGAACTCAATGCCCGAATCGCCGCGGCCGTGGTCGCCTGCTTTCCGCCGGAAGTCTTCGACTCGACCGGATTGGTCCGATCGCTGTGGTTCCACCGCATGCAACAGACGGCCGACGACGCCCAAGGTCTGCTCGACCAACTGCTCGGCCCCGCCGAACCGCCCGACGCCTCCGCTCTGCTCCGCCATCGTGCGAGCAACCGCTTCGGTCGCGCTTCGTAGCGCGCCTGTTGCCAACCAGTGCGTTCCCGCCGCAAGGCACCTGCTTCTCGCCTCAAGTGAAATCGGCGCTTGCATCTCGCGCCCGCCCGGCGCACAATACCCGGCAGATGCGAACACGACCGCATCGAACCGGCCTTTCGGGTCCGCAGGACGACGTCGGCTGCGACGCCAACAGCCCGCGCCGTCCGCCATCCGCCCGTTCCCGCCCTAATCGCCTTCGTTTCCCACGAACCTCAAGGAATATCGCCATGACTCGCAATCGCCTTTCGCGTCGAACTGTGTTGAAGTCGGCCGCCTTGGTCGCCCTGCCGGCGATCGTTCCCGGTTCGGTGCGGGGTGCAGAGGGTCAAACGCCGCCCAGCGAACGAGCAACCATCGGGTTTATCGGCGTGGGCGGTCGCGGGCACGCTTTGGTCAACGATTTCCGCGGCTGTCGGCAGGCGCAGATCGTGGCCGTGGCCGACGCCTACCGCGACCGCCGCGAAGGAATCGCTAAGCTGCTCAAGGCCGAAGCCTATGGCGACTTCCGCGAGCTGCTGGCGCGCACCGACATCGATGCCGTCGTGGTCGCCACGCCCGACCACTGGCACGTGCCCATCGCGAACGCCGCCGCCAGGGCGAAGAAAGACGCCTACGTGGAAAAACCCCTCGGGCTGACCATCGAACAAAACCTCGCCTGCCGCAAAGTCTTTCAGGAAAACCAACGCATTTTCCAATACGGCACGCAGCAGCGGAGCATGAAACACTGCCACTTCGGCTGCGAGCTGGTCCGGCAGGGACTGATCGGCAAGGTCCACACGATCGAAGTGACGGCCCCCAACGGCAGCGCCGGCGGATCGACCGAACCGGCCCCGGTGCCGCCGAATCTCGACTACGAAATGTGGATCGGGCCGGCCCCGATGAAACCCTACACGCCCAACCGCTGCGTGACGCCGGGCACGTATTTCATCTACGACTACTCGATCGGCTTCTTAGCCGGCTGGGGCGCCCATCCGCTGGACATCATGGTTTGGGGCAGCGATGCCGACCTGACCGGCCCGATCACCGTCAGCGGCACGGGCGAGGTACCCACCAAAGGGCTCTACGATACCGTGATCAACTGGGATGTCGTGATCCAAACGCCCGAGGTAAAAATCACCTTCAAGCCCGGCGGCGACTCGACCCGCTTCATCGGCGAGAAGGGTTGGGTGCAGGTCCGCCGCGGAGGCCTGGAGGCCGAGCCGAAGTCGCTCTTGGAAATCAAACTCGAAAAGGAAGTCCTCGTCCGCAGCCCTCATCACGCCACCAACTTCGTCGAGGGTGTGCTGTCGCGAAAGCCGCCGGTGAGCACGTTGGTCGATGCCGTCCGCTCGGACAACCTCAGCCAACTGTGTGATATCGCCATCCGGTTGAAGCGGCCCGTCACCTGGGACCCCAAGACCGAGACCATCGTGGGCGACGACGAGGCCGCCAAAAAAATGATGCACCGCGACCTGCGCGCCCCCTGGACGCTCTGAAGGGCTCTAACAAGCCCCTTGGCTCTCGCGGCTCCGCGTGATGCCGCTTCCTCAAGCGGAGTGCGGAGAGTACGAATTGTCAGAGTTCCTAAACCGCGAAAACGGAAAGCGATTCAAACGCGAACAAGGCGCAAGAAAGCCTCTTCGCGGCGCCCGCGGCCGCTTTCGCAATGGTGTGAAATTTTTTCGCCCGCCGGCCGCCATCGACCGCATCGCCGGGTGCGATGAATTTCGGCCCTTTGTCTTCAACACGATCGCATCGTTCGTTCGAGGCCTTATGATGAGCAACGTTGTTCGATTCAAGTGCGCGGTCAGCATCGCGGCGGCAGTGTCGGCCCCGAGAATGACCAAACACCTGTCGCGGATTGTCTTCCTCTTGGGCCTCGGCGTTGCGGCCGTCGGACTCGGCCCCGACCGCTGCCGATCGAGCGCTGCCGCTGAGTCGGGCGCGGCCGATCAGCTTGGCCCTGCGAACCACCGCAGCCGCATCGCCGAGTTGGCCGCCGGTGCGCCGGCGCAATCGCCGTGGGATCGGGCCGTCGAGCGGCTGCTGCGGCTTCATGCCGTATTCGACTACGACGCCGAAGGCCGCGTAACGCTGATCGATCTTTCGGCCGATCGCACCTCGGCGGCCGACGCCGATCTCGAAACGCTTCGGGCCTTCCCGAACTTGCGGCGACTGCGTTTGGCCGGGGCCGGCATCACCAATGCCGCACTGCCGGAGATACTCCGCCTTCGAGAGCTGGAAGAACTCTGGCTCCGCAGCACGCAAATCAACGACGACGGGGCAGCCCGACTGGCCGAACTGCCGCGTCTGGCCTCGTTGAATATCGACCGGGCGGTCCACCTGACCGATCGCGCCGCCGAGCATCTGCTGAAGTTTCCGGCGCTGATCCGCCTGCAACTGGTCGATAACGACCTGAGCGATGCCGCGATTGAACCGATCACGCGGTTGTCGCGGCTGGTGTTGCTCGACCTGCGCCGTTCGCCGCGGATCACCCGCGACGGACTGAAGCTGGTCGGTCGGCTGGCGAACCTTCGGGCGCTAAGGATCTCGGGAGAGGCGGCTGACGATCAACTCGCCGAAACAATCGCCGGGCTGAAGAAGCTCGAAAGTCTGACGATCGAAGACGCTCCGATCACTCCCGCCGGCCTGCGGCGGCTGCTCGCCCTGCCGTTGGTCGAATTGAACTTGGCACGGTGCTTCTCGCTCGACGACGATGCGGCGGCCGCCATCGGGCAAGGCGCCTCGCTGCGGCGGATTTCGCTCCGCGACTTGCCCATCGGGCCCGAGGGCCTCAAACACTTGGCCGGGTGCCGGCGGCTCGAATCGCTCAAGCTCAACGGGGTGATGGCCGACGACGAATCGCTCGTCGCGCTGGCCAAGCTGCCGCTGACGACTTTGGAGGTGCGCAATACGGTGCTCGCCGTCGCCGGCATCGAGGCCGCGGCCCAAATCGCATCGCTGGAAACCCTCGCTCTGGACGACTGCCGCTTGACATCGGCGGCTATCACCCCGCTGGCCCAAGCGAAGAAGCTCAAATCGCTCAGCTTGGCCGAGAATCAAGAGATCGGCGACGAGGCCGTTGCAACACTCGCGGCGATCAAGGGCCTGAAATCGCTGCACTTGCGTCAGACGGGCCTTTCGCGCGAAGGTCTGCGCCGGCTGGCGGCCGCGCTGCCCGAATGTGCGATCACGGCCTCGGAGTGATCCCGCGCGGCTTGTCGCCGGCAGGCGGCGCAAGCGCCCTTTTCCTCACCCTGAACCGAATCGCACTGCCATCAGCTACGTTCGCCGGAACTGGCGGTCGAGTTCTTCGCGGGTGAACACCAGTTCGGTGGGCCGACCGTGCGGACAATGGTGGGCATCGTCGATCAGCGTCCGCTGCTGCAACAGCTCGTCGATTTCCTCGGGCGAAAGCCGTTGGCCCGCCTTCACCGCCGCCTTGCACGCCAGCGTATGCAGCAGATCGTCGAGCAGGTCGCGCGGCTGCGGGGCCGAGTCGGAGGCGATCAGTCGTCCCACCAAGTCGCACAGCAGTTCTTTGGCATTGAAGTTGGCCAGCATCGCCGGGAAGCCGGTAACCAACACGGTCGAACCGCCGAACGGCTCGACGCGCAGCCCGATCCGCGCCAGCACCTCGCGATGTTCGAGCACGGCCGCAGCCTCGGCCGGAGAGAGATCGACGGCCTCGGGCACGAGCAGTTGTTGGATTTCCACCGGCCCGGCCGAGATGCGCCGGCGGAGTTGCTCGTAGAGAATCCGTTCGTGCAGGGCGTGCTGATCGATGATCGCCACCCCCTCGCTCGACTCGACGACCAAATAGCGGTTGTGGATTTGCAGGGCCGACGCTCCCCGCGTCCCAGCCCGCGGCAAGGCCTCGGCGCCAAGCGGATGCTCGGGCAGATCATCGGCGCCCCAGCGGGAACAGGGCGCCGGCGTGGGATCGAGCCGGAAAACGTCGAGCGGCGAACCAGCCCCGGCCGCCGCGGTTGCTGTTCCTGCGGTTTGCGCGGCGCCGGCCCCCGCGCCGCCCGGCTGCCCGAAAGACGCCGGCCCGCTCCACGCGGCCAGTCGGCCCTTAGCCCATTGCGCCAATTGCTCGCGCAGCGGGGTGTCGTCGGCCGCCGGTGGCCGTCCCGCACTGGCCGCCGCTGCCGCTGTGTCGGCCGCGCCGCTGGTCCGCAAATCGCACGAAAGAAACCGCGTGCGGAGCGTGCCCAACAGTTGGCTGTACAATCGGCCCGAATCTTGGAAGCGAACTTCCATCTTCGTCGGATGGACGTTGACATCGACCAACTCGGGCGGCATGGTCAGCGAAAGGAAGGCGATGGGGTAGCGGCCCGTCATCAGCAGGCCGCGATACGCCTCGCCCAAGGCGTGCTGCAACGCGCGATCGCGGATCGCCCGCCCGTTGAGGAACAAATACTGCATTCGGTTGTGGCTGCGGCTCTGCGACGGGTGGGCCACGTAGCCGGCAATGCGCACACCTTCGTGCTCGCCCTCGACGGGAATCAACTGATCGGCCAGCTCGCGGCCGAAGAAGACAGCCACGCGGGCGGGCAAATCGGCGTCGGGCGGCACGTCGAACACCTCGCGATCGTTGTGCCGCAGCGTGCAGTGCAGCCGAGGCAACGCCAGGGCGATTCGCGTAAAGGCCTCGCTCACATGGCCGAACTCGGTCGAAGGCGCGCGGAGGAACTTCCGCCGCACGGGCGTATTGAAGAACAGCCGATGCACTTCGACCTGCGTGCCCGGCGGACAGCCGCAAGGCATCACCTCGCCGAGGCGGCCTCCCTCGGCTTCGATTTCGGCGCCGGCCACATCGTCGCGGCGGCGGCTTCGCAACACCAATCGGCTGACCGCGGCGATCGACGCCAGGGCCTCGCCCCGAAACCCCAAGGTGGCGATGCGGAACAGGTCGTCGGCCTCGCTCAGTTTGCTCGTGGCATGGCTGGCCAGGGCCAGCGGCAGCTCGTCGGCGGCAATGCCCGACCCGTCGTCGGACACGCGGATCAACTCTAATCCGCCCTGCGCCACGCTGACTTCGATCCGCGTCGCCCCGGCATCGACGCTGTTCTCCATCAGCTCTTTGACGACGCTCGCCGGCCGCTCGATCACCTCGCCGGCGGCGATCTTGTTGATCAACTGTTGCGACAAACGACGGATAGGCATAGGCGAATCAACGAGCCTTTCGTCCCTCAAGCAAATTGATCGCCCCTGCGCTGATGCGCCAGGCATCGACGCTCTCTCAGCACCCCGGGCGGCCCTCCGCCCCGAACGCACCGCCGCGCCGCCCGGTGAATCGCGGCAGCGCTCCGCCGCACCGTCGGGCCTACGGCTCCCCGGCTTTCGGTTCTCCCGACAATCCGTATTGTTTTATCTTGCGATAAAGCGTCCGCTCGCCGATTCCCAGATAGCGCGCCGCCAACTCGCGATTGCCGCCCACGGCCCGCAACGTTTCGGTCACGAACGCCTGTTCCAACGCTTCGAGCGGCCGGCCCACCCAATCGGCCAACGAGGCCGTCGGCATCGGCGCCTCGGCCGCCGGCGATTCGATTGCCGGTTCGCCCAGTTCGTCGGGAAGATCGTCGAGGTCCAAGGTGCCGTCCACATCCACCACGACCATGCTTTCGACCACGTTGCGCAACTGCCGCACGTTGCCCGGCCAATCGAAATGAAACAGCCGTTTCCGCGCCGCGGCCGAAACTCCTTTGATCCGTTTGCCATGACGCGCGGCGAACTGCTGCGCGAAGTACTCGATCAGCGCGGGAATGTCTTCGCGACGCTGACGAAGCGGCGGCAGCCGAACCGTCACCACCTTGAGCCGATGGTATAGATCGTTGCGAAACTGCCCCTGACGGATCGAATCCTCAAGATCGCGGTTCGTCGCCGAAAGAATCCGCACGTTCACCTTGATCGGTTCGTTGCTGCCCACCCGGGTGATCTCGCCGTTTTCCAACACCCGCAACAGCTTGATTTGCGTGGGCATGGGCATGTCGCCCACCTCGTCGAGGAACATCGTGCCGCCGTTGGCATACTCGAACTTGCCCACCCGATCGCTCAACGCATCGGTGAACGCCCCGCGCACGTGCCCGAACAGTTCGCTTTCCAGAATGTTCTCGCTTAGCGCCGCGCAATTGAGGGCGACGAACGGCTTATTTTTCCGCGGGCTGTTCTGATGAATCGCCTGGGCCACCAGTTCCTTGCCCGTGCCCGTCTCGCCCTGAATGAGCACGCCCGCGTTAGTCGGGGCGATCAGCTTCAGTCGCTCGATGACGCGGCGCATCCCTTCGCTGTTGCCGATGACGCCCTCGAAGCCGAACTTTTCGTCGAGCCGCCGGCGCAGCGCGGCGTTTTCGCGCCGCAATCGGCAATGCTCGGCCGCCTTCTCAGCCGCCGCCCGAAGCTGCTTCAAATCGAGCGGCTTGAGCAAAAAATGGAACGCCCCTTCGCGCATCGCCTCGACGGCCAGCTCGATGGTGCCGTGCCCGGTCATCAAAATGACTTCCGTTTCCGGCTGCACCTTCTTGGCCAACCGGAGCAGGGCCAGCCCGTCCACATCGTTCATCACCAAATCGGTAACGATCAAGTCGAAAAGATGATCGTTGATCAGCCGCGCGCCCTCGCGACCCGAGGTGGCAATGCGGCAACGGAACTGGGCGCGGGCGAGGACTTCGGCCACGGTTTCGGCGTGCGCGGCATCGTTGTCCACCACCAAGACTTCGGTGGGCGGGCGCAAAGCGGCATCGTCATCCGCGCGATCGGCGACGGGCGGGGAGACATCAGTTTCGGCCATGCGTCGATAATACCCCGACGATCCGCGATCGAACAGCCCCACCGCAGAGGCCGATCAATGCCGCCGCACAGCGAGCCGATCGGCATTGAGGCGACACCGCCCACTCCGCGCAGCGACGGCCGATCCGCACCGCAATGCCCGACGCAGCCGCAGGCCACTGCGGGCAATCCGCCTTCGACGATCGACCCTCGCACCGATCAATGTGACGATAGCGGCACAGGCGGCGCGGGCCGATTGCCCAATCCCTGGCGACAGCGTTCAACCCGCCGCGAGACGGCTTCGACCCACTGCGGATGTTCGAGGTACCAGCGCACCGTCGCCTCGAGCCCAGCGGCGAACTCGTGCCGCGGCCGCCAGCCAAGCTCGCGGCGAATCTTCGAACTGTCGATCGCGTATCGGCGGTCGTGCCCGGGCCGATCTTCCACAAAACGAATCAGCGACGCGCACGGCCGATGCGGCACGTCGGGCCGCAGCCGATCGACCGTCGCGCACACCGTTTCCACCACCTCTAAGTTCGTCTTCTCGCAATCGCCGCCGATGTTATAGGTTTCGCCGGACCGCCCCGAGGCCAAAATCGCCTCGATCGCCTCGCAATGATCTTCCACGTACAGCCAATCGCGCACCTGGCGCCCGTCGCCGTACACCGGCAGCGGCCTGCCCTCGAGGGCGTTGAAAATCATCAGCGGGATGAGTTTTTCCGGCGACTGGCACGGCCCGTAGTTGTTCGAGCAGTGGGTAATGATTACCGGCAGCCCGAAGGTCCGCCCGTAGGCCCGAACCAAATGATCGGCCCCCGCCTTGCTGGCCGAATACGGCGAGCTGGGATCGAACGGCGTCTCCTCGCGGAACTTGCCCGTCGGACCAAGCGAGCCATAGACCTCGTCGGTCGAAACCTGCACGAAGCGAAAGCGATCGCGCTGCTCAGTTGATTGCTTCCGCCACCAATGGCGCACCGCTTCGAGCAAGGCGAAGGTGCCGACGATGTTGGTTTGGATGAACGCCGCGGGACTGTCGATTGATCGATCAACATGCGACTCCGCCGCGAAATGCACGACCGCCTCGGGGCAGTGCGCCGCCAACAAACCGTCGAGCACCTCGCGCTGGTTGATATCGGCATGCACGAAAAGATGAGCGGGATGCCCGGCCACCTCGGCCAGCGATTCCAAATGCCCGGCATAGGTCAGCTTATCGACGTTGACCACCCGCCCCCGGCCCGCCGCCAACCAGCGGCGCACAAAACAACTGCCGATAAACCCGGCGCCTCCGGTCACCAACACAGTGGGCATCCTGCATCGCTCCTGCTTTCGGCCTGCCGACGGTTGCCGCCCGCCGAGCGCGCGCCGCTTCGTTGCCGCGAACGATCACATCCCTCGGCGCCCATCGGCGGCCGATCAATGCTTGGGCAGTTCGAGAAAGAACTTCGTTCCCTCAGCCTCGTTGCTGGTGAACGACACCTTGCCGCCCAGGTACCGTTCGCCCAAAAGCTTCATGCTATACGTTCCGATGCCGCGACCGCGCTCCGCCTTTGTAGAAAACGACCGCTCGAACACCTGCTGACGCACTTTCGGCGGCATTGCTCCCGGATTGCCGACGGTCAGACGCACCTTCTCGGCCGTGCAGGCGCACTCGAGCGTCACCGTGGCCCCCGGCGGCACCGCTTCCAAGGCGTTCTTCAGCATGTTGCCCAGCACCCGGCGCAACAGGCGGGCGTCGGTGCGCACCGAGCAATCGCTCGTTTCCGCCGAACAATCGCGCATCATCAATACGATCTTCCGCTCCGCCGCCACGTGATGCCGCAAATACTGTTCGCGCAAGTCGCACAACAAAGCGCGAAGATCAACGTAATGCCGGTCAATCCTCAAACGGCCCGATTCGGCTGCGAGCAAATCACGATGGGCCTCGATCTCTTCGGTCAAGTCGGCCGTCAGTTGCATCAACGACGCGATCGCGGCAGGACGCTCCGCTTCGCTCACTTCGGCAAGGCAGCGGGCATACCCGGCCACGCAGCCCACGGTGTTCAGCACATCGTGGAAAAACACCCGACTGAGCACTTCGAGCCGTTTCGCCTGACTGATGTCTTCGAGAACCACAAGCACCAACAACATGCCGTTCCAAGTGAACGGGTGCGCCGTAACCCGCACGTCGAGCCACTGCGATCCGCCCGGAAGAGCGCGACGCAACCGAGCCTCGCGCACCGTCGGCCGCTGCACAATCAACGCGGCCTCGACCGCTTCGACCGCTCCGCACACCTCGCACGCCGGCGCCGTGCCGCAGCCGTCTTCGCCTTCGTTCGCGTGCGCACATCCGACCATTTCGCCCGGCCGCAGCCCCAACAGCCCGAACGCATCGCGTCCGATAACCTCGCGGAGAACGCGGCCCACGGCCACCGCCTGCCGCCGCTCGTTGACGACCATCGCCATCTGCGGCAGCGCGTCGAGCAACTGAGTAAACAGCGGCACACTGTCCAGAAGCCGCGCTGTCGCATGGACCTGTTCGGCGGGACTGCGGCCCGACCGCGCATACGCCGGCGAAGTGCCCGCCCCAGCCGCAAGACCATCCGGCGTCTGTCTGTGAATCGGCGGCATCCTGCACCCTCCTGCCCTCGGCCCCTGATTAGCTCCACCCGCGAGCGAAAACGGCTGATCGAGTGATCTTTCCGTTTCAGACCGCTTTCCCTCTCTTGCAGCCTTGCTCAAGCGAACCAACGCTTGCTTTCGCGGCGTCCGCCCCTTCGGCCGACCGCCGGAAGCCAACCACTGAAAAAAAGACTCTTCGTTGACAGGGTAGCGCATTTCCGCGAAAAAGGCAACAGAAGAGGAGTGCTCCGCCTCGCGGAGTCGGGGACATCCCTGTCGCCGCCGGGCATACTTCTGCGCGCTGCCGCAGCTTGCGCACGATTGCCGCAGCGGCAGGCACGATTGCCGCAGCGGCAGAACGGAACTGTCCAATCCGAATCACGAGAACGCGAGGGTTTGGAAACGCGAAAGCGCGAAAGTGCGAAAAGCCAGCAGGCGGCTCCGCTTAGATTCGTGTTGCTTCGCCTGCACTCGCGGTCCTACCTTCGCAATTCGCATAGATTCGCGTCCATTCGCGGTTCTACCTTCGCAATTCGTGTAGATTCGCGTCCATTCGCGGTTCCACGTTTGCAATTCGCGCGGATTTGCGTACATTCGTGGTTCTACGTTTGCGATTCGCGTAGATTTGCGTCCATTCGCGGTCCTGCCTTTGCCAAACAACACCGCGCCGATGAGAAGAGATGCCGTGCCGACCATCGAAACGAGGCCCGATAGCCCTTGCACGAACGGCGACGACGGCCGCGACCGCCTGGGGCGGCGGACCGTTTCAGCGCTGATTGCCGTCGGGCTGACTGCCGCGACCGTGGCGGCCGCCCTTTGGACCGCCGCGATCGGCCGGTTTTTCGTTCCTCCCGCGTCGGCCGCCCAGCGGCGTCGCATTCGCATCGGTCGGCCCGCCGAATACGCCGCCGATAGCGTCGATGCCCGCTTCGCCGCCGAGCTGGGTTTGTGGATCGTTTGCGAATCGCAAGGGGAATGCCGTCGGCTGACCGCATTGCGCACGAAATGCACTCATCTCGGCTGCATTACCGTTTGGCGCGCGGCCGAGCGGATGTTCAAGTGCCCTTGTCACGGCAGCGGATTTCGGATCGATGGGGTGAACGTCGAAGGCCCCGCCCCGCGTCCCCTCGAGCGCTGCGGAATCTCGCTGACAGGCGACGGCGAGTTGGAAGTCGATCTCGGCCAAACCTTCCGCGCCGAAAAAGGGCAATGGAACGATCCGGCCAGCTTCGTCCTTTGGAAGCCATCCGAGTAATGCCTGCGCCGGCGGCAACCGACGATTTCCGAGTCGATCATTTCACCGGCGCGGACCGATCCGACGGACTGCACCGATCAGCATTCGATGCCCAATCGGGCAGGCACGCCGCGCTGATAGTAGTGCTTCACTTCGCGCATTTCCGTAACCAGATCGGCGCGATCGAGCACTTGCGGGTGGGCCCAGCGGCCGGTGAGGACGATTTCCACTTCGTCCGGCCGAGAGTCGATCAGATGCAATAGCGCCTCGACGGGGAACAATCCCAACATCGGCCCCAAGTTGGCCTCGTCGAGCACCACAAGCCGATACCGTTGCGACGTGATCGCCGCGGCACATTCGGCCAGCCCGGCCGCCGCCGCGGCACAATCGGCCGCTTTCGCCCGAGGGCGAACCCACTCGGGAAGGCCGAACTGGCGGACGGTAATCCGATCGGCCAAACGCCCCAGCGCCCCGAACTCGCTGCTGCCGCCCGGCTTGGCGAACTGCGCGAAAAACACATTCCAGCCGGCGCCGGCGGCGCGGAGCGCCAGGCCCAACGCCGCCGTCGTCTTTCCCTTGCCGTCGCCGGTGTACACATGCACGAAGCCCGACATCCCTGCCCTCCTGCGGCACGCTCGCCTTGCAACGCATGGTGCAATCGCCGCAATAGCCAACTGATTGAACTCAGTGAGCGATGCCGTCGCATCGCGTGCCGCGCGGCGGCCGCCAACCACTTCGCTACTTACTCACTTCGACCGGCGGCAACCGCCCAATCGCATCCCGCCTGCAATCGCGCCGACCGTCACCGAAAGCAGCAGCATGGCCGCGCTCGGTTCCGGCACCTGATCGACCGCGAAATACGTCGGCGTGTTGATCCCAAAAGAACCGACATCGCTCGACTCGAGGCTGAACGAAAAGTAGGCCGCTCCGCCCGACACCAACGAACCGACATCGACAAACCGCCAGTCGTTGACAATGTAGTCTTGCGCCGGATCCGCGGAACGAAAATCGGCCAAATAGAACGTTACCGGCGGCGCGGCAATCGGATTGTTCGAAGCGTCCAATCCGGTAATCACCAACCGGAAATAGTCGGGATCGGTGCCGCCGGGGCCGCCGAACTTCTTGGCGAACGAGTCGCCGTTGAGCATCGAGTAGTACGCGTAGGCGGTGTTCGTCACATAGAACCCGTGCGTGCCCGGCGCGCCGGCGGCCAGCCCGACGCCGACACGCCGCAATGCGCCGTCCGTCCACTCCGAGAGGTAGGCCACGCCGTAATTGGCCGATCCGCCCACGCCCCCGCCGGTGATCGCGGCATACTGGTTTGTCCAGCCCGGGGTAACGTTGTCGGTAACGTTCGAGTACGACCAGCCTTCCCAGCTCATCCAACTGGGGTTGTAGCTGTTCGGGAAGAACACCCCGCCCGTGGTGAAGCCGCCGCTCAAATCGGAGCCGTTCCAGTACGATTCCGGGCCGAGCGGCAAGTCGTCGAAGGTAGGCGCCGCTTCCGCAACGCTCGTGCCCGCGAGGCAACTCCAGCACATCGCCACGCCTAAGGCCATGATCCGAACGGCCCAAACCGTCGCCGTCTTGGTTCCTTTCTGCTTACCGCGGGCCACCCCCGCAACGCCAACTGCTCGCACGCGCATCACTGTTGCCTCCACCAAAGTTGAGCCTCATTGAAATGGAACACGTTTTCCGATTCACGTCATACACTCGGCCCGCCGGACATCAAAACTCATCCACCTTTTCGCCGCCCGCGCGGGTACACAACGCCGCCAACGTCAAAAGCTCGATTTCTTCGGAAAGAAATCGGGCCGAGCCGTCGCCCAGGGCGACATTCGCCCCGCCGCCGTGGCTGCTGCGAATTTCGTTTTCTTTCATCTGCCCGGGCGGCGGTTGCCAGTTGATCGGATAGGCTTGATCGAACACGTTCTTCGCGTTGATCCACTGCCCATCGAGCCAGCCGCCGTCTTCGCCTAAGAAGATCGTGGTCGAAGTGCCGTCGGTGATGTGCCGAATCGACAGCCGGCGGTCGTAGAGCATCGCCCCCTTGGGCGGATTGTTCGGCGAGGTGATCCGCTCGCCGTATAAACCGCCGTAGTCGCACGCGCCGCGGCCTTCGCTCACCGGCGACACCCGCGCCACGCTCGGACAAAGGAACACCGGCACCACCTCGGCCGCCGCTGCGGCGTTCTCCGGCGCGTCGAACGGCTTGCTCAAATCGATCCGCTCGAACAACTGCTTCTGCTCCAAGTAGGGCAGCACGAAGACCGACCACGCCAACTGCCGACGCTGCGTTTGCTTGGGGTTCACCCGCGGCTCGATCCCGCCCGGCGGGAAGAAGCCCTGCGCATCGTGATGCATGTGCAGCGCCAAGCCGAGCTGCCGCAGGTTGTTCAAGCACACCGCCCGACGCGACGCCTCGCGCACCTGTTGCACGGCCGGCAGCAAGATCGCCGTCAGCAAGCCGATGATCGCCACCACGACCAACAGCTCGACCAGCGTGAAGCCGCGACCTCGCGCGAACAGCCTCGGGCGCATAGGTGCCGACCGATCGGACCGCGGCTGCACATCGTCTGCGAGGTTCGGCGCACGCAGTGCGCAACCACTCCCCGCAACGCCGGCAACCGAGATCGACCCTAAGAGGTGAATGCCACGCAGCGGCCGTCCCTCGCGGCACTGCTGCACGAACCGCGCTGGTAGGTCTTCTGACTTCCGAGTCCGGCCGGCCCGACCTTCTCATCGCCCGCAACGGAACAAACGCCGGGGGGCGACAATGGTCTTCAGCAGAATTGGGCCAACCTCGAAAAAGGCTCGGTTACAGCGGCGGGGCCGTCCCGGTCTTTCACCGGAGTTCCCTGTTCGTCGGCCGGACGAAGATTCGACCAGCCAACCACCAACGCACAACGCCCGTATTTGTAGCAACGCCCCGGCGGGTTGTAAAGAGCGCGGACGGGGTTTTCGCATTTCCTCAACGCAATCACCAAAAAATCGCCGAAATGCCCGGCGGTTTTTCGGCAAGATTCGCCCGCCGGCGGCGAATACCTTTGTGAACGATCGGCGCGGCGCCGGGCAGCGGCGAATCGCTTGATCCGCTGCTGCGACACCGACCGCGGCGCAATCGGCTTCGCCGCGCGATTCGTCTTTACACGTGCCTATCTCGAACCCTCGTATGCGTGACAGGAGGATGACCATGTTCAAGAAATTGTTGTTGGCCGCTGGTGTTGTTTTTGTCGGCGCGGTGCTTTGGTTCGGCACCAGCCTGGGCAGCTACGTGAGGACCTCGGCCGGATATGTCAACGATGCGGTGCAAGAATCCGTTCCGATGGATTTCCAGATCAACCGCGCCCGCGACATGCTGGCCGACTTGACGCCCGAGATTCGCAAGAACATGCACTTGATCGCAAAAGAAGAGGTCGAGTTGCGGCGACTGGAAGAGCAGATTGCCCAAAGCGAACGGCAACTGGCCGAGCAAAAGAGCCAGATTCTTCAGCTCAAGACCGACTTGGCCGGCGGCAAGACGGCCTTCCGCTACGCCGGCCGCACCTACACGCCGGATCAAGTCAAGTCCGACCTCGCCGCGCGCTTCCAACGCTACAAGACCAACGAGCAGTCGTTGGCCTGCCTGCAACAGATCGCCGAGGCGCGCCGCAAGGCGGTGGCCGCCGCGCAGCAACGGCTCGACGGCATGCTGACGGCCAAACGTCAACTCGAAGTGGAAATCGAGAACATCTCGGCCCGAAGCCAAATGGCCGAAGCCGTCCGCGCCGCCGGCGAATACCAATTCGACGAAAGCCGACTGGGCCGAGTGAAGGAACTGATCGCGCAACTGAAAACGCGCGTCGAGGTTTCCGAAAAGCTCTCGGAAACCGATTGGAACACGCAGGGCGAAATCCCCTTGGAAAAGCCCTCGGCCGAATCGATCGTTGACGAGGTCACCGCCTACTTTCAGGGCGAACGCGCCGCGGGCGAGAACCAACTGGCAACACACTCGCCCGCCACGCGCAGCGAGTAGCCGCCCGATGGAAGAAAACTTCGGAATGACGGAAAACGGTTCAAACGGAAACGGCACGCGGAAGAGGCCGCGGCAATCTACTTGCGGCCTCGGCGCCTTCTACCTTGGGACTGGTTGATCATGGTCTGTGCGGTTAGGATAAATGGGAATGTGGTGCAGGCCGACGGCCGCAAAGCAATCGGTCCGTCGGTCGTGCCCGCACCGTCGCCGTGGTGCGATGCGAGAGGAAATGCCGCCGCAGCGGCGCAGGGCGAGCCCGAAGCGGCGCGTCGCGCGTCGCTCGGCCGGCAACAGTTCGGCGGCGACGACGGCAACGCCAACAGCGAACGCCGGCGTCGTCTGTTCGGTTCGCTGATCCTTCGGTTCATGCGCCGTCTCGGGTTCCGTGAGGCTGATCCTCGATCGCACGGCACAGGCTTGTCGAATATGTCCGCCTTGTCGAATCTATCCGCGCACGGGCCTCGGCCCAAAACGCTGCTGCTGTGGATCGACGCGGTGGGCGGTTTTCGCGTGTGCCTGGGCAATCCGATTGTTTTGGGCCAAGCAGGCGCAACGCCGGCGGCCGATGTCCCGCTGCTGGCCGACGTGCGATCGCACCATGCCGCGATCACGCGCGATTCGGAAGGCTACATCGTCGAAGCCGCCGGACCGGTCCGCATCGATGGCCAAGCCGTCGCCACGCGGGCCGTCGTGCCGCGCCGCTGCGAAATCGCCCTGAGCAACCTGCGGCTGAAGTTCTCGCAACCGAATCCATTGAGCCTTTCAGCACGGCTCGACTGGGTCGGGGCCCCGCGAACGTATCCGGCCGTCGATGCCGTATTGCTCATGGCCGATCAACTGCTGCTCGGCCCTTCGGCCCACTGCCATATTGTTTGCCGCGACTGGCCGGCCGATGTGCTGATCTACCGCCGTGGCAACGACCTCCACTGCTCCGCCCCCGGTGATTGGACGATCGACGGCCGCCTCGCCCCCCCAGCCGCGCCGCTGCCGGAGAACACACGCATTGAAGGCGACGGTTTTTCCTTTGCGCTGGAATCCGCCTAAGCGCACTCGCAGCGCGGCAGGTCCGCCAAGATACAAGATGACAGACAAAGCAACGCCAACGGACACAAAACGACACGAACAAGGTTTGATCACCGCGAATGGACACGAAGGAACGCAAAGAAGAACGATAAACACGAATGCACGCAAAGCAACGCAAGGAAGGAGGAGATTGGCACGACTTCCTGGATGGTTTTCCAGACGCGCCAGCAGCAAAGTGGCGACCTGCCCGTCAACGGCCGGGCGGACGTGATAGAATGAATACGCGGTCTGCGGTGCAGGCTCCAATTAGGACAGAGCGACCGCTCGCTTCTCTGGCCTGCGGAAAGACATAATTATCATTGCAAGACGACCTGACCCATCGGAGCGACAAGCGGTTGAAAAACCGCACAACGACAACCATATCGAGGAGATTTGTCTGTTCAACCATTCGCGTCCCTTTGCGGTTACTCAATCGGCTCCTTCATTCGCGTTGATTTGCGTCCATTCGCGGTTACTCAATCGGCTCCTTCATTCGTGTTGATTTGCGTCCATTTGCGGTTACACATTCAGGATTTTATTTTCCCATCCGTTCGCGGTTGTTCGCGGCGAAAAGGAAGCATGTTCCTTCGTGTTTCCCGGGTTCGGTCTGAGGGCCGACCGGAAATGTTCGGAGTGCTGTAGTGAACGCCAAGACAGACGAAGCCCAGCGCCTGATCGATGCAGAGGCGGAATCGCCTCCTGCCGGCGGATCGTTCGTCTATGCGGCCGGCGCTCGACCGTTGGACGGGTTTACGATCAAACGGGGCGTCGGGCAAGGCGGCTTCGGCGAGATCTACTACGCGCTAAGCGACGGCGGCAAGCAGGTGGCGTTGAAGCTGATCCGCCGCCACCTTGATGTCGAGCTGCGCGGCATGCAGCAGTGCCTCAATCTGAGCCATCCGCATTTGGTTGCGCTTTACGACATCCGCAACGACGCCCGCGGCGACACCTGGGTGGTGATGGAATACGTTTCCGGTCCGTCGCTCGAAGACGTGCTTCGCGAGCATCCCCAGGGCCTGCCGGCGGCCGACGCGATGAGTTGGTTTCACGGAATCGCCTCGGCCGTGGCCTACCTGCACGATCGCGGCATCGTCCACCGCGACTTGAAGCCCGGCAATGTTTTTTCCAGCGAAGGCGTGGTGAAGGTGGGCGACTATGGGCTGTCGAAGTACATCTCGTGCAGCCGCCGCAGCGGACACACCGAGAGCATCGGCACGGTCCACTACATGGCCCCCGAAATCGCCAGGGGCTGCTACGGAAAAGAGATCGACATTTACGCACTCGGCGTCATTCTTTGCGAAGTGCTCACCGGGCGATTGCCCTTCGACGGCGAAACGGTCGGCGAGGTGCTGATGAAGCACTTGGCCGACCCGCCCGATTTGACCGGGCTTGACGAACCGTATCGCTCCGTGGTCGCCCGCGCGCTGGAAAAAGACCCCTCGAACCGTTTTGCCACGGTCCACGAGATGCTTGCCGCCTTGCCGGAGATGCCGCAAGGGCCGGTCGTCTGGCTGGCCGACGCGTCGGCAACCAACGCCGGAATTAACGGCGCTGCTTCCGACGATCGTCCGACCCGCGCCGCTGCCGTCGGCGACGTTTCGGCAGAGGATGAAACAGCGACGATCGCCGTGGGCAAACGCGGCGCGCAAGCCAAGGTGGTCGCGACACGCTCGACTCCGATCGTGGCCGAGGTCGTTCCATCGCCAACACAGCCCGAGGAGCCGATTGCGCGCAATCTGCGCGAAACCATTCGGCGTCTGCGCCGCGGCTGGCAACACATGCAACTGAGCACGCCGGTCAAGCTCGCGTTGATCCTCATCGCGGCGTTCATCTTACTCCAGAGCGCCGCGATCCTCGTCCCGCTCGCGGTCTTTCTGTGCATTATCTACGGCTGCTACTACGTCGTTTGGTTGCTCGTGCGCCCGAACGATACGGAAGCACGTTCGATCAACGGCGGGTCGCATCCCGCAGGCACACAACAGGCCAAGGCCGCCGCGGCCGCTCATGCGCCGGTCGATCGGGCAACAATGCCCTTGCCGGGCTCAGCGCAAGCGGCACGTCGCCCGAAGCCGCATGATCCAGCCGCCATCGATGCAGAAATCCGGCGGAATTGGGCGGCGCAGCCGGCGGCCGCACGCCTCGCCGAATTGTTGGGCAGCATGATCGTCGCGGCGCTGGTGTGCGCAGTTACGACCTTGGTGCTTGTTCTCATCAGCGGGTATCACGGGGCGCCGTTGGCCGCGGCACCGGGCATTTGGCTTTACCTGGTCAGCCTGCTGGGCACCTATGGCGTGCTCATCGCCGCGCACAGTTGGAACCGCGCCGGCCCGGACCCGCTGTTGCGGCGTTTTGTGTTGCTTGCCGTGGGTTTGTTGGTCGGCGCGCTGGCCGCGGTTTTGGGCGACGCTCTGATCTTTCGTCTTCCGCACAGCATCCCATGGGACGAAGCCGGCCTGTGGCGTTTGCCGGCCGCCTTCTACGCGGCCGATGGCGCGCCGCAACTGCCGGCCATGATGGCCGCCATGGGAACGCTCTTCGCCTTGATCCGTTGGGGACGCCAGGCCGACCTCTTGCGTCCCGTGCGGTTGAGCGTTTGGTCGTTGGTCGTCAGCGGAGCAGTGGCGGTTGTGGCCGCCGCCTTGTGGCATTTCCCCCAACCGTGG
This sequence comes from uncultured Planctomycetaceae bacterium, assembly GCA_964631235.1. Classification (GTDB taxonomy): domain Bacteria; phylum Planctomycetota; class Planctomycetia; order Pirellulales; family Thermoguttaceae; genus JARKPK01. The sequence goes on along the minus strand of CAZVZX010000027.1, from coordinate 9,867 downwards.
CTGCCAATGATTGCCGTGGCCATCTCGGTGAGCGTGCAGCTCTCGGCCCCGTGGCGGCAACGCAAGGATCAAGCCCGCGACTGAATAAAACGAAAGAGACGGGAATCGGTCGAAGCGGACAAGAACGGCAACGGGCCAAGGCGCTGTGCCGGCGGCGAGCGCGCCGGGCCGTCGCGTCGATCTCTTGAACATGATTTCGGAACCGTCAATACAATGGTGATTGCCCTGATTCCGCTTGTTGTGTTCCTGCTGATGCTCTTGCTGGCCTTCGGGTTGGCCGTGGGGACCGGCTGGTTCCTCGTGTTGCGCAAGCGGAGCGATGCCGCCGGGGTCGTAGCGGCCATATCGGTCGGCGTTGGCACGCTATTCGTCCTCTTCATCGTTCTCGGGTTCTTCTGGATGGCCTCTGCCAGGCCGCAACCCACCATGACGGTGGCCGTCTCCCCGCCAAAGACGCAGCGTGCCGAGCTCACCAATTCCAACTCCGACGAGGCCGCCCCAAAGGCGAGTCATTCGCCCGCGATGGTGTCGTCCTCCGGCTCCCGCCCGACGGCCGAGCCGAATACCGATGCGGGCCGCACGCAGGCGGCGTCGAACCGAGGTGCAAACGCCCCGGCGGTTTCGGGCACCGCTGGCGCTGCCGCGCCGGCAAAGTCGGCGCCGACAAAGGCCGAGGCCGAAGCCCCGGCCAGCAGCGGTTCAGCGGCGAAGCAGCCCGAAGGCCCATCGTCGGACGAGCACCAAGATCAACAGGCCCTCGGCGAACTGCGGCGGCGGATTTTTGAGCGGGTGGTGGTCGCCCTGCGCGAGATCATTGCCGAAGAGATGCCCGCCGAGGGCGGAAGTTCGGCCGAGTCGGCAATCGATTCGGCGATTTCGGCAGCCATCGATCAGCGGCCGCTGGCCGAAAAGCCGTTGCCGCCGCCGGCATCGCCGCCCGACTGGCTGTCGGCCGCCGGTTCCGCCGGTTCTCCCAGTTCGGTCGTGGTGGTTGGCCCGCATGTGGACGTGGCCGAATGCGAACGCCATCTGTATGAGGCCGTCCAGCCGGTGGTTGCCGAATTCGTGGCCAACTACCTCGGCCCGCAGTGGCGCGATCGAATCACCTTGCCCGAGGAATTCGTGCGCACCGAGTTGATCCGCGACCGCTACGTGGAGACCGTGCCCGCCTCGTTCGGACCGATGGTTCAATTGCATCTGCTGCTGTCGTTCGACGGCAAAGTGAAGGCCCAACTGGCGGCGCAACAGTTGGAACTTGTTCGGCGGCAACGAATCGCCGCCATCGGCGCCGTGTTCGCCGGATTTCTCTGTTGTTTGGCGGTCGCATATTTCGCCCTGCGGCACGACGCCGCCCACGGCGGACGCGGACGTTCAGGCACAATCGCTTGGGCCGGCACGGCCGCCGCCCTGTGCATTGCCTTGACCGTGGCTGCGATGCGCTATGTTGTTTTCTGACAGATGGTTGCGCATCGCTTTCTGCCGCGGCCGCCATGGCTAGGCGCTGCCGGGCGTCGGCCGCCAATCGCCCCGCCGAACCCTTCGGCAACCCGCCTTGTGAAAACAGGCGGGTTCGTTATACTATGGGTTTCCCCCAAGTCGAATCAACTCAATCAGTTCCGATAGCGTGGAGAGCGGCGATGGCGCAGCGATGCGAAGTGTGCGGCAAGGGGCCGGCCATGGGCAATCAAGTAACGCACCGCGGTAAGGCCAAGTATTTGGGCGGGGTGGGCACGAAGGTTACCGGCATCAGCCGCCGCGTGTTCCGCCCGAACCTGCAACGGGTCCATCTGGCCACCCCGAACGGCGGCACGCGCACCGCAAGGGTGTGCGCCCGATGCATTCGCAGCGGTGCGATTACCAAGAAGATTCGTCAGGCCCCATTCCGCTTGCCCAAAGGCGCAGAGAAGAAATGAGTCTGTCGCGCGCCGAGGTCGAAAAGGTTTCGCTGCTCGCCCGGCTGTCGTTCTCCGAGGCCGAGCTCGATCAGTTGGCGCAGCAATTGAGCAAGGTGCTCGACTACATCGCGCTGCTCGGCGAAGTGGACACATCGGATGTGGCCCCGTTGGCTCATCCGCTGGAACTGCAAAACGTATTTCGCGACGACTGCCCGCGCGATAGTCTGCCCCGCGAACAAGCCCTGGCCAACGCGCCGGCCCACGACGGCGAATGTTATTTGGTGCCGGCCGTGCTCGGTGAGGTTTAGCCCCGCGGTTTTCCCCGGTTCGTCGGCTGGGCCGCGGTCGGTTCGGGCCGGTCGGTGCTTTTCGCAGCAGATATCGATCCGTTCCGCAAGCGGCGCATGTTCGCCGCTCTATCGGCTTGGCCCGGCGGTCGCGTGTTCGGCCGGCCGGGCGGTAGTTCCGGTTTGATCGTTCTTCGTCTGGGAGTGCTCCTGTGCCAAGCCTTTCGGGCGCTGTACCACTGATCGAGTCGATGCGTCGCGGCGAAATCACCGCAGCCGAGTTGACCGACACCTGCCTGAAGCGGATTGCGCAGTGCGACGGGCAGGTTCACGCCTTTCTCCGCGTGTTCGCCGACGCCGCCCGGGAACAGGCCGAACAAATCGACCGTCGCCGCCGCGCCGGCGAACCGCTCGGCGCGTTGGCCGGCGTGCCGGTGGCGCTGAAGGATCTGCTCTGCGTCCGCGGCGAACCGACGACCTGTGCCTCGCGGATGCTCGAACACTTTCGCCCGCCTTACGACGCGACGATCGTCGAGAAGCTCCGCCGCGCTGATGCCGTTTTGTTGGGCAAGACCAACATGGATGAGTTCGCCATGGGCGGGGCGAATGAGAACTCGGCCTTCGGCCCGACGCGCAACCCCTGGGACCTAGGCCGCGTACCCGGCGGCTCCAGCGGCGGGGCAGCCGCCTGCGTGGCGGCCGAGATGGTTCCGCTTTCGGTGGGCAGTGACACCGGCGGCTCGATCCGCTGCCCGGCCGCGCTGTGCGGCATTACCGGGTTGAAACCCAGTTACGGGCGCGTCAGCCGCTACGGCATGGTCGCCTTCGCCAGCAGCCTCGATCAACTCGGCCCGCTGGCGCGCACCGCCGAAGACGCCGCGCTGCTGCTCGAAGTGATCGCCGGGCCCGACCCGCGCGACTCGACCTGCGCCCCCCGCGACGTGCCGCCCTATCTGAAGTCCACGGCCGAGCCGCTCGACGGCCTGCGCGTCGGCCTGGTGCGCGAGCATTTCGCCGCCGGGCTCGACGCCGAGGTCGAAGCGGCCATCCGCCAGGCGACCACCGTGTTCGAATCGCTCGGGGCAACCGTCCGCTGGGTGTCGCTGCCGCACAGCCGCTATGCCGTGGCCGCCTACTACATCATCGCCCCCAGCGAGGCTTCGAGCAATCTGGCCCGATACGACGGCTGCCACTACGGCTATCGCACCGACGTGAAACGCATGGCCGCCGAGTTGGAAGCCCGGCGCGATGCGCTGCGCCGCGCGGGCCGCGACGCCGACGCCGAGGCTCTCGACAACGCCTTGGTCCGCATGTATCGGCAAAGCCGCGCCGAGGGCTTCGGGCCGGAGGTGAAGCGGCGGATCATGCTCGGCACCTACGCGCTGAGCGCCGGCTACTACGACGCCTACTATCTCAAGGCCCTGAAGGTCCGCCGCCTGATCCGCGACGACTTCGATCGGGCGTTTTCCGAGGTCGATCTGCTGCTCGGGCCGGTTACGCCCGGGGCCGCCTTCCGCTTCGGCGAACGCGACGATCCGCTGGCCGCCTACCTCTTCGACCTGTACACCGTCAGCGCCAATCTGGCCGGCGCGCCGGCGATGGCGATTCCCTGCGGGCTGACGGCCTCGGGCCTGCCGATCGGCTTGCACTTGCAGGCCCCGCCGTTCGAAGAAGAACGCCTGCTCCGCGCCGCGCGGATGTTCCAACGCGCAACCGATTGGCACCTGCGGCGGCCGCCGCTAAACTAATCAGACCCAGCAGCGCCGTCTCGGCTCAGTGGAAACGCAACCGATCGACCGACCTGAGCCGGCCGCCGAACGACCGGGCGTCTCGCGCACGAATTCGGCGACGCCTCGACGCGGTTTCCGAGTGCTTTTTCGACTGCCGCCTCGGGCCAATGTCCCGCACCAAATGCCGACGTCCGCCGCTTTTCGCTCGATTGTTTCGCATCGTCAATATGATTCCCACGTGCCCAACAGAAGCGTGAACGAACCGACGTGAACGAACCGCTGCCCTACACGATCGTCATCGGACTGGAAGTCCACGTGCAGTTGCTCACTGAGAGCAAGATGTTTTGCAGTTGCAGCACGCGGTTCGGTGCGCCGCCGAACACGCAAACCTGCCCGGTGTGCATCGGCATGCCCGGCACCCTGCCGGTGATGAACCGCCGCGCCTTCGAGCTGGCCCTGCGCGCCGCGATCGCCCTAAACTGCGAGATCCCGCGGTTCACCAAATGGGATCGCAAAAACTACTATTACCCCGACCTGCCCAAAGGCTACCAGATCAGTCAGTACGATCTGCCGATGAGCCGCAACGGGCGATTGACCATCCACGATCCCCGCAGCGGCATCGGGCCGAAAGAGATCGGCATCATTCGCGCCCATCTCGAAGAAGACGCCGGCAAAAGCATGCACGACGAAGCGGCGGGCCGGGCCGACAGCCGCATCGACCTGAACCGCGCCGGCACGCCGCTGTTGGAGATCGTCAGCCAACCCGATCTTCGCTCGCCCGCCGAGGCCAAGCTGTTCCTCACCGAATTGAAGCTGCTGCTCAATTATCTGCAAGTCTCCGACTGCAATATGCAGGAGGGCAGCCTGCGGGTCGATGCCAATATCAACCTGCACATCGACACGCCCGCGGGCAAGATCGCCACGCCGATCGTCGAAGTGAAGAACATGAACAGCTTCCGCGCGGTGGAACGGGCGTTGGCCTACGAGGCCGAACGTCAATTCGACCAGTGGCGCGAAACCGGCCGCACCCGCGAAGACACGCCGAAATCGACGCGCGGCTGGGACGAACAGCGGCAGGCCACCTACCTGCAACGCTCGAAAGAGGAATCGAGCGACTACCGCTACTTCCCCGATCCCGACTTGGCCCCGGTCGTCGTCAGCGACGAGCAATACGAGACCGTTCGCCGATCGTTGGGCGAGTTGCCCGCCGACCTGCGACTCCGCCTGCAAACCGACTATCAACTGACCCACTACGACGCCGACGTGATCGTCAGCCAAGGCCGGGCGCTGGCGGCCTATTTCGAACAACTCGCCCAAGCGTGCGGCGACGGCAAGACGGCCGGCAACTGGGTGCAGCAAGACGTGCTCCGCACGCTCAACGAACAAAATATCGGCATCGAACAGTTTCCCATCTCCGCCGCCGAATTGGGCGGCTTGATCGCCCGGGTCCGCCGCGGCGAGTTCACCACCAGCCGCGGCCGCGAAATCTTGGCCGCCGCCATCGAGTCGCGGCAATCGATCGACGCGGTGATCGCCCAGATGGGCATCGCTACGGTGGATGAATCGGAACTTCGCGATCTCTGCCTCCGTCTGCTCAATGCCAATCCGAAAATCGTCGCCGAATGCCGCGCCGGCAATCTTAAAGGCCTGGGCGCCCTGGTCGGACAAGCGAAAAAGCAGAACCCCAACGTCAATCCCGCACGGGTGCGGGAACTGTGCGAACAACTGATCGCCGAACAAGGCTGATGCATCCCGAAGCGGCCGAGGGCCCTCGCCTTCGCGCCGCCCGGGCTGCTGCGGGAGAACCGCCGTGAGCATCATCACGCTGACCACCGACTTCGGCCTCGAGAGCATCTACGCCGCCGCCATGAAAGGGGTGATCCTCTCGATCAACCCGCAGGCAACAATCATCGACATCACCCACAGCATCCCCCGGCATAACATCGCCGCCGGCGCGATGGCGCTCGATGACGTCGCCGAGCGGTTCCCCCCGCAAACGATCCATGTGGCCGTGGTCGATCCGGGCGTGGGCACCGATCGGGCGTTGATCTATGCCGAAATCGGCGACTGGCGATTCCTCGCGCCCGACAACGGACTGCTCTCGCGGATTGCTGCGCGCCGCCCTGCGCGGCGGATTATCCGACTGACCGAGCGCAAGCACTGGCTGCCCGACGTGTCGAACACCTTTCACGGCCGCGACATCCTCGCCCCGGTGGCCGCGCGGCTCAGCCTCGGGCTCGATCCGGCCGAACTGGGCCCGCCCTGCCCCGACCTGACCCGCTTGCCCGAACGCTCTGCCCGAGTGCGCCCCAATCGCATCGACGGCGAGGTAATCGCCATCGACTCCTTCGGCAACGTGCTTACGAACATCTCGGCCGACATGCTCGCCGGGCGGCCCACCGATGCCCGCGCCTGCATCGTTTGCGGCATCTTCGAAACCTGGGGCATCTTCCCCTGCTATGCCGCGCAGGAACCGGGCATGCTCGTTGCCCTGATCGATTCGCAGCGCCGGCTCGAATTGGCGCTGGTCGGCGACAGCGCGGCCGCACGGCTCGGCATCCGCGTCGGCATGCCCGTAACAATCGCCTGGGATCAGCTCGACTGAGCCGCCCCGCGCAGCGCGATGCGGCACCAAAGCCCGAGCCGTGTTACTTTCCGCACGTTCTTCATACCCGCACCGCCCGAACCAGTTCGAGCGGCCCGTGGGCGGTTTGCTTTCCGGCCGGCCCACCCCGTAAAATAACGACGCCTTCAGGAGGCCAAGTTCAAGCGACGTGCCGCGCGGCCCGCTGGAAACGCGCCTCGTTCCGATCCCACCCATGCCATAGAGGAGAAGGAGCATGAAACGACGAACGTTCATTCGCGTGTTGGGCAGTGCGGCGGGCGGCGCCGCGTTGGGCGGCTCGGCAACGACGGCGGCTCCAGTCGCTGCGCCCGCGGCAGCCGTCGCCGACGATAACTCGCACGGCATGCCCCGCCGCGTGTTGGGTCGTACGGGCGAAAAGGTATCGGTTCTCGGCTTTCCCGGCCTGGCCCTCATCCACTACACGCAGAAAGAAGTGGACGACGGCATCAAGGCCGCATTCGATGCCGGGGTGAACTACTACGATGTCGCCCCCGCCTACGGCCAAGGCGTGTGCGAAACGAAGATGGGCATCGCCCTGCGGCAGATTCCCCGCGACAAAATCTTCTTGGCCTGTAAAACCAAAAAGCGCGATGCCCAAGGCTGCCGCCAAGAGTTGGAAACGTCGCTCAAACTGCTCAAAACCGACCACTTCGATCTGTACCAACTGCACCATCTCGTTCGGCCCGACGAAGACAGCCGCCGCGCGTTGGGCCCGGGCGGCGCGATGGAAACGATTCTCAAAGCCAAGGAAGAGGGCAAGGTCCGCTTTATCGGCTTCTCGGCACACACGACCAAGGCGGCCCTGACGGCCATTGAACTGTTCGACTTCGACACCGTGATGTTCCCCATCAACTTCGTCGAATGGTACACGCGCGACATGGGCAAGGCCGTCTGCGAGGCCGCCCGCAAAAAAGGCGCCGCCCTGCTTTCGATCAAGGCGATGAGCAAGGGCGGCTGGCCCGCCGGCGCCGAACGCACGCGCAAATGGTGGTATCGCTCGGTCGAGAATGCCGACGAGGTCGATTTGGCCTGGCGCTGGACGCTAAGCCTGCCCGGCGTGGTGGCCGGCTTCCCGCCGTCGTTCCTCGATTTGGTCGAAAAGGGCATCGCCGCGTGCAAGAACTTCCGGCCCATCACGCCCGAAGAAACCGCCCGCGTGGAACAGATGGCCAAAGAATGCTCGTCGATCTTCCAACGAGAAGAAGCGTCGATCGCCCATCGCAAGCACGGGCACGACGCCTGGGCGGCCTACTGCCCCTGCGCCGGCGACGCCGAGGCCGACGTTTGAATATCGAGCCTGTGAATATCGAGCCTGAAGCCTGTACCGCGCGCCGTTTCAAACGGCGATCGATCGCCAATGCTCGCGCGTCAACGGTCTTTTCGCGCACGAGGCACCTGTGCCGCGAACGCCGGCAGCGCGGTGAGAAGCATGCTTCCGGCGAATTCAGCGCGTGAATTTCGCGGAAGACGCACACGGCCGCGAATCCGACAAGCACTCGTTCAACCGGCCGGCGGCGCCGTTGACGACCGCAGCGCTGCGGGTCATTCGGGCGCACGAAGCGGGCAGTGACGCGGCCGGGGTTTTCGCCGCACAAACCGTTGCCCGACCGCCCGCCAGCGGATACGATAGAGGTGGCCTTCTATCATGTTCGTGCTGTCGATGCAGAATTTTGGTGAGCCGATATTGATGCCCGTTGGGCGCCCGAGCTAAAGGGCTCGGCCGCGTGTATAGCCGACCCTCGGTCGGATCACACAACCCGAGTTCCGGGCTGCCCACTTTTTATCGAACGGGCTCTCAAAAGCGCATCGCCACGGCATTGCGGTGGAGGGCCGCTTTCTTTTCTTGCCGCCGGGTTGCGCTTTGCCCACCGATCAACGCGCAACCGCAGAGCTCGTTCCCTCGCGCACATCGCGCCGCGGGCCATCGAAGCGCCAACGATAGCGATAGCCGCCCGTTGAAAAACACGATGCCCGCGGATTCGGCACGCGAATTCTGCGGAGACGGCACACGGCCGCGAATTCAAGAGCGACTTTTTCAACGGGCCGCTATCGCCGAAACGAGCAATTCCCTCTTGCGAAAGCGCAGCAATTCTCCGCTGGCCAACGCATAAAAACTGCTCGAAGCGCAAAAAAGAAGGCCCCACGGAGGGGCCCTCGGTTGCTCGATGATCGAGCATTGCCTGCGCGGGCAAAAGCCCACTTGCTGTGACTTGCGGGCAATCGCCGCTCGGATACACTAATGATAGAATACCACCTTCTCCCTCTCTGTCAATAGCCTTTCGTGGGGGATTCTCATGCAATCAAAACTGCTCGAACAGCCGTTCGTTCTCGGGATCGATCTGGGGGTTCAGTCGCTCGGCTGGGCGATCCTTTCGCTCGACGGCGAAGACAACCCCACCGGCGTCGTCCGCCTCGGCGTTCGCTGCTTCGATAGCGGAGTCGGCTCCGAGGAAGAAGTGGCCCAAGGCAAAGACCAATCCCAAAATATCGAACGCCGCGCCGCCCGATTGCGACTGCCCGACTGTGACAATTAGGGATTCTGCCATGAATGCGCCCTCGAAGCAAAGCGACTACGAAAAAGCAATTCGCCTCTTCAAGTATCTCTCAGCTCTGGCGTCTTTGCGAAATAAGATAGTTCGCGATATAGAAGACTATGAAAAAGTCCTTTGGCTGGGCGATATACCGGAATCGCCGAATTGTATTAGCCGTCTATTGAACCCTAACGACGAATATGACACGGACGTTTGGCTGGAAATCCGTCACCTCAGAGAGCCCCCCGTACCTTCTGTTCCTCGAGAATGTCGAGATTGGGTCGATGCGGAGTCACTTTACATTAAAGACCGAATCCCCGCACTCCTTCCAGAGATTCCGATTGTCCACCCAGAGTCGGCGGTCCCAAATGACGAGATGTACAGCGATGAGGCCTCCGCCCTCGACGAAGCTGTTGATCGATTGGAAAACCATCCCGAGCTCAAGGAGGAATGGGATCGCTATGTGAACCAGGAATGGATTCCCTGGCGTGACCGCCATAAAGAGTGGGAGCGAGTGACAAAGGTCTATACTGATCTATTCGATATCCATCAAGCCCAGTTACGCCTTGGCGAAGAATATGAGCTTGTAATTGGGCTTGGTTTGCTTACATGGCAAACATCAAACGGGCAGAGGATACGTCGGCATCTAATCGTTGCCAATGCACAGTGAAGTGGACCCCGATTTTTGGACCACCCGATATGTTATAGTCGGTGCGGGGAACGAGCCGATCAGGAGGTCACAGAGATGGCGGCACGGAAGCGGGTGGTGCATTCGGCGGCCTTCAAGGCGCGGGTGGC
>CAZVZX010000026.1:0-68237 GCA_964631235.1 uncultured Planctomycetaceae bacterium | reverse complement strand
TCGACGCGGAAACCGGCCTGTTCTACTACCGCGCCCGCTACTTCTCGGCCGAACTGGGCCGCTTCCTGTCGCGTGACCCGCTCGGCTTCGACGCCGGGGACTTCAACCTCTTCCGCTACTGCGGAAACGAGCCGGTGCTGCTTGTGGATCCATCAGGCTTGAAGTGGAGCGTCGACCGTCAAAACGCCTCCCGTGCTGTCGCAACGTGCGATTGCGGGGATACCGTGAAAGACTTATCGCAAAAGATCAAGCTGTCCGCTAGCGAGTTCCGACAGTGGCTTAGGGACGCTGACGGCAAGGGCTTGCCATTGAGCGAGGACGCGAAGATTACCGAGAAACGTAAGTTTACTGTCCCGAATACTGGTTATATCGACGTTTCGTCGTTCACCTGGGGGTTCTTCGGTTGGTATCTCATGGGATACAAGCGTGGCCTTGAAACCAGGTGGAACGATGAAGGTCTCAAGGTCGTGTGCACAGGCAAGTGGACAACGAGCGTCACAACCATTGCTTCCCATTTGCGCTCCCCGGACATCTACAAGTACGTGCATATTGGGCACGGAGACCGCGGTGGAATCCTGGTCGGAATGTACCCGGCGGCAGGCAGCGAGGACGATTGGGTGCTACCAAGTCAGTACACGCCATTCGGGATTGCCGAAATGCACTTGATTGCCTGCCACAGCAACGATGGATCCCACGCGTGGCGTAGGAATGTGTCTCGCCTGGGTTGGATTCGCACAATTCGTGGTACAGGATCGTTGTTTACTGGCGAATATATTGACGACAATGGGACTCGATAAAAGCTATTTAAGGCACAGATACCGAGCGCCAATCGCCCCAATCCTGATGATTGGCTGCGCTTGGGGTTCGCTTCTTTTGGGAATCACTGTCGATGGCAACGGAAGCCTCTGCGGATTAGGAGAGCGAATCAGCCTCCTCATTGGAGCTACGAACGCTGCGGTGGGTATTGCAGCGGCACTTTTCGTGTGCCTGAGGCTTGGCCGCTGGCGAATCGTCGCAACCCTGATAGTGCTTCTTCATCTGATGTTGTTTGTGCCTTTGCTGGTATCGTAATCTAAAGCGATTCTCATGCATCTATACTGCGATGGCCCAAGACTGGCGGACTCCAAAGGAACGCGGCAGTTGGTCGATTGGCCGACGGGCGACGGATGATCGGCAGACTGTCGGATCGTTGCTGAGGATCGAGCAATAAGCATCGGGCAATCGACCACTTCTAGCCCACCGCCCTTTTGACTCACCACCTCCAGTCCACGGGTGCATTCCCGTTTCGGCGCGCGACCACCGGTTTTCCCCGTCGGTCTGCGACAACGGCTTCGAAATCGCCAAGTTTTTGCACTCGTTTGCCCCAGGCTTTTACGGGGGCACGCAGAAACGGGAATGCACCCCCAAAGACTCGGCTCCTTGCCGGTTGAGCACCGGCGGGCTATATTGGCCCATTCTGTTTCTGTCAGGTTGGTTTGAGTAATTGCCTCTCCGCGCGCTGCATGGCAGGTGTCTTTCAGCGGTTGCGATGTTCGGCAGCCGATGGCCGTGCCTCAGCGGTGCCGGAGTCGGATTTCCCGTTGACGAGGACCGAATGATGTCCGGTTTGTTGCCCGCTCATGGCGGTTTGGAAAGCCCGGTGTGCCGAACGGTTCCGGCCGAAGAGATCAAGGATTTCCTGGCCGAAGCGGCATCGCTGCCGAAGGTGCCGGTTTCCGACGCGGATCTTTCGACGGTGTACCGTTTCGGCGATGGAGGACTCAGTCCCTTGGTTGGTCCGATGGACCGCCAAACCTATCAACGGGTGTTGGACGAGTCGGTGATCGAGCATCAGGGGCGGTTGTACGCCTGGACGATTCCGCTGTCGTTGCCGGTTTCGGCCGAGTTGGCCGGCTCGCTGCGGGCGGGCAGTCGGGCGGCCTTGGTCGATTCGTCTGGGCGAATCGTGGCCACCATTGAGATCTCCGACGTGTTCCCCTGGGACAAAATGGAGTATCTCCGCAAGGTGTACCTGACCGATCGCACCGATCACCCCGGCGGCGACATGGTGCTGCGCGGCGATGCCGACAAGACGCACTTGATCGGCGGGGCATTGCGGGTGTTGCCGCAGCCGAAGCATCCGCGTTTCGGCAAGTATGTGCTCACACCCCGCGAGGTTCGCGCCCTGTTGACCGAAAAGGGCTGGGAGCGCGTCGTTGCCTTCCAAACGCGCAACCCGCTGCATCGCGCGCACGAGTACGCATTGGTGTACGGGCTTGAGACCCTCTTGCGGCAAGGATACAACGCCGGCGCGTGCCTCAACCCGTTGATCGGCGAAACCAAGGGCGACGACGTGGACGCCGACACGCGGATGCACACCTACGAGGCGCTCATCGAAGAGCGCGCGCTGGGCGAAGGCGACAGCGATCCGGCCCTGTGGGGCCCGCGCGGCGAAAGCGTTCCCGACCGCGTGATCTTGCTCGGCCTGGATATCAAGATGTTCTACGGCGGCCCGAAAGAAGCCGTGATGCATGCGATTTATCGGCAGAACTTCGGCTTCACCGATATCATCATCGGCCGCAAACATGCCGATGCTCCGTACCACGACGGCACACCGATCTGGGGCGACTTCGACGCGCAGACGATCTTCGACCGCTTGGCCGGCGATTTGCGCATCCGTCCGTTGAAGGTGGGGTTCGCCGCCTACTACGATTCGATCGGGCGAGTGGACCTGATGGAAAATCACCCGGAGGAAAAACCGGTGTTCATCTCCGGCAAAGAGGTGCGCAAGTGCTTGGTCGAGGGTCGGCCTGTCGATCCGCGGATCATGCGGCCCAGCACGGCGGCCATCCTCAGCCGGGCGATGGCCGGCAAGCTGTAGCCTGCGTGTTTTCCGACGGCCTTTCCGAAAGCCTTCGCAACGGCGTTTCCATCGGCTTTTGCGCCAGCGTATGAAACGGCGCCGGTAGCGACCTTTGCACAAGGCGGCATCGGGTTTCTTAGAGCAGATCGGCGGCAATGGACTTTTCGTGGACGGCATACCTGCTCGGCGGAACAGCGGCCTTGCTGGTAGGGCTGTCGAAGACGGGCGTGCCGGGCGTGTCGCTGCCGGCGATCATCTTGATGACCGAGGCATTCGCCGGCAACGAGAAGCAGTCGGTGGCCGCGATCTTGCCGCTGTTGCTGCTGGCCGACTGCTTTTCGGTCGGCTTCTATCACGAACATGCCGATTGGAAACGCCTATGGGGGCTTTTCCCCTATGTCGCTATCGGCATGGCGCCAGGCGTGGCGGTGCTGGTGTGGGCCAACCACGCCCAGTTCCGTCAGGTGTTGGGCTGGATGGTGATCGTGCTCTTGGCCCTCGAAGCGATCCGGCGGCGCTTGGAGTGGGACCAGTTGCCGCATTCCTGGTTGTTTTCCGCCTCGTTGGGGGCAATGGCGGGTTTCGGCACCATGGTGGGAAACGCCGCCGGTCCGATCATGAGCATCTATTTGGTGAGCCGCGGACTGAAGAAGCATCAGTTCATGGGGAACTGGGCTTGGTTCTTCTTGATCGTCAACGCCAGCAAGATTCCAGTGTTCGCCGCGATGAAGTTCCTTGGCGGGCCCGACCTACTTACCTTCGATTGCGTTCAGTTCGATCTGACGGTGATGCCGTTGGTTGTCGTCGGCGCGCTGGCCGGCCGGCAGTTGTTTCGCTGGATTCCGCAACGGATTTTCGACCCGATCGTCCTCGTGCTCGCGGCAATGGCAGCCGCCCGGCTCGTTTGGGTCTGATCGCCGCCGCGGGCGAGATCACATCAAATCGGCCAGTCAGTCGCTATGGCGGCCGCTCATGATTATGTTTCGGGCCGTTCCGAAGAGCCCAACTCTGGCGGCATGCGCCAGGGCCGACCGCCCAGGCAAAGCACCGCTGCGAAATAGGCGACGGTGGCCAGCGAAAGCGGCACCAACAGCAACATCGCGCGCACCACCAGCCCGCGTTGATCGTTCCATCCGTCGAGGGCGCGCATCGCGGCCGAACCGACCGCGGCCATCACAACGACGGCCGCAGCCGTGCGAAACACGGCCGCCACAACGCTCCGCCCATCAATCCGGCTGATCGTTCGCGAAAAAACCACCAGCAGAATGACCGCCTGCAACGTCGCGCACACGCTGGTTGAAGCGGCCAATCCGGCCTCGGCCAGCGGCCAAACAAGCGCGAGATTCAGAAACAGGTTCAATAGAACCATGGCCACGGCCAGCGTCGAGGGCGTCTGCGTTCGGCCCACCGCATAGAACCCTCGAAGGATGATCGGCAGGGCACAGAAGGCGGGAACGCCGAACCCGTAGGCCATCACCACTCGGGCGGCCCGAACCGCGTCGGCGCCGGAAAACGCCCCCCGCTCGAATAACAGTCGTGTCAGCGGAACGGCAAAGAGCACCAAGGCCACGGCCGCCGGAGCGGCCAAGAAAAGGACGAATCGAGCGGCCGCCGTCAAATCGCTTGCCAGCCGATCGGGGCGACGCTCGGCGGCATGACGGCTGAACCGCGGGAAGACGGCCGTGGCCACGGCAAGACCGAGCAATCCCAACGGAAGCCAATACATCCGCTCGCCGAAATAGATGGCCGCCGCGGCGCCTTGATTGAGCGGAGGTCGAATGCCGCCGAGCCAGGCAATGCGGGCGTCCGGATCGCCGCCGTCGGACAGTCCCCAAGCGATCATGCTGTCGAGAAAGGTGTTGATCTGCACGGCCGCTGCGCCCAGCACCAACGGCACAAAGCGGCGGGCGATTTCGCTCAGCGGTTCGGCAACGGCAGCCGGACGATGATCGAAGCGAAATCCCTGCCGCCGCAACGCCGGAACCTGAGCGATTACTTGCAACACGCCCGAGATCACAACCGCGGCGGCAACAGCGGCGGCCTGTGTTGTCGGCGAATCGGGCCATCGCGGGGCAATGAACCAAACAGCGGCCAACCAGCACACATTGAACAGAACCGGCACGAACGCCGGCAAGGCGAAGCGGCCCAGGGCGTTCAACGTGGCCGAAAGCTGCACCGCCAAGCACACCGGCAGCGCATAGGGCAGCATGATCGCCCCAAGCAGGGCGAGCACCCGATTGTCGCCTTCCGGCGGGCTAAACCACCATACTAGCGCATAGCACAATTCGCCAATGACGACGATGGCGGCAAGCGCCCAACTCAGCCGGACGAATACGACCGTTGCCAGCGCCCAAGCGTTCGCCGAAGATCGTTCCCTTTCGGCCGTGAAGACGGGCAGATACGACGACGCCAGCGCACCCTCGCCCAGCAAGGCGCGGAACAGGTTTGGCACGCGCAGCGCGACGATCAACGCATCGAGCACCGGCCCTTGCGACAGGCCGAACAAAGCCGCCGTGGCCATGTCGCGCACCAAACCGAGCACTCGCCCCAAGAGCGTGCCCAAGCTGGTCACCAAAGCGGCCGAAGCGATTCCCGCTCGCGCGGCTGAGCGTGTCATGCGTCGGTTCCGTCCGGCGTCAGCGATCGAAAGCCGCCCGCGCCGCCTGCACGAGATCGGACCAAATCAATCGCTGCGATTGAGTGATCACCCCGGCGGCCAACCGAATGACCGGCCGCCCAAGAGATGAAAATGCAGGTGCATGACCTCTTGGCCGGCGTCGCGCCCGCAATTGGTCACTACGCGATAGCCGTTGCCCAAGCCCAGTTGAGCGGCGACCTTGCGAATGGCCGAGAACAGCCGGCCCACCAGCGCCTCGTCCTCCGGCTCGATCGCATCGACCGAAGCGATCGGCTTTTTCGGAATCACCAGCACATGAACCGGCGCGGCCGGGTGGATGTCTTCGAAGGCTAGGCAGTCGTCGTCTTCATAGACGATCTTGGCCGGAATCTCACGGCGAATGATGCGTTCGAACACGTTCACGTCAGTTGCTCCAGTGCAATCGACTCGTCGGTCAGCATCACGGGAATCCCATCGATGATCGGATAGAGCACTTTTTCGTCGGCGCGGAGCAAGCCACCGTCGAGTCTTCGCTCGATCGGTTCGCCGTTGCGCATCTTCAATTGGCGCTTCGCCACGAGCTGATTGAGCCGTTCGATCAACTCAGGCGGCGCCGGCCGCACCGGTTGACGGGTTTCCGGGCAAACCAGTATTTCCAGCAGCTTCTGATCGATCATCTCTTGCTCCGTATCCGAAGGGTCATTTGCCACTTGCGGCTTTCGGCAGCTCTACCGAGCCTCGGAGGAACCGCTCGGCCCGCATTCAACCCGAACGGCCGCCCTTCGCTGCCGGGAAAAGCCGTTTTCGGCGGGCAAAGTCTCCGATGGCGGCCAAATAGTACCACACCATTGCGGAAGCGACCACTGGCGTTGCGTAGCGGCCGATTGCGTGCGGGAATCTGAACCGTTTGTTGTTTTTGGCGGTCTTGTTTAGTCACTTTCCTCAAGGCGCAATCAACAAATCATGGCGATTATACCGATAATACGATCTGAGCGACATTCTATCCCCGCAGAATTAGGCGGCGGTAGCGGCTTGGGACAATCACCGCAAACACCCGGCCGCTCGGCGGGTGGGCCCATGTTATGATCCGATTGCTTCTTTTGTTTAGCACTTGCGCCGCGATGGCGGCCGCAATTGCGCCTGCAACAGCCACGGCTGACGAAGTTCGCTATTTTACCGAAAACAACACGCTTTACCGCGAGACACGCCGGTTCGTCGAGCGTCCCGTTACCGAGGCCCAAGCCTCCGGGTTCGTCACCCAGCCGCAGCCCGCTCCTTCTTCAACCGCCAAACAGCAATACTATCGGGCGCGTTGGGTGCAAGTGGTTGAATACCGGTACGAACCGATCAGGGGAACCTACTGCTCGGCGACGTGCCAGCCCGTACTAATTCCACGATGGGTACCCTACACCCGCTGGGTGTTGCAGCAAGAGCCTGCCCCGGTGGTTGTGGAAACGCGGCCCGTGGGGTTAACGGCGCAGTCGGCTTTCTGGCCGGGGAATCGCACGCGATACGTCGTGGAAGAGGTCGTCGAGCGGGTTCCAATCGCAAAGCTCGGTGGCCAACCGGCGTCGGCAACGGCCGGTTCGGTCCGCGCCGGATCGTCCGCGGCGGCCGCCACAACGGCCGCGTCCTCGACACCGTCTCCGGCGGCCGCAGCCAACGGCAGCGCGAATCTGCCGAGCAATCCAACGTCGGGCTTTCAGTGGGCTCAAGGGATGCCGGCCTACGGCAACTCGGCCGACCGAGGTTCGGCCGCGGCTCCTCCGGCCGACAGCCGAACGAATGTCTCCCCGGTGCCCGGTCGGCCAGCAACGCCGACCACCCCTCCGTCGAATTCGCCGGTGGCCGCCCCGAGTCTTGTCTCGCCGGGGGCGTTTTCGCCGAGTTCGGGCGGGGCGTCGGCCCCGTCGAATCCGCCCGCGGTTCTCAGCGTTCCCTCTCGCCCCGGGCCGAACTCGCCGGCACCGCCCAGCGGCATCGCGCCGCCCTATTCGATGGGCAATAGCCCCAACACGCAACCTCCGTCGTTTTCCAGCCCGGCGGCAGCCCCGTCGGGAACACTGCCGCAAGGTAGCGGCGGCTATACGCCTCCTTCATCGCCAGTCGGCACGTTTCCGAACAACTCGGCGATCAATCAGCCCTATTCGCCGCCCGGCGGGTTCTCGCCTCAGGGTTTCGGCGGGCATTTCGGCTCGACCGGTGCGGGCGCAGGCCCAACCAATCAGCCGCTGCCGGCGGCAACGCAGCCCGCCCAACGCGGCGGAACGCCAGGCATGGGCGGCGTCTTGCGACTCGATCAGGATCCGCCCCGATACGGTTGGCCTTCGCGCTGAATGATGCCGCAAGAGAGCGGAAGCGGCCGAAACGGCAAGTGCTTCGCGCCAGCGCCGCTTCGAGATCTTCGCGTGCTTGTTCGCATCAGCGCAGCAGCATGTCACTCGAAGCGGCTGCTCGATTGCCGCTTGGACGGCCGACCGCCTTGCCGCTTGCCTTCGATGCGTTCAGTGGCACGACTCATCGCCATGGGCTGTTGCCGTCGGCTACCACCAAATATCGATCACCCCGACAACCAAAACTCCGACGCTGAAAAGGGCGTTGACGTGGAAGAACGCGCGGTTGACCCGCGTCAGGTCGTCGGGCCGAACCAACCAATGCTCGTAGGCGATGACCGCGGCCAGCACGACCAGCCCGGCAACAAAGATCGCCCCGAGTGACGGAGAGAACCAGGGCAACGCGGCCAACAGCGCGAGCATGATTGCATGGCAACCGGCGGCCAGTCGCAGCGCGCCGGCAATGCCCCACCGCGCTGGAATGCTGTGAAGCCCCGCACGGCGATCGAACTCGAAGTCTTGGCAGGCGTAGATTACGTCGAATCCCGCCACCCAAAACATCACTGCGCCACCAAGCAGTAGCGGAGACCAGTCGAACACCGGCCGAATGGCGACCCAGGCGGCCACCGGCGCCAGCATCAGTGCCGCGCCCAACCAGAAATGCGTCCAGGCCGTGAACCGTTTCGCAAAGCTGTACCCGAAAAGAAATAACAGCACCGGCACCGAGGCGGCAAGCGGAACGGCATTTCGCGGCAAGAATAGCAGTGTCGAAGCGACAAAGCCGAGCGAGGCAACTGCCGTCAACCCTGCCGCTGCGCCGACTGAAATCGCCCCTCGCGGCAGATGCCGTTGCGAAGTCCGCGGGTTGGCGGCATCGAAACGCCGATCGACGATGCGATTGAAGGCCATCGCCGCGGTTCGCGCGGTGATCATACAAAGAACGATGCCCAGCAGCTCTTGCCAACGCAGTCCCACCGGCGGCGAGTCGGCCGCGTTGGCCTGCAATGCCATCGCGGCCGCAAATAGCGCGAACGGCAGGGCAAACACCGTATGGCTGAATCGAACCAGCTCGAAGTATTCGCGAAGCATTGAGCCCAAGTCATCCAGACGGGCTTGGGCGGCCGACAATTGGCCATCGCCCGTCACGTTGTCACTCGCACTATCCGACGCCTGCTCGTTAGACGGGGCAAGTCAATCCCGTTCGCTCCACGGGGTCATTAGCCCATGGGCGATCCCCAGTTGATCGCACACGCGCGCGACGACGAAGTCGATCATCTCACCGATTGATCGCGGGCGATGATACAGCGCAGGCGATGCCGGCAAAATCACGGCTCCGGCTTCAGCGGCCGCCGCCATGTTGCGGATCATCGGCAGCGACAGCGGCGTTTCGCGCACCACCAGCACCAAGCGGCGGCGTTCTTTCAGATGAACGTCGGCAGCGCGATGAATCAGATTTCGGCCGGCGCCCGTCGCCACGGCGGCAAGCGTGCTGCTCGAACAAGGGCAGATCACCATGCCGTCGGTAGCCACCGATCCGCTGGAGATCGGCGCCGAGAGATTGTCCGCCTCGTGATACACCACAGTGCCGGCAGGCAGGCCGGGCCACAACCGCCCGACAATGCCGTGATTGTCGCTCGCGCATTCCCCACCGCATTCGTGCGCAATTACGGAAAACGCGGCCGGACTGATCGTCAGGTGTACGGTGCGGCCCGCACCGACAAGAACCTCGACCAGCCGCACACCATAGGCCGCCCCGCTCGCGCCGGTCAGCGCTACCACGATTGGTCTGATGTTCAGCGAGTGCTCGCTCATGGGGAACTCGTTCGCCGATCGGGCCGTCGCTGAGCACACCGACCTTTGTTTGTTTGCGAGCGGCTTTCCAATTATCGCCGCCGTACCTTGGGCGACGGCAATCCCTCGGGACGCAAACGCAAGTGTTCGAGCCGGGCAATGCCGGCCGCACCGATAAAGCCGGCGTCGCCGCCGAGTTGGGCGAAGCGAATCAACGTCTTTTTCGCCAAGGTGGGAAACGCCCGCTGCTGCACCTCCGCAGAAATGCGTTGGAGGAACGTGCGGCCGAGTTGATGCCGAGCGCCGCCGAAGGTCATCGCCCCGCCGAGAATCACCATCGTCGGGTCGATCGTGTGCATCAGCGTTACGATGCCAATGCCCAACCAACGGGCCGTCTCTTCGATGGCCGACAAAGCGAGGGCATCTCCGGCCTCAGCCGCCTCTGCGATGGCCAAACCGTCGATCTTCTCACCGGCCCGATGACGCTGGGCCAAGACGGAATCGGCTCCGCGTTCGATCCGCTCGATTACATGACGAATCAAACCGGTGGCGCTGCCATAGGCCTCAAGGCATCCGGTCTTGCCACAGCCGCATCGGGGAGCGTCGGCGGCAGGGTTCACTAAAATGTGTCCGCTTTCTCCGCCGTGGCTGTGCTCGCCATCAAGGATCAGATCGCCGATGATGATCCCGCAGCCCACGCCCGTCCCCAATGTGAGCAACACGATGCTGTGCGCTTTTCGGCCGGCGCCGGCCCATTTTTCCCCGTAAGCAGCCGCGTTCGCGTCGTTCTCGAACGCAACGGGCAGCCCGCACGCACGGCTCAGTTGATCGCGCAGCGGAAACTGCCGCCAAGTGGGCAAATTGACCGGTTCGAGCAACATGCCACGCGGAATGTCCATCGTGCCGGGCGACCCCAGTCCAACCCGCGGCACATCGCGTTTCGGCTTCAATTTCAGCGCGGCGAGCGCCTCGCCTACGGCGCGGGCCATCCGCTCGACGCCGTCTTCGGGCCCGCGATCGTGTTCGGTAGGAATGCTATGGCGATAGAACACCTTGGCGTTGCTATCCACCACTCCAACTTTGATGTTGGTGCCGCCAAGATCGACTCCCACATAAAAAGGCTTCTCGCCAGCGGACGGATCACGAATGTATGGTTTTGGCGGCATGGGCTTTGCAAAAGAAGGGGGTACTACCGATGACGAAAGGCGAGCCGGGCAACCGACATGCCGACTCGATGAACGCATCCGCCGGAACACGCCCGATCTGTCGGTTGGGTGGCGATGGGCCCCAAAGCCGAGACTTACGCAACTCTATTTCCCACAATGGCTTCCGCCACGCGAATCGACTCAACACCTGTGCCCCGAACGACCGGTGCAACCGCGGACGAACTCTCTGAATATAACCACGGCAATTTATGCCCGCAACCGCCCGGCCACTTTGCCACTCGGTAAGAATCCGGCGTGGTTGTCCCCAGCGTAAATCAAAACCGAGGCGACGTCCGCGTCCGTCGGCGGCGACGAGGCCATCCGATCAACGCGTTCGCCCCACTAAAGCAAACGACCTTTTCTCTTGAAGAATCGAACAATGCGATTCAGCGAAAAGGCGCGTTAAAATAACGGCGGGCGGCCGAGGTTCGTCCCCGGACGCCCAGCCGACGGAAGTGCTTGGATTCGGCTTCCCGAAGAATCAGCGGGACGCCGGTACCGGGTTCGCTCCGCGTTGTGCCGCGGCAAACTGCTCAGCCACTGCGTTCCAATCGACGACGTTGAACCACGCCTGAATGTAATCAGCCCGACGGTTCTGGTACTTCAAGTAGTAGGCGTGCTCCCAAACGTCGATTCCAACCAGAGGCGTGTGGCCATGCATGATCGGGCTGTCTTGGTTGGCGGTGCTTTCGACGACGAGCCGTTTGTTCTGATCCAAGCTGAGCCACGCCCAACCGCTGCCAAACCGGCCCAACGCAGCCTGAGTGAACTGCTCGACAAACTTGTCGAAACTGCCGAATGCCGTATCGATTGCTTTGCCGAGGTCGGCCTTCGGTTGACCGCCGCCGTTTTTGGCCATCGTGTTCCAAAACAGCGTGTGGTTCGCGTGCCCGCCGCCGTTGTTGCGGACCGCCGTGCGGATCTCCTCGGGCAGCGAATGCAGCGAGGCGATCAGTTGCTCGACCGGCTGTTCGCTAATGTTCTTTCCCTCCAGAGCCTTGTTGAGGTTATTCACATAAGCGGCATGATGCTTTCCGTGATGGATCTCCATGGTGCGGGCATCGATGTGCGGCTCAAGGGCATCGAACGGATACGGCAATGGGGCCAAAGTGTACGCCATCGTGTGTAACTCCTTCTAAAGAAAAAACTTACTAGCGATTGATTCTCTTCGTCCGACCGAGGCGGGCGACAGTCGCCAGCCTTGAGGTCACCATTTCTCAGTGCAGTGATCCGATCTCGACAACGACGTTGACTCGAAGTTTCTTACCCGGCAACCGCTGGCACGCTCAAGGAAACACGTCGAGCCACGAAAGATCGCAAATAATTATTCAGTAAGATTTTACGGAACAATGCGATTCGGTCGCGAGGCGGCTATTTATGACAATTCTCACATGCTAATTTGTGTGTATTTTATGCATGTCCCACACTCCGGCAAGCCCCCGATAACGACTTGGAGAATCTTCGTTATGAGGGCATTCCGGTTGGCAGCCCGATGGTCAGCGCCGTTCCGCCGGCAGCGGGCCGTGTTTGTTGCACAGAAAGACTCGTGGCCGCGGGTTCGAAAGCGGCTCCTTCACCGGGCTCTTCGCTGCAATGGCCGGACAGAGGCCGACTCCGATCTCCCTTTTTCAAAGTCAACGGAGCCGAGCGATCTCCAACGAGCCGGCAGCCCTGCCAGCCTGTGTCAGACCGTTTCTTGAATTGGGTTAGCAAAAAGCGGACTGGACTTTGTTAGGGGTTTTGACTATCGTTCCGCTCCGCAC
This sequence comes from uncultured Planctomycetaceae bacterium, assembly GCA_964631235.1. Classification (GTDB taxonomy): domain Bacteria; phylum Planctomycetota; class Planctomycetia; order Pirellulales; family Thermoguttaceae; genus JARKPK01. The sequence continues at coordinate 55,686 of CAZVZX010000026.1, read as the reverse complement.
AAACGAACGGCGTTCGGCCCTCGCGTCGAGAAAAACTCAACGCCACGGATGGGATTCGGGGGCGATGTCGTTGCGGGGATGAAGGCACGGTCGAGGCTCGGGAAGCAGGGATGTCCAGCGTCGCCGCTCAGAATGGTCGAACTGGCTTAGGGGCATTGCGCCTTCAAGACTTGGCGCTGCCGTTAAGCATCATTGCCAGCGTGCTGGTCATCTTGGTGCCGCTGCCGTCGGCGATGATGGACCTGCTGTTGTCGGCCAACATCACCATCGCCGTGATCATGCTGCTGACAACGATCTACGTGCGGACTCCGCTGGAATTCAGCATCTTTCCCTCGCTGCTGTTGGCCACGACGTTATTTCGCCTCGTGCTAAACGTGGCCACCACCCGGTTGATCCTGACCCGCGGCGGAGTCGATGGCTTGATGGCGGCCGGCGGCGTGGTGAAGACGTTCGGCGAGTTCGTGGCCAGCGACAACATCGTCATCGGCATCATCATTTTCGCAATCATCGTCGTCATCCAGTTCGTCGTGATCACCAAAGGGGCGACGCGCATCAGCGAAGTGGCTGCGCGGTTTGCATTGGACGGTATGCCCGGGCGTCAAATGGCAATCGACGCCGATTTGAACGCCGGCATCATCGACGAGCACGAGGCGCAGCGGCGTCGCGCCGAGGTGACGCGGCAAGCCGATTTCTTCGGCGCGATGGACGGTGCCAGCAAATTCGTCCGCGGCGACGCGATTGCCGCGATCGTCATCACGTTGATCAACGTGCTCGGCGGGCTGGTCATCGGGGTGTTTCAGTCGGGGATGTCGCTGATGCAAGCGGTCGATGTGTTCACCAAGCTGTCGATCGGCGACGGACTGGTGAGCCAAGTGCCGGCCTTCCTCATTTCGCTGGCCGCCGGCTTATTGGTTACGCGAAGCAGCACCGAAGTGAACCTGCCCGGCGAATTCTTGCATCAGATGTTCTCGCGTCCGGTAGCGATGGGCGTAGCAGGCGCCTTCTTGGGATTGTTGATTTTTACCAGCTTGCCGCGGCTGCCACTGCTATCGTTGGGTGCGGCCTGTTTGGCGACAGCGGTCATTCTTACGCGGCAAACGCGGCGCGAAGCGGCCGCCGCCGAGGCCAAAAAGCAGAGCGAGGCCGCCAAGGTGCCCGACGAACGGATCGAAGACTATCTGACGGTCGATCCAATGGAGGTGGAGATCGGCGTAGCCCTGATTCGGTTGGCTGATCCGAAGCGGGGAGGCGACTTACTCGAGCGAATTCAACGGGTGCGGCAGAATGTGGCGGCCGACATCGGCATCATCCTCCCGAAGGTTCGCATTCGCGACAACATGCGGCTGGAGCAGAACCAATACCGCATCAAGATCAACGATACGGCCGTCGCGCTGGGCACTGTCTATCCCGGCATGCTCTTGGCGATCGAGTCGGGGTCAACAACCGGCTCGCTGCCGGGCATCGCGACGAAGGATCCCGCCTTTGGCACGCCGGCGGTTTGGGTCGAACCATCGGTTCGCGATCAGGCCGAGTTGATGGGCTACACGGTCGTCGAGCCGGGGGCGGTGATCGCTACGCATCTGACGGAATGCGTCCGCCGCCATGCCGACGAAATCCTCACCCGCGACGCAACGAAACATCTGCTCGATGAATTGGAACGCACCTCGCCGGCGGTCGTGAAGGAATTGATCCCCGGCGTCATGAAGCTGCCGGAAGTGCAGCATATCCTCCATCTGCTCTTGCGCGAGGGAGTGCCGATTCGCCAATTGGGACCGATCCTGGAAACGCTCGGCGACTACGGCTCGCGCACGAAAGATCCGATCTTGCTGACCGAATATGTGCGGCATCGCCTGGCGCGAACGATCTGCGCTCGGTATCGCGATCGCGAGGGCCGATTGTGGGTTGTTACACTCGATCCGGCTTTAGAAGACCGTGTTCGGGCGGGCTTCGACCATAACGAGCACGGGCTGTTTATTCGCATGTCGCCGCCGGCGGTGGAAAACCTCTGCCGCCTGATTCACGACGCCGTGGCCAAACTGACTGCCGGCAATCATCCGCCGGTGCTGCTGGTCAGCCCGCAGGTGCGCGCGGCCGTGAAGGAGATGATCGCCGGTCAACTGCCTCAAGTGGTGGTATTGAGCTACAACGAGATCACACGCGACACACGGATCGAGTCGGTGGCCGTGGTAAGCGACAGCGCGTAATCGGCTTCAACCGTCGCCACCAAAAAAATCACCGGTTCAGCGAGGCACGAAACAACGAAAGACGGAACACTGTTCGAACAGCGACTGCACGAAAAAGAGCCGCTTTACCACGGCAACGACCGCTTCCGCCATTTTGCGGAACCATTTCGTTCAACACGGAACTCGAAACGGGCTGCAGACGGAAAACGGTTGGTCGGCGGCTCGGCGTGCGACCCGCCGGGCATCGGCCTGGCCAAACTGCGGCGGTTGGGCGGACGAAACGAAACGCATGAGGAACCGAACCGACGGAGGAGCGATCATGCTCGAGGGCTTGAAGATCCTGGTCGTCGCGGCTGCGGCGTTTTGGGCCGGATTGCTGTGCCGCGGGGCGGTCGAGCATTTTCGGAAGGCGGCCGAACCGGATTCGCCGGCGGCAGAACGTTCGCTGCATTTGGCGTGCGGCGATTTGGACGGAGTGCGCTACCTGTTTGAGGATGTGCCATGAGCGACGTTCGCACGTTTCGCGCCGCCTCGATGCACGAAGCCCTGACGATGGTTCGTCGCGAGCTGGGGCCGCAGGCGGCGATACTGCACACCCGCGAAGTGCAAACCCGGCGATTGTTCGGCTGGCTGTCGGGGCCTCGGCAAATCGAGGTAACCGCCGCCATCGGGGTGAACGTGCCCAGCCGACTGTCTCCGCGCCGAGACCATCAAACGCACGAGCCGCCTGCCGCTCCGGCAGCCTCGGCGCCGCGGGCGGCCGCGCTGCCCGAGGCCGTACATTCGCAACTCAGCGAGTTGCAGGCAATGGTGAAGCAGCTTTGTCGAAGGTCGGAAGAGCGGCGAACGGCCGACTTGCCTGACGGCCTTTTCCATTTGTTCACCGATTTGCTCGATTGCGACCTAAGCGAACAATCGGCGCGCGAATTGATCGAGCGGGTCCGTTCTCAAATGGCGTTTGGGCGCGACGACGATGTGATGCTGGCGAAGTCGCGGTTGGCCCGAATGCTCAGCAGCGAAATCGCCACGACCGGCCCCATCGCGCTGGTGCCGGGGAAATGCCGGCTTGCCGCCTTGGTGGGGCCGACCGGCGTCGGCAAAACAACAACTATCGCCAAGCTGGCGGCGATTTACCGGCTCAAAGAAAAACGCCGCGTGGGACTGATCACCGTGGACACGTACCGCATCGCCGCGGTGGAACAACTGCGAACGTACGCCGAGATCATCGAGCTGCCGATGCAGGTGGTTTCGACTCCGCGCGAGATGCGTGAGGCTGTCCGTCGCATGAGCGGGCTCGATTTGGTGTTGCTCGACACCGCGGGCCGCAGCCCCAAGGACGAGGTGAAAATCCAGGAGCTGCGCGCGTTCCTCACCGAGGCCGAAGCCGACGAAGTGCATCTGGTTCTCAGTGCCGTGGCCGGCGCGTCATGCCTGCAACACACGGTGGAGCGATTCAGCAGCGTCGGGGCCAAGGCCATCTTGCTCACCAAACTCGACGAAGCGCCGAGCTTGGGCCACTTGCTGCCGCTGTTGCGCGGGAACCTTCCGTTGAGCTATCTGACCAACGGCCAAAACGTGCCCGACGACATCGAAGTGGCCGACGGCAAGCGTTTGGCAAGCTTGCTGCTGAAGTTGGAAGAGCTGCGTTGATCTTCCCGCCAACCCTCAACGCAGAACGCGTTTGATCCTCATTCCGCTCGTGCAAAGGAACGATTGCTTCTTTCGACGGGAATAAATCTGTTTCGCGTCGCCAAAGGCGTCAAAAAGACTGCAACAAGTCGGAGTCGGGCGAGGGCCGTTGTTGGCAACCGCCCGATGTCGCTCGCCGGCGGCCGCAATAACGAAATGTGCGAACCTAATTGGTGATTAACTCTGGAGATAGAAGATTGATTCAACTTTGCGCCGCGGCCAACCGATAAGAAGCGAAAACTATCGGTATGCACTGCGGCGGTAAGATTTGCGGTTGGCGCAAAGTTTACCGCCAAAACGCGAGCAGCGCGGTGGCACGGATTTACGCCGGAATTTTAGGCTTGTTGGCTTTGGTGACGACCGTAGCGCGGGCAGTGATCCGCGGCGGTTCGTTGCCGGAAGCATTGTGGACGGGATGCGGCTGGTTGGTGGTGTTCGCTCTGATCGGAGCAGTCGTAGGCCGTTTGGCCCAGCAGACGATCGACGAATCGGTTGCCGCACGACTGGCGGCGGAACTGGCGGCATCGAATCCGACGGACGGAGTTTCCGGCGAAGCGGCGGCCGAGTGATCGTTCATCGCCTTTGGTGGACGGTGATCCCGCCGAAGCCGGCTGCCCGGCGCTGGCGCGGCAAGTAAAGACGAATCAGGGAGGATTCGATGGCGACGACCACGACGATGGCGCCCGAAGATATCGAACAACTTTGGGCGAAGTTCAAAGAGAATCCCACGCAAGAGCTTCGCAATCGGCTGGTCGAAATCTACTACCCGCTGGTCAAGTACAATGCCGAGCGGATCTGGTCGCGATTGCCCGAGGGCGTCGAGCTCGATGACTTGATTTCGGCGGGCGTATTCGGACTGATCGACGCGATTGACGCCTTCGATCTTTCTCGCGGGGTGAAGTTCGAAACATACTGCGTACCGCGGATTCGCGGGGCGATGCTCGACGAGTTGCGCACGATGGACTGGGTGCCGCGACTGGTCCGCAGCAAAGCGAGCAAGCTCAACGAGGCGGTGAAGAATCTCGAAGCGCGTTTGGGGCGATCGCCCACGGAAGTCGAATTGGCCGAAGAGCTGCAAATCTCGGTCGCCGAGCTGGAAAAGATGATGCTCGACGCCAACGCGGTCAACCTGATCAGCCTGAACAAGAAGTGGTACGAGACCGACAGCTACAAGGACGTCCGCGAAATCGACATCCTCGAAGATAAGAAGGGCGAAGACCCGACCCGCCGCATCCAAAAGAACGACCTGATGCGGTTGGTGACCAAGGGACTCAATCGCAACGAGCGGCTGATCATCATCCTCTACTACTACGAAGAGTTGACGATGAAGGAGATCGGCGCCACGCTCGATCTTTCAGAGAGCCGAGTGAGCCAGATGCACAGCGCCATCGTGCAGCGGCTTCAGCAGCAACTCGGCCGCCGCCGTCCGGAATTCAGCGCGTGAAGCGCGTTCATTGCCGGCGCAACGCGTTCGAGCCGGGCCGCGTTTGACTCGGCCAACCGATGCTCAGACGGTGCGGTCGTTCTACACCACCCAGGCGAACCAAGCGAGCAAGATCGCCAACACTGCAATCAATCCGAAGATCAGCCAAAGGGCGGACGGATTGAGCACTTCGCCGGCAAAGGCGGGCGCGGGATGGCCGTCGGTGAAGTGCCGATCGCACCATTCGCATTGTTCGGCGAACTGCGGGACGAACGGCTCGTCGCATTGCGGGCAAATCACCAGCATCTCGGCTGCCTCGTCACGGAGGCTTCCCGCGCGATTTGCGTCATTCTCGCTATTCGCAGTTGGTGCTTGATTCGCGTCATTCGCGCCGTTCGCGGTTCGTGATTGAGTTGCGGCGTCATTCGCGTCATTCGCGTCATTCGCGGTTCGTGATTGATTCGCGGCGTCATTCGCGCCATTCGCGTCATTCGCGGTTCGTGATTGATTCGCGGCGTCATTCGCGGCGCCAGGGCCGCCACGCGGGCTGCATCCGCCGGGTCCGCAACCCAGCCCGGTTGCCGACTGCGCCGGGGCGAAGACGTCGATGGCTGCGGGCGGATCGCCTTGCCCGGCTCGATCAAACGGCTCGATCGGCCGGTCTGTCCCGTGCCGATCGCACCCGCACACCTGCCCCGCGGCATCGGCGGCATCATCGGCTAAGGGATGGGGCGGGGGATCGCCAAGCGGAAAATCGCTGCCGCAGGCGCCGCAATAGGGGCATTGGGTGATCCGCTTGCGTCCGCACATCGGACAGACCGGCCAAGCGGGCAGTTCTCTGCGCGGCGTGCCGGTCGCTTGTCGGTCACGCTGATTCGCTCCGTCCGGCCTATTCTGTCGGTTGCCGCCGAGGGCGTATTCCGCCGCATGCTCCGCCTTTCCGGGCGAGCCGGTCTCGGCCCCTGATGGCCCGCGCGTCCCAACTGTTTCGTCGCGATGGTCGGCCTGTGCAGGATCGGCGGCCGACGCCAAAAGAGCCTCCTCTTCAGCTTCGTCGCCGTGCGGCCGGTTCCGCCGGTCGTATTCGAGTGCGACTCTGCGTGCGCGGTCCGCATCGTGTTCACGCACAAGCAGCCGCGGCAAGGTGGGCCAGCCGACGATATCAACGCCCGAACCGCCCTCGAGCAATGAATTGGTGACCTCGGCGGCAATCCCTTCTTCGGCCAATATGTTCTTCAGGTGATAGGCTTCGGCCAAGTTGGCCGCGGCATAGACGACGATGTGGCGTTCGGGCGCCGCGGGCCTTGGTTCTTCGTTGCGGGAAGACGGGGGCTGCTGCCCTGCTGATTTCGGCGCATCCATGGCGGTCTTTCTTTCTCCTGGGCCGAGCCGGATCATCGCCTCGACCACGTCGCCTCGACCATGCGGTGGCGGCGGTTCACTTTGCCGCGATCACATCGGTTTGATTGAAGTCACCCAAAGGAACGGGCGGTCGGCCTCGTCGGCGCGAATCTCGAATTGCAGCCCGGCCTGCGATAACGCCTTTCGTAGGGCCAGGCTATACGTGGTTCGTCCCGGCGGAACCGTAATCGGTTTGCGGATGTCGAGCCCGTGCCGCGCCACCGCATTGTGATCCAAGAGCACGGGCACGTTCAAGCGGCCGGCGATGGCGGTCAAGGCGTCCGCCGCGGGCGCGTTTTGCAGGTTGACGTTGAGGAACTCAAAAATGCCCGGCAAGGCCTGATTGGGCGTTTTGACGGGCCAACCGACGGGCCACACCTCGATCCCGGGCCGAGCCGGCACAATACTCCATTGGGCCCGCCCGCCCGAAACCTGCGGTCGCAGGCAGAAGCCCGGCGCGCGAAGCACATAGGCCAAGGCGGTGCCGGCCGAAAGGCTCTGCAATTCTTCGGCCACTTGGTCCTCGGCTAACGCGCGGGCGGCGGCGGGATCGAGCGCGACGGGGTGTTTGAGCCGCTGGGCGATGCGATCGACGACCTCTTTGCGATTGAGCTTGGCCGTGGCGAAGCCGACCTGCTGCGCGGCGTCGTCGTGCAACGCGGCGAATTGCGCCCCGGTCAGCCCGAAGGCGCCAACGGGCTCGCGCTCTTCGGCAGGCCATCGGGCGGCCAGATCGTCGAGCCAAGCTTTCAGCTCAGCAGCCTGCGAGCGTTTGAAGCGTCGGCCCGGCAAGATTACTTCGTCGTGCGAGACAATCACGCCGACAACGCGATAGATCGGCCGGTCGCCGGCCATGGTTTTTTCGATCGTCGGGCGTTCGCCGTCCTCGGCGGCGCGCAGCCGGACGTTGCGAATGCCCACCCGATCCAGCGCCTCGCCCCATTGATGGAAGGTTTGTCCGACTCCCTGCGGATCGCCCACCAGTTCGAGCCGCACCGTCGCAGCCGGCCGTGCAGGCGGCGCACCCGGCGGTGAGGCACCGTGACTCGCGCGGCCCATAATCAAACAGCAGAAGGCAAACGCCAGTGCCGCCGCGTTGCCGATTGGTCGAATCGATCTTTGCATCTCGTTCCTCGCATCGTCGGCGCCGGGTTCGTTCGCGGAATCGAACGAGCGAACCGGCCCACATTCAATTATGGGCCATGGCCGCCGTGCGGGCGAGTTCTACTGCTGAAAGCACGCGTGTTTTTTCGAACCGCGACCGTTCTTCTTTCAGAACGCGCGTTTGCCGGCTCAACCGGCGGCCGCAATTCCGCCGGCCGCGCTTTCATCGGAGAGTGTCGGCTACGGTGTCGGCTGCGGCCGCGGTTGCGAAACCAAGTCGCCGAAGGCACCGAGCAATTCGTACTTGTCGCGCCAAGTGGTGTACATGATGCCCTGGGCGTTCGGCGTGCGGTCGAGCACTTCCAACCAGCCCTTGGGGTTGTCGAGCGTGTCACCGTCGTAATACGCACCGGCCAAGGTGGCGAAACCATGCTTCGAGAAATGGGCGAGACTCTCTGTGCGCTTTTCGTAGTACCAGCACACGATCCGCAGATCGCGCGGCACGTGGTTCCACGATCCGTCGTAGCTGCCTTCGACCAGGTAGTAGTCGTCGCGCGCGTTGTGGTTCGGGTCGAGCATGTCGGACCAGCACCACACTTCGGCCTGAGGATCGACCCGGCGGATCATTTCGCACTGCTTGGTGATGCAGTCGCCGAGAATCTGGGCCATCGTCAGGCCGCGGGCTTTGCACGCCGCACAACTTCCACCGGCGCGAATTTCGTCCATCGCCAGCAGCCACTTTCGCGGCCGAAGGTGCTTGTGGATCAATTCCACCTGCCGCCGCCAGTAATCGTACACGACCGGTTCCGACATGCAGATCGACACTTGGTCTTCGTGAATCCGCACGCCGTGATAGTAGTTCACCCGCAGCACCGCGCCTTCGGCAATCCGCGAACCGGGCGGGATGACCAGCGGCGGGCCGTCGTGATCGAAACGGAAATTCAATTGCCGATCGGCCACCGGGGCAAAATCGCGGCCTTCTTCATATTCGATCGTTCCGCTTTCGTCGGTTACCTTCAACGGCGTGCCCGGGCGGCGCAGTACGTTGACCAACCCCACTTCCTCGATCCGCATGTCGTCCACCCAGAACCGCCCTCGTTTGGCGCTCCAGGTGCCGGCATAGATGCGCACTTTGTCGAAGTCGAGGCTGTTGAATCCGATGACGATCTGTTGCCAATCGGCGGTGGCCGGCAGTCGGATGACCACCGGCGCCAACGACCGCTCGCCGGCCAACACCTGCAAGCGAAAGCAATTGGCCGGGGCCAGCTCTTCGGTGCGCACCAAGGCGCTGACGCGGTAGCACCGCCGCGGTTTGACCGCCACCTCGAACATCACGCGGCCGTGGCCGTGCGGATCGTCGCCCATGTTCTCGAATCGCAACGAAGCCTTCCCTTGGCGAACGATCTGGGTATCGACGAAACTCACCTTGCCCGGGGCGTCGTGAAAACGGCAGCCGCGGACGCGATTGCCCGAATAGTCTTCGAAGTCGCCGCCGACAATCTCGACGGGAAAGTCCGAATCGAGCCGGGCCTTGCCGTCGGCCGCTTTATAGCGGGCGCCGACGACCGGCAGTCCTTCGGCCAAGTTTCGGTCGAATCCCAGCACACCGCCGCCATAGCCGGCCGAAAAGCCGGTGGCAATCGCCTCGATGCCTGCCGCGTCGCAATGCTTTTTGATCTGTTCGATGCGACGGATATAGTCGGCCCCGCGGCGCTCGATACCGTCGAGGCCCACGGAAAGCACCGCCCCGTTGAGCCCGTGCGCTTTGGCAGTGTCGATCACCTTGTTGATCCGCTCGACATCGGCATCGTTGCGGACGCTGGTGTGGAAGAACACCCAGCGAAGCGGATAGACCCTGCCGGCCGACTGGTCCGATTGAGCGGCCGGCGCGGCCTTAGTCAAATCGACCACGGACTCCGCAGGCGCCGCTTCGGCAGGAGCGGCTTCGCCGGCCCGGGCCGAATCGTCGAGGCCGATTGATTGCAAGACGCCTGCTGCGTTGCACAACGAGATCAACACGAGACAACAAACACGCATCATAATCGTAAGAGCGCGCGGCATGGCAGGATCTCCGAGGAACAAGGATTCGCACGGCGGGAGGGCCGCCAACCAAACGGTGCTTCCGCACCCGGTTCAATATCTACCCGCGATGGTCGTTGAGATTCTTGCCGGGAGAACAAGATATCCGGCAACACTCTAGCCAAGTGAAGCAGCAGTACGAATCGATAGGCTGGCAGACTCAGGCAAGCGACAACAAAGCGTCGGATCACGTGCGTTGCTTTTCAAGTTCAATCCGGCCCACTCGCGTTCCCGTTTGAAGTCGAATAACTTCAGACGGTTGAATCGACACACGGCCATCGATTGGTCTGACGATAACGCCGACGATTCTCGGTGGAGATTCCATGGCGTGCCTCGCCCCGAAGGGGCAGCCGACGATAGCCCAGGCCAACGGCCTGGGGGCCCGTCGCGCCGCACACAATTCAAGATTCAATACACCGCACACAACCAAGCCCTGAAAGGGCGGCCCAACGGGGTGTTCGATCGCGGTCGCACCGCGTTGGGGCTTGCAGAGCAGGTCGTGGCCGATCCGTCAAACACGCCGCGGCTCATCGGTCCATCGCACCGGGCGATGTTCGTCACGACGTTGCCCGGGCCGAGTTGCTGAGGTTCGGTCGCCCTTTCAGGGCTTTCCCCTCTCCGTTTGTCCCGCGTTCCCAGGGCGTTGCCCTGGGCTGGCATATTTCGCCCCTTTGGGGCTGAGTTCGGCCAACTTCGGTCTTGAAAGCGAGCCCTCAACATGGTCATCGAGACCTTGCGGGTACGACAGTCAATTAGCTCCGGTGTTGAAAGCGATGCTCTCGACGGTTCTTAACCGAACTGTTATCCCAATACCAACTCAGAACCGCTGAATTACAAAATCCGGGTCAGCGGAACAGGGCACTTGCACAATAACGGCCGGCCCGCGACGACGCCTTGCCTACTCGACGCGCCACTCGTGGATGCCGGAGGAAAACTTCTCCGGCAGTTGCACCTCGATCCGCAGGCCGGTCGTCTTCACCGGCTCGAAGGTGGTGCGGTTGTACTGATCGGCCTTGCAGCCGAACTCACTGGGGTTGGCCACCGGCACCCACCGATCGCCATCGCGATAGAACAATTGCCAGCCGGCCGGAATGCGGCATTCGCCGCGGCCGGTGTCGTCGAACCAATAGACTTCGACGGCCGAGACTTTAGTCGGTTCGGCGAAGTCGTATTGCACCCATTCCTTGGTGCCTTTTCGCGGCCACCAGTGGAGGAATCGGTGCGAGTGGTCGCCCGACGACTTCGGCTCGCGTTGGTCGTTCAGCGCCTTGACCTCGCCGCCGGAGGCCGAGGCCTTGGCCTTCGAGGCCACCGTTGGGGCAGGCAGAGGAACAGCCGCGGCTTCGTCGCGGGCGAGCCAAACGGACATCTCGCCCGCCCCGCGATGCGCCCAAGCGTAGTAGGGAATGGCCGTAATCGCCCGCTGATCGCGCAGGTGCGGCTTGTCGCCGCCGGCACGGGTCAACCCGAAGCCCTCGGTGCAAATCACCGTCACGCCGCCGAGCAGGTCGCCGCGCCACTGGGCCGAAAGCTTCGCCTCGTCGGGCAGAAGCAGATTGAGCACTTGGCCCTGCGGCACGTCGGGCCATTCGACGCAATAGACCAGCGGGCCGCGCTGCAACGCCACCCGGCCGCGGTTGGCTTCCACCTTTTCGTGAGCGAGCACTCGGCGGATGGGCATCGGCAAGCGCAGTTCCACCGTGTCGCCGGCCTTCCAGTCGCGCGAAACCCGGGCAAAGCCGCGATCGACCACGACCGCTTGCTTCTCGCCGTTGACGAGCAGTTCCGGCGCGGCCGGGTCGTTGTCGGCGAAGCGGTAGAGATCGCTGGGCACCGGTTCGTTCCGCGCCCAGCCGGGAATACGCACGCACAGCGTCCATTGTTTGCCGGGCGATGCCGCTTGCTTGCCCGACTTGGCCGCGGCAAGCTCGATCTTCACGTCGCCGTCCCAGGGGTAGTTCGTCTGTTGTCGCAGCACAACCTTCGAATCGCCCGCTTCGTCGAGCGGAACCTCCGCCTCGCCGCTGACGAACAGGTTGACGTACACCTCGCCGTTGCGGTGCGCGTAGGCATAGCCGGGAATTGAGGCCATGAAACGGCACACGTTGCTTGGGCAGCAGGCGCAGCCGAACCACGGGCTGCGCTGGTGTCGGCCGTCGGACTCGAGCGGATTCGGGTAGAAAAATAACTTGCCGTCCATCGACACGCCGGAAATCACGCCGTTGTACAGCGAGCGCTCCAGAACGTCGATATACTTCGCGTCGCCGTGCAGCAAGAACAATCGGTGGTTCCAAAACACATGGCCGATGGCCGCGCAGGTTTCGCAATAAGCAGAAAGATTGGGCAATTCGTAGTCGTCGCCGAAGGCCTCGCCGGCTCCCCGCGCGCCGATGCCGCCGGTGACGTAGAGCTTTCGCCCGACGACGTTCTCCCAAATCGCCTGCATCGCCTTCAGGTAGCCTTCGTCGCCGGTCAGGGCGGCAACGTCGGCCATGCCCGAGTACATATAAACGGCCCGAACGGCATGGCCCACGGCCTCGGTTTGCTCGACGACGGGCTTGTGATCTTGGCTATACGGTCCATAAAGCCGGTGGGTGTCGGCCCGCCCGCGGATGTCGAGAAAATACTTGGCCTGATCGAGATATTTCCGGTTGCCGGTCGCCCGATAGAGCTTGACCAACCCGATTTCAATTTCTTGATGCCCGGGCGGCCAGGTTTGGGCTTTGCCGGGGCCGAAGGTGTCGCAGATCAGATCGGCATTCTTGATCGCCACATCGAGCAGCGACCGCTTGCCCGTGGCCTGATAATGGGCCACGGCCGCTTCGAACATATGCCCGGCGTTGTAAAGCTGATGGGCACTGCCGCCGTTCGACCAACGGTCGTTGCGGTTCGGACGGCAACCGACCCGTTCGAAGTTCTCGACGGTATCGCGGGCGGTCCAAAGCGTGTAGAGGAACCCGTCGGGCTCTTGGGCGGCGGCGTAGTAGCTGATGATCTGGTCGAGATAGGCGTCGAGCTTCGGATCGCTTCGGGCGGCCATGCAGTAGGCGGCCCCCTCGATCACCTTCGACACGTCCGAGTCGTCGAAGCCCGCCCCGCCCCGCCAACGAGCCTTCGACAAGCCGCCAGCGACCTTGAAGTTCTCGATCCGCCCGGTTTCCTCGCACTTCTGAAAGGCGAAAGGAACGGTGACGGAATGATTCGTTTCGATCCGGGGCGCCCAAAACTTGTCGGCGAAATGAACCGCGGTGAACGGCACGGGCCGATAGGGATAGTCGCCCTTGGGCTGCTCGGCAGCGGCGCGGTTGTTCGAACTTGCCGCCGCTGCGAAGGCAGCGATCATTCCCAAAGCAATCGTCCATCTCGTCATCGTTTCATCTCCCCGTAATAACAAGTGTTGCTTGTATGGCGATTCGTGCCGCTGCCATTGGTTTCCCCGGCGGCGGCGACGAACTCGCAAAACCATGCGGGCCGTTTCAGCCGGTCGTCTTCATCGCCCCAATCGTCAATCGTTTTAGGTCCTACAAGCTCAATGAGCAAGCTGCAAAACGGTCGCCGACGGCCGGTTTTCGGTCGAGTCGATCGCTCCGTTTCTCACTGCCCGACGTTCGGCGGTTTCGGCCTCGGGCCGACGGTCGTCGGGGGGCGGCGGCGGATCGAGTGCTTCATCCACCAAATAGCGCCATTCCCATTGCCCGCCCCACGTGTGCGTTTCGGTGCGGTCGGCATTCTTGACGACCTTCACGTCGGACTTCATCCGGTAGGCCGCCCGAATCCGCTCGCCCGAGATGTGAACAACGAAGAACCCTTTTTCCGTTTGGCCGTCGTTGATGCAGAGCCACGGCCTCGTTTCGCCCTTGGGAGCCCAGCGGCGCACGCCGGTGCCGCTGTGGCCGTACAGGTAGAGCACGATGCGATACGGTTTCATAGCTTGATAGAGTTCGTTCCAATCGTCGGGCGTCCACCAGTCGGTATCGAAGCCGCAATGGCTCATCAGCACCACGGGCCGGCCGCTTCGGCCCACATGCTTGGCCAAGTCGGCCTTGAGGAACGCAAGCGATTGCTGCGGGTCGTGCCAAACGGGTGAGTAGCGCACGCCTTCGCGTTGGCGGTCGGCCGGGTAGAGGTTCAGTTGCACGAATCGCACGTCGTCCCAATTCCAGGCGTAGTGCAGGCCGTTCTCCGATAGGTGGTCGATCAGGCCGGCGGCGAGCCGCTGCTGGTTCCGTTTCTTCAGTTGGGCTTGAAAGCTGAACCCGTGCTTTTCGGTGCCCGCCGGCGGGCCGTCGTGATTGCCCCAGCCCTCGAACACCGGGGAACGCAGCAGTCCGTCGGTGCCGTTCAAGCCGAAATCCTTGACGAAGAACTCGAACTGCTTGGCGCTTTGCGGCTTTCCTTCCAGCAGCCGATCGCCGTCGTCGATGCAATCGCCCAACACGAGCACGCCCCGCGGCTTGCCGATCGGCTGGCCGCCGAACTTCTCGGGCCAACGGCGTTGGTCGATGGCGTTGATCTCTGCAATCGTGTCGCGGTTTCGCCCATTGCGTTCTTCGTTCTCGAAGGCGTCGTAGTGGCAATCCGAGGTCGAGATGAAGAGCACGTCGCGCGGCTTCGACGGTTGTGCTTTCGAAGAATGTGCCGCGGCAGACGTGCGGCCGTTGTTTGGCGGCTGCCGGGCGTCGTTCTCGGCCGATCGCTCACGCGATGCGGCCGAAGCCGCGGCCGAGGCCGAGGCCGTATTGCGCGCGGCGTCGCCGGCTTCGGCGGCAGCAGTCGCGGATAGCGGTTGCGGCGTATGGGAACTGTCAGCCGGGGCGAAGGGCTTTCTTGCCACCTGGCCCCAAGAGCCGTCGAGATTGCGTTGTGCGACGAGCATCTCGTCGGCCGTCACGCGGACGACAAAGAACCCGTGCCGCACCGGACGGCCGTCGGCGTCGGATGCCTTGACGGCATTGTCGTCGGGGCGGTCGTTCGCCCGCGAACTTTTTCCCGCCGTATCCTTGGCATCCTTCGACTTCGGTGGCTTGGGCACATCGATGTGCGGCGGATGATAAACGTCGATCTCTTTCCAGCGGTAGATTTCGGGCCGATGAGCGTGCCCATGAAAGATCGCCACGACGTTGTGTTCGCGGATCTCAGCAAGATAAGCATCGCGGGCTTCGTCGGTCCACCATCGCAGGCTATGGCCCGGGTCGAAGCCGAAATGATGCAGCAGAACGACCGGTTCGCCCCGACCGACGTGCCGGCTCAGGTAGTCTTTCAAGAACTCCAAACTGTTTTGCGGATCGTAGGGATGGAAACGGCCGCCGATCGACACTCCCAACTGGAGGAAATGGATGCCGTCCCACTGCCAAGCATAGTGCATTCCCTCGAGCGAAATGGCGGCCAGCCCGCGGCGCAGCCGATTTCGCGCCTTGATCCCTTGCCGCACCGGACTCTCCGGCCCGCCGTCATGATTGCCGAATGTTTCAAAGCAGGGGAACTTCAGACGCCCTTCGCCGTTGACCCCGAAATCGCGAGTGAACGCTTCCCACTGCGCCGGTTTTGCGTCGTTGGTGCAGTCGCCCAAGTGAATTACGCCGCGCGGCCGGCCCACGACGCCGTCCTTCGTGCCCGGGAACGCCGTGCCCGGCAACCGGTTCATTTCGTCCACGAGTCGGCCCAGGGCCTCGTCGCCGCCCAATCCGTAATGCGTGTCGGCGACGACGAAGAACGTCAGTCCTTCTGAGCCGCGATGAGCTTCGTCGGCTGCCTGCAACGGCCAAGCACCAGCCGCGCAAGCGAGTAGGAAGAACGCCATCAGACGAGCGAGCGGACGAATCATCTTCTCGACTCCCAACGATGGGAAAACAGCATCGCAGTCCGGTGTGGCTAGCGATGCGGCTTCGGCGGGAACAATAGGCTGGGGCTGTTCGGCAACTGGCGATTCGGCCGATCCCTTGCGTACGCCGCAACAACATCCGCGCAACCTGTTACCGATTCGACCGAGAATGTCTCCCCTCGGCCGTCGTTTTGATCACTCGGCAGGTTGGGCGTCGCGCAAAGCGACGGGGCTTTTTTATCAGTCGCCTAACAACCACTTCAATCGGTTCGGGCGACAATGTCAACAATGCCCCTCCGGTTTTTGCGTATTTTCAAGATGCGTTCTGCGCAAAGTCGGTCATTGTTGTCGCCGCGGGCAACACGCTACACTGAATAGGTCCGTTTCATGCGGAAAGAGCCCGCAGGCAGGACGAGGCGGTTTTGTCTGCGTTTTTCGCGGTTGAATCTTGTTGCGCTTTTCAGCGGTTGCATTCAGAGTGCCGCAATTGGCAACGAGAGGATCGGCGACGAGGGGAACGGCAGCGAATCGCGTTTCCGCAATCAGCGACGAGCGTGGCGATGTCTGAGCTTACCGAACTGAAGGCTGCCGTCTGCCGAGCGAATCTCGATTTGGTTCGCAGCGGGCTGGTAACACTCACCTGGGGCAATGCGAGCGGAATCGATCGCGCGGGCGGCTTGGTGGTCATCAAGCCCAGCGGTGTCGATTACGAAACGATGTCGCCCGATGACATGGTCGTGATTGATCTCGAAGGGAAGCTCGTCGAAGGCCGATGGAAGCCTTCGACCGACACGCCCACGCATCTGGCGTTCTACCGACGCTGGCCCGAGCTGGGCGGGGTGGTTCACACGCACAGCCGAACGGCGACGGCCTTCGCCCAGGCACGGCGCGAGATTCCTTGCTTGGGCACCACCCATGCCGATCATTTCTTCGGCAGCGTGCCGTTGGCCCCGCCCCCATCGGCGGATGAAGTGGCTGAGAACTACGAGGCCGCGACGGGAATGGCCATCATCCGCCGGTTCGACGAATTGGCCCTCGGCCCGTTGGAAGTGCCTGCCGTGTTGGCGGCCGGACATGGGCCGTTCACCTTCGGACGTTCGCCCGCCGAGGCGGTCCGCAATGCGGTGGCCCTCGAAGCGGTGGCCGAGATGGCCTTGGCCACCTTGGCGTTGAACCCCGCCGCGCCGCCGCTCGAACGATACCTCCTGGAAAAGCACTATCAGCGCAAACACGGGGCGGGGGCGTATTATGGTCAATCTGGCAAATGCTCGACTGCCGCGCCGCCGTGAGAAGAAGTGAGAAGATGAATCACTGCGGCAAATGACGAGCCGCCGAGACAACCCGCGCCCTGAGAAAACAATACCCTTCATCCTTCGATGACAAACGCACGGTACGAACTGAGATGAACGCAGAATCACAGATCTGGCTGGCCGTCGGCAGCCAGCACCTTTACGGCCCCGAAACCCTCGAACAAGTGGCTGCCAATGCCCGTCAGGTGGCCGACGGTTTGGCGCGCGGCCTGCCGCCGGGAATGGTCGTCGAGGTTCGTCCGGTGCTCACCACCGCCGAAGCGATTGCGGCCTTCTGCCGCGAGGCGAACGCGCACCCGCAGTGCGTCGGCGTGGCCGCCTGGATGCACACCTTCTCGCCGGCGCGAATGTGGATTGCCGGACTGAAAACGCTGGCCAAGCCCCTGGTGCATCTGCACACGCAATTCCTTCGCGACATTCCCTTCGCGGCCATCGACATGGACTACATGAATCTCCATCAGGCCGCCCATGGAGATCGCGAGTTCGGCCATATCTGCGCGCGGCTCGATCTGCGGCGAAAGGTGATCGTCGGGCATTGGCAACAGCCGGAGTTCGTCGGGCGGTGGGCGGCGTGGGCGCGTGCGGCCGCAGCATGGCACGATTGGCAAAACGGGCCGATCGCTCGCTTCGGCGACAACATGCGGAATGTTGCCGTTACCGAGGGCGACAAGACGGCGGCCCAAATCCAGTTCGGCTTTTGTGTGAACGGCTACGGCGTCGGGCTGTTGGCCCGCTATGTGGATGAAACGCCCGAGTCCGAGGTTTGCACCCTGGTCGATCAATACCTCGGTGACTATGCCATCGCGCCGGAGCTTGCCCCAGGCGGCCCGCGCCACGAAAGCCTGCGTGAAGCGGCGAAGATCGAGGCCGGCCTGCGCCGTTTTTTGCGCGAAGGCGGCTTCAAAGCGTTCACCACGACGTTTGAAGACCTGCACGGGCTGCGTCAACTGCCTGGGCTGGCCGTGCAACGGCTGATGGCCGAGGGCTACGGCTTCGGCGCCGAGGGCGATTGGAAGACGGCCGCGCTGGTCCGCGCGCTAAAGGTCATGGCCCACGGCTTGCCCGGCGGCAGCTCGTTCATGGAAGACTACACCTATCATCTCGATCCGCAAGGGATGATGGTGCTCGGCGCGCACATGCTCGAAGTATGCCCCACGTTGGCCGGCGGTCGCCCGTCGCTGGAGATTCACCCGCTGGCCATCGGCGGCAAAGACGACCCGTGCCGATTGGTGTTCGATGCCGCGGCCGGCCGGGCGCTGAATGTGGCGCTGATCGATTTGGGGTCCCGGTTCCGCCTGCTGGTCAACGAAGTGGAACTGCTGGAGCCAGCCGAGCGGCTGCCGCGGCTTCCAGTGGCTCGGGCATTGTGGCGGCCGCAGCCCGACTTGCCCACCTCGGCCGCGGCCTGGATCTACGCCGGTGGGCCGCATCACACCTGCCTGACCACCTCGTTGACGATGGAACACATCGAAGACTTTGCCGAGATCGCCGGCGTGGAACTGGTGAAGATCGACGCGAAGACGACCGACCTTTGGGCGCTGCGCCAATCGCTTCGCTGGAGCGAGGGCTTTTTCCGTCGATGAGCCGACCGCTTCGGCTTTTTGCCCGTTGCTTGCGTTCCGGCCTCTTTCCGATGATGGCGGTTTTATTGCGAAGAGGTTGTCGCTTTTTCGTTGCACCCTTGACGTGCTTCCCCGCGTCAATAAGATGGTCAGGAGGTAGTGGTAGGGGCGTTGCGACCCGCGGGACCGGTCTTTCAAGGAGTTGTTCATGCCCGGCTATCGGCATATCGATGTGAGCGAAGTGGGCGACGTTACCGTAGTGCGATTTCGCGGGCATCGAATCGTGGACGATATCGACATCTTGGAATTGGGCCAAGAGCTGTTCCAGTTGGTCGATGTCGAGAAGCGCGAGAAGATTCTGCTGAACTTTTCAGCGGTTGAATTTCTCGGCAGCGCAACGCTGGGGAAATTGATCACGCTGGAAAAGCGGGCACGCAATGCCGGCGCCAAGATCAAATTGAGCAACATTCGACCGGCGATCTTCGACGTGTTCAAGATCACCAATTTCGACCGCGTTTTCGAGATTTACCCGGACGAGGCTGACGCCCTGGCCGCCTTCTGAATACTTCTGAATTGGGCGGCGGGAAATCGAAAAGCGATTGGGTCGGGCACGGCTCGCGATCGCCCGAATGCCAGGGCCTCGCTGTTTCGGTGGTTCTGCGGTTCCCCATGATCGCCTGCGCGGTCTCGAGTGAGGCCCCGTTCGCAACGCGAAACGGCTGCGGCGTTCTGCGGCGGTTGGGTTGCTCGGCGCGAATCGGGGCAACGGTGGTTCCCGTCGGGCGTGTTTCGGCCAAACGCCGAGAAGAAGATCAAACGGCATGAACGACGAGCCGCACGTTTGGAGTCTTCAACGGGTGATTGCCAGCGACGGAGCGGCGGCGAAGGCCGTTCTCGACGAGATTCTTTCGGAGTTGCGGGCGCGGCATTGGCCCGCGGGCGACCTCTTCGCCGTGCATTTGGCCGTTCACGAGGCGTTGATCAACGCAGTGGTCCACGGAAATCGGCGCGATCCGGGCAAAAAGGTAACCGTTCAATGCCGTTTGCTGCCCGATGAAATCGCGGTGACGATCGCCGACGAGGGGCCGGGCTTCGACCCGCACCTGGTGCCCGACTGCACTCACCCCGATCGGCTCGATGCGCCCGGCGGTCGCGGCGTGGCATTGATGCGCTCGTTCATGAATTCCGTAACCTTCGCCGATGGCGGAAAAACGGTGCATCTGACCAAACGGCGAACAACCGGCCGAAGCGAATCGGCGTAAGCCTCAAACGGCGGCAATCGTCCCGGTGGGAAAGCGTCCAAGTGGGAAAGCGGGTGTGTGCCGCTTTCTCCCTGGGCGTCTTTTCAGACCATTGCTCCGCCGGGCCGTCGCCCTCTATAATACCGTTCTTTGCGATTATCGCCGGCACGCACGAGCGGCCCGCGTTCTCTCAGGATTGGTTGGAGCAAATGGCGTCGAGCGAAATCGTCGTTCGCGGCGCACGCGAACATAATCTCCGCGCCGTCAACTTGCATTTGCCACGGAATCGGCTGATCTGCTTTACCGGTGTAAGCGGTTCGGGCAAAAGCTCGTTGGCGTTCGATACGCTTTATGCCGAGGGGCAGCGGCGTTACATCGAGAGCCTTTCGAGCCACGCGCGGCACTTTTTCGGGCAAATGCCGAAGCCCGATGTGGAATTGATCACCGGGCTAAGCCCCGCAATTTCGATTTCGCAGAAGACCGGCGGTCAGAACCCGCGATCGACCGTGGGCACGGTGACGGAGATCTTCGATTTCCTCCGCGTGTTGTACGCGCGCGCGGGCGACGGCCATTGTCCTTCGTGCGGCCGTCCGATCACCTCGCAAACGCGGGAGCAGATTATCGGGCAGATCGTCGCATTGCCGCGCGGCACGGCGGCGGTCATTCTCGCTCCGGTGGCTCGCGGACAGCGAGGCGAATTCCGCGAACTGTTGGCCGATCTTGCGCGGCAAGGGTTCACCCGCGCTCGAATCGACGGCCGCATTGTGCGAATCGACGAGCCGGTGCCGCTCGATCGGCACATGCGGCACGACATCGAAGTCGTCGTCGATCGGCTCATCCTTCACGACGACGTGCGGGGACGGCTGATCGAGGCGGTCGAGACAGCCCTGCGGTTGGGCAATGGCGAGCTGATTGTCGCCGTCGGCGACGACTCGGACCGAGGCGAGACGGGCCGTTCGGGCGCAGCGAAGCCCGCAGACATGCGTTTTTCGGCCCATTATAGCTGCACGCATTGCCAAGTAAGTTTCGATCCGCCCAGCCCGCAGTTGTTCAGTTTCAATAGTCCGCGCGGAATGTGCTCTGCCTGCCAGGGGCTGGGCGAATTGAACCAGTTCGACTTGCGGCTGTTGATTCCCGATCCGAGCCGCTCGATCCAGCAAGGGTGCATTGCGCTGATGGGATCGTGGCGCGATATCGGGCGGATGGCTCGATGCCGCTTTCGCGGAGTGGCCGCGTATTTGGAAAAGCTGTACGGCCTGCCCGCCGGCAGCGTGTTGGAAACCGCTTGGGAGGAACTCGATCCCCGTTGCCAGCAAGCGTTGCTTTACGGCACGGGCGACGCGCATATCACGTTCACTTGGCGCTCCGGTCCGTTGGGAAAGAAATTTGGCGGACAGTTCGAGGGGATTATCCCCGGCCTTCTCCAAAGCTATCACCTTTATCGCGGCACGCTGCGGGAAGCCTACTTCGAACCATACATGTCGCTGCTTCCCTGTCCGGAATGCGGCGGAAGCAGGCTCAATCGGCAAGCCATGGCGGTAACACTGACCACGGCATCGCCGAAGTTCGCCGACAAGCCGGCGCGCTCGCTGCCCGAGGTGTGCGCACTGCCGGTGAGCGATGCCATCGAGTTCTTTCGCCAGTTGGAACTAACGCCGCTGAAAGAGGCGATTGCCGGCGAATTGCTCAAAGAGGTTCGCGGCCGCCTCGGGTTTCTGGCCGATGTGGGCCTCGACTATCTTTCGCTTGATCGGGCGGCGCCGACGCTTTCGGGCGGCGAAATGCAGCGTATTCGACTGGCCGGGCAAGTGGGGTGCGGGCTGTGCGGCGTGCTCTACATCCTCGATGAGCCATCGATCGGATTGCATCCGAGAGACAATGTGCGCTTGCTCAACACGCTAACGCGGCTCCGCGATCAGGGCAATACGGTGGTCGTGGTCGAACACGACGAAGACACGATGCGGACGGCCGATCACATCGTCGATTTCGGCCCGGGGCCCGGCGTGCGCGGCGGAAATGTGGTGGCGGCCGGCCCGTTGTCGAAGGTGATGGAAACGCAAGAGAGCGTTACGGGGCAGTTTCTGTGCGGGCGACGGGCGATTCGCGTGCCGCAACAGCGGCGGCCGGCCGGTGCGGCGCGGTTGATTGTTCGTGAAGCCACGCACAACAACCTCCGCGGCATCGACGTCGAGTTCCCGCTGGGCTTGTTCGTGTGTGTTACCGGCGTCAGCGGGTCAGGCAAGAGTTCGCTGGTCCGCGACATCCTGGCCGAGGCGCTGAATCGAGAGCTCAACGGCGGCGCGGGCCGTCCCGGCGCGCATCGGGCGATCGAGGGGCTCGAGCACCTCGACAAGATGATCGATATCGACCAATCGCCCATCGGCCGAACTCCGCGAAGCAATCCGGCCACGTATATCAAGCTCTTCGACCATATTCGCTCGCTGTTCTGCAGTTTGCCCGAAGCGAAGGCCCGAGGCTTTCAGGCGGGCCGCTTCAGTTTCAACGTCGCCGGCGGCCGATGCGAGGCGTGCGAAGGCCACGGGGCTGTAAAGCTCGACATGGATTTTCTGGCCGACATCTGGGTGCAATGCGCGGCCTGCGGCGGCCGGCGGTTCAACCACGAGACGTTGCAGGTTCGCTTCAAGGGCAAATCAATCGCCGATGTGCTCGACATGGACGTGCAGGAGGCGCTGAAGCACTTCGAAAACATCCCCCGCATCGAACGCATGCTGCAAACGCTGCACGATGTCGGCCTCGATTATCTCAAACTGGGACAAGCATCGCCCACGCTTTCGGGCGGCGAAGCGCAGCGCATCAAACTGGCCCGCGAGTTGGTCAAACGGAGCACGGGCCGAACGCTCTATTTGCTCGACGAACCGACGACCGGACTGCACTTCGCCGACATCGAAATGCTGCTGAAGGTGTTGCACGGCTTTGTCGAAACAGGCAACACGGTCATCGTCGTCGAACACAATCTCGAAGTGATCAAAACGGCCGACTGGATCATCGATTTGGGGCCCGAGGGCGGCAGCGGCGGCGGGCTGGTGGTGGCGTGCGGCACGCCGGAAGAGGTCGCCCGCTGCGAGCATTCGCACACGGGCCAGGCGCTGCGCAGCGTTCTCGAAGGCGATCACGGTCGCATCCCCGCGGCCGGCGTTTCGCACGATGCTTCGCACGATGCTTCGGACGGCGATCGGTCGCGTGAACCTGCCATCGGGGCAAATGCGACCAATGCCATCGTGGTTCGCGGCGCCCATCAACACAACCTCAAGCATGTCGATGCCGTGATTCCGCGCGATCGGATGACGGTTTGCTGCGGGCCGAGCGGGTCGGGCAAAACCTCGTTGGCGATGGATACGATTTACGCCGAGGGGCAGCGCCGCTACGTGGAAAGCCTAAGCGCCTATGCGCGCCAGTTCGTCGGCCAGATGCCCAAGCCGCTCGTTGAACACATCGAGGGATTGTCGCCGGCCGTCGCGATCGAACAGAAACATTTGGGGCATTCGCCGCGAAGCACGGTGGGCACGATCACCGAGGTGTACGACTACTTGCGCATCGTCTTCGCGCGGCTGGGGCAAGCCTATTGTCCGGATTGCAATGTGCCCATCGCGTCGCAAACCACCGACGAGATCGTCGCAAAACTGTTGGCGCGGCCCGAAGGAACCGCACTGCACCTGCTGGCGCCGATCGTGCTGGGCCCGGGCGAAAGCTATCGGGCGAAATGGGAAGAGTTGCGGGCCGCCGGTTATGTGCGCGTGCGCGTGGACGGGCGGACCTACCTGCTCGAAGCCCCGCCGGAGATCGATCGTCGGCGTCGGCACGAAACGGCCGTGGTCGTCGATCGGGTCACGGTTCGGCCCGATGCCGCGACCCGAATTGCCGGCAGCGTTGAAACCGCGCTTTCGTTGGGCAAGGGCGTGCTGATGGCTGCCGAGGCCCGCCCCGACGAGCCCGAAGAGCAATGGCCCCTGGAGACTCATAGCCGTCAGTGCGCGTGCCCGAAGTGCGGACGGAGCTTCGAGCCGTTGCAGCCGCACCATTTCTCCTTCAATACCCCGCTCGGCTGGTGCCCGGGCTGTGAAGGATTAGGCGTTCAGCGCGGGGCCGACCCGAGAACACTGGTACGCAATCCCTCGGCCACCCTGGCCCAAGGTGCGCTAATCCCGTGGCCGGCACCGTCGTTGCCTTTGGCGCAACGAATGCTTTCGACATGGTGCTCCGCCGTCGGCGTGCCGATGGATGTGCCCTTCGAACAGCTCGGTTCCGTTCACCGTCGGATGATCTTTCACGGCACCGGCGATCGGTGGTTCGAGGTTCACGATTCGGAACAGTTGCCGTCCGGTCCGCTGCGCTTTCAGTACAAGGGGATTTACTCCGCACTGGAAGAGGGCGGTCGGCTGTCGGTTCTCCTTCGCGCCGCCACCCGATCGCTGGTGGCCGAGGCGGAATGCACCCTTTGCGGCGGCAGTCGGCTGCGGTCGGACGCGGCGTCCGTCCGCTTCGAGGGACGGACGATCGATGAATACACGCGCATGCCGCTGGGGCGCTTTCTCGATGTTTGGCGCAGCTTCGCGCTGACCGAACGACAGCGGCAAATTGCCGGCGAGTCGCTCCGCGAAATCATCGATCGAACGCAATTCCTCGTCGATGTTGGTCTCGAGTACCTATCGCTCGCCCGGCCCGCCCCCACGCTTTCGGGCGGCGAAATGCAACGCATCCGTTTGGCGGCGCAGATCGGCAGCGGGCTATGCGGCGTGCTTTATGTGCTCGACGAGCCGACCGTCGGGCTGCATCCGCGCGACAATGCCCGGCTCATCGCCGCGCTGAAAAGGCTGCGCGATTTGGGAAACACGCTGTTGCTGGTCGAGCACGACCGCGAGGTGATTGCCGCCGCCGACCATGTGCTCGATTTCGGGCCGGGCGCGGGGCGTTTGGGCGGTCAGATCGTGGCCCGGGGAAAGCCCGATGAACTGGGCGGCCAGGACGATTCGATCACCGGCCCGTACCTGAATCGTCGCAAAGCGATACCGGTGCCCTCGAATCGGCGGCCCGTTCGCGGCGAAAAGGGCGGGGTGCAGTGGCTTTCGGTGCTCGGCGCGGAGCACAACAATCTTAAGCGGATCGACGCGCGCTTTCCGCTGGGAAGATTGATCGTGGTCACCGGGCCGAGCGGCTCGGGAAAAAGCTCGCTGGTTGACGATGTGCTCTACGCGGCCGCCGCGCGCCGCCTGCATCGGGCCGAGACTTTTCCGGGAAAACATGCGGCGATTGCCGGCTGGAAGCACATCAACAAGGTCATCCGCGTCGATCAACAGCCGTTGGGCCAAACTCCGGCGAGCAATGCCGCCACGTTCACCGGCGTATTCGATCTGATTCGCACGCTGTACGCCGAGTTGCCCGAGTCGCGGCTCCGCGGGTACTCGGCGCGGCGGTTCAGCTTCAACATACCGGGCGGGCGCTGCGAAAAATGCGAGGGCAACGGGCGGCTCTGCATCGAAATGCACTTTTTGCCCGACGTCTGGGTCGAGTGCGACGCGTGCAACGGGCGCCGCTATATGCCCGAAATGCTGGCAATCACCTATCGCGGAAAGTCGATCGCCGATGTGCTCGAAATGTCGTGCGCCGAGGCGCTGCGGCACTTCGAGAATTTCCCGAGAATCCGCCGCATTCTCCAGATGCTTTGCGATGTCGGGCTCGATTACTTGCCGCTGGGGCAGTCGGCCGCCACCCTTTCCGGCGGCGAGGCTCAGCGAGTCAAATTGGCTGCCGAACTCGCTCGGCCCGATACCGGACGTACGCTCTATTTGCTCGATGAACCGACCACCGGTCTGCATTTCGACGATTTGGCGAAACTCCTCGAAGTGCTGCATCGTCTCGTGGACCTGGGCAACACGGTGATCGTCGTTGAGCATAACCTCGATGTCATCAAGTCGGCCGATTGGGTGATCGATCTGGGGCCGGAAGCCGGCGAGGCGGGCGGCCGAATCGTCTTCGAGGGTACGCCGGAAGAACTGGCAGCCTATGCCCGCGCCGAGCGCAAACAAGCGACTTCCCGCAAAAAAGCGAGAACACCAACCGATGCCGAGGCCGCTGGGGCGACGATTCCGCAGGGCGACGGCAACACCGGCAACGCCGCGTCCCCGACGACGGTTGAGCGTCGAGCGGCTCAGCCCGGATCGCAGCTCCGCCCAACGCAGGAAGTCGTTCGTTTGCGTTCATACACAGGCGAGGCGTTGGCCCCGGTGCTCGAAGCCGGCCCCTACGCACCGCGGAAGGCATTCGACCCGAACCGCTACGACGCCCCCCGTCCCGGCGACTTGGAAGTGGAGGACGTTGGACGCAGTGTCGAATTGCCTTGGAAGGCGGACGGCCGTCGCTGGCACCTGGTCGAACATCGCAGCCGTGGCGGGCAACCGTGCGTGTGGGATGCGCGTGCCCTGAAAGTCGTCATCGATCGACTGGCCGAGCATTCCGATCTGTTCGCGCCGCCCGACTGGGAAATGCCCTATGCCGTCGAGGTGTGTTCCGCTCAGCGATCGGATGTTTGGTTCTGTCGGGCGTTGACGGGAGATCGCTGGTTGTTGAAGCTGCGATTCCGCACCGCCCGAGGTACGTTTCGTCGCGACGAGCTGGTGGAGCGTTTGAATTTGCGGCCGCTGAACGAAATCGATGAACTGCCGATCTACGGCATCGAGTCGCGGACTCGGGTGCGGAACTCGCAGCGTCTTTGGCAAGAGATCGAATTGCGGGTGTACAGCTTTGCCGAGATCGACCGGCCGGAGTTCTGGCGGTTTATCGACGAGGCGGTCGAAGGGTTCCGCCGCATCGGTCAGCGGCGCGAGGAGTCGCCGGC
Source organism: uncultured Planctomycetaceae bacterium (assembly GCA_964631235.1). Classification (GTDB taxonomy): domain Bacteria; phylum Planctomycetota; class Planctomycetia; order Pirellulales; family Thermoguttaceae; genus JARKPK01. The sequence continues at coordinate 29,020 of CAZVZX010000026.1, read as the reverse complement.
CACCGTCGAACCCTGGAAACAGCTCGGCCGCAAATGGCATCTGGCGCGCCGCGGATTCCCCTTGGGCCGAAGGGTCCAATGGCCGCCCGAAGTGCTGGAGCAGTTGATCGACAACCTAACGCTCGCGGCGAAAGACGGCCGAACGACGTGGGAAGACAAAGCGTCGGTTCGCATTCACTTGCCCGGCCGCGCTGCGCCTTGGGCAGTGGTGTACACCAAACGCGTCGATGCCGTCCACTTGCATCTCAAGGGCCCGAAAGGCATCGCCACGCTCGGCCGACTCAGCGAGTTGAAGTGCCGCAGCGAATTGGAACAAGCCCCCGCGGAAGACACTCTGCGTTTTGAACTGCGCGAAGTGGCCGAAGTGAACGATCCACAACTGATCTTATTGATTAAATCCCACGCCGATGCGACCCGAAATCACAATTAGATCGAACGAATCGCCGTCGTCGGACGATTTGAAGCTGCCCGCACGGCTGCTGTTTCGCTTTGCGGCCGCGTGCCGCTATGCCCCCCGCCGGTGGTCGCGCGATGGAATCGACCTTCCGCCGGAATATCGGCTACCCGATCTGCATTCGCTCGATGCCGGCAAGCACGGCTTTGCCGACTTCCGCATGGGCTGGAACGAGCACGGGCTGCTGTTTTCGGTAGGGATGGAGCTTGGCGGATCGCTTTCCGTTCGGCAACCGCGGAGTTCCGAAAACAGCGAGGGAATCGATTTGTGGATCGACACCCGCGACGTTCACGATGTGCATCGTGCAACGCGCTATTGTCATCACTTCTTTTTTTCGATCAGCGCGCGAAAGGTCGCTGCCTCGGTGGCGCCCATCCCCAACGCACGCGGCAAACCGAAAGAAATCGACGGGGCGCTGCTTTGCGCGCTGCTGGCGTTCGAGTCCGATCGCCTTCGGATCGATGGGTTCATTCCGGCCGCGGCAATGACGGGCTACGATCCGGTCGAGCATCCCCGCTTGGGGTTCAATTATTCGGTGCGCCGTCATGCATGGGGCGAGCAAACCTTTTCGAACGCTTCGCCGCTGCCTTTTCGAACTGATCCGAGCCTGTGGGGCACGCTCGAGCTTTTGCCGCCGGAAACATCCAACCCAGTAAGAACCCGCTGAAGAATTCGTTTTGAGTCTCGCGACCTTGCGTTCTTCCCGAGAACTTCTCGTGCGGCGGTCGCCGAAACCGGGCTGCACAACGGGCTGGAGAACGACTGCGGCATTTCTGGCATCTCTTTACGTCGGCCCGGAAATGCCGCTCCCGGCAATGGCATGGTTTGCCCTTGCACCATATATTGCTCAATAAGGGCATTCGTCAGGCGAGGTCGAATGCCCCGACACAGAAAGGGCGGCCTGCGGAAGAAACCGATACAACGCCGCGGACCGATTTCGCGCGTTTGATTTCGATCGTCGGCCGTGTGCGCACTGCGTTTATTTCAGGAGCGGGGTCTATGATTCGTGCCGTTTTCGTGTTGTCTGCCGTCGGTTGCTGGGGATGGGCGGCGCCGGCCTTGTGCGCCGAGCGAATCGAGTATCCGAAGACGGCTCGCGTCGATCAGGTGGATGAGCTGCACGGCGTGAAGGTGCCCGACCCGTACCGCTGGCTCGAGGCCGACATCCGCCAGTCGCCCGAGGTTGCCGCTTGGGTCGAGGCCCAAAACAAAGTCACCTTCGCTTTCCTCGAATCGATTCCCGAGCGGCCGGCGATCCGTCGCCGGTTGACCGAGCTATGGAACTTCCCGCGGTACTCGCTGCCGACGAAAGAGGGCGGCAAATACTTCTATCTGCGCAACGATGGCCTCCAGAACCAATCGGTGCTTTACGTGGCCGATGGGCTCGACGGTCAGCCGCGCGTGCTGATCGATCCGAACGCTTGGTCGCCCGATGGCACGATTGCGCTGGGCGAATGGGCCGTCAGCCGCGATGGCCGGTTGCTCGCCTATACCCGCTCGGAGGCCGGCTCGGATTGGTCCACGTTTCACGTGATCGAAGTGGCCACCGGCAAGCCGTTGGCCGATGAGCTGCGCTGGACGAAGTTCTCGGCGCCTTCCTGGACCACCGACGGCAAGGGCTTCTTCTACAGTCGCTATCCGGCCCCGCCGCCCGGCGCCGAGTTCCAGGCGGCCAACGATCATAACCAGCTTTGCTACCACCGGATCGGCACGGCCCAAAGCGACGACGTGGTGGTGTACTATCGGCCGGAGCATCCCGACTGGCGGTACTCGGGCACGGTGAGCGACGACGGCCGCTACCTGGTGATCACCATCGGCATTGGAACGGACGACCGCTACCGCATTGCCGTCCGCGACCTCGAAGAGCCGCTGGCCCAAGCCGTCGACTTGGTAACGGACTTCGAGCACGAATACGCCTTTGCGGGCAACGCCGGGCCGGAGCTGTTTTTCAAGACGAGCCTCGACGCCCCGCGGCGCCGCGTGATCGCCATCGACCTGCGCCGGCCGCAGCGCGAGCATTGGCGCGAAGTCATTCCGCAAACCGACGAGGTGCTGGACGACGTCTCATTGGTGGGCAATCGCTTGATCGCACGCTACATGAAAGACGTTCTGCCGTTGGTTCGCGTTCACACGCTCGGGGGGCAAATCGTGCGCGAGGTGCCCATGCCGGGCATCGGCACGGCCATCGGCTTTGAAGGCAGAGCCGACGACGCCGAAACCTTTTTCGCCTTTGTCAGCTTCGCCACTCCGGCGACGATCTACCGTTACAATGTCGTTACCGGCGCGCAGCGGCTCTGGCGGCAGCCCGAGGTGAAGTTCGATCCCGACCGCTACACCGTCAGCCAGGTGTTCTACAAGAGCAAAGACGGCACGCGGGTGCCGATGTTCATCGCGCACAAGAAGGATCTGCCCCGAGACGGTTCGCGGCCCACGTTGCTCTACGGCTATGGCGGTTTCAATATCTCGTTGCCGCCGGTGTTCTCGGTGAACCGTTTGGTATGGATGGAGATGGGCGGGGTTTATGCCCAACCCAATTTGCGCGGCGGCGGCGAATACGGCGAAGCGTGGCACCAGGCGGGCGTCAAGCTGAACAAGCAGAACGTGTTCGACGATTTCATCGCGGCGGCCGAGTATCTCATCGCCGAGCGCTACACCAAACCGGAGAAGCTGGCCGTCCAGGGCGGAAGCAACGGAGGGCTGCTCGTCGGGGCGGTGATGACCCAGCGGCCGGAATTGTTCGGCGCCTGCCTGCCGGCGGTGGGTGTGATGGATATGCTCCGTTTCCACAAGTTCACCGAAGGGGCGCTGTGGATCGACGACTACGGCTCGCCCGACGATCCCGAACAGTTCCGCGCGCTCTACAAGTATTCGCCGTTGCACAATCTTCGGCCCGGCGTGTGCTACCCGGCAACCTTGGTCACCACGGCCGACACCGACGACCGCGTGGTGCCGGGCCACAGCTTCAAGTTCGCCGCCCGGCTGCAAGAATGCCAATCGTGCGACAAGCCGGTGCTGATTCGCATTTCGACCCGCGCCGGGCACGGCGCCGGCAAGCCGACCTCGAAGCGCATCGAAGAAGCGGCCGACGAGCTTTCGTTCCTCGTGAAGACGCTCGGTTTTTCCGAGGCCGAAAAGGCGTTGGGCAGCTCGGCGGTGCCCGCGGTAACGGTTTCGCCCGCGGCAGCGGATCGATAGCTCGATGTCGAATGGCCCGCTCGGTTGGCGAAGGAACAGCGATTGCTTTCGGCCGCGCGTCGGTCAAACGGGATCACTCGAACGACATTCGCTGGCGGCTTTTCAACCGTGAAACAGGTTGTGCCGACGATCGCGCCGATCATAGCACCGACAAACGCGCCGATGAACGCGCCGACCGATCGGCGACTGCTGCACAGATGGGACAAACCAATGACGCTTCTTGATCGCTATCCGGCCTTGGCCTTCGTGGCGCCGCTGGCGGCCTACATGGCGGTTGGTTCCTTCGAGCCGACGCCCGAGGCCCCCGGCGGGCAGGCGATTGGTCTGTCGATCGACTATTCCTTCTATCCGTGGCTCTACGTCTTCAAACTGTTGCTGACGGCCGGCTGCATCGCGTGGGTGTGGCCGCGGTGGCGGGGGTTTGCCGCGCGGGTTTCGCTCCTCGGGCCAGTCGTCGGCGCGATTGGGGCCGTTGTTTGGATCGGGCTGTGCGAGTTGAACCTCGAACAGCGGTTTCTCGTTCCGCTGCTAAGCTGGGTGAAACTCGATGGGCTGATCGCCGCTGGCGCTCGCCCGGGCTTCAATCCCTGGGAGCATTGGCCCGATCAACCCCTCGCGGCGGCAGCGTTCTTCGCCGTGCGGCTTTTCGGACTGGCGTTGATTGTGCCGCTGATTGAAGAGTTCTTCTATCGCGGGCTGGTGATGCGGTTCCCCGTCGAGCAGCAATGGTGGACTGTGCCCGAGGGCCGATCGAACCGGGCGGGCATACTGCTGGCGATCGTGCTTCCTTTGGCGATGCACCCGGGCGAACTGGCGGCGGCGCTCGCGTGGTTTTCGCTCATCGCGTGGCTCTATCTTTATTCGCGGCGCGTTTGGGACTGCGTGGCGGCTCACGCTGTCACTAATTTGGCGCTCGGTCTGTATGTGTTGGCCACCGGCCACTGGCGGCTACTTTAGGCGGCAGGACCGACAGGCCAATCGGTGCTGCCGCGTGTGGATCAATCGTTTCGATCCTATCCTCTCACCCCGGTACGTTTTGCGTTTTCGCATGCGCAACTTCTCTTTTCGGCCCGATGTGGAGCGTTTTTCGTATCGCACGCTGAATGCGAAAGAGCACCTCGCTGATGTCCCTTGGCCGTTTTTGCCGCTCCACTCTGCGGCGTGAGCTATCTATTGCTAGGCAGTATTTCGCTGTCGCAAGCGATCGTTGTGTTTTTGCCTTGATGAATCGCAATCTTGTTTTTGAGGTGAACGACATGGCCATCAGTTGGGACAAATCGCTTTCCACCGGACTGAGCGACATCGACGCCCAGCACCAAGACCTGATCCGTCAGATCAACTCGTTGTCGGCCGCCATGGCCGCCGGCAAAGGCCGCGAAGAGCTGGGCCGAATGCTCGACTATTTGGGCAAGTACGCCATCGACCATTTCGCGAAGGAAGAGGCCGCCATGACGCGCTATCGTTGCCCGGCCGCCGAAGCGAACAAACAGGCCCATCAACAGTTTGTCGCCCGCTTCAAGGAGCTTCGGGCGAAGTTTGCCGCCCAAGGGACACAGGCCTCGATGGCGATCGATATTTACAACGAACTGAGCAACTGGCTGATCAAGCACATCCGCGGCATCGACGTGCAGTTGGCCAAAGTGGCCGGAGCTCAAACCGTCGGTGCATCGCACTAATCGGGCCGAGTGTTCCAAGGCGGTGTGAACGCTGCGTGAAAAGTCTCACCGGTTCGGCGTCGATCGCCAGCATCAACCGTTCCGCCGAACAGTACAAGAATTACGTTCGTTTTTTCAATTCCAAGTTTTTCGTAGGAGAATCACGATGGGAATCAAATGGGATCCCGCTTTGCGTACCGGCGTCGGTCAAGTCGATGACGAGCATCAAGAGCTCTTTCGCCAGGCCGACGCGATTTTGGAAGCGATGAAGGCCGGCCGCGGCCGCGACGAGATGGGCAAGCTGATCAACTTCCTCGGCCAGTACGTTCATAAGCACTTCGCCGCCGAAGAGCAGTTGATGGCCCGCTACCAGTGCCCCGTCGCCGAGGCCAACAAACAGGCACACCGCCAATTCGTCGCCAAGTTCAACGAGCTGAAAGCGAAGTTCGAGCAGAACAGCGACAGTCCGACGGTTGCTCTGGAGATCTCGGCCACGCTGACCAGTTGGCTCTCGCAGCACATTCGCGCGATCGACACCAAGTTGGGCGATGCGGTGAAAGCTCAACAGAAATCCGCGACGGCCGGCACGAAATAGCGCGACGGCAAACAAGGGCTGAACGGAGGGCGGCGTCGGGTTTGCAAGTGCTCCGACACATAGGCGGCGGGATCTCGTGCAACCGGTGAAAAACCCCGGCGCGCAGCGGCTCCGCCGAATGGCCCGGCACCGCCCGCCGAGCCGGCTCCGGCGAAACTTCGCCGCAAGACGACCGGCAATCGTCTGAACACCGAAAGCGGCCGACACGGGGATGACGCGCGATCATGCGAGTCGCTTCGTCGGAGGCCGCTTTTCGTATTGGGCCAACCGAGTTCGTACGACCGCCCCCAGTCAAGCGACAACCGCCATCCGCCGAGCGCCCGGCGGACGAATCGCTCCCGTCGACCGTAGAAGATCGGCGCGCAAACACCGCGTGCTTTACGGCGCGGCCCGACTCATGTTCGCTGGTGTTCCGCACGGGCAAAGACCATTCGCCCCGCGCTCTTCTGCAAAACACTCGTCACCTCGACCGCGACGGTTTGTCCGACGAACTCCCGGCCGCCCTCGACGACGATCATCGTGCCGTCTTCCAGATACCCGACCCCTTGATTCGGCTCTTCGCCCGGCTTGACGATACGCACCTCAATCTGCTCGCCGGGCACGAACAACGGTTTCAGCGCGTTGGCCAAGTCGTTGAGGTTCACCACCGGCACGCCATGCAGGCGGGCGATCTTATTGAGATTATAGTCGTTGGTCACCAATTTTCCGCCCAAGTGCTTGGCCAAGGCAACCAATTGCAGATCGACCGATTGGCCCTGCAATTCGGGCAAATCGCGGTCGAAGATTTCGATGGCGATGTTCGGGTTCGATCGCAGGCGGCTGAGGATGTCGAGCCCGCGCCGCCCGCGGCTGCGACGAATACGGTCGCCGCTGTCGGCGATGCTTTGCAATTCGCGAATAATGAACTGCGGCATGACCAGACGGCTGTCGATCACACCGGTTTCCAACACGTCGGCCAACCGGCCGTCGATCACCGTGCTGGTATCGAGGATCAGCGGGCGCAATCCCTTGATGTCGCGCGCGAACTCGACGTAGGGAATGACAAACCGGAAGTCGTTTCGCGTTTGCATCAGCAGGCTGATGCAGGTGTAACACAACACCAATCCGAGAATCAATTGCAGCGCATCGCGATACTTGGGCGACATCTGAAGAGGGGTCAGCGCCAGGCTGAGAATGTAGGTCATGAACAGCCCGACGAGCAGCCCGAAATACACGGCCGAAATCGTGTCCAGCCGTTTGCGGCGCAAAGCAGCATCGATGGCGATCACGCCCGCGCTGAGCAATACCATCCCGCCCAAGCACGCCCATTGCATCCACGCGCTGTCGCGCGGGACGAGCCCCGAGGAGACGAACGTCACCCCTAGGCCGACGGCCACCATGACGAACACCAACCGCAGAATGACCAGTTCCATCGGTTTCCCGCGCCAATGGAGCGCAGACCGCGACGGCCCGCTCCCCTCGTTTCAGAACAGAATTGCCTTGTGGAACAATCGTGCCGTCAGGCCGAATCTGATGCCGGCATTTGTAACGCCAACGTGATGCCCGGGCCTATTAGGCGATTTGTTCGACAAGGCCGATCGAAAACTCCCCCGCACGGCCCCGCAATGCACGGCGGGTCGACGCCAACCGCGCCTCGCACTACGTTGGCCCCTTGATGGATAGGTCCATCCGAACCCCGAGTCGCTTCGAACCCTGCGTCGCCCGAACGCCATCATAACACCCACCATCGGGGCGTGGAAGCCATCGGCCGCGCGAGTGGTTGGGCGACTTGCCGACCGAAAAAACTTGGAAACGCACGCGCACCGGCGCGGCAGGACTCACAGGTATTCTTGATAGGCGGGCACGACGACCAATTCCGGCACGATCACGCGCGACGGAAGCTGAGCCAAGAAGGCGACGATCTTTCCGAGGTCGTCGGGCTGGAGCATCTCGGCCAGCCGCTCGGGCGGCACGGGCTCGGGACGCTGTTCGAGGATCGGCGTGTTCACCTCGCCGGGATAGATCGTGGTGATGCGAATGCCGCGACCGCGCTCTTCCGCGGCAGTGGCCAGCCCTAGGGCCGAAACGCCGAACTTCGCCGCGCAGTAGCCCGGGCCGGCCAACGGCAACGCTCGTTTGCCGGCGACCGAACAGATATTGACGATCAGCCCCCTTCCCCGCGGTCGCATGCTCTTCATGGCTGCCTGCATGCAATGAAACACGCCGTCGAGATTGATGCGCACCAGTTGATCCCAAGCCTCGGGCGTCAGTTCCGCCATCCGACGAGCGCACACGTTCGCCCCGGCACTGTTGACAAGGATATCCACCGGGCCGAGTTCCGCTTCCACCGCTGCGAAAAGCTGATCGACTTGATCGCGGCGCGTCACGTCGCACGGCACAGCTCGAACCGGCTCGGTAGAGGAAATGCCCTCTGCCGCACGGCGGAGCCGATCGACATTGCGTCCGGCAATCGCCACCCGGCAGCCCGCGGCCGCCAACGCCCGGGCAATGCCCAACCCGATTCCGCTTCCGCCGCCGGTGATTACGGCAATCTGGCCGGTCAAAGAAACAACCGAGGAGCCGATCATAAACACTCAACTTTCCAAGAAGGCGACAATTGAAGCGAGCGTTGATTCTCGCAGCAACTCGCATTCCCAAACAATCATCACTCGCCAGCCGAGACGTTTGAGTGATTGCCGTACCTTTCGATCACGTTGACGATTGGTCGAAAATTTCTTCGCCCAAAACCCGGCGCACGCTTTGGGCAGAGAACGCCCGCGTGGGCAATTATGTCGGTGCCAAAAACATCCATGAACGAAGATGATTGCCCGACGCGAAGCGAACACGATATCGGGCCGTCCGGGCAAACCGGCAACATCAATACGATAACGATACCCGAGTCGATGAAGGCGGCTGCGCAGCCATTTTTCCGGGCCGGTATCCTTTCGACGGACTGCCGCCATGCATTTCCGACGTTGTTCACGCGAGAGCGAATCCATCGCGGCCCTAAAGCGCCAAGTCAAACGGCAAATCGCTAATATCGCGAAGCCGACTCCCCGCGACCAAGTTTTCGAGAATCTCGCGTTGATCCTCACGATCGCTTGATCTAACCGTATCAACCAACTCATTCAAGGTTGCGTGATAGGTGCAATCGATGTCACCGGTGCCCATTGCCAATGAAGCAATTCGCGTGGGAAGAGGTTCCATCGTCACGACAACAATATGAGGGACTCGGCCTTTTCGGTTTCTAATCAAATTCAGCGCTTCGGTGCGAGTGTTTTGCGCGCGATCGCTACGTATAGTCCATTTCAAGGAGATGCTCGCCAAAAGCAATGGATTAGGCTCAACGCTGTTCGACGCACGAAAAGGAGTTAGCCGCGCGGACAGGCCATTGGACGACACGAGCTCGGCTTTCAAATTAATTTCCTCATCGCCAACGGCTTCACGAAAAACTACGATATCAGGTGTGACGAGATAGTCGCCCCCCATCGCCGTTTTGAGTTGCGGATGCTCATCAAGAATACGGGCAACATCGGCCAAATGAGAAAACTGCGCAAATCGCGTGATAACGCAATCGTGCGGTTTCATCGCGAATTGCCACGGACCGGGGCGCAAGTGGTTCAGATGATTGAACGCTTCTTGAAGAAACTTCAGAGTAATCTCAGTGAAAACCCGTCCGGCCTCCTGTGGCTTGAGCGACTCAACCGGACCTGACTCAGCGATCCCCAAACGACTGAAAACCCCTCTGGCGAAGAACACGCTCGCCTGTTGATTCGCATCTGCGATATTGGGAACGCCACCCTCGCGCATCCGGCACAGATCGTTCGCCAAACTACGATGATAGCGCTTGCGGAGTCTAGACAAAATGGCATTCATTAATCAGACCGGTTTGCACATTGTAATTCGGCTTGCTCAAGCAAAACCCTCAGTTGCGATGCGATCGCAAAAGCGAGCAGCGGCGGAACAGCATTGCCTATCTGTACTCCCACTTCGATTTTACTTCCGATAAACTCATAGTCTTCCGGGAAACTTTGGAGAAGCGCCGCCTCGCGATGCGTGATCGGTCGATGTGCTTCGGGATGCAAGTATCGACCTTTTTCCGGCTTGTAAAACTCGGTTCTGATCGTTACTGACGGTCGGTCCCACCAGAGCCTCCCGAATAAGTCGGTACCACCCTCAGTTTTCTTTTTCCAACAAGCGGGCATGAGATGCGAAGGGAGATCCCATCGGTTGCCGCCGGGCGGAATGCACCGATATCGTTCGAGAGATTTCGCCGTCGGATTCCGTCCGACATGCCAGTTGCATCCATCCGGCTCGGCCGGCAAATGACCGATAGCATCGCGCACTGTTCGCCAAGGAAGTTTCAGCCCCGGAATCGCGGGCCCTTTCGCGGGATCAAAATGCGTCGGCTCGGGAAATACCGGGCTTCGCGCATATGCCCCGATGACAATCGCGCGCCTTCGTGTCTGCGGCACACCGTAATCTGCCGCATTCAAAATCCTACCTTCTACTCGGTACCCGAGCTTGCCGGCCGAACGTAGGAACTCACGATATTGGTCCGATTTCAACAGGGGCGGAACATTTTCAAGGACGAAAAAACGCGGCTGAGCTGACTCAACACAACGCAGGAAATGCCTCCAGAGTTCATTTCGCGGATCGTTCGGCACCCGCTCCCCAAGGTTACTGAACCCCTGGCAGGGCGGCCCACCGGCAACGACATCCGCTTTTGGAAATTCATCGATTTCCTGAATTGCGCAGCACACGACCCGATCCGTAACATTGGCTCGAAGCGTTGCACATGCAGCCTCATCCCACTCGTTGGCCAAAACCGTTCGAAACCCAGCAAGTTTGAAGCCGTAAGCCATTCCACCGCAACCGGCGAAAAGTTCGATGACCGTCGGCCCATCTCCTTCGGGCGGCAAGATGAAATTCGAAGTTGCGATAGTGAAACGATTGGCCTTTGATTCGAACGGTACAATGCGGAAATGATGAGATGCGATGCGCTCAATCGCGATCGTATCTCCCGGTTTGATCTGATGCCGTTGAAAGAAATCTCTAACCCAAGCCCTTTTGCGAAAGAACCGTCTGGGCTTCCCGGTCTTCGAATCGCGCGGGATGTCCGTGAAAACAGGGTCAGGCAAACCTTCAACATCTAAACGAAGAAGCGTGCCGAGACCATCCGCAGATGATGCTTGACCAATGCTATCGGACGGAAAGAAATCAAGGTGGCCAGAGATATAGATATGGTTTGCACGAAGATTTGCAGCGGTAATTGAAATCAGTCGTTTCCGATGCCCAACGGAACCGCTCATGGCAGCCATCCAGGTTCACATCTCAGTCCGGTTTCCGAACAATCGTCTAGGAAAGGCACTCCTAACCCGATCTTATTGCGGCGTCGCCCTTCGTACAATCCACCCCCTCTTCAAAAGACGCCTAAACCCCGGACTTGCCAACCGGTAGGCACGAGGGAGAGTTCGAAGAGTTCTGTACCGACAGAAACGTGGAAATGTGCGGAATTATTCGAGTTCTTTCCTCCGGAGACGAGCGGTCATTTCCGCGAGCGAGAAGCATCTGCCGGTTCCAACGCCAGGCAGCAGGCCTCGCGCCCGATACGGATGAAGAGACACCGCCGACTGACCGCTGGATGGGCCACAAGATCGACATCGGCCGGCGCGATGCGCAGCCGGCCCAACAAACGGCGTTCATTGGCGGCGGCATCGTAAAGCAGCAGTTCGCCGCGGGTGGTTGTGGCCAGCACTCGATCAGCCGAAGCGATCAAACTCGCATATTGCTCGAACACCTCGTCTTCATCTACCCAAATCTGTTCCAAGCTTTCGGCGCTTAGGCAGTACAGCCCGTTCCAGCAGCCGAACACGCGACCGCCGACAACCACCGGCGTATTCGTGTCGGGAGCAAGGTCTTCATGTTGGGCGACGGGCGCGGGCTTGATCGCGCCGCCTTGCCCAAAGCTGTAGATCCGGGTGCCGTTGTTCTCCGAGGTCAGCAGAAGCTGTTCGCCCAAACGAACCGGCGTGGGCACATGGAAGTCGCCTTTGTGTTTCGGCAACAGCGTCCACAGCCGGCGACCGTTTTGGGGATCGAGCCCGAAGGCGGCCATGCTGTCGAACCCGACGATCTGATCGACCCCGCCAAAACGTCCGAAGATGAACGAAGCGTAGGCCGCCGCCGCGCCGGGCGCCTTCCAAACCAACTCGCCCGTGTCGGCGTCGAGGGCGACGACCGCCGCGCCCGGCGCTCCGGGATTGACGATCAGCTTGCTGTCCACGATCAATGGCGAGGCGCACATGCCCCACGTCGGCAGTTTCGCGCCGAATTGCTTGACTACGTTGGTCTTCCACAGCACGCGTCCGTCGTCGAGCGAAAGGCAATGCACGTCGCCCATCGCGCCCAGGGTGAAAACCCTATCGCCATGCACCAACGGGGTTGCCCGCGGCGAGTTGCCGTAGTCGAGTTTTCCCGGGGCCGGATAGGCCAACTCCCACACCGGTTTGCCGCTGTCCGCATCGAGGCAACGAAACACGTCGTTCGTATCGAGAGCGTCGCGATCGGGCACGATGACGTACCGATCGGTAGCGGCAATGCCGCCCAAGCCGGTGCCGCCCAACGGCGTGCGCCACAGCCAAACAGGCTCGGCGGGAAGCACGTCGGGCAGCCAGGGCGTGGTTCCATCGCGATTCGGCCCGCGCCAGCCCGGCCACGATTCCGCCCTGCCCGCCGCCTTGGCCCCGGAAGAGCCCTTGGCGGCAGGCGGCGATTCCACTGCCGTCTTCGAAGGGCTGCTGCCGCTCGCGCCCGTTTTCGACGTCGGCTCAGGCACGTTGACGAAGCCGTTGAGCGACTCGATGGCCGTCAGCACGTCGGCATCGCGCAGTTCCAGCAGTGCCTTGGTCACTTGACCAACGAGCGCTTCGTCGGCCGCTTCCGTCGCGAAAACGGTGACGAAGGGAACCGGCGCCGTCTTGCCGACCACGCGGAGCGACCCTTTCTCGATAGAGCCGCAACCTTCGAGCGTGGCCACGGCGTAACTGCTGATGACAGCCGCCGCCGGGCCGGGGCTTTCCAAGGCCGCGATCGCCGCGTCGGTGCAGCCGCTGCGAACCTCGGGGCGGGGAGGCGCATCGAGCCCAGCCGCTTTCATCGCCAACAAGGCTGCGCCGTGCTTTTCCACCGAATCCTCAGGCCCAAAATAGATCGTATAGCCTTTCAGATCGGCCAGCGTTTTGGCCGGGTCGGCCTGCCGAACGCAGAACAGGCCGTACACGTTCGCGTCGCCCGTCTTGTCGGTCAACAGGCACAGCGGGACGATCTTCAATCGCTGTTCCGCGGCATCGAACCGCACGACCGATTGCTTGCCGATGATGAAATGCAGGCCGCCGCGGGCCGCCTCAGTCGAGATCAGTCGAGCCAAGTCTTCGCCATACACCACGCGAACGCGCCGATTTAGCGTTTTCTCCAAGTAGGCCGCCAATCGACCGTAGTCGCGCTGCGCATACCCTTTCACACAGTCGCACGAAAGCGGTGCGGCCAGCGGGTCCATCACGGCCATGGTGATGGCTCCCGACGGCCCGGACGGCTCGGGAGCGTCTGCCGCAACGGCGATCGCCGAAACGGCACTTGCCGCAATGGCAAATGTCGCAACACGAATCAACGCACCCATCGAACGCCACCAATCCGTGCGCATCGATTCCTCCCACGCTATGGCTGCGGGGCTGCTTTGCCGGCTTTGGCCGAGAGCACGCAAATGCGGTTCTTACCCAGGTCCATCACATAGCAGCGAGTGCCGTCGGGGCTGAGATCGACCGCCACATTCTTGCAGCCGCCTTCCACGGTGGCCGTTCCGACCAAACCGAGCAGTTGTCCCTCGGGAGTGTAGCGTTTCAGTCGGCCCAGCGATGCCTCCGAGGTAATCAACTCTCCGGCCGGGTTGAATCGCAGATTCATCGGATTGCAGCAACTGCCGAAGCCATCAAGCCCTCCGCGTTGCGATTCGCCCCACGCAGCCAACTGTTTGCCTTCGCGATCGTACACGACAACGCGTTTCCGGGCGTTCTCGGCGACAAACACCTGCTGGCCGCGCGCCTGAATGTCCATTTGGCCGCAGCACCCGCGGAGCCCCTCGGCGATCAGTCGGCCTTCGCCGAACGAGCGATCGGTTCGCCAAATGGCAAATCCGAATCCTTGCGCCATCGGGCAGGCGATGAATACGTCTTTTTCGCCGACCGCGATGGCACTGACGGAACGTTGGCGCATCTGTGCTGCCCGCGCTTGCAGGGCCTTTGTTCGCGGCGTCTGGGCCGCCTCGTTCAACTCCGCCGATCGCTCCGAGAACTCGCGCACCAGTTCGGCATATTCCTTTTGCAATTGCTCTCGCTTGCCGGCATCGCCGGCCGCGGCGCGCAACTCGGCCATCTTCGCCGCCAGTGCCTTTTGGGCCCGATCGCGGGCTTCCTTCGCGGCCGCCAAGCGCGCGGCTCGGGCCTTCTGTTCTTCCTCGCTCAGCGGCTTCTCGGGCGGGGGAATCTCGGGCAGCGGCGGCAGCTTCTGCACGTGCGGCGAATCGGCCGCGCGAACCAGTTTGCCCGCGAAATCGAATTCCGCCAGCCGCCCTTCGCCCGCAACAATCAAGCCGCCCTCCACCGCAGCCAAGGCTTGCGGGGTGAAGTCGAGCGGCCACGTCTTTTGCGGTTTACCCTCGGCATCAAAAACTCGGATTTCCGCCGAAGCGACGCCGCGGTTCAGCGACGCCAAGCCGTTTGCCTCCTCTGGCGTCATCGCCGGAACGAATCGGCCGCAGGCGGCATAAAGCCGCCCGTCGCCGCCAATGCAAAACGTGTTCAACTGCGTGGGCCGCTCGCCGCCGAAATCGATGACGGCCGTTTGCTCGTGAGTCGGCACCGAACGTTTGTCAGCAAAAACATGAATCGAATGCTCGCCGGTGTTCAGCAGATAGATCTCGCTTTCGTCCGGGCTGGCGGCCACGGTCACGCGAACGCAGCCCGACGAGTACTCGGGCAAGGCCACCACCCCAAGCAGCTTGCCTGCGGCGTCGAATTTTTTGACGACCACCGGCGGCCCCGACTCAGCCGTATAGATCGAACCATCGGGGGCGATCCGCACGTTCTTCGGCTCGCAGCAACCGCCGAAGCCCTCGGCCTTCTTTCGATCGCGTTTGCCGAACTTGAACAGCTCCTTGCCGTCGCGGTCGTAGCACTTCACTTTGTGCTCCCCGTTGACGGGAATCCAAAGCCGGTCGCCGGCCGCTTGAATGTCCATTTGCCCGCAGCACCCCCGCAGGTCTTTCACGATCAGTTGCGGATTCTTCAATTCGTGGTCCATCCGCCAAACCGAATAACCGAAGCCCTCGGGCGTTCCGCCGCAGACGAACACGTCGGCTTCGTTGGCGGTCAAACCGGTAACAACGCCGGCCTGATACTTTTGGTAGGCGGCCATTGCCGCTTCTTGCTCAGCCGATGATTTCTCGGGGGAGCCGCCCAGCCCGAAGGCGCGGAGCAGCGCGTTTCCAATTTTGGCCGATTTCTTTTCCTTCGCTTTGCCCTCGGCGTCGTCTTTGCCCTCTTCTTTGTCGGCCTTTTCCTTTTCCGCCTTTTCTTGCTCCGCCTTCTGCTTTGCCGCCTCGGCCTCGCGTAGGGCGACGACACCGGGGGTGTCGACCACCGCCAGCACTTTGCCTTCGGCCGATAATTTGGCGATGCGTCCGTCGCCGCCGACGAAGATCGTTCCATCCGGCGCAACGCACACCGCCGAGGGCATCACGTCGAGCTTCCACGAAGCAACTTGCTTGCCGTCGGGCGACAGAATCCGCAGCCAGGCCTTGAAGGCCCGCTGCGAAGGAAGAACCATTTGCGACTCCCCGTGCTCCGCGACCGGCTGATAGCAACCGGCCAGCAGCCGCCCTTGGCCATCGATGCTGAAGGTGAGCAGCGTTTCGCCGGCATCGGGATCGCACGGCCGAATCACCCGCACCTTCTCGTGCGACGGCTTCCAGGCCGGATCCTCTTTCAGTGCCGCCAACTCCTTCCGCCGCTCTTCCTCCATGCGGCGTATCAGTTCCTCGATCTGCTTCTGGTCGGCCTCTTTTTCTTCAGCCGGTTCTTTCTGGATTGTTTGGGACGACTCGTTGCACGGTTCCGCGGACGGCGGCACGGCCGAATCGCTCACCTTGTCGGCCGACGATTTCTCTTTGGTTGATTCTCTGGTTGCCATCGGCCCGGTTTCCCCGGTTGCCCGCAACGCCGAATCTGCCCGAGGCTGCGAGGTGTCTGCGGCAGTTGGGCATTCATTGAATGTCAACGATGCGATCCATGCCGCGATCGCAACGAAAACACTCCAGCACAACCGAATTGCCACCGACGCTGACAAACAGCCTCGGCAACGTGTTCGTGTAATCAAGCGGGTCTCTCGCGCCATGTTGTCGATCCTTTTACGACCAAAGGTATGCCGGAACCTATCTTGCTGTCTTTTCGAGCTCAACACAATCGCTTTTCGGAAACATCAGCGGAAAGCTTGGCGCGCCTCGCTCTTCGCACTTGTTGGGCGGAGGGCGCAAGCCGAGCCGATTCCGGGACTGCTGATTGCGGCAACCGCCCGAAGTTGTCCCGGGTTTTCGCTCACTGAGTTCGGGCTTTTCGCGCAAAGGAAGCCTTTGGCCAAGTCAGCCGCCCTTCTCCTACCGAAACGAGTTGTTGCCGCAAGACGAACTGTTGCCGCCCGAGGGTATTGCAAGGTTTCAACACCCTCTGCGCCGCCACGAGCCGCCGACAGCCGGGCGATGGAGGCGCATCATGCCCCTGAATGTACCCGCGTCTGCCGGCCCCGGCAAGCAGAAAGCATTTTCGGTCATGCCGGCGAATGGGGGCTCGAAACGAAACTGCGCCACAATTGGGATTCCGCGAACACTTTGCAGCACCGCCCGACATGCCAAACGAAACCGCGAAAGACGGAAAGCGATTCAAACGGGGATTGCACGGAAGAAAACCTCGCCGATGCGACCGCGTTCGCTTTCGCAATCGTGTGCAACTAGTCGGTACGACCGCGTGCGTGCTGCTTCATTCGATCGCTTTGGCTGCGCCGCAATGCGCGCAGTTGGGCATCAGCGAGTGCCGCACTTTTCCGCAGGCCGAGCACTGCTCGAACACCGGGGTGCCGCAGGCCGGGCAAGTGTAGCATTCTTCCGGCTCAGGCGCCCCGCTCGATGCCACCACCTTGTTCACCGTGCGGCGCGTCCAATAGAGATACCGTCGCGGGCCGGTGCGAATCGGATACTCGCACGCCGGGCAAAGGAACCGCTCGTAGGCTTCGCGGTATTGCCGCAGCAGCCAGCTTGCCTTCGGATGGGCGATCAAACGGATCAGGTAGATCAGCACCCGGCCCACAACGAGCAACAGCCCGACGATCAAGATGTACTTGAAATACCGCGACGGGAAATACTCGTGGACCACCAAGCCCACCTTAACCAACGTGGCAGCGCCGACGGCCAGGAAAACGGGAAAATAGATGCCGCCCCGCTGACGCACCAGCAATACGCCCGCCGCCGCCAGCAGCGGCACAAGCAGGGCGAGCTGGTAAGCCGCCAAACGCAATCGGTGCGATTCCCATTGGCGCTCGAATTCGGCGCGGGCGGGCAATCGTTGCCGGGCCAGTTCGTCATCAGCCTGCTTGCGCTGGTTCTCCAACGATTGCTTGCGTTCGAGCAGGTCGGCCGAGCTTTGGCTCAGCTCTTGGTACTTTTGCTGGTTGTCTTGAAACAACTGAAGGCATTTGCCCAAATTCGCCTGGTCGGCCTCGCTGAAGGCCGTGCCCTTCTGCACGCTCAACCGCTGAAGCTCCAACAACTGGTTGATCGTTTGCTGCAAATTGCGGGTGCTGTCGCTAAGCAATTGCTGCCGCTCGCGCGATTGGGATAATTGCCGATCAAGCTGCGCGATCTGTTTTTCGAGTTGTTCCCGCTGTTCGACGAGCTTCGGATCGACTAATTCCCGCTCGATGGCGGCATAGTCGGGACCGGGCAGCGATTCGATGTCTTCGACCAAGAAGCCCAGCAGCCAAAACACCAATACGCCCAGCGCGAATGTCAGCAGGTGAATCCCCAGGCGGTGAATCCAACGGCCTTTGATTTTCGGTGCGGTGTTCATTCGGTTCGTACTCCCGGCGAGATGTTCGTTCGCGCCCGTTGGGTGGTTCCCCGCTCTGCAAGCAGCCGCAGTTCGATACTTCTCGATACAAGAACGGCAGCCCCGCTTCGGCCTGACTTACTCAACAGTGAGGACCTCGCTATGTTCGGTCTCCTTCAAACCGCAGCAAACCGAATCCGGTCCGCGCTTGGCCAACGCGCAATGCAGCAGTTCGGCACGCTCGCGGCCGCCGTCCCGCGTGGAGGGCACCGTTTTTTCGCGGATGAACAACTTCAGGGGGCTCCCGTGATTATTCGTTTCCGTCGCCGGAATCTTGGCCGCCGGCGTCGCCGGTTGCAAAAAACGCCCACGACAAAGCTGCCGAGCCCGAGGCCATCAAGCCGGCTGCCAGGGCAAAGGCGGCCGCGGGCGAAACAAGGGACCAAACCCATCCCACCAAGACGCTGGAAACGAGCTTGCCCAGTCCGTTGACGGCCCCAAGCGAACCGTAACCGATGCCGCGAATCGAATCGGGCAACATTCCGGCGGCGGCTGCCGGCTCCAGCGCCTCTTGAAATGCCGCATACGCGCCCGAGAGGACGAACAAGCCGGCGAACACCGCCAGATGCTCGCAGCCCAGCGCGAACACCAAAGCGGTGCCGCCACCGGTGGCCGCCCCCAAGAGATAGCCGACCAATAGGCAACGACGAAGCCCCCAACGGTCGCCCAAGAGGCCAATGGGCAACGAAGCCAGGGTTTGCACTGCGTTCCGCAGCACGTAGAACCAAGCGGCCCACTGCGCAGCGACCAACAGGCCGCTTGTCGCGCTTGTTCGGCTGGTAACGGCCAAGATGAGCAGCGCCGGCGAAAAGTCGCCGAAGGCGAACAGCGCCACGGCGGCCAAATAGCGCCGAAATGGTTTCGGCAGCCGACGCGGCGAAGCGGCAAACTCGTACTTTCGCTTTGCGGGCACCCCGCGATCTTCGACCAGCAGCGCAAAACTCAACGCCGACAGCACGCCCGGGATCACCGCCAGCCAAAGAACCCAGCGGAACCGCTGCTCAGCCTCGGCCGATGCGACGGTGGTAGCCGGCAAATGGGCGGGCGAAACAGAGGATTCCGCATTCGCAGCGGCCTGAGCATCGAGAGGTTGTGCCGCCGCCTCGGGCGTTGGCATCGACGGCGATTCGGCCGGCACGCCGATCGACCAACTCAGCCCGCCCAGTGCCATGGCCGCCACCGCTGGGCCGAGTACGGCACCGAGGCTGTCGGCGGCGCGGTGGAGTCCGAACGCCCGCCCGCGATATTCCGGCCCGACGGCGCCGGCCAAGATGGCGTCGCGCATCGGCCCGCGAATTCCTTTGCCGAACCAACCGATCAGCCGCCCGACAAGAATCATCGGCCAAGCTGCGGCCAGCGCGATCAGGGCGCCGCCCAACGGCGTTAGTGCGTAACCGAGAACGGCCAGCGCCTTGCGCGCCCCGAGACGATCGCCGAGGTATCCAACGGCCAACTTGGTGAAGCTGTTCAGGCCGTCGGCCAACCCTTCGATGGTGCCAACCAGGGCGGGCGGTGCGCCGAGCAGGGCCAAGAATGCCGGCAAAACGGCCTGTGCGGTTTCGTAGCATAAGTCGCCCAAACCGCTGGTCAACCCGGTGCCGAACACTGTGCGATTCAGCCAGCCAGAACGAGAACGCATTGCCGATTCCATCCGTTCGTTCTGCCGCATTCGACGCACAAAGGCCGCTTCCGCTGATGATGCCGGCGGCCGCTACTTCGGAGCGATCGTACAAACCATCCTTCGCCCCTGATGCGAGGGCGGGGCCTCAATTTTACAAAGCGGTTCGAGCATCGAGAGTACCTGGTCCATGACCTTGCGGCCTTCCTCGATGTGGGCCAGTTCTCGTCCCCGAAACACAACGGTGATGATCACCTTGCACTTGTGTTCCAAAAAGCCGCGCGCATGATTGACCTTGGTTTGCAGGTCGTGCTCGCCGGTTTTCGGACGCAACCGGATCTCTTTGATCTTGGCGTGTTGCGACTGGGTCTTGTGCTGCCGCTTCCGTTGCTGATACTTGAACTTGCCGTAATCCATAATACGGCAAACGGGAGGGCGCTCGTTCGGGGCAACTTCGACGAGGTCGAGGCCGACCTCTCGGGCGCGCTTCAGCGCTTCGTCGGTGGCCATCACGCCCAATTGCTCGCCGGTGTCCGAGATCACTCGGATCGGCGACACGCGAATCTGCTCATTGATCCGCTGCTTGTTGATTTCCGGCTTCTTCGGATCCGGCTTGATCGGTTTCGACGGCATTCCTCTCCCTACAACTGGCAATGAAACATTTGCGGCGTTTGACGCGCCGCCGTACTCTACCCTCAACGACGATCGATCACTTCACCACAGCCCCCGCGGGGCTCTGAACGGCTTGCCTCCACCGCCACGCGAATTGCCTGACAATATGCACGAAGCGGCCGTTGCGGTCAACGGATCTCGCGCGACGCGATTTCGCTTTGCAGCCGCGCGACGGCCTCCTCCAGCCCGACGACGCCCAAATCTCCCTGCCGCCGGTGCCGAATGGCCACCGCCTGCGCCTCGGCCTCGCGTCCGCCGCAAACAAACATATACGGTACCTGCTGGAGTTGGGCGTCGCGGATCTTCGCGCTGATCTTCTCCGCGCGGTAATCGCCCGCAACTCGGATTCCCGCCGACAGCAGGCGACGCTCCACCTCTCGACCATACTGCTCGAACTTCTCGGAGACGGGCATCACCCGCACCTGTTCCGGCGCCAACCACAGCGGGAAGGCCCCGGCAAAATGCTCGATCAGCATCCCCACAAATCGCTCCAACGACCCGAACGGCGCCCGATGAATCATTACCGGATGATGCAACTGGTTGTCGGGCCCGACGTACGTCAGGTTGAATCGTTCGGCACTGGGCAGATTGTAATCCAATTGCACGGTTCCCAACTGCCACGGACGGCCGATGCAATCCTTCACGATGAAGTCGGCCTTCGGACCGTAGAAGGCCGCCTCTCCTGCGGCGATTTCCAAGTTGGGCAATTTCATCGATTCGCAAACGTTCTTCAACGCGGCTTCCGCCCGTTGCCACACCTCGGGCCGGCCGACATATTTGTCGCTCGCCGGGTCGCGAAAGCTCAACCGCACGCGGTAGTCGGTCATTCCCAGCGTTTGCAGCACAAATTGCGTCATTTCCACGCAGCCACGGAACTCGTCGGCCACCTGATCCTCGGTGCAAAACAGGTGGGCATCGTCTTGAGTGAATCCGCGCACTCGAGTCATTCCCGTCAATTCGCCGGTTTGCTCGAAACGATAAACCGTACCGAATTCGGCCAGTCGTAGCGGAAGGTCGCGATAGCTCCGCGGCTTCGATTGATAGATTTTGATGTGGTGCGGGCAATTCATCGGCTTGAGCAGGTATTTCTCCTGCTCGCCGCTTTTTGTGTCGCCGCAGCCGTCGCGCTCTGCCATGTCGATCGGCGGGAACTGGCTTTCCCTGTAGTAGGGATAGTGGCCCGAGGTTTGATACAGCTCAATCCGTCCGATGTGCGGGGTGTACACCGGCTGGTACCCGCTTTGCATCAAAACGCCGTACAGGAAATTCTCCAGTTCGCGGCGGATGACGGCCCCCTTGGGCAACCAGAGAATCAGGCCCGATCCGACCATCGGATCGACGGTGAACAGCTCCAACTGCCGGCCCAGTACGCGATGGTCGCGCCGTTTGGCCTCTTCCAATCGCTTGAGATACGCCTCTTGCTCGGCTGCGGTGAACCAGGCGGTGCCGTAAAGGCGCTGCAACTGCTGCCGCGAGGCGTCGCCCTTCCAAAACGCGCCCGAAACCGACATCAGCTTGAATGCGCCGATCGCCTTGGGCTTGGCGATATGCGGGCCGCGGCAGAGATCGACGAACTCGCCCTGACGATAGAACGACACTCGTTCGTGCTCGGCGAGTCCCTCGCGGAGGTGCTCGACTTTCAGAGTCTGCCCCAAGTCTTGGCAAAGGCGGATGGCGTCGTCGCGCGGTAGTTCGAATCGCTCGAAAGGCTCGTCGGCGGCGATGATCTTCGCCATCTCGGCCTCGATCGCCGGAAAGTCCTCTTCCGACAAGGAACGCGGCAATTCGAAGTCGTAGTAAAACCCGTTCTCCACGGTCGGCCCGAAGGCCAATTGCACCCCCTCGTACAGGCGCATGACCGCCCGGGCCATGATGTGCGCGCACGAGTGCCGCAGCACGTCGAGCGACTCGGCGTCTTTGGGCGTAAGGATCCGCAGGGTGATTTCGCCTTCGGTCGGCAAGGTCGCATTGGCGCTGACGATTTGGTCATTTACAACCGCCGCCACCGTGGCCTGCGCCAAACGAGGGCCGATCTCGGCGGCAATGTCCAAGGGGGTAACCGGACGGTCGTACTGCTTGCGACTCCCATCCGGCAAAACGACATTCAACATCATGAAACCTCAAGCGGGAACAACAACCATAACCGCCGTACTCTCCGAACAAAAGCCGGCCGTCTCCAACGCGGGATTGTGCCGTTGGCGGGACGAACTGAGTCGTTTCGTCTCAATGATTCGTCTCAATGAACCGTCTATCGCCGACCGCGCGAAGCAGGAGCGGAAGTAGGAGCGCCCGCTCGACGGGCTCACGCGAAAACCGAGCGACCGCCGCCAGAACAATGCCTCACAAACCAACCGCGCTACTTCGAGAATCATTGTCGCAAGGCGTTAGTATAGGCCAACTTTGCTATAATCCGCAAGGCCGTTGGTGCGGTCGTTGCTTGTGGCGGCCCAACGCCTTTGCAGAATTCGATCCCAACAACCGGCCGATCGATGAGCCGTTTCAAACGACATTCACCGTGTGGTAAGATGACGACACCCGGGCAGGTGGCGGCTGGATGACGAGCCGACGCGGAAGCCCCACTTCCGTTGGTTTTCCGGACCACTTTTGGTCCCCTTTGGGCAAGTGCCGATGAGCGATCCGAACCTTCTTCGCAAACTGGCAGAAGATTTGATGGCCGGCCGGCTGTCGATCGAGCATTTCCTGCGGCATGTGGGTGGGGGAATCGCCGACGTCGGCCCCGCCCAAGTCGATATCGATCGCGCACGCCGCTGCGGCTTCCCGGAGGTGATCTATGGACAGGGCAAGACGCCCGAGGCCATGGTCAAGATCGTTGCCGCGCTGATCGAGCACGGGCAGGCGGTGTTGGCCACCCGGGTGTCGCCCGAACAGGCCGCCGCGCTGGCCCCCGAGTTTCCTCAGGGCAACTACAACGTACTAGCGAAGACCTTTCGCATCGGCTCGATGGCCGATGGTGCGCCTTCGTCGCCCCGCGGCCGGGTGGCCGTGGTGTCGGCAGGCACGAGCGATTTGCCTGTGGCCGAGGAAGCCCGCGAAACGGCCCTTTGGACCGGAGCCGAGGTAGTCTTCGTACAAGATGTCGGGGTGGCCGGCCCGCACCGGCTTCGGGCCAATTTGCCGTTGATCGAACCGGCTGACGCCGTGGTGGTTGTGGCGGGCATGGAAGGGGCCTTGCCCAGCGTCGTGGGGGGCTATGTGGCGTGCCCGGTCGTGGCCGTGCCGACCAGCGTGGGCTACGGGGCAGCCTTCGGCGGATTGGCGGCGCTGTTGGGCATGCTCAACAGTTGTGCGTCCAATGTAACCGTAGTAAATATCGACGCGGGCTTCAAAGGCGGCTACGTGGCCGGCTTGATCGCTCGAAATGCAGCGGCCGCCCGGGCATCGGCTCAGTAAGGCCCGCGTGCCATCGACTGAGCCGACCTTGCCGAACGAACGCTTCTTATGCCAAATCGTGCGATTGCAAAGAAGATGCCTGTACAACTTCCGAGACGAACAACCGGTTGTTTGAGTTGTTCGCCAAGGCTGAATAACACTGCCGCCGACAGCGGCGATCGGTTCGTATTCGGATAATCAGGGGTGCCGCGTGCGCGTGCTCATGCAAATCGGGCTGGTGGCGTTGGGTTCGGCTTTGGGCGGTTTGACCCGATGGGGCGTGACAGCCGGCATGGGCCGGCTGTTTGGAACCGCGTTCCCGTGGGGCACCTTCTCGGTCAATCTCGCCGGAAGCCTGTTTATCGGATGGCTGATGACCGTGCTCTCCGAGCGTTTCCCCTCGGGCAGCCTTCTGCAACTTCGGCCTGACGATCTCCGTTTGTTGCTTGCCGTCGGGTTCACCGGGGCGCTGACCACCTTTTCGACCTTCGAATACGAGTCCCATTCGCTGCTCCGCGACGGCGACGGGCTGACCGCAATGACCTACCTGTTCGGCAGTCTGTTTTTCGGACTGATCGCCGTCCGACTGGGCATTACGCTGGGCCGCTACGGACTCTGAACGGAGCTGTCGCAAACGTATGATCGTCTCGCACAATCGCGCGTCGGCCGTTCGCACAACGAACCGGCCAATTGCCGCCAAGTCCGGTTCGAACCGCTTTCCGTTTTTCGCGGATCTATTATGAAGCTTCAAGGCGAACAGACCCTGTTGCGCGTTTATCTCCGCAACACGGATAAGCACGGATGGTTCTCAGCCCCGGCGGCCGAAACGCTGGTAAAGAAGGCTCGCGGCATGGGGATGTCGGGCGCCACGGTGCTTCGCGGCATCCTCGGCATCGACATCGCCGGGCGACTTCTCGAACGCAGCAACTGGTCGCTCGTTGAGCACGTGCCGGTGATCGTCGAGTTTGTCGATCATCCCCAAGCAATCGGCCGATTTCTCTCGGTGGTCGGCGAAGTGGTGCTCGAGGGCATGGCCACGCTCGAGCGCGGCCATGTGCTGCTCTACCGGCAGAACCGTGTTGCCGCCGACAAGGCCGCCATGCGGCTCCAGGTGCCCGGCCCGATTACCCCCTTCTCCACGCTGCCCAATCCCGAGGAGTTCCCGATCATGAAGTCGAGTGAAGAAGGTAAATTGCTCCGCATCTTCATCGGCGAATCCGACGTTTGGCAAGGGCAGCCTTTGTATCGGGCGATTGTGCTCAAGGCCCGCGAACTCGGACTGGCCGGCGCCACGGTGTTGCGGGGCCCGATGGGCTTCGGGGCCAACAGTCGGGTGCATACGACCAAGGTTCTGGAACTTTCGACTGATCTGCCGATCATCGTCGAGATCGTCGATCGGGGCAACAACATCGAATTGCTGCTCCCCTTCTTGGACGAAGCCGTTGCCGAGGGAATGATCACCATCGAAGACGTTCGGGTGCTCAGCTACAGAGCGTCGGACGACAAAGCGAGTAATCGCCTGTAACAGCCCGTTGAAAGACACGATTACCGCGGATTCGGCCCGCGAAGTCTGCGGAAATTGCACACGGCCGCAAATCCAAAAACGACTTTTTCAGCGGGCTCCTAAATGCAGTTCTTTGTCGCGGGCGTTTCAAGAATAGTCGAACTCTCGTGGCAGCGATCGTTGCCGGTGCCGTTTCTTCCTCCGCCGAGACCATTTGCGGCGCCCGCCCAAAATCTCCACACAATTGCGAAAGCGGCCGCCGGCGCCGCGAAGCGGGTCTCTTGCATGCAGTCCGTGTTTGAACAGCTTGCCATTTTTCGCGTTTTTGATAGGCGGGCATGCGGTATCGAAAACCGAACGGTCTTCGAGCAAATATCGCGCACAATTGCGGGTTTCTCGTTACAATAATATCGAATACGCCAGACCGTTTGCGGCCGCGCCCCCCGTCGGCGTCCTCGAAGAGCCATCATCCATGCGCAACCATTGTGCATCAACCGTTGCCGCCAAGCACCGTACGGCGAATTGGCGTCGCGCGTTGTGTTTTGAATCGCTCGAGCCGCGGCAAATGCTCGATGCCGCCTCGCTGATCATCAGCGAGTTCATGGCGCTGAACAAATCGTTTGTCAGCGACAATTTCAACGAGTACTCCGACTGGATCGAAATCCGCAACCCGACGGACACGGCCATCGCGCTCGACGGCTGGTATCTGACCGACAAATCCGGGAGCCTCACGCAATGGAGGTTTCCCGATCCGACTTCGGGCGCTGACTTGGTGCTTGCCCCCGGGGGCTATTTGGTCGTATGGGCGTCGGGTCGGAACCTAACGGATCTTGCCGCGCCGCTGCACACCAATTTCAAGCTCGACGGCGACGGAGAGTTCCTCGCGCTGGTCATGCCCGACGGCGTAACGGTGGCCCACAGCTACGAGCCGAAGTTCCCCGGCCAGCTCGACAACATTTCGTACGGCATTCTCGATGCCGCGTTGGCCTGGCAAGACTTGATCGTTGCCGATTCGATCGTTACGGTTCTGGTGCCCTCCGACGGCAGTCTGGGCACAACTTGGACGCAGCCCGAGTTCGACGATTCCTCCTGGCTGCTCGGCCTCAACGGCGTGGGCTACGATGTGGGCACACCGGGCAGCGGATACGCCCCATTGATCGGCACCGATCTGGCCGCTCTGATGCCGGGTCAAGCCAGCTCGGCCTACGTTCGTGTCGCCTTCGACCTGCCCGAGACGCCGGCATACCTCAAGCTCGAGCTGCGGCTCCAATACGATGACGGGTGCGTGGTCTATCTCAACGGGCAAAAGATCGTTGAACGCAACGCCCCGGCCTCGCCGCAGTTCAACTCGTTCGCCACGGCCGCCCACGATGGATCGATCGTCGAGACGATCGATCTGACGCCGTTTCGGCACCTCCTCCGCCAGGGAGTGAACGTGTTGGCGGTTCATGCCATGGTGGCCGAAGGGAGCGGCGACGAAATGCTCGCGCTGCCGACGCTTCGCGGTCAGGCGGTGGTGCTCGGCGAAACGCAGTATTTCACCACGCCCACGCCCGGAACAGCCAACGTGCCCGGGGCGCTGGGCACCGTGGCAACGCCCACGGTAAGCGTTCCTCGCGGCTTTTACGACGAACCGCTGAGTGTCAGCCTTGCCGTCGCCACGGCCGGGGCGCAAATCCGCTTCACACTCGATGGCAGTAAGCCCACGGCCACGAATGGCCTGATCTACTCCGGCACGCCGATCTCGATCAGCACGACGACCACGTTGCGATTCGCAGCCTTCAAGCCGGGCTATCTGGCCAGCGAAGTCGAAACACACACGTACATTTTTCTCAACGATGTGCTTCGGCAAACGCAGCCGGCGGGATATCCGACGACGCGCAGCGGCATTCCCCTCTGGTACGGCATGACGCCCGAGATCGTCGATAATCCCGTCTATGCGGATCGGATGCTTGATAGCCTGACCGCCCTGCCCACGCTGTCGCTGGTTCTGCCCTTCGACGATTTCTTTGGTCCGAACGGCATCTATATGAACCCGCTGCAAAGCGGTTTCGACTGGGAACGCGAAACCTCGGCCGAGTTGATTCTGCCCGATGGCTCGACCGCGTTCCAGATCGACGCCGGCCTGCGGATTCAAGGCGGCGCTAGTCGCCAACCAAACAACAGCCCGAAGCAATCGATGAGCCTGCGGTTTCGGGCCGAGTACGGCAGCGGCAATCTGAACTACCCGCTCTTCCCCGATTCGCCGGTGAGCAGCTTCGACGTTCTGCAACTTCGCGCCGGTTACAACAACACCTGGATTCATTGGAACCCCGATCAACGTCTCCGAGGGCAATTGATCCACGACCAATGGGCCCGCGACGCCTTTTTGGCCATGGGCCACGAAGACGCCGGCCGCGGCCGCTTCGTGCATGTGTACGTCAACGGCCTCTATTGGGGCGTCTTCATGGTGCAGGAGATGCAAGAGGCTTCGCACTATGCCGCCTATCATGGGATCGACGCCTCGCAGGTCGATGCCATTAACGGCGGTCAGTTGACCGACGGCACCCTCACCGCTTGGAACAACATGAAGGCGGTGGTCGCCTCGAAGGATTGGGCCGCCATTCAGAATGTGCTCGACGTCGATAACTTTATCGACTTTACCATCATCCATCGTTTTGCCGGCAATCTCGATCTGAAGACCAACGGCAACTGGCGTGCCGCTGGCGGAGGACCGAACAATCTGCCATGGCGTTTCTACCTCTGGGATTCGGAACGCATCCTCGAAGACGTCGCAAACACCAACCCGACAGCCCCTGCGGCTGACCCCACCGGACTGTTGGCCTCGCTGCAACAGATCCCCGAATTCCGCATACGGTTCGCCGATCGGCTCCAAAAACACTTGGTTGCGCCCGACGGCGCGCTTCGGCCCGCGGTTACCGCCGCCCTTTATCAACAGCGCGCCGAGGAAATCGACACGGCGATCATCGCCGAAAGCGCCCGCTGGGGCACCTATCGCCGCGATATTTATGTCAGCGGGACGGCTACGCTCTACCAACGCGACACCCATTGGGTTGCCGAACGCGACAGGCTGCTGAACACCTACTTTCCCGCGCGGACGACGAACATCATCAACCGCTACCGCAGCGACGGTTGGTTCCCGACAATCGACGCGCCCGTCTTCAGCCAGCATGGGGGGCAGGTGGCGTATGGGTATGAGCTGAGCATGGCGGGTTCGGGGGCGATTTACTACACGCTCGATGGGAGCGATCCGCGGCTGCCGGGCGGGGCGGTGTCGCCCACGGCGCTGGTCTATAGTCCGGTTGGGACCAACGTCACGTTGGTGGCCGCCAACTCGGTGTGGAAGTACCTCGACAACGGCAGCGATCAGGGCACGGCCTGGTACGCACCGGCGTTCAACGACTCGAGTTGGAGCAGCGGGCCAGGCGTGCTCGGCTACGGCCGCCCGGGCATCAGCACGACGATTTCCTACGGGCCCAATTCGAGCAACAAGTATGTCACCACCTACTTCCGCCGCGAGTTCGAGGTGGATGATCCCGAGGAGTTCACGTCGCTGCTTTTAGAGGTGATGCGCGACTACGGCGTGGTGGTCTATCTCAACGGGGTCGAGGTGGCCCGTTCGAACATGCCGACCGGGACGATCAACTACCTGACGTTCGCTTCGGCAACGGTGTCCGACGAGACGACCTATCATTCGCTTGATTTGTCGGCCTATCGTCATCTGCTGGTCGATGGGCGGAACGTGC
>CAZVZX010000025.1:0-73750 GCA_964631235.1 uncultured Planctomycetaceae bacterium | reverse complement strand
AACGGGTCGGCAACGGCAAGCCATTGGGCGGTCGCGGCATCCGCTGGCGCGGCAAGGAGGCGGCACTTGCCCGGCGAATCCCCCGAGCCGGTTGATCGAGCCGAGCTATCGGGATCAGCCGCGAACGGGGATGCTTCGCGCGGTTCACTCGCGACCAGCCCGAGCCGCGTGCTTTGTTCCGTCTGGCGAATCCAATGCACCGCCGCCCGGCGCAATACATCGGCGGCAAGTTCCGGCGGAAACGAGGAGGGCCAGGGCCACCACGGCCGTTGCGGCTCGAGGCCGGCATAGCCGTCGGCTCGCGACAAGCCGAACGCAAGAACCTGATTGCCGGTCCGCTGTTGGGGTAATTGCCCCAAGGCGAGGTCGCAAACGATGCGCGCGGGACCAGCAGGGAGATCGATCGTCGCGGCCGGCCGACGGGCCAGCGCGCCCGGGGCATAGACCGAATAACTCAGCCCGCTGTAGCCCAAATCGGCGGCCGTAAACAGCGCCAACGCAGCGGCGGCCCAGCGCCGGTGGCTCGCTCCGGCGGCCATCAACCCTGCCGCCAGCGATAGCAGCAGCGGGCCGGCCAGCACGGCCGCGGGAGATGCGATGATCTCGGCTGGACCTCGGGCCAACGCCCAAAGGGCGATCAGCCATGACGCGGCACAGAGCGGCAGGGCCGTCAACCAAACGTTGCGGCTGCATCCGGCCCAAAACCCGCGCCCCTTGGTCGCGGAAATTTTTGCCGGGGGAACATGATATCCGAGAGCGGTTGCGTTCGAGAACACGCGGGCGTAGCCCACGGCCGCCAACACCGCTGCGGCAAACGCGAACAAGACCATCGCCCGACACGGAAAACGAAAGCTGCCCACCAGGGGAATCTTAGTCACCGGTGGATGCAGCGGGCCGAACTCGCCCAAGGCCAGCAGCACCGCCAGCGCAGCGGCCGCGAGGGCTGGCATCACTAGGCGTCCGAGATCGTCGTCGCGCCGCGACAGACAGGCATAAACCGCCAGCAAAAGCGGAGCGGCCCCAAGATAGGCGGCCAACTCGTGCGTGTTCTCGCCGACCACGCGATGAACAAAGAGGTAGGGCGCGATCCATTGCACGGCATTGAGCGGGTGCCACGAGCCGGCCGCACTGAACTCGGCGCCGGCCGAGCGACGGACGCTTTCGCCCAGGGCGTCAACCGTGGGCAGCAGTTGAACGCCGGCCAACAGCAGCCCGCAAGCGACTGCCGCCGCCATCGCGATGCCGCTGCGCACCGCTTCGCTTCGCGGGCGGGAACGGGAATTCGAGCTGCCCAGGCCGGCCGGCCGTGCCGCGTTGTCGAAATCTGTTTCGGGGTTCGGCCCAAACGGTGCGGCCGAGATGATTCGGCCGATGCCGACGAATCCCAATGCTAACCAGGTGAACCACACGTATTGCGGATAGCCCAATAGCAACTGCGAGGCGGTCAGCAGGGCGATGCCCGACTGCGCCATCGCCACGGTGCGACGGGAGTTGTGCCGATGACCATCGAACAACGCCTCAGTCAGCCAAAGCAGCCACGGCAGGTGCGCAACGACGGCCACGGCATGGGGATGAATCAGTCGCATCAGGGCGAACGAGCTGCAAGCGAGCGTCAATGCGCCGAAGGCGGCGGCATCGTCGCGGCCGACCAACCGCCGCAGCCAGAACCAGGCGCCGATCGCCAGCACCGGATAGGGCAGGAGGTACTCCAGCCCAGTGGCCCAATGAAGCGGCAGCAGGCGGTAGAGCATCCACTTCAGCGGATGGTAGCCGCCGAGTTGACCTTCGCCGGTCAGATAGAACCCGCAGAACAACTCGGGCATCCAATCGAACGGCTCGCCGCGGCCGATCTGATGGGCGTAGAAGGCCCGCAGCGGCGCGTGAAATGCCCCGAGATCGTCGCGGACGTAGTCGTATCCGAGCAACCAGGGGCCGGCCAGCGCCGCAAAGACCATCAGCGCCGCCGTTGCGAACCAGCGCGCATTGCCCATCCGCGCGCACGCGCCGTCAGATCGTTCGATCGCATTGACGAATACGGAGGCCATCGGCCGTTTGAGCGAGGGTGGTGGGGTGAGGGCCAATTCGTGCGGCGAGCAGGCAGCCGCTTCTGCCCGGGGGCTGCCGCACGAGGCTGCTGCGCGCATGGCGCGGCCGCTATAACCCTACGTTACATTGCCAGTTGCGGCGTTCGGTTTGACTAATGCCGGTGATAACCTACCTTTTGGCAGACGGGCGGGCCTGCCAAGGCCCGGCTTGTCGGCAGTAGCGGCGGTCGCGTGACCGCCGGCTGCAACACTTGGTTTGTTCCGGTCGAGGAGGCGTCTTCGGGCGGCTCCTTACCCTGGAACGGAGGAACATTATGAAGTCGCTTGCTCTGAAGTTGCGCCGCTTCCTCGTTTCGGAGGATGGCCCCACCGCAGTGGAGTATGCCGTGATGCTCGCGCTGATTATCATCGTCTGCTTGACGGCGATCAGCGCCATCGGCACCAATGCGAATGCCACGTTCAACACCGTGGCTCAGTCGTTGGCCGGCACGGGCAGCTAGTCTCGTTGCGCGGCAGCGTCTGATCCCGATCTGTGGCGAACAGGGGAACCGGACACCGGCTCGGCGCGGCCCTAAAAAGCCGCGCCGAGTCGCATTTCTTGTCGCCTTCTCGAAGCATTCCATTTCGCACTGAGGGAAAGGATGACCGATTTCGCGCCGCGAAAAAAAACGATTTGACAAACGGCACCGGCGCACTACGGTTCACAATAGAGGGCGGCATGCAACAGCCGCCGCCCGACGCATGAATGAGTGAAGAGTAGCTTGCAGGCGGGAATCTCCCCGCGGCCTCAACGCGCCCCAGTGCGGCGCAGAACTCGTCGGCCGCCCCCGTCGGCAACAGAGAACGCGATCGCCCGCGATGCCGTTTGCGCGGCGCACTTTTCCGCAGGGTGAATGCGCGGTCGAGCGTGATTCCAAGCAGCGAAACGGACAACAAGCGTTTGGGCTTTCGCCTGCCGTTGAACGGTGGCGGCGTGTCGGTCGGCGGTGGTTCACCTGTGTGGGGTGAACAGTCGGTCGGTGTGGGCGCCGCCGGGGTGCGGACGAAGGGCGAAAGATCAACGAATGGGCCTTGTAGCCTCATCCTCGATAAAGGCAAGGCGTTTATCGTCGCTGTTGCGCGCCGGTGGTCGGTGGGCCAAGTGGGGCCATCGCGATCGGCTGTTCAACCGCGGGCGGGTAAATGCCGCGCAAAGCTCCGGGCGGGCAGGCCGCGTTGCGGCCGGTCTGCGGCCGAGCTGCCGAAAGGGTGAGTGAGTCGGTGAATCCGAGGGCTGAGGCGCCGCCAGGTTGGTTTTGAGATCGGCAGGACGGCCGGCAGGCCGACGCCGCGCAACACTGCGCGGCGAGCCGTCCCTACGGTCTCGTCTCATCTTCCCGGCCGCGCCGGCGCGAATCGTCGCGCCGGCGCGGGACGAAAGGAGTGTTATGAGGTCGTTCACTGACAAACTGCGTCGTTTCATCGTGGCGGAAGACGGCCCGACGGCCGTCGAGTACGCCGTCATGCTGGCGTTGATTATCATCGTCTGCTTGGCGGCCATCAGCGCCATCGGCACGAACGCCAACGCCACCTTCAACACGGTGGCGCAATCGTTGGCGGGCACCGGCAGCTAGTCGGCGGCTGACCGGCTCTGGGCACTGGGCTGCTTTGTGCGGGACGGGCGTTGCGCAACGGGCTGATGCGCCGCAACGGCCCAAAATTGCCTGTCCCGCCGGCCGAAGGTCCAAGAGAAATCGATCAACCCCTGTCGGTGCGTTCCCTCGGTGCGCTGGTGCGTGCCGAGGGAACGCGGTTTTTCTTGACCGTTCTAACCGGTAGCTCCAAGGGCGTGCGAAACGGCCTTTAAGAGCGAATGCCGCCAGGGGAATGCGGCTTTTCTCGGTATGCCGGCGGGCGAACGCCCGCCTGAACGCCGATGCTCGCTTCGAAAAGCGGCCGTCCCGAAGGCACTTGGAACGGGGGACGCCCAATCGGCTGGGCACACTCGCCGCAGGTTTTCTGCCGTCGTGAGCACTATTTGCGACCTATCTATTGATTAGAGAGACCTAAACAGAACCGCGCAAAACGGAAAGCGGTTCGAACCGGGACTGCCCGCAATCGGCCGCTTCGCTGCGCCAGCGGCCGCTTCCGCAATTGTGTGGAACTATTTGAGCACCGCGCGAAGGTCGGCCGCGTTTGCGCGCATTGCCTGCCGGATGCGGGGCGTCGGCCAACTGCCGGCGAAAGATCGGGCCGGACGGCAAGTACAGCCATGCCGGCAGGACTTAAGGAACCATTTTGAAGCAGGAAAGACCTGACGATGTCGCTCTTTCATGACCTGAACGTTTCGCTGCAAGAGAATTGGCCCATCTGGCTGGTAACCGTCGTGCTCATCGTGGCGGCGGTCATCGACGGCTGGAAGTTGAAAGTGCCCAATTGGATTACCTTCCCGCTGATCATCAGCGGCTGGATCTACAGCACGGCCAACTATGGCTGGGAAGGCTTCGGCTGGAGTTTGGTGGGCACGGCGGTCGGTTTGGGCCTGCTGTTGCCGGCATACGCCATCGGCGGGATGGGCGCCGGCGACGTGAAGTTGCTCGGCGGTGTCGGTGCCTGGGTCTGGGGGACGACCACCTTCTACGCCTTCGCCTGCTCGGCGGTTGTCGGCGGGGTGCTGGCCGTGGCCATGGTGCTTTGGCGTCGCGCCTGGACTCGCCATGCCGACCAGTTCCGCCAGATCGTCAACGAAATCGTGCAAATCCGCGATCCCAATACCCTGTCGGCCATCGCGGCCGAACGAAAAAGCTCGATGCTTCTGCTGCCTTACGGGATTCCAATCGCCATCGGAACGATCGGTTACTTTCTTTGGATGGGGATGCTGATATGACTGCCTGTATATTGCCCAAAGCCCCCAAATTGTCGAATAGTGAGCCTGTCGAGTCGCCCAAAACAGAACTTTGTGAAGTGAAACTAGAGAATCTTTCTCGGTCATGCCGAAGAAAGCGACGAGGCGCGGCAGCCGTCGAGTTCGCTCTGGTTGCGCCGCTGTTCTTCCTGTTGATTGTCGGGATGTTGGAGTTCGGCCGCGCGGTGATGGTTCAGCAAATCCTCACCAACGCCGCCCGCGAGGGTGCGCGAGCGGCCGTCCTCGATGGGGCGACGGCCAACGGTGTGCGGAACAGCGTGACGACGTACTTGAGCAACTCGGGGATCAACGGGGCGACGGTGCAAATCACACCGACGGAACCGGCCACGGCAGGCTTCGGCCAACCGGTAACGGTACAGGTTTCCATCCCGTTCGGTCAGGTCAGTTGGGTGCCGCTGCCGACGATCCCGTTTTCGAACGTGAACCTAAAGGCCCTGACGTTGCAGGCGTCGGCCGTAATGCGGCGCGAAACCGTGCAATAGGCCCGCTTGTCGGCGCGCAGCCATTCTTGCCGGCGGCATCGGGCGATCGAGGGCACGCGAGGAGTGTATGCGGACCAAATCGATTGCCTTGTTGGCCGTGGCGCTGGGGTGCGGGCTGATCGCTTCGATCGGCATCACTCAGGTGCTTGCCACCCGCACGCCGGAAGTGCAACTAGTAACCGGCGAAACGGAAACGATTTTCGTTGCACTCGGCGAAGTTGCGATGGGCGACATGCTTTCGGCCCAACTGGTGCGCTTGGAGCCGTGGCCCAAAGACAAGGTGCCCCCCGGCGCGATCACCAAACTGGATGATTTGGACGGTCGGCGCACCAAGGTGAAGCTATTCGCCGGCGAGCCGATCCTCGAAGACAAGCTGTTCCGCAAGGGCGAAGAGTACATTCCCACTTCGCTGATCCCCAAAGGATTCCGCGTGGTCGCAGTGAAAGCCACGACCGACACGGTCGGCGGCAACTTGCTCAACCCGGGCGACCGCGTGGACGTGATGGTCTATCTGACGCGCAATCCGCAGTTCGAGATCGAAACCACCGGAATGCGGATGGTGCTCGAAAACATCAAAGTCTTCGCCGTCAACGATATCGTTGAAGTGGGGTCGGAAAAGGAATCGCGGACGATCAAGGCGGCAACCGTTTCGCTGCTCGTAACACCCGAGCAGGCCGCCAAGCTGGCGCTGGCCGCCGAATTGGGACCGATCAAACTGGCCCTCCGCGCTCCGGACGAGAACACGACCAAAGGCGCAATCGAAGTTACTCCGCGTGATCTGCTGGGAAAAAGCGACGCCGGCAAGTCGGAAAAAGAATCGCTTGTACCGGACGACCCGGGTAGCGGCAAAGGCGGCGTGAGCCTGTTGGATATCATGAAGGCCGCTGCCAGCCGAACCTCGAAACCGGAGGCCGGCCCCAGTCCTCTGGAGCGAATCGCACCGCCACCGCAGACGGAAACCTGGAACATGCGCATCCTGACGCCCAACGGCGTCGAAGATGTGACTTTCGAGCGCGAAGCGACCAACCCGCCGGCCGCCCGTTCGACACCGGACCGCTGGCGATCTCACCCGGGCTCGGTCGGGACGGGTGCGGCCGTTTCCGCCGTCGGCCGAGTCGCCAAGTCCGACACAGCCGCCGCTGGAGATTCAAGCCGCGTCGGTGCGGGCGAGAAGGATGCGGGGCGATCGATGCCGCAGAGCACGCCGGATAAGCCGGAAGAGCCGTCTTCCGACGAGCCGACATCGGCAAAGGAATGACAAGATCGGCCGAGGCCCTGACGACCATCGTTTCGCGTCGGCCGAGGGCCGCAACGGCACGCAGAGTTTGATAAACGCCGCGAGGCCGAGCAGGGACGACTGCCTCGAATGAACGAGCGCACAGCCGACAACTGGCTGTGCAGACGCGGAGCAAGCTAAGGAAGAACAAGGATGTTCGCAATAACGCGCGTTCGGCGATGTCAGTTACGCATGGTGATCGGGCCGTTCTGGGCGGCGGCCGTTGTCATGTGCTTCAGTGCGGCGTGGGCGGCCGCCGCACAGCCGGTTCCGCTTCCGCCGGCGGCTGCGCCGCGGACGCGCCCGCAACCGCTGGTCGAATCCCCGCCGATCGAGCCGCCGGTTGCGGCGGGCACCGCGGTTTCGAGCGCCGAGGCCGCACCGGGCGTGCCGCGGATTTCCCTCATTCACAAAGTGCGCGCTGCGTCGGAACGGCTGGAGATGACCGTCAACACCAGCCGCATCCTCACGATGGATCAGAAGATCCCGCAGGCGCAGGTGAACAATCCCGAGTTGCTCGATGTGATTCCCTTGTCGCCCGGCGAAATCCAGATTTCGGCCAAGAAGCCCGGCGTGACGCAGGTCAACCTCTGGGGCGAAGACCGTCGCGTGTACACCATCGACGTGATCGTGATGGGCGACGCCCAAGCACTGAGCCATTTGTTGGCCACGCAGTTCCCCACGGCGGCGTTGAAAGTGGTGCCGGTGGCTAACGGGGTGCTGATTTCCGGCTTCGTCGATCGGCCCGAGCACATCGATTTGATCGTGCGAATCGCCGAGGAGTTCTATCCGAAGGTGATCAACGCCATCACCGTGGGGGGCGCGCAGCAGGTGCTGCTCCATGTGAAAGTGATGGAAGTCTCTCGCACCAAATTGCGCCGGTTGGGATTCGATTTCGCCAATTTCAGCGGGGGCAATTCGGTGGTGTCGGGAATCAGCGGATTGATCACCTCGGCCGGCGCCGGTTCGATTGCCACCAGCGGCAACCAAACATTTACCTTCGGGGTGGTCGATGGGGCCAGCGCGTTCTTCGGCGTGTTAGAGGCCTTGCGGCAAGACGACCTGGCCAAGATTCTCGCCGAACCGACGCTGGTGACAGTCAGCGGCCGGCCGGCGCAGTTCACTTCCGGCGGCGAATTCCCCGTGCCTGTACCCCAAAGCTTGGGCACGATTTCCATCGAGTTCAAGAAGTTCGGCACCCAATTGGATTTCGTGCCGATCGTGCTGGGCAACGGCTGCATTCGCTTGGAAGTGCGCCCGCGCGTAAGCGAAATCGACCGCAGCCGCAGCGTGACCGTGGCCGGAACCACCGTGCCCGGCCTGCGCACCCGCGAGGTCGAAACCGGCGTCGAGATGCGGGCCGGGCAAACGCTGGCCATCGCCGGATTGGTGTACGAACGCACCGAGGCGCAAAACCGGGGATTGCCGTTGATCAGCGAGGTACCCTATTTGGGCACCGCCTTCCGTAAAGTGAATGAGGAAGTCAACACGATCGAGCTGCTGATCATGGTCACGCCGGAACTGGTGGAGCCGATGAATCCCGGCCAAGTGCCGCCGTGCGGCCCGGGCGAACACACGATGAGCCCGCGGGATTGCGATCTGTACTTCAAGGGGCATTTGGAAGTGCCTCGGCCTTGCCCGGTCGGTTGCCCAACCGAGATCTGTCCCATTCAACCTGCGGCGGGCGAATCGATGCCGGGGATGATCGGTCCCGGTGAGCTTGTCCCCGCGCCAACGCCCGAGGGCGCGACTTCGGGCCGAATGCCGGTTTCGGTGCCCCTGACGGCCCAACGCCCCAGCGTTTTCGGGGGCAAGGCGTACAATCCGCACGACCGCTCCGCGGGGAATCAGCCGCAAAAACCCGCTTATCCGCAAGCAAACGCGCAGAAAAACGCCGAGCCGGGGTTCATCGGTCCGATCGGCTACGATCTGGTGAACTAACATTTCTCAGATGCCATTGTGCATCCGATCGACCGAGCGATTCCGCCGCACCTCTGCGAACCGCCTCGGAAGGCGACGGGCCGAAACCACCGGCCGGCGCCGAGCGGAGTGATGGAGCGTCGGGCACGGCCTTGATTGCGCCGATCGCTCGAACCGGTCCAACCATCTGGGATGCAGCCGCCGGCGAAAACCCCCGGCCGAACGGGAGAACGACAAGGGCCGAACTGCTACGGGTTTTCTCCGACTTCGAATAGACTGTCGATATGAGCAACGTGTTGCGTTTAGCCCTGGTTGACCCCAACGACTCGAAACGCGAGTCGCTCAAGAGCATGCTCTTGGGCATGGATATGATCTGGCTCGAGGCCGAGTGCTCCCGCTACGAGTTCTTTTCCGACGTCGTCGCTCAAACCAATCCCGACATCGGCTTGGTGGCCATCGATGAAGACCCGGAGAAGGGGCTGAGCCTCGTCGAGAAACTCGGAACGCAGGCGCCGCAATGCGCGGTGCTGGTCATCAGCAGCTCGAAAGACAGCAATCTGATCCTCCAGGCGCTTCGCGCCGGGGCCAAAGAGTTTCTCACGCAGCCGGTCCGCATCGAGGATCTCTTGGCCGCCTTGGGGCGAATCAGCGAACGTCGCTTCGGCAAAGGCGACGGCCGGCCTCGCGGCAGTCAAGTGATCGCCGTGGCCGGTGCGATCGGCGGAGTCGGTTCCACGAGCATTGCCGTCAATCTCGGGTGTGCCTTGGCCCGCG
Organism: uncultured Planctomycetaceae bacterium; assembly: GCA_964631235.1. Classification (GTDB taxonomy): domain Bacteria; phylum Planctomycetota; class Planctomycetia; order Pirellulales; family Thermoguttaceae; genus JARKPK01. The sequence goes on along the minus strand of CAZVZX010000025.1, from coordinate 64,348 downwards.
ACCAGCGCAACTCGGTGGCCCTGGTCGATCTCGATCTTTGTTTGGGCGACGCCGACGTCTTTCTCGACACGATTCCCGACTACACGCTCGTGGATGTCGCGCAGAACGTGATGCGGCTCGATTTCTCGCTGTTGAAGCGGTCGCTGACGAAGCATTCGTCGGGCTTGTATCTTCTGCCGCGCCCGGTGCGCATCGAAGACGCCCGGCTGATTTCGCCCGAAGACCTGCAACGGGTCATCGGCCTGCTCAAGGCCACCTTCACCCATGTCGTGCTCGATCTTTCGAAAGCCTACACGCCGATCGACATGGTGGCGCTGGAAATGGCCACGCATATCGTGTTGGTCACCCAGCTCGATCTGCCCTGCCTCCGCAATGTCGTGCGGCTGATGATGTCGTTCGGCGAAATGGAAAACCTCGCCGAACGGGTGAAGATCGTCGTCAATCGGGTGGGCCTCGATGGCGGGCAGATCAGCCTGAAAAAGGCCGAGGAAACGATGGGCAAGCCGATCTTCTGGCAAGTGCCCAACGACTATCGCACGATGTCGGAAGTGCGCAACAACGGCGTGCCGTTGATCGAGCAGTACCCGCGGGCGGCGGTCACCCAGGCCATGGTCGGCCTGGCGGAAGGTCTGTGCGGCGAGCCGAAGGACGAAGCCGCCGAAGCGACCGGGAAGAACTCGCTGTTCGGGCGATTGTTCAAGATCGGTGCGAAACCGTCGAAATAGCTCCCGGCGGCAGACATCGGCGATTGTTCGGCGGCAATGGCACGCTCTTGCGCCTCGACGTGTTCCGCAAAGCGCCGATCACTTGCACGATTTGCCCTCTCCCATGAACCCGAAATCGGGGCCGACGAACGGTCCATCTTTCAGGAACCAGACACCGCTTTGGTTTCCCCGCCACAGCGATCAAGTCGGATTTCTTCGCCACGATCGTTTTTTTCCGCGTGTTTCGCACATCGCTCCGCGACGCCCGGTAATCCGCCGGTAGGAATCTGCCGCTGGATCAATCCAAGCATCGGCGGGAAATGGTGTTTTTCTGCCACACGCGCGCGCCGGCCATAAGCTATGTTTGCCGGGGAGATTGCCGGCAGTGCGGCACTGCCCGGGCGACACTCCCTCCGGCAGCGGGCTTGTCCCCCGTTTGGCGACATCCCCAACGGTACGATCGGGCGATGCGCCGGGCAACGAGGCGAGCGCGCCGGCCGGCGAAACGTTAGTAAAGAGCGATGGGCTCGTCGCGGACGGGCCGCACGGTTGTCGCGCCGATACCGGCCGCAATCGGCGCCAATCATCGAAAGAGAACGAAGAACGGCTACCTATGGGCAAGCTCCCGATTGCTCCCCGCACGAACGAACCGAAGGATCTGACCTTCGAACAGCTCAAGCAGCGCATCCACGGCAAGCTGGTCGATAAGCTCGACATGTCGAAGATCGGCGAGCTGGAGGGCGACATCCTCCGCCGCGAAATCCGACTGGTCGTCGAGCACCTGTGCGACAGCGAAGACACATTGCTCAACCGCGCCGAACGCGATCGGTTGATCAATGAAGTGCTCGACGAGACATTCGGCCTTGGCCCGCTCGAACTGCTGCTTAAAGATGCTTCGATCAGCGATATTCTGATCAACGGTCCGAAAAACGTGTACGTCGAACGTCGCGGCCGAATGGAGAAAACCAACGTCACCTTCCGCGACAACGACCACCTGATGCAGATTATCGACCGGATCATCTCCAAGGTGGGCCGCCGGGTGGATGAATCATGCCCGATGGTCGATGCCCGCATGGCCGACGGCTCGCGGTTCAACGCGATCATCCCGCCGTTGGCGCTCGATGGGGCGGCGGTTTCCATTCGCCGTTTCGGCAAGAACCCGTTGAAACTCGAAGACCTGCTCAATTACAAGGCGTTCACCCCGGAAATGGTGATGCTCTTGGAAGGGGCGATCAAAGCCCGGTTAAATATCATCGTTTCCGGTGGAACCGGTTCCGGTAAAACGACTCTGCTGAACACGCTGTCGAGCTTCATTCCCAATACCGACCGAATTGTGACGATCGAAGACGCCGCCGAATTGCAGTTGCAGCAAGAGCACGTCGTGCGGCTGGAAACGCGGCCGCCCAACGTCGATGGCAAAGGGGCCGTGACGGCCACCGACTTGGTGCGCAACGCCCTGCGTATGCGTCCCGAACGAATCATCATCGGCGAATGCCGCGGCCCCGAGGCGCTCGACATGTTGCAAGCGATGAATACGGGCCACGAGGGTTCGCTGACCACGCTGCACGCCAACACGCCGCGCGACGCCATCGCACGGCTGGAAACGATGATTATGATGGCCGGCTTCGAATTGCCGCTCAAGGCGATGCGCACGCAAATCGCCAGCGCCGTCGATCTGATCGTGCAAGCCAGCCGGTTGCAGGGCGGGCCGCGAAAAGTGACGTACATCACCGAAGTCGTCGGCATGGAACAAGATACCGTCGTCATGCAAGACATCTATCGCTACGAAAAACTGGGGGTGGATGAAAACGGTCGGGCCTACGGGCGATTCATCGCCACGGGGATTCGGCCCACCTTTATGAACCGTTTGGAGGCGGCCGGCGTGCGCCTGCCGGCCAGCGCGTTCCGCGAACGGGTGATGCTGGAAGACTGAACCAACGCAGCGCCGATCGGTGCCGCGCCGCGGCAACCCGCAACGAACGGCTCCGATCGGCGATCACCGATAACGACTGGCGAAATCCGGATCGAGGCCGACCGCAACGCAACCGCACGGCGATCGGCCGCCACGAGATAGAACAGAAGGCTCGCTGATGAGCACCGGAATGATCTTGATCGCAGGTGCGGCGTTTGTGGCCGTATCCGCCTTGGTGGCCGGGGTGGCCCTGATCCTCCGCGACCGCAGCGGCGGTCGGTTGGAAGATCGGCTGCAATCGATCACATCGCACACGCCCAAGGGCAAAGACGGTTTGAAGCCGGGCAATTTGCTGGCCGAGGCGCTCGACGATCGGCCGAGCCTGCTCGAAACCGTGCTGAAGCGGTTCGGCGATGTGCGGCTGCTTTTCGAACAGGCCGACGTTTCGCTCACCCCCACGCAACTGGCACTGATCTGCGGCGGTTTGGCGCTGGGCGGAGCCGCCTTGCTCGGCGCGCTGAGGGTCCATCCGGCGCTGCTGCCGCTGGCGGCGCTGTTCTTCGGCGCGTTGCCGATCATGTGGCTCTTGTGGCGGCGGAAACGGCGGCTGAAGAAGTTCGGCGCCCAATTGCCCGAAGCGATGGAGATGCTCGCTCGCGGATTGCGGGCCGGACAAAGCATCGCCTATGGGTTCAATATGGTCGGCAATGAGATGCCCGATCCGATCGCCCGCGAGTTCAACCGCGTTTTCGAAGAGCAGAACCTCGGCGTTCCCCTCGAAGAGTCGTTGCGTGCGATGACCGAACGGGTGCCGAACCTCGATCTTCGGTTCTTCGCCACCGCTGTGATTTTGCAGCGGCAGACTGGCGGCGATTTGGCTGAAATCCTCGACAAAATCGGCTCGCTGATCCGCGATCGATTTCGCATTTGGGGACAGGTGCAAGCGCTGACCGGCGAAGGCCGACTTTCCGGCGTGGTGCTTTTGGCCTTGCCGGTGCTCTTGTTCTTCGTGGTCCTCTACCTCAATCCCGACTACGTGATGGTGCTGTTCACCGATCCGATGGGAAAGAAGATGTTGTTGGGCGGGATCATCATGCAGTTGCTCGGCGCAGCGGTGATCCGCAAGATCGTCAATATCCAAGTATAAGTGCTGACCCCGAGGGAGCGATGCGGCTCGGCGGGCAAACGAACGCCCCGGCTGTTCGGCCAAAAAAGCAAACCGAGTGTCGCCGTCGCTCCGGGGATGAAACAGGTAAATTGCGATGACCTTTGCCATCGAAATCGTCAATCTATCGACGCTGACTCCGGTGGCGGTTTTCGGCGCCATTGCCGCGTTGGCATGGTGGGCGCTCGATTGGGTTGCGGCCGGCAACTCGCGGACGATCGAACGTTTGGCCGAACTCCGCTCGCCCAACAAACGCCGCACGGCGACGGCCAGTTCGGGCGGCAACGCCATCACCCGCGCATTGGAACAAGCCGCTCCGGCTCTGGCCAAACCGCTGCAACCGAAAAACGAAGCCGAAGTCAGCACCTTGCGCAAACGACTCACCGTCGCCGGCTTTCGCGGCGAGTCGGCGGTGACGATCTTTCTCGGGCTGAAATTCGCCGGGCTGGTGCTCGGGCTGTTCGCATTCGGCGGAATCAGTGTGTTGTGGCACGGGCTGACTCAGAAGGCCGGGCTCTACACCGTTCTGCTGGCCGGATCGCTCTTCTATTTGCCCGAATTGGTCATCGGCTATCTGGGAAAAAAGCGCAAACAAGCGATCTTTCTCGCGTTGCCCGACGCGCTCGATTTGATGGTTGTCTGCGTCGAGGCCGGATTAGGGCTCGATCAGGCGATGCGCCGCGTGGCCGACGAAATGAAAGACAGCTATCCGGTGCTCTGTGAGGAGTTCGCCCTGGCCAATTTCCAATTGCAGATGGGCCGGCCCAGGGCCGAAGTGCTTCACGAACTCGGCAACCGCACGGATGTGCCCGACCTCCGCGCCTTGGGCGCGGTGTTGATTCAGGCCGACAAATTCGGCAGCAGCGTGGCCCAGGCGCTGCGCGTGCAAAGCGATTCGCTCCGCACCCGCCGCCAGCAATTGGCCGAAGAGAAGGCCGCCAAAACCGCGGTGAAGCTGATCTTCCCGCTGGTGCTCTTCATCTTCCCAGGCATCTTTATCGTGCTGGTCGGCCCGGCGGCGATCACCATGGCCCGCGAGCTCTTCCCGAAAATGGGCGGCTGAACAACCCATCCGCGTATCGCAACTCTCGCCGACCAATGGCGTCGGACGACCACTCAACCGGCGTCGCCGAGGCGTTGCCATCGGGCCGACCTGACAGCCTGTTGAAAAAGGCCCAAGGATGGCAGGTGCTCGCATCGAAATATTCGCGGAAAACAAAGCGAGCAGTGCCGACAAGATCACCTGTTTCGGCAGGCTGCTAAACAAAAACCGCGAAAGGCGGAACGCGGTTCAATCGGGGATTGCACGCAAGAGAGCCGCTTCGCTGCGTCCGCGTCCGCTTTCGCGATCGTGTGGGACGATTTGGCCTGCGCCCCAAGCGATCTCTTCGCTCAGTACACCAATTTGTGCTCGCGGGTACCGCGCGAAGCGTGATCGATTTGGAACTCGCGCGACTGGCCACCATGCGAAACCCGAACGGTGTACTTGCCGAAAAAGCCGCGGAAACCAGCGCGGCCCTTTTCGTCGGTCTTCCCTTCGGCCCGGGTCTTCCACTGCTTGTTGATCAAGTCATCCAGCGCGTGGTAGGCGGCCTTGGGGTTCAGTTCGCCGTCTAGCAGCCCGCCTTGAGCCTCGTTCTCGCCCTTGACCGCCGTGCCGTCGCCCAGGTTCCACCAGGTGATGCCCGCCATCGTCGGCGCGCTGAACCACAGCCGGTAGTGGTCGCGGACCACCTCGGCCTGAAGGCTCTCGCCGTCGGGGCCGGCCGAGGGAATCGTGATCTCGGTGATGTAGAGCGGCAGTTTGAACTGGGCGAAGGCCTCGTACAGATCGAGCAGCGCGGCCGGGTCGCATTTCGGGCCGGCGAGAAAGGCATCGAGCGCAGCGCGGCGGAAAAAGTGATATTGCAGCCCGATGCCGCGAACGGCCGCCCCGTCCGCGATGAGTCCGCGAATCTGCGCGACGTAGGGGTTGCGCTCGAACGGCTGAAAGTTGAAGTCGGTTACTTCGTTGATCATCAGGGTGGTTGACGCAGGGAACAGCGGGGCGGCCTCGGCAAACGCCCAGCGGACGTATGCGCGATCGGGCGTGAATAACGGATACGTGTTTCGGCACACGAGCGACTCGTTGACCACGTCGAAGATGGGAATCTCGCGCCCGTATCGCTCGGCAATTTCGCGGAATCGCTTGCGATACAGATCGCGCAACTCATCGGCTTCCTTGGGGAGCCACGGCGGATTGTACGCATGCCACAGCAGCGGATGGCCCTTGAGCGTCAGTCCATGCCGCTTCGCCCAAGGCAGAAAACGGTCGGGCGGGGGCCGACGCCAAATGTCGCGCCCGCCCTCGGCATAGCGCAATTCTCCGCGGGTCGGTTCCGTTCCTTCCCAATACAACGGCACCGTGGCAAAGTTGAACAGCCGCAGAAAGGATTGCTCGTAGCGTTGGTTTTCCTCGGGCGTTTTCAGTTGGCCGAGGACGAAGGCGTTGCAGCCGAAGAGGAACTCGTGCCCCGTCTGCCGAAACTCGATTGCCGCGCCCTCGATCGGTCGCCCCGCCGAATCGACGACGGTGATCGTCGCGTCTCCCTTACGGTACTTTTCGATGTTCTCATCGATTCTCGCGGCTAGCTTCGGATCGCGCCAACGCTGCGCGTACACCTCGGGCAGCGCACCCCAAACGGGCCGAATGATCGCGAACACAGCCATTAGGGCGGCGGGCAATGCAACGGCAAAGCGCCTTAGCCCGGCATCGCATTGAATTCGGCAAACGATATTCGCCAGAAGACGTGTCATCACCATCCTCCCAACCGGGTGCTTAGAACCAGGGAAAAGACCTCGACGACGCGGAGGCAGTGCCCATCGATCTCCCGAGAACCAATGCCAACCCGCGAGCCTCTGCCGACCCGGCGGCATCGCCCCCGGGGTGCCTTATTCGAGCTTGTTCAGCCAGCCTTGTTGTTTCATCCAGTCCGCGGCACGGTCGGGCCAGCGGTTGACCGGTTGTCCGTTCTCGTGCATCCCGAACCCGTGTCCGCCCGATCCGTAAACGTGCAGCTCGGCAGGCACGCCCTGCTGCCTCAGCGCGCGGAACATGGCGATGCTGTTCTCGGGACTGATCCGATCATCGGCGGCGTGAATGAACAGCGTCGGCGGGTTTTCCTTCGAGACGCGGATCTCCGGGGCAAGCGACTCCTTTTCCACGAGGTAGGCCGGATAAACCAGCACGGCGAAGTCGGGCCGACAGCTTTGGCGGTCGATCTCGTCGATCGGCTCGTATTGTCGCTGATCGAAATTGCACGAGGTGGCGGCCGCCAAATGCCCGCCGGCCGAGAAGCCCAAGATGCCGATTCGTTTCGGGTCGATCTTCCACTGTTCGGCCCGCGCGCGGACCAAGCTCATCGCCCGTTGTGCGTCTTGCAACGGGGCAAGGTGCTTGGGCAAGCCCGCGCGCCGCGGCACACGGTATTTGAGCAACACGCCGGTAACGCCGAGAGAATTGAGCCATCGGGCGACATCTTCGCCCTCGTGGTTGAACGCCAAGATGCTGTAGCCGCCGCCGGGGCAGATAAGCACGGCCGCGCCGGTATCTTTGTCCGCCGGCGGTTTGAACACGGTGATCGTCGGTTCGGTTACGTTGGTGATGCGGACGATCGGCTTCGGCTCCTGTTTGGGCGGCTCGATCTTCTCCGGCCCGATGTCGCCCTTTTCGCCCGGGGCCTTGCCGGGCCAAAGCCGGACGACCGGCGGCCCTTCGGGCGATTCGGCGAGCGAAATGGCGGAATGTGCCGAACGCCCCGTCGGGCCTTCCACGACCGAAGATCCGGCGGGCGCACCAACCAACGCCTCTCCGCCGATCAACGCTGCTTCCGAGGTGGGCGCTCTTCCCGAAGTTGGCGCTGCGGTTGCTCCGCTGCCCGCGGGGTTCGCCGGCTTCACTTCGAGCCACACGCGGCCGACCGAACGTACGCCATGCTCATTCGTCCGCTCGACGGTTACGATGTACACGCCCGGCGCTTGGTAGGTGTGCTTCAATTCGACGTAGCCATCGGGCGCGAGCGGCTTCTTGTTGCCGTCGGACTTGGTGGTTTGCGGCGGCGAGCCGTCGCCGAAATCCCATCGCTCTTCGCCTTCCTGCGTGCCGAAGGTTCGCGCCTTGAACGAAATCTCTTGCCCGGCCCGATTCTCGAGACTCGGATGGAAGACGACGTGAACCGACGGCGGCAAGCGGTCGCGGTGCTCGCGGTCGATGACGATGATGACGACGACATCGTGGCTGGTGCGGCCCTGCCCGTCGGTAACTCGAAGGACTTCGCTGTAGTAGCCCGCGCGCTCGTAGCGACGGCGAATTTTGGGGCCTTCGGCCTTGCCGCCATCGCTGAAGAGCCACTGGTACGAGACGATCGGCTCGGCCGCGAACGAACGAGAGCCGTCAAGTTCGACTTCGTCGCCGGAAAGCACCAGTTGGTGCGGCCGGGCGACGGCCACGATCTTCGGCGAAAACTCGCGATGATAAGCCTCCCACACGTAGGCGTAGGCCTCTTCACATCCCCAGCGGCCCGAGGGCTGGCGCGTGTAGATGTCGAAATGCAGGTGCGACCATCCGCCGCTGCCGCCCTCTTTGCCCAGCAGCCCGATGCGTTGCCCCTGGCGGACCGTCGCCCCGGGCTTGATCGCCGGATCGATCGTGTGCAGGTGGCTGTAGCGGTAGTACCAGCCGCGAGCGTCGAGCACGTACACCACATCGTAGCGAGGGGAGACAGGCGTGTTCTCGTGGCCGTCGAGCCGCGCGGTGCCGGCCGAAACAACCAGCCCGTCGGTGGCCGCAACCACTTCGTCTTGCCCCTCCGACCCGCCGAAGTCGAGCCCCCAGTGATAATAGATCTTGCCGGGCGAGAGCCGTTCGGCCGAATCGACAAACGTCGGTTCGTTCGCCATTTGCGAACTGCTGGCGAACCACCGTTGTCGCACCGGATAGGTGAAGGTGCCCGGGTTGATCCACGGCGACTTGGCCGGCCAAAGGCGCAATCGGGCCGCCTTTTCCAACGCCCAGGCGTCGCGGTTGGCGTCTTTGTTCAGCGCATGCGTGACGGGGCAATCCACCTGCACTCCGCCGACCAACTGCGGCAGCCGGTAGTTGGCCGAGACGAGCCAAGCCTTTTGGCCGTTGATCTCCACCTGTGCCCGCGCTTCGCGGACTGCCCCTCGGATCGGGTCGCGCGTTTCCTCGACAGCCAGCAGTCTCACGATGGCCTTGCTGCCGTCGGTCAGTTCCACTTGTGCTTCCGCGCCGACATCGAGATCGATCACCACGCGCGGCGGGGTGAGTTGCGGGGCGGATTCGGCGCTCAGACTCCGGGCCGCACCTCCTCCAAGCACAACGCACACAAACAACAACGTAGCCGAACCAAATCGCTTGACCATGGCACGAATCCTCCGGGGGCACGTCGTGGTCGAGAGTCCTCGTTCGCTGAGATGAATCCCTGATATGTTACCCATATTCCTCTGCAAGAAAGCACCCAAATTTGCCCGCAAAATAGAACTCATTTCTCGCTGCGAAAGGCAGGAATAGATCCGCGCGATTCGGCGGGCGGCCGCCGTCGCCGCAAAACGCCCATCGCGCGCTATCGCTGCTCAGACGGTCCTTTGCCACGGGCAGTTTCATTCAGGGGTTGCGCAGCGGCGATGGTTCAGCGGGGTTTTGGGCCATCTTTGTCGGGATCGTAGGGTTTGAGCCACTCCGTCAACGTCCAAAAATCGTTGGGGTCTTTCTTCAGTCGGATTTTGGCATATTTGCCGTTCTCGGCCGTGGCCAACAGCTTCACCCGTTCGCCGCGGCCGACCGGCACAATTTTGCCCGAGGTCCGCAGCCGGGCGAACGCCTCACGATCGGATTGACGCAGTTCGAGGGCCTCAGTCAAGGTCTCGCGATCGCGGCAGGCGAAACAGGCAGCAACCGAAATGTGGCTATGCTCGACGACCCGATCGGGCACCTCCATTACCTCGGCGCGACAGCCGAGCAGCAGCAACGCGACCGATCCAGCCGCAGCGATCGAACACCGCAAGACGGCACCGGGCAGAAACCCGATCGTTGCCGCACGATGCCGATGTTGTGGCTCATCGCCGCGGAGAAATTGAGGTAGAATACGCATCATTCACCTCGGTGTTCGGTTGACCGCGATTGGACTTCGGCCGCCGATGGCCCAAGGGATCACGGTTGTCGCACGGCGGGTTCTCCTGGTGAGCACGCGCGGACCCGAAAGGTTCTTCGGATGATCCCGGCGTCTCAACTTGGCGAACGGCCGTGCCTTTGAGAGGACAAGCCGCCTGCTTGTCCGATCCGACCGGTCATTATGTGCTGCTCATTATGTGCTGCGGCCGCAACGATTGCCACTGTCGGCCGCGGCTGAGCGTCCGGCCCGGGCGATCACCGGCCCGGGCGAACACCGGCGCGTTGGCGAACGGCTGGGTGGCGAACCATTGGACGGCCAATGATTTGGATGACCGCCGCTCGGCGGGCGATCAAACGAGCGAGCAACTTGAGTAGCGAGCGTTTCGTGTGGCGGGCAATCAGATTTGAATTGCGATGAAGTATGAATTCGATGTGATCGTCGTTGGCGGGGGACATGCCGGCATCGAGGCGGCGCTGGCTGCCGCACGCATCGGCGCGCGAACCGCGCTGCTGACGAGCAATTTAGACACCATCGGGCAAATGAGCTGCAACCCGGCCATCGGCGGCGTGGCCAAAGGGCAGATCGTCCGCGAAATCGACGCCCTGGGCGGAATCATGGGCGAGGCGATCGACGCCACGGCGATCCAATTCCGCATGCTCAACCGGAGCAAGGGGCCGGCGATGCACGGCCCGAGGGCGCAGGCCGACAAAGCCGCCTACCGCCAATGGGTGAAGCATCGTTGCGAGCAGCAGCCCAACCTCGCGCTGCGGCAAGAGACGGTCGAGCGGATTCTGACCGAGCGCGCGGCGGGGCGGTTGCGGGCGGTGGGTGTCGCCGTGCGCGGCGATGCCGAGTACCGGGCGGCGGCCGTGGTGATTTGTGCGGGCACGTTTATGCGGGGGCTGCTCCATGTCGGGCCGGTGCAGCAGCCGGGCGGCCGAATGGGCGAGGAAGCTGTCGAGGGATTGAGCCGCTCGCTGGCCGAATGCGGATTGACTCTGCAACGGTTCAAAACGGGAACTCCTGCTCGGCTCAACGGGCGAACAATCGACTACAGCCGCACCGAACGTCAAGACGGCGATCGGCAGCCGCAGCCATTCTCGTTTCTCACGCCGTCGATCGACCGCGAGCAGATTCCCTGCTGGATCACCTACACGACGCCCGAGGTTCATGAGCTGATTCGGGCGAATGCCGATCGCGCCCCAATGTTCTCGGGGCAAATCCAGTCGGTGGGGCCGCGGTATTGTCCGTCGATCGAAACAAAGGTGTTTCGTTTCGCCGACCGGCCGCGACACCAGATCTTCCTCGAGCCGGAAGGCCGGGAAACCTGCGAGGTTTACGTCAACGGGCTATCCACCAGCCTGCCGCGCGACATCCAAGATCAGATGATCCGATTGATTCCCGGGCTGGAACGGGCGGAGATCGTCCGCTACGGGTACGCCATCGAGTACGATTACCTTCCCCCGCAGCAGCTCTATCCGTGGTTGGAAACGAAGGCGGTCGCCGGCCTCTTCTTGGCCGGGCAGGTGAACGGAACGACGGGCTACGAAGAGGCCGCCGGACAGGGCTTGATTGCCGGGGCCAATGCCGCGCTGATTCCGGCCGGGCGCGAGCCGTTGTTGCCCGCCCGAAACCAGGCCTACCTGGGCGTGATGATCGACGACTTGGTGACGCGCTCGGTGGCCGAGCCGTACCGCATGTTCACCAGCCGGGCGGAGTACCGGCTTTCGCTGCGGCACGATAATGCCGACCGACGTTTGACGCCGCTGGGCCGTTCGGTTGGGCTCGTGGACGACACGCGCTGGCAACGGTTTTCCACCAAGGCGGAGTTGATCGAACAGACGGCGCGCCTGCTGGAAAGCACTCGCTGCGGCGAGGCGACGCTGGCCAAAGTGCTTCGTCGGCCCGAGGCCACTTGGGCCGACGCCGTGGCCGTGTGTCCCGCGCTGGCCGCCATCCCGCCCGAGGTCGCCGAGCAGTTGGTGTGCGATGCGAAATATGCGGGCTACTTGGCCCGACAAGATGGCGAGATTGCGCGGTTGCAGCGGCTGGCGGCACAGAAGATCCCGGCGGACTTCGACTATTCGACTGTCAGCCACTTGAGGGCCGAGGCGCGCGAACGACTGTCGCAGGTCCGGCCGATCGACTTGGCCCAGGCTTCGCGGATTAGCGGAATTACGCCGACCGATATTGCGCTGTTGGCAATGCGCCTGTGTCGCTAAGTATTTGTGAAATCTGTGGTTGCGCCAAAAAAACTCGTCTTGACTGGCTTCGGAAGATAGCTATAATTGGCGACACATGGCAACTTCGGTAAAGTCGGAAGAGCCGGAGGAGCCTGCTGGTTGTATCTAGCTTAGGGAAATGAGGGGTTTGCGTCCCTCGCGAATTTAGGGCGGTTTTAGGCCAGTTTACCACGGAGGACTAGAAGCTCGAACGCCCAAGGGCCGACACTGGGGGTTTGGGTTTCGCTGACGCCGGTCGTGCCGAGTGGAGTGCGACCGGTCGAAGGGATGGTGCAGCAAGATGAAAACTGTGTTCACAACCGGCGAGGCGGCCAAAATCTGCAAGGTGAGCCAACAGACCATTATTCGTTGTTTCGATTCGGGACAGCTCAAAGGGTTTCGGGTTCCGGGAAGCCGGTTCCGCCGCATTCCCCGCGATCAGCTCTACCTGTTCATGCGAGACAACGGCATCCCCACCGATGCCCTGGAAAGCGGCAAGCGAAAGGTGTTGATTGTCGATGACGATCAAGAGTTGGTCGAACTGATCACCGATGTCCTCGAACGCGACGGGCGATTCGAGGTCAAATCGGTCAACAACGGGTTCGACGCCGGCATGATGGTCAAAGACTATCATCCCGACCTGATCGTGCTCGACGTGATGCTGCCCGACATCAACGGCAAGGAAGTCTGCCAGCGGGTTCGCAGCGACAAGGCGCTTGACGATGTCCGGATCATCTGCATCTCGGGCATGGTGGAAGAAGACAAGGTGAAGGAGTTGCGCGACGCCGGGGCCAACGACTTCATGCACAAGCCGTTCGAGGTCGAGCGGTTGGTCGAGCGGATGTGCGCCCATCTCGACATGGAAGTGCCCGCTTCGCGGTTCTAATCGCGGCCGACGCGACCGGACCATTCGACTTGGCATCGGCCTCGCGTTCCCGTCCAATCGATGATCGCGGCGAGCTGGGGCGTTGCTTCGTTTTCCAGGCGAATGCGCGGGGAAGACGGAAACGCGCTCGGCCGGTGCTCGCCGGGGATCGAAGGCCGATCACCGAGTCGTTTGTTTACCCTGAAGCAAGCCGAAATGGGAAACGAGGTTCGGCCCAGCGCTCATCGCGCCGGCCTCTTCCGTTGGGCAAGGAGTCGTGCTGGTGACAGATTCGGCGCCCGGCGAACCCGACGGTGCCCGTTTCGAGCAGCGGCTGGAACAACTGAAGCTCGATGCCTTGGCCGATTTTGCCGCCGGGGCGGGCCACGAGATGAATAACCCCTTGGCGGTGATTGCCGGCCGGGCGCAGTTGCTTCTGGGCGACGAAACGGATCCCGACCGTCGGGCATCGTTGGCGCTGATTTGGGCACAGGCACGGCGCGTTCACGAAATGATCGCCGATGCGATGCTCTTCGCCCGGCCGCCGGCGCCCCAGTTCGAGCAGATCGAATGGGGATCGCTGCTGCAACGGATATTGCGCGAGGCCGCCGCGGAACTGCCTGAGCGGGGGGTGGTGCTGGAACTCGCTTCCGACCCGCGACCGCCGGGCGAAGATCGCCCAGCGTCGGAAGACGGAGCGACCGTGCCGTCCGAACCGGCCGCCGACCGGCAGGCGACTGAAGGAGATCGCGCGGCTGGCGACCGTAGATCGGCTGCCGGCAGGCGGTCGGTGCTTCTGGTCGGCCGGCTTCCCAGCCGGCCCGTGGCAGCCCAGGCCGACCCCGATCAAATGACCGTCGCCTTCCGCGCCCTGCTGCGAAACGCGATTGAAGCGGTCGAGGCCGGCGGGCGCGTCGAGCTATCGGCGATGCCCGAAGCTGATCGCTTGGTCGTTCAAATCGACGACGACGGGCCGGGCATCCCCGCCGAGGCGCGATCGCACGTCTTCAATCCGTTTTATTCGGGGCGGCAGGCCGGTCGCGGGTTGGGCATGGGGTTGTGCAAAGCTTGGCGATTGATTGGGCTGCATGGGGGCCGAATCGACGTGGGCCGCTCGGCACTGGGCGGGGCACAATTCCGCGCGACGATTCCCTATCAACCGTGCCCCATCGAGTAATAGGGGTACGCGTCGAACCGTCGCGTTGTTTTGCGGGTTCTCTTGCGGAAACGCCTTCTCCGCCGTTCACTTCTTCGGCTCGTCGCGTTGGTACACCCGAACGTAATCGACTTCCATCGCTGTCCCGTCGATCTTGTCGGTAACCTCGCCCGCCCATTTCATCACGGCCGAGCTGAACCAAACCGGCGCTTCGCCGTGGCAGATGGTGTTCGGCTCGCGGCGGATTTCGCGGCCTTCGAAGAACCACACCAGCTCATCGGCGCTCCATAGAAGTCCGTAAACGTGAAAATCTCGGCTCAGGTCTTTGCCTTCGGCGCGATAGAGCTTTGCTTTGGCCCAATGCTTGCCCGACCAATTGTGGATGTTCATGTTGATTTTGTCGGGCCAATGGCCTTCGCAAATGTCGATCTCGAACCGGCCCGGCTGCTCGGCCGGCTTGCTTGCCGCCGGCGTCTGCCCTGCGGCCGGACTGGTGCCTAACGTTTTCTGATTGCCCGGGGCAACGGTCATGATCCAAAACGAGTTATTCAGTCCCGTTGTTGGGGCGAACCGGTATCGGGCTTCGAAATAGCCGTACTTGAACTGCCGCTTGGTCCACATCGAGCCGGAGGTCCACTCCTGGCCTCCGCGGTTTTCCTTGCGATTGAGAATGCGTAACCGCCCGTTCTCAACCACGACGTTCTCGCGCCACCGGCTGCACAGGATGTGCCCGCTCGGCCCGTTCTGAAAATGCCAATGCTTGTCCAGCTCGTCGCCCGAGGCGTTGAACTCGTCTTGGAAAACGAGGGTCCACTTGCCCTCGGGCGGATCGGCCCGCAGCGATGCGGCAACAACCATTGAAGCAATGACAACACAGGGAAGAATGCGGCGGGCGATGCGCGGCCGGCGGCCGTTGGTCGAGTCGATCATGGCATGATGCTCCGATTGCAGCTCCGATTGCAATGATTTCCCGAACGGCCCGTCCGGGAGTTGTTTCTTGCTTCTCGCACTTCTCTTCCTTTTGGGATCACCGCGGCTGACACCTTGATCATCCAACGGGGGGCAAATGGGACGGCCCGACCGTCTGACATTACGATCTGACAACACGATCTAACAACACGATGTTCAGTGCGGCCCACGCCCCGGTCTCGCGCGACTGCTGTACGATCAGGGCAATTATCCCAGTCCGTACTTGGCCAGCTTGTCGCGAAAGGTCGAGGGTTTCATCCCGAGGGCAGCGGCAGCGGCCGACTTGTTCCCTCCTGATGCGTTCAGGGCCGTGAGCAACAACTCGCGCTCCGTTTGTTCGATCATGCTTTGGAAGTCGCCGCTGAGGGCCCGGGCTGCGCCGGCGGTGTTCGTTTCCATCTCGGCGGTGAGCAGTTCGGCCGTGATCTGTCCCCCTCCGACGAGAAACGCCCGTTCCAGCGTGTGCAGCAGTTCGCGGACATTGCCCGGCCAATCATGCCGCTGAAGCAGGTCTAAGGCGGCCGGCTCGATGCTGAAGGGCTGGCCGCGGGCGATTCGCTGCAAGAGATGCTCGGTTAGTGCCGGCACGTCTTCGCGACGTTCGCGGAGCGGAGGGATGTTGATGCGCAGGACATCGAGCCGGTAATAAAGGTCTTCGCGGAACTCTCCCCGACTGATCTTCTCCAGCAGGTTCTTCTTGGTCGAGGCGATGATCCGCACATCGGCCTTGATGAGCGTGGTGCCGCCAACCCGCTCGAACACCTTTTCTTCGATGGCGCGGAGCAGTTTGGATTGCTGTTCGAGGGGGATGTCGTCCACGTCGTCTAGATAGAGGGTGCCGCCCTCGGCCAGATCGAAGCGACCCTTGCGTTGTTGTTCGGCGCCGGTGAACGAGCCTTTTTCGTGGCCGTACAGTTCGCTTTCGATCAGTTGCGGCGGGAAGAGCGTGCAGCCTACTTTGACGAACGGGAACGCCGCCCGATGGCTGGCGCGGTGGATGGTTTGAGCCAGCAGGTCTTTGCCCACCCCGGTTTCGCCGAAGAGGAGCACGTTGGCGTCGGTCTTCGCACAGATTTCGACCATTCGGCGAACCCGAGTGATCGCCTGCGACTGGCCGATCACGCGGGCATCGGCGCCGACGGCCGCTGCGGGGCGGTTGCCCGGGGCCGCGGAGTTTCGTTTGCGCTCGATGCGGGTCAGCAGCGGGAACAGGTCTTCGTTGCGAAACGGCTTGGTCAGAAAATCGAACGCCCCCTGCTTCACCGCCTCGACTGCCACGGGGATGCTGCCGTAGGCAGTCATCATGATGACTTCCACGTCGGCCAGCGGGCCTTGCTTGATCCGTTTGAGCAGTTCCAGGCCGTCGATGCGGGGCATCTTCAGGTCGGTCACCACCACGTCGAACGGTCCCTCAGCCAGTCGCTCGAGGGCCTCTGCTCCGTCGGCGGCCGACACGACCTCGTGCCCCTGCCCGGCCAAATCGTCGGCCAGCGTGATTCGCTTGATCTTCTCGTCTTCAACCACCAAGATCCGCATCAAAATCACTCCGGCTCGCGCGGGCCGCCCGGCGGAAGCATTTCCCGCAGCGGGCATGCCGCGCACATCGGCCGCTGCTTGCGGCAACACTCTTTGCCCACCCGCACCAGCAGGGCATGGTACTCATTGTACAATGCCGGATCGTCGGGCAGGGAATCGACAAACAATGATTGCAGGGCGTGATAGTCGGCTTCGGCCTCGACCCAGCCGTGGCGAAACGCCACGCGCTTCGTGTAGGCATCGACGACAAACACCGGCTTGCCGCCGGCATACAGCAAGATCGAGTCGGCTGTTTCCGGCCCGATGCCGTTGATCGACAACAACTGCTCCCGCAACCGATCGACCGGCTGGGCGAACATCGCTTCGAGCGAGCCGCCGTAGCGTTCGACGATCAAGGCCAGCAGCCGCTTCAGCCGTTGCGCCTTCAGGCGAAAGTAGCCGGCCGGCCGCAGCAACTCTTCGAGTTCGGCGGCCGGCAGGTCGTAAAGTCGCTGCGGTTCCAGCAAGTCGGCTTCGCGCAAGTTGGCAATCGCCCGTTCGACGTTCCGCCAACTGGTGTTTTGGGTCAGCAGGGCGCCGACGACCACCTCGAATGGGGTTTCGCCCGGCCACCAATGTTGCGGTCCGTAGGCCTCGAACAGCAGCCGATAGGCTTCCGACAACGTGTTCGCCACGCTTTTCAACCTCCTGCCGCAAGAGGGATCGTTGCTGCAACATCTTGCAAATAATAGGTTTGTGCCGCAGCGGCCCTATCGCCCGCCCGAGGCGCATAATCGAGTATTCCGGCAAGGATAGCCGCTTTTTCGGCCAGTTCAAGCAACCGGTTGGGCACAGACGAAATAGTCAGCAGTCGGCGGTGCGAGCAACCCGCTTGGCCGTCAGGCGAGCACGGCCGCCGTGCCTTGCCCGTCGGCCCTGAATCGTTCCGCGCAATTGCAGATGCGGTCGGCGGCGCAGCAAGACGGGCGATTGCGCGCCGTCCCCGTGGAACCGCTTTCCGTTTTTCGCGGTTTTCTCTTGCCGCTGCCGAGCCATGAGTGAAGCCGTTGCCGTCTTGCCGCAGGATGCCGTCGAGGGCTACTTCGACGAATCGCGACGGCCGTTGGTTTCGTTGGCGTTCATCGCACCGCTTCTCTTATGCTACGAAGTCGGAGTGCTGGTTCTCCGCGTCCAGAACGGTGCCGACGCCTGGATGCGGAAGTGGCTCGATCTGCTGGGGTTCAGTCAACACTTCCTCTTGCCGATGCTGACGGTGGGCATCCTCTTGGGCTGGCATCATGTCAGCCGCCGACGATGGACAGTGCGCGGCGGCGTGATCGCCGCAATGGCGGCCGAATGCTGCCTGCTGGCCCTGCTCCTGTGGTTCGTGTTCAAGACTCAATCGATGGTTTGGAACTGGGCCCTTGCGCCGGTTGAAAACAGCCTGGGCCGCCGCGCCGCCCTCTGTGTCGGATTCCTTGGCGCGGGCATCTATGAGGAACTGCTGTTTCGGGTCATTCTGCTTTCGGGGATGATGTGGGCGCTGAAAGGCCTTGCCGCCCGACCCGCCGTGCGCGCGGCTCTGGCCATCGCCCTGACCAGCACATTGTTTGCGGCCGCGCATCATGTGAGCATGGCCGGCGTGGTCGGCGAACCGTTTGCATGGAGCAGTTTCAGCTTCCGCGTGATGGCCGGTGCCTTTTTCTCCGGCGTCTTTCTCTATCGCGGATTCGGGATCGTCGCCGGAACTCATGCCGCCTACAACATTCTGGTGGCTGCCTGATTCCCCAAAAACCGCAGACGGTCTTCCACCAAACCGCGGAAACCGGAAGGCAGCCTACGCCGGAACATGCCGGCCCAAGCCGTGTGGCTTCTTTGATGGGCGTATCCGCCTCGATTGCGCAACGGCCCCAAGTTAACATTCGCATTGGGACAGCGGTGTTGTCTTGCCCGGCGAATCGGTGGCGTTGATCTAAAGCCGATCTGGAATCGGGGCGGGGGCTTTGTTACTATCCTGGGCCGATCTCGATGCCGAGCATCGCAGCCCGATGTGTCGGCGAAGTGGTCGTCGCGGCGAACCGGGATGGAATGATTCGATCCGACCTTGGCAAGGAGTGCCTGGGCTATGCAAAATCGCGGGCTGGTGTTTCGCGGGTTCTGTTGGGCAACGTGGGCATGGTGGGCGACAGTGGCCGCCGCGGCGCCGCCTTGGAGCACGCTGTTCACCCCCTCGGTTGAAGCCGATCCGGAGAAGCCCTATCGCTTGAGCGAGAACAACGGGCCGTGGATGATCCTCGCATGCAGTTTTTCGGGCGAGGGGGCCGCCGACCAAGCGCATCAACTGGCCCTCGAGTTGCGCAGCCGCTACAAGCTCGAAGCCTACGTTCACAAGGTCCGCTTTGAACTGGGGGAAGCGCCGGTTCGCGGGGTGAACCGCTTCGGCGAACCGCGCCGCGGCAAGTATCGCCCGGGCAGCGAGATCGAGGAATATGCCGTGATGGTGGGCAACTACTCCGCGGTGGACGATCCCGAAGCTCAAAAGGTGCTCAGCAAGTTGAAGTTGGCCCGCCCTCAATGCCTCGAACTGCGCGAAGACCGCCCGACCAACCAAACACTGGCCGGCTGGCGGTTGGTGCAGCGACAAGTGCAATCGGCGTTGGGCAGCGAGAAGAAGACGCTTGGGCCGATGGGCCACGCCTTTGTCACCACCAATCCGCTGCTTCCCTCCGATTTCTTCAATGCTCCGGGGATCGATGAATTCGTCATGCGGCTCAACAGCGACGTGAAATACTCGCTGCTGAACTGCCCGGGCAAGTACACCGTGAAAGTGGCGACCTTCACCGGAGAGGTGATCCTCGACCAAAAGGAAATTCAGCAGAGCCAGAAACGCGATCAATCGAGCAAATTGATCGAGGCCGGCGAAAAGGCCGAAAAACTGACCGAAGCGCTCCGCAAACTCAACTACGACGCCTATTGCCTGCACGACCGTTACGCCAGCATCGTCTGCGTGGGGAGCTTCGAATCGGTGGGCACGCCGCGCCCCGACGGGAAGACCGAAATCGATCCGCAAATCTATCGCATCATGGAAACATTCCGCGGCGAGCCGGTCGATGTTCCCGGGCAAAGCGGGGCGATCAAGCCCAAGCAATTGGTCGGATTGTTCTTCGATATTCAGCCGGTGCCCGTCCAAGTGCCCAAGGTCTCGATCGGGGCCAACTACAGCCGCAGCCTGCTTTCGACGCGCTGACAACTCGTTGAAGAACCCGGTTCCAGCGGCCGCCGCCCGCAAGTTTCAAGGGAAAACGCATGGCCGCCGATTCCCGGCCACGACGGAGCGTGGCCCTCCGGGGCTTCAGACGGCTGATTAGATACGAAAAACGGAAGCGGACGAAATCGGGACAACGTGCCGTCGGCTGTTCCGCCGCAAGTTCGGCGGCTTTCGCCATGATGTGGAGCCATTGAGCGGCCGCCCAACTCGTCAGCCGCTATGGTAACGGATACCGGCGACACCAAGGCCATGATCCCCGATGTCCCGACAACCCACTTGCGGTTGGCTCACGCGACTTGCTCGACCAGGTACATACTTCATACTTCGGCTCCCACGCGCAAACCGGCCGGTTTGCGCCGGGCGGGGCGACGTTCCCCCGGCGGAACGAGCCAGCTTGACGAGGTTCGATCGGGATGGGTACGCTAATAGCAGAGAGTTCCGTGCCGGAATCGGGCGGCCACGGGGCGCGTCGCCCGCCGACGCCTGCTTATCTTGCGCCGCTTGCCGGCTTTTACTGTTGATTCTCTGCCTGCGCCGCATCGCCGGTGGGACGAAGGACGAAATGCAGAAACTGATCCACATGAACATGTTAGGACAACCGCAACGACTGCGATTTGTGAGCATTGCCATTGCGGGCGTCTTGCTGGCCGGGCAAGTCCTTCTCGTGCGGCCGATCGGGGCGGCAGAGCAGCCTGCCCGGGAAGCGCCGCCTGCTGCGGCCGCGCCGGCAGCGAATCAACCGGTGGAAGAAATGGCCGTGGTTGCAGAATTGGCCAAACGGATCAACGAGGTTCGTGAAATTCGCCAGCGCCCGACTCCGCCCGACGACGCACAACGTCGCCTTCTCGAAGAGTACTACTCGAAATACGCCCTCGCCCGCTGGACGCTCAAGGAGAACGAGAGCAAGCTTTCCGACGGTACGGCACGAAGCCTGCGCCGCGAATTGCGCAACGACCTCACCTATCCGCGCAGCGGCGCACATGATGCGCTCAACGAGATTGCGCTCAGCGTTTTGCAGGGCATCGCCAAAGGCAATTATCATGCGGCCGCGCGGTACAACGCCATGTTGGCGATCGGGGAGTTGAACGAGATCGAGCCGCAGGGGAGCGATCCCGGCAAGCCTTGGAGCAAGACGGTGCCCGTGATGTTGGCCGCCGTGGCCGATCCCCAACAGGCCGATTACGTTCGTGTGGCGGCCCTGATCGGCATCATGCGGCATGTTCGCGCGAAGAGCCTCAGCGACGAGCTGCGGCAAAATGTAACGGACGCCTGCTTGCGGTTGGTCACTGCCACGCAGCCCCCGGCAGGGCGCACGCCGGAGGGCCACGCTTGGCTGAAGGCTCAAGCGGCCGACATCCTCAGCGAATTGGGGCGGCCCGGCCCGAAGGGCGAAGTGCTCGTCGCCTTGGGCAAGTTGGCCAGCGATCGTTCGACGCTGTTGCTGGCCCGCCGCGCCGCGGTTCGTGCGATAAGCAAGCTCGACATGGCGGGCGTCTCGCCCGAAAATGCCGCCGTGGCCGCCCTCGGCCTGGCCGCGTTTCTGCACGACGCCTGCCAAATGGAGGAAGATGCCGGACTCGTCGGGCGACGCATCAAAGAACGAATTGTGGTTGCCGGAGAGGCGGCGAAACGTCTTCAGTCGGTGGTTGGCGAAGGAAAAGGACGCGAGTATCTTGCCGCGATCGAACCGGCGCTGAAAGACTTGACGGCGGCATTGGCCGGCGCGGAATCGGCCGCGCTGCCCGTCATCAGGCAACAGCGAGAGAAACTCCAGCCTTTGTTGAATTGACCTGAGTGTTTCGGCTTGTCGGCCATCGCAGGAAGCAGGGAGCGACAAACCGGCCCGCACAACCGCCAACGTGTTGCTTGGCGATTCACGCAACACGATTCCGATGTTGTGATGGGCCGAGAGCTATTCTTCGAGAGACTGGAACCGAGTGCCGGGCCTTTGTCGAGGCCGTTTCGAGCAGCCGCCGAGGGCGAAAAGGATTGAGCCCGATGGATGCAGATCATCGCGCGCATCGACTGATCCGCTGGGCGAGATCGCGGCAGCGACTGCACGGAAGCAGCCGAACCGGACAAGCTCTGATTGGCTGCATCCGACTCGGTGCGGCGGCTATTCTTTGTGCCGCGATGGCCGGCTGCGGACATTTGCCCAGTGGGCTTCTTCGCCCTCTGGGCGCTGCCGACGAGCAAGTGATCGCCGATTCGCGCCCGCGGCATCGCGATTCGGGCAAGGCGTCTCCCCATCGGCCCGACGACGCATCGTCTTCGCCGGCCGATTCACCCAACGACTTTGCGGACGACCGCGAAATCCTTGCGCGTGCCACCGTCGCCGACGCGCAGGGGCGAAGACTCAGCGTATGGAGCCGCGCTCCGGCCGATAGTCCGCGACGATGGCGTTACGGCGATTTGGAACGAATGGCCGAACGGCCCGCCGACCAACGAGCAAGCCTGCGCCGTTGGACGAAAGCCGCCGATTTGGTCATTGCCGGCAACGCCGCGATCGTTTTGACTCGTTGGGGCGATGCTTCTGGGGCGGGCGTGTTGCCTCGTGTGGTGCGTGCGGCCCACTTGCCCGTGGCGATGCGCTGTGCGGCCGTCGAAGCGCTTGCCGCGCTCGATGCGCCTGAGGCCGCCGAATCGCTGCGCGCCCTGTTGAACGATTATCTATCGGATTCTCCGGTGGCGGCATGCCCGCCCGAGCTGGCTGCCGAGTTGCTGATCGCCTGCGCGCCGTTGGCCGACGAATCGGCTGATGCCGTTTATCTTCGCGCGCTGGCAAATCGCTCGCCCGAGGTGCGTTGGGCCGCGCTCGAGCGCTGGCGTCGAGAAGGACAGCCGCCGGAAGATGCGGTTGCCCTTTACGACGACAATGACCCTCGCGTTCGCGCCGCAGTGTTGGAAATCCTTTGCCGTTCGCAGCACCCGGAATCGCTCGACCGCTGTTTGCATGCGCTTCGCGATGTTGACCTCAAGGTGCGGTTGGCGGCGGTGGCAGGCTTGGGCGCCCACCGCGGCGATGCGCGCGCGCGCCGCGCGCTGAACGAACTGCTCTCGTCGGACCATAGCGAAACGATGCGTGCCGCAGCCGTCGAGGCATTGGCCGCCGGCGGTTGGCCCGACGACGCGCTGGCAGCGGCGACCGATCTTTCGTGGCGGGTGCGCGAGACAGCGGCTCGGCAGCTTGGGCAGTTGAGCGGACGCAATGCCCGCCGCACGGCGCAGCGTTTACTCGCCGATGCCGGCACCCGCGTCCAACTGGCGGCGATTGCTGCGGTGGGGCAATGGCCCGTCGAAGAATCGGGCGAATTGCTGCTTTCGGCCATGGAGAGCACCTCATTGGTCGTGCGGCGCGCCGCGGCCGACGCGCTGGCCCAACGTTGGCCGAATGCGAGTCGTTTTTCTGCCGATAGCGGATCGGAACAGCGATCGCGGGCGTTGGCCGATTTGCGGCGCGAGTTCCGGCGGCAATTCCCAGGAGCAACCGCCTCGCAGGCCGATGCGGCCGCGGCGACCGACGCAAGTTCGGCCGACCATCGCCAACGCAACGAAGCCATTGCCAAGCAGATCGAACAGCTCGGCTCGCTCGATGTCATCGAGCGGCGACGGGCGGCCGCGGAACTGGTCCGCCTTGCGGCCGATGCGCCCCTTTCGTCCGAACAGACCGAACTCATCTATCAGCGTGCCGCTGCCGAGTCGGACCCCTTGATTTGGCAGAGTCTATTGCAGGCGGTTGCCGGCGGCGGGCCGGCGGCACATCAGTTGGCCTACGTCGGTTTGACTCATCCTTCGGCGGATGTCCGACGTCGGGCGTGCGAACTGCTGGCACGCGATCCGTCGCCCGCCCATCGCACGGCCTTGGCGCCCGCCTTGGCCGATCGTCATGCAGCGGTGGTGGCCGCGGCACTGCATGCCCTGGCCGCCGGGGGGCAAATCGACGATCGTGAATCGGTCAAACGCCTTCTGGGACACTCGAACGGGCAGGTGTGTTTCGAGGCGGCCGCCGCCCTGGCCTTGGTGGGCGACGCAGCCGGACCGGCAGCCTTGGAACGCCTGGCCTATTCCGACGATCCGCACTTGCAACGCCAAACCGCCGAGCTGATGGGTAGGCTGGGGCTTCGCGAGTTCGTGCCGGCGCTCATCCACATGCTCGATGGTCAAGTGAGCGTGCAGCGGGCCGCCTTGGCTGCCCTGCCGCTTTGTGTGGGGCACGACGTCGCCGAGATGCCCGCCGACTCATCAGGCGATTCGATTTCGGAGGGTGGTTCGCCCCGGGCGGAGGAGCCGGAAAACGCGATGCCGCGAAACACCTCGCAGCGCATCGCCCGATGGAAACGCTGGGCCGCGCAGAACCACTGATCCGCGAGCAGAGGTCGTTGCCGCAGAAACACCGCTGCCGGGCGATATGGGCTCCGCCGTTGCCGTACCTTCGGCCCAGTTTCTTCCCAACGTCGGCGACGGCCATCGGAGAACGTGGTATAATCTCGGGCTGAGACCGCGGCCGCACTTCGCCTCGGTCGGGGCTGGGCGGGCATCGAACCGTCGCCGAATGCGTTTTTCGGTCGAGGCCGGGCTGCGTCGATTCCCCGGGCCGGGCTGTGCCTCGGGGCTCGGTGTGCGGTGCTCGGCGCGCGGGTCGGGTGCCGATGGGCGACGGCTCGACGCGGTGCGGTCGTTTTTCCGGATAGGGCTGTTCTGGTGAGTCATTTCGTCGAACGTCGGTCGCCGGAATCGTTGCAGCGCCGCGCGCTGGAAAACGTGGAGCGGCTGCTCGAGTACCACCGCGAAATGGTCGCGCGATGGACGGAGCGAGCGCCGGCGGCCCGCACCGCGGGAATCGTCGGCGCGGGATCGATGGGCGCCTACTTGGCGGCGATCGAGGTGCAGCACGGCGTTCCGACGACCGTTACCGACAGCGATCGCCGGGTGCTTTGTCGGTTGGGCGAGCGGGTGGCCGACGAATTGTCGCGCGAGTTGCCTCAAGAGTCGGCGCAAGAGCGCGTCGATCATTTGTTGATGACGAGCATTTCGCTCGGCCCGGTGCTTCGTTGCGATCTGGTGATCGAATCGATCGTCGAATCGACCGCCGCGAAGCAAAAGCTATACGCCGAGATCGAGCCGCAACTGGCGCCCGAGACCGTATTGATGACCAATACGGGAACAATTTCGGTGGGTCGTTTGGCGGCTGGTTTGCGCGAGCCGTCGCGTTTTTGCGGGATGCGCTTTTGCCAACCGCTGCGGCAACGTCCGTTGGTCGAGATTGTCCGCGGCCCGAAAACCAGCGACCGCACGCTTTCCGTGGCGGTTCAGCATGCGGCCGCGTTGCAGCGGATGCCGGTGATCGTCTCCGACGGGCCGGGGTTCTTGGTCACGCGGCTCATGTTGCCGTATCTGTGTGCGGGGGCCGACCTGCTCTCGGTCGGCGCATCGCCGTCGGCCGTTGAAGAGGCGGCGTTGCAATTCGGGATGGCGATGGGCCCGCTGCGACTGATCGACGAGATCGGCCTCGATCGCCTGCTGCAATACGGCGGCCAGATTTCGCCGATGCTCGGTGCCGACGAACCCGTCTATCGCCTGTTGGTCGAAATGGTGAGGCACAGCCGGACGGGACGTGCCGCCGGCGCGGGGTTCTACGACTACCCGGCTGATTCGGCCGTGCAACCGACGATCAGTCGCGAGGCAAGCGAGTTGATCTCGGCCGCGGTCGATGGTCAAGAGCGCCTTAACGACCATACACTGACGATGTCGCTGATTTTGCCGATGCTGGTCGAAGCGGCGCGAATGATCGAGGAACACCGTGTTTCCGACCCGCGCGACATCGACTTGGCGATGCTCTACGGGCTGGGCTTTCCGCCGACCAAGGGCGGGCTGCTTTGGTGGGGCGACAACCTCGGCGCGGCGCGGATCAGCGAGATGCTTCGCCCGCTGCCGCGATTTGTCGCTCGGCTGGAGCCGCCGCCGTTGCTCAACCGCCTTGCCCGAAGCGGCGGCCGTTTCTACGGTTTACTATAGGCGTTGCCGTAGGCGGCCCTGTCCAACGAATAGAGCGCGCATCGGGCGGCACTGCCTGCGCAACATCGGCCGCCCGAGACGCGCCGGCGACGATTCAAGAATCCGGCGCGCGAACGTCGGAAATGCTGACGAGACAATCGCATGGAATCGCATCGCAGGATCAACCCGCTGCCGTTGCTTGCAACAGAGATCGATTGCCGCCGGATATTTCGTCGCGGACTGTGGACATCGGCCGCAGTCCTCGGCTTGCTCGTGGCATGCGCTGCGCCCGGTGCGACGCCGGCCGGCGAACCGCCTCCGCGGGCCGCGCCGGATCGGCACGCCGGTTCCGAGTCGTCGGCCGAGGCGACCCCCGCCGACCCGGCCAAGATTGCCCGGCTGATCGCCGAATTGGGCCACTCCGACTTCTTCGTCCGTGAACGCGCCCAGCAGCAATTGGAGAAGATCGGGTACGATGCTTTCGACGCGTTGCAGGCAGCCGCGTCGCACGAAGACCTGGAGATCGCGGCTCGGGCGCGCTATTTGTTGCGCCTCTTGCGGGTTGATCTGACGCGCAAGGGCGACCCGGAGGAAGTCCGCCGGCTGCTGGCTGACTACGACAGCCTCTCGCCGGCCCAACGCCGCGAGCGGATCGAGAAGCTGGCCCGATTGCCCGACGCGAAGGGCGCCGACGCGATCGGCCGATTGATTCTCTACGAACGTTCGCCTTTGCTGGCCAAAGTGGCGGCCATTGCGCTGATTGCCGACAACCCGACATCGCCGCCGCGGGGCGCGACAGTGCGCGGGCTAAGCGATCTGTTGCAGCGCAGCTCGCGGCCGCCGGCCCAGTGGGTGCAAACGTGGCTCACTTGGACGAGCGATTCGTCTGCCGCGCTTTCGCAATGGATCAAACACGTCGAGACCGAATTCCGCCTGCAACAGGAAGGGTCGAATGACAGCTCCGCCGAGATTGTCGGCGGATTGCTGAAGATTCAATTCCACTGGCTCAAACAGCTTCAAAAACCGGACGAAGCGATGGCCGTGGCGGCTCGAATGATCGAGTTGCACATTGCCGAGCCGGAGACGCTTCTCGAACTGACCCGCTGGCTGATTGCCCAGAAGGCGTGGAAGCTGATCGAAGAGTTGGCCCAGCGCAATCCCGCTCCCTTTCAAGATCAGCCTATTCTGGCCTACGCCCGCGCGTACGCCGTCAAGCAAATGGGCGACGGGGCACGGGCCGAACAATTGGCCGCTGCGGCGCTGGCCGCTGCTCCCGGACGTGAGTTGCAACCGCTGTTGGAACACCTGCGCACGGCGATTGCGTTGAAGCAAATGGGGATATTCCAGTGGGCCGAAGCGGAATATCGCCACGTGATTGGGCAAATGCCGGGCAATCACCCGTTGGCGGCGAACGCGAGGTTTTCACTGGCGGAGATGCTGCACGACCAACAGCGCGACGACGCGGCCGCCAAAGTGCTTCAAGAGGTGCTGGCCGCTGCGGGCGGCGATCGGCCCCAGGCTGTTCTGGCCGATCGATCGACGGCCGAGATCGCCTCGCGGATGCACTTCTTCTTCGCGTGCGACGCCGAGCGTCAGGGCCGTCGCGACCAGCAAAAGGACCACCTGCTGCAAGGCCTTGCCGCCGACGAGCCTGACATTGATCTGTTGATCATGGCCCACCGCTTCGATGGCTTGTCTCCGGAACAGCGGGAGAGCGTGGCGGCGAAAATCAAACGCATTGCCGACGAGCTGCTGCAAGACATCGCCAACGAGCCTGATAACCCGATGCACATGAATCAGTATGCTTGGTTGGTGGGCAACACCGCCGACGATCGCGCCGTGCTCGGCGTTGCACTGAAACATTCGCTCCGCTCCTTGGAGCTTAGCCCGAACAATGCCGGATATCTCGATACCTTGGCCCACGTGTACGCGGCGATGGGCGATTACGAAAAGGCCGTCCACCATCAGTCGCGCGCCGCCGAGATCGAGCCGCACAACGGATTGATTACGCGCCAGCTCGAGAAGTTCAAAGAGCAATGGCGGCGGAAGAAGGCCGCCGCGGCCGGATCTTGACTCGGCCGCAGTGTTGTAGTCGATCAGCGCACTGACTGCGCTATTGCACGCGATTTCTGCGAGGGGAGAATATGCCGACGCTTTCAATCGCCGACGAACAGTTCCACTACATCGACAAAGGCCAAGGCCGGCCCGTGTTGCTGGTTCACGGATTCCCCTTGGATCACTCGCTTTGGGACGAGCAGCTTACCGGGCTGGCCGATCTCGGGCGACTGATTGCGCCCGACCTCCGCGGGTTCGGCGCGAGCCGCTCGGCGCGCACCGCGAATTTGTCGATCGAGCAGTTCGCCGACGACTTGGTCCATCTGCTCGACGCTCTGCGGATCAGCGAACCGGTCGTATTCTGCGGGTTATCGATGGGCGGGTACATCGCCTTCGAGTTTGTGCGAAAGTACGCCGACCGCCTGCGGGGGCTGGTGCTGTGCGACACCCGCGCCGCCGCCGATACGCCCGAGACGAAGGCCGCGCGAAGAACCATGGCTTCGCGGGTCATCGAGCAGGGGCCGGAGTTCGTCATCGAAGCGATGCAGCCGCGGATGTTCTCGCCGCGGACGTCGGCCGAACGCCCGGGCGCCGTCGATCGCTGGAAAGAGATGGTTCGCCGCTGCCCGCCGGAAACGATCGCCGCGGCAGCGTTGGCCATGGGCGAGCGCCGCGATTCGACGGAGTTGCTGCCTGCGATCCGTTGCCCGACACTCTTCGTCGTCGGCGCCGACGATGTTACCTCGCCGCCCGAAGAGATGCGGGCGATGGCCGCCGCCGTGCCGAACAGCCGGTTTGCCGTCATCCCCGATGCCGGACACCTGACGCCGATCGAGAATCCGGCCGGGTTCAATTCGGTTCTCGGCGACTGGCTCAATGGGCTTGATTGACGCGCATCGCCCGGCAATCGCCCCCGATCATTCGATCAATTGCCCTCGGCCAATCGTCCGAAGCAGCGCTTCATGTAGTCGATGCTGTTGCGCGCCAGGGCCTCCACGCCGGGCGTGTAGTCGAATACCTCGACGGAGACCCAGCCGCGATATCCGACTTCGCTCAGTGCGGCGAAGATCGGCACGAAGTCGAGCCGGCCGAAGCCCGGGCCCTGCCGGTTCGGATCGTTGGCATGAAAATGGGCCATCGCGGTATGATGCCGGCGAATCAATTGGGGAATAGGTTCCGCCTCGGCCGCCATCGCCTTGCAATCGAGATGCAGGCGCACGTTCGGATGTCCGATGCGATCGATCAGCACCATCGTCTCGGCGGCTGTGGTCAGAAAGTTCGTTTCCGCCGGCGCCAGCGGTTCAAGGGCGAGTGTTACCCCCGCTTTTTCCAGCCGCGGCGCAAGCGACGAAAGCACCTCGACCGCGTAGTCGGCCGCTTGGTTTTCTGACACGCCCGATGGAATGTTGCGTTGTTGCGGCGAACCGAGCACCATCACCCGCCCGCCCAAATCGGCACAAAGATCGACCAGCGCGCCGAGGTACTGTGCCGTTGTCGCGCGAACCGCGGCGTCGGGACTGGTCAGATGGAAGCCCTCGGTCTTCGCCAGCAGCCAGTGCAGGCCGACCACCTCGAGCCCGGCCCGCTCGGCCGCCCGGCGGACCTCGGTTCGACGGGCCGACGAGATGTCGTGCGCATACGGGCTGATGGTGAACGGGGCGATTTCTATTCCTTCATACCCGCACTCGGCAGCGAAGTCGAACCCCGCCTCTACGGAACGATCTTGAAACGTTTCGTTGCAAATGGCAAATCGCATGATCTCTTTCCCCCCAACACGACCTGCGGCCGCAACCAACGTGGAAGAACCCTTTGGTTCCGCCGTCTCAAAATACTTCCACCTAATTGCGAAAGCGGCCGCGGGCGAAGCGAAGCGGCCGATTGCGTACAGTTCCCGTTTGAGCTGCTTTCGGTTCTTTGCGGTTTTATTTGGAACGGACGTTGTCGCTCATCGTTTCACAAAGCGGCGGCGCGTCGGGCCGCGCACTGCGTTGGTCGGCGGCGCACTGACGGTCGGCTCGGGCGAACCCACCAGAGCGTCGCCGGGTTGACAGGCGGCGAGCCGGGCCTCGATTTGCGCGGCGTACTCCGGCGAAAGCTCGAACCCGATGAACCGCCGGCCGAGCTTCTTGGCCACCGCCAACGTCGTGCCGCTGCCCGCCATCGGATCGAGTACGATCTCGCCCTCGTTGCTCGTGGCGCGGATGATCCGCCCGAGAAGCTGTTCCGGCATCTGGCAGCCGTGCCAACCTTGCCGCTCTTTGAACGTGCCGCACACCCGCGGAAAGTACCACGTATCTTGATCGGCGGTGAAGCCCCCGGGCAGGTCTTGCGGACGCAAAATCCAGGTGTCGTCGGGCACTCGCCCTTTCGGATTCGCGCGACGATCGTTGTACACCAATTGCCGCGCCGAGGGCACGCGGATCGCTTCGTCATTGAAGGTGAACTGCTTCGGGTCTTTGGTCATCCAGAATAGATGCGCATGGGAACGGGTGAACTTCGTGTCGCAATGCACGCCGAAGGTGTAGTACCACACGATCCATCCCCGGCAGTGCAGCCCCAACTCGCGCTGCATCAGCACCTTCAACTCGGCGGCATATTCATCGCCGATGGCCAGCCAGAATGCCCCGTCGGCCTTCAGCACGCGAATCACCTCGGCGATCCACTGCTTGCACCAAGCAAGGTAATCGTCGTCGCGGCGACGGTCGTCGTAAACGTCGTACCGGTAACCGATATTGAACGGCGGATCGGCAAAGGCCAAATCCACAGAGCCGCTGTCGATCTGCGCCAATCCCAACAGGCAGTCTTCGTTGTAAACGCGATCCAGTTCCTTAGTCATCTCGCCGAAATCCCTTTGCAATTGCCGGTCTGATCGCCAATCGAGATCGAGCGCGGTGAACAGTGCCGTTGCGCTTGCGATTGACATCGCACGATCAATCGCGCCGGCGATCGCCGCTTGCCGCCGACGGAAGGCTGATTGATTGACCACCGGCGGAACCGCGATCCGACCATGATAGCATAATGCTCAGCGCGCGGCATGATACCCGGATAGCGATTGGCGGCCCGGGGTGCTTTGGGGCCCGTTGAAGAAGTCGCTATCGGCTTCGCGGCCGAGTGCAATTGCCGCAGAATTCGAGGGCCGAATCCGCGGAAATGGCATTGTTCAACGGGCTGCTTAGCGCGGCATCACTCTGCCGCCGGTGGCAACGCCCGTCGCCGGGGCGGGCGCCGACTCGGGCGCCAGGGCTTCCGGATCGACGACCTGGCGGATTTTCACGGAGAAGTCCGGTTCGTCGCGATAGAGATAAGCGGCATAGTTTACTCGCGCGCGCCGTTGCGTCTCGGCGAACGACAGCTCGGTATCGAGCAGCCCGAGATCGTACGCCAACTCGGCCGAATATCCCGGAAGCAGCACGCGATAGTCATACGGCACCCGATCGGGAAAACACCGATTGATGTGGTTGCGGATGTTCGTGGTGCAGTTGTTCGTTAGCGTGTCGTAGAACTCGGGCTCGGCGGCGAGTTCATTCACCCGATTGAGCACATCGACAAACAGCTTCCGCGCCTGGTCGGGCCCTGCTTTGGTGCGATAGATATACACATTCGCCCGCCATTGCAGGCAGTTCTTAAGGATCAGGTCGCGCTCGTCGGCCAGAACGTACATCAACTCGTACTGGCGGAAGAATCCTTTGATCGGGCTGTACTTCTCACCGCGCTCCTTGCGGATCTCGACGGAAAGACCGATGTAGTCGCGGTGGTCGAAACCGAAACTGAGCATCGTATGAGCGATGCCGGGCGTGTCGTTGAACGGCACGACGATGAAATCGACCGAGGTGATCCGATCGAGGTCAAAAGTGCGGTCGTAATAGTGAACGTCGAAATCGTCGATCGTGCGGTAGCGGATGTTGCGAATATTGCGAACCGTCACCTGTCGGCCGTTGAACTCCGCCGTGGGAAGCACTGCTTGATCGGTTGCCCAATCACGATCATTCGAGGGAACCAAGGTCTTGAGAAAAGGCCGATCATTCCAGACGGCCGGCGAAGACCGATACGATACCGGCTTGATGCCCGACTCTGAAATCGCCGAACATCCGACGCAGGCCGCCACCACCGCCGGCAACAGAATGCCGAACGCCGCGCGACGGGGTTTGCCGCGAATGGCGCCCTTGGCAACACCAGTTGCGGAGGCGGCATCGGCGCATTCGTGCGCCGAACGCTGCAACTTGCAGCGTCCGGCGGCAGATCGCGTTTTCGTGCCCGATGCCGACATCAGTGATTCCCGGTTGATGATCGCCGAATGATCGTGTCTTGCTACGCCGCCTGCCTGCGGCGGAGCGTCCGCGCCCTGCATTCCGATCCGTGTCGTCGCAGCTCGCTTCGCATGCATCTGCCGCCGACTGGCGGTTTTAGCAACGCCTCAGCCGCATAACACGAGCACGTCCGCAGCCAGTCGGTTCTGTCGCGCAATAGGGGGAGATACAGTGCGGGTAGATAGCGTATTTGGGTGGGGTACGCAAGGCGAGTTTTTCAATCAACGTCGATTTTTCGTCGGGAGTATCACAAAATGGGCGCGCTTGGATGTTTGGGCAAATGGGCCACCCGTCAATATCCAGAGTCTGTCGATCGACCGTGCAGAACCTCCGCAGAGCGGAGCCCTCGTGAGGACTGTCGGTGCGAATGAAGGAAAGCGCACGTTGCCGCATTCGGCGTCGGGGCGAATCGGCGGATCGCGGGCGCAGCGGTGTCAAATAGTTCCACACAGAAGAGAATCGGCGGCCTCGACGCCGGGGGAGCTGATTTCGGCCCACATCGGTCCAAAGCGCGGTTCTTCCCGCGGCGATTCATTCGCCATGGAACTGGCGGATCATCTCCCAGGCCTCTTCAGCGGATTCGGCATAGCGGAACAGATCAAGGTCTTCGTCGTCGATCACGCCTTCGTCTGCCAGGAAATCGAAGTTGACGGCCTGTTGCCAGAACTCGCGGCCGAAAAGCACCACGGGGATTTTCTGCATGCGTTTGGTTTGCCGCAACGTAAGCACTTCGAATAGTTCGTCGAAGGTGCCGTACCCGCCGGGAAAGACCACCAACGCCTTGGCCCGCAGCAGAAAGTGCATCTTCCGCATGGCGAAGTAGCGGAACTGGAAACAGAGTTCGGGCGTGATGTAGGGGTTCGGTTGCTGCTCTTGGGGCAGGTGGATGTTCAATCCGACCGATTTGGCCCCGATGTCGAAGGCGCCGCGATTGGCGGCCTCCATGATGCCCGGCCCGCCGCCGGTAACAATCACGTACTGGCGTTTCTTCTCGGTTTGAGCAGCGGAGACGATTTGAGCGAACTGCCGCGCCATGTCGTAATACTTGCTTTTGGCGGCCAAACGAACCGCTTTGTCGAGGGCGCGTTGCCGGCGGCGGTCGTCGGGGGTGTCGGCCAGGCGTGCCTTCGCCCGTTCGAGCTTCTTGGCCGCCTCGGCCGGCTCGATAATTCGCGTGCTGCCGAACACCACGATCGTCGATTCGATCCCTTGCTCGGTGAAGTAGATCTCCGGCTTGAGTAATTCCAGCTCCATCCGCTGCGGACGAAGCTCCGGCCGCATCAAAAAGTCGACATCTTGATACGCCAGCTTATAGCTCAGCGAATGAATGATCCGCTCGCGATTGTGCCGTCGTTGATGCTCTTCGTTGTGTTCCATGACCGCTCCTCGAATCACCAACGCGAAAACAGGAACGCCAGGGGGCGATCCGTTGCCTTGAACTAGAAAGACTATAGATTACGGGTTTCGCCGCCCGGCGTACAGCGGCACGGGCGCCAACCAACCAGTGCCGCCGCATCCAGCCGAGAACCCTCTTTCGTTAGTCGCGGCCATTCCTTGCCGGGAGAACAAGGAGTCTGCTGTTGGTGATACCCACCGAAGCAGGCAGAGAGAGTGAGCGGCCGGTTAGCGCCACGCGGCTGCCAGCAGCCAGGCCCAGGCGAAAAGGAACAGCCCGCATGCCCACGCGACGGGCAGCGTGCCGCGGCCGGCCCGCCCAATGGCCGCAGCGACCACCGCCACCGCGAGCGCAGCACCGCCAGCGGCCAAGCTCATGGCCCAACCCAGTACGATTCCCAGGCAGCCCAACGACCACGCGGGCAACGTTCGACGCGACGACCTCCACACGAGAACAACCGAGAGCAATTTTGCGATCCAAGACCCTGCCGCGTGATCCGCCGCAACCGTCGGCGACGATTGGGACGGGGCTTCCTCTGTCGCCGCCAGACTGAGTCGCATGGTGATTTCGATCGCCCAGCCAAGCAGCACGCCCGCCACCGCGCCGAGCATCGGCTGCCAGGCCCGCCACGGCCCGAGCCCGGCATAAACCGCGGCGGAGTGGCCCCATTCGGGCGCATAGGCCAACGGGACGATGATCCAGGCCGGAAGGAACAGACGGCGGGGCGTCGGGCCGCCATCGTAGGCGATCAGCGCAGCGGCCAGAAGCGTCGAAAGCAAGAGCAAGTGAACGATCGCCACTACTGCCGCGCCGCGAAGGTCGTTATTTGCGATCTCGTCTTCGCCGGCGATCGGCGCACCGGGGGGTGACGGTTCCGCCGATTCCACCGGGGCCGTCGTCGCGGCCGAAACGGGCCGCCGATCAATGCCCTCGTCGCGCGAAAGAGAAGCGGCCGTGTGCGGCCAACCGATGCTCAGGAACAAGATAGCGGTAAGGAACTCGACGAACGGATAGCGCAACGCGATCGGCTCGCGGCAATCGCGGCATCGTCCGCCGAGCCAAAGCCAAGCGAAGATCGGTACGTTGTCGAACCAGCGGATCGGGCGGCGGCACGCCGGGCAATGCGAGCCGGGCGACACGATGCTCAGCCCGGCGGGCAACCGATAGACGACGACATTCAAGAAACTGCCGACGATCGCTCCCAACGCGAACCAAAAGACGGCAGCGAGAACAGCCATAACGACAACCGCGAGTCTCTCTCTAAATAAAACCGCGGAAAACACAAAGCGGCCCAAAACGCATCTCTACGCGATCGGCCGCTTCGCCGCGCTGCCGGCCGCTTCCGTAATTGTGTGGAACCATTTCGCCCGCGCCCCGGCGATCGATCAATTCCGTTACGGCAGCGGCCCGAAGTGGTGCGAAAGCACCATGGGAATCTGTATCATGCCCTTCGGACCTTGCACGGTCAGGCTGCGCGGGGCGACTACCCCGACAACCAGTCGGCGGCCCCCGGCAGACTCCTCGCCGGCCGAACCCTCGTTGGGAACCCCGACGATGCGATCGGTTCCCTCGATCTGAAAGATCATCAGGCCCGGCACATCGGCAACGATGATGCCGAAAAAGACCACGCCCGATTTCGGCGAGGATAGGCTGTCGGCCGCCCGCTGGCCCAACGCCTTCACCTGGGCGGGGCGATACTCGCGGCGGACGAGGCGATCGAAGGCCCGAGTGGCCGCCTTCGCCCGCGCGGCAACAACGTCGGCCGGTTCGGGCACGGAATCGAGGCGACTATAGTGTGCGAAGGTCATTTGACGGGCCAGGTCCGACCAGGGGGCATATTCTTCGGCCGAGGCGGGATCGGCGCGACCGGCGACGACCGATTCGGCCAGTTCCTCCAGCCGTTTTTGCGAGATCTCGATTTCGCCCGGGGAGAACGGGGGTTCGGTATCGAAGACGCGGCTCGACTCGCCCGACCCGAACGGTTCCGCCCGATCGCTTGCTCGAGCGGCCAGTTCGCGGAGATGCCGCACGTGCGAGGCATAGCCGCTGCGCGTAAGAACATTGATGAACGAATTGACGCCCAATACGCGGCCGTCATTGAAGAACAGCGGGCCGCCGCTGTTGCCCGGCAAAATCGCCGTATCGTGCCGAATCCACTGCATGCTGCGGGCGAATTCGCTTTTCGCCCCCAGCGCATGGTTCTTCCGCGCCTCGTCGAGCAGTTGATTGGTGGTCAGCAGCGAACTAATCGAGCCTTTGCGAACAACAAAATCTTCATTCAGCGGATGGCCGAAGGCGAATACCTCGCCGCCCAGCGGTGGTTCTTCATCGTAGCCGATGTCGAGGTAGGTCAATTGCGCCGGCCATTGAGCGGGTTTGAGAATCGCCAGATCGTACTCGGGCGCTTTGGCGATGATGCCCGACAGCGGCAGCACCGAACCGTCGGCCAGTCGGGCCTGGGTGGCCGACGTGGCATCGTCCACCACATGCCAGCAGGTGGCGATCCAAGCCTTGTCGTTGATGAAGAAGCCCGTCCCTTTGCCGCCTTCGTGTTCGCCGGCGGCGGGAATTTCGATCTTCACGATCGCCCGCATCACCTCGTTGATGTTCCGCGCCGCGGTCGCTCGCGGGAACCCGTCCGACGCAATCGCTGCTGGTTGCTCCTTTGGTTGTTGCGAACCGACGGGCCGGCCGGAACCTGATAGCTTGCCGGCCGCCGGTCGCTTGCCCCCGGCCGCATCCTTTTGGTCTCCCGCGGCTTCCCGCTGATCGACGCCGACGATCAATCGCTGCGGCTCGCGGGCCCAAATGAGATAGACGACCAACGCACTCAGCCCACAGCCCAGCAAGAACACGCCGGCCAACCACTGCCAAAGGGGCAGCCCGGCCAAACGAGTGGTCATTTGCAGCGCGCCGCCGGCCGAACGTTTTCGGGCTGCCGCCGACCGCGGCGAAGGATGAACCGTGATCAGCGGCCCCGGCGGTGAAATGGCGGGCGGCTGGGGTGCCGGCTCGTCGGTGCCCGCCGCATTCGGCAAGCGAGAACCGAGCGTCGGCATACTGGGAACCGATGGGCCGATCGCCGAGGAACTTGATGCGGGCGAATCCGGCGTCGGCGGACTCGGTGTCGACGGACTTGCTGCCGCGGCAGGACGCGGCCGCGGCGGTGCAGCCTTGGGTGCTGCCGCTTTTGCGGCCGCCGGCGCAGCGGAGCCCGATGAAGGAACTGAACCCGATGAAGGAAGCGAAACAGCGGCCCTGGCAGGAGCACGATCGGGCACCGGCTTTGCCACTGCCTTAGCATCTCCGCCTTGATTGGCACGTGCGCAGTGCGGGCAGAATGCCGCAGGAGAGTCGTCAGCGGCAGCTATCGTTCGCCCGCATCGGGGACATTGCCTGTTCGCGCCCATGAAACATGCCCTCTTTCGGCCGTTTGCGCCGGCCTTCACCGGTTCAGTCCGGTGGTTCAATGTGCGTGGCGAGATACACAACGGCCCGTTCAACGGCCCCGTCTCGGTCCGGCGGCCCCCGTTGCGAAGGCCGGCGCTGGATGCGCCTTCATCTTAGCCTGAGCATGGCGAAAGTGTAAACGTCCGGCCGAACGACACCGCGCGGAATCCCCGGCCCGATTTGTTGTCAATGTATTAGCGCATCGTTCGGCGACGGACCGATGCGTCGTTGCGCTGGATGGACGCATTCTTTCCGCAGTCGGCGGAAGGCGGCTAATGACTTGATCGGGCCGATTGTTCGAGATGCCCCAGCGGGCCGTTGCGGGCAAATAGGGCATCGATCCGCCGTTCGACGGCGGGATCTTCCACCAACTCGGGCGCGTGATACGGTTTCTTGCGCGCATCGATTACCAGCGCCCCGCGACAACCCCAATGTTTGTCGGTGTGGAAGGCCCCGATGCCGTAGATGTCGCGGGCCGGGTCGCTGCGAGTGAAGGTGATCCACAGGAAGTTGTCGATGGTTCGTGCAGTGAATTCCGCGTTGTCGGCCACAACGATCAACGGGAAACGGTTGAACGGCCGGCTCGGATCGCCGGCGGCGGCCCAGCGTTCGACGGCCCAATCGCGCCCATCCTCCTCGGGCTGATACGCCGGCCCCTGCACGACCAGCACCCCGGGCAGCGCCACCCGCGCCGGGCCGAAGCCGGGCAACTCGGGCAGGCCGCTTTCGGCGGGAAGCTCGGCGGCCAATTGGCGGACGGCTGGCCCGGCCGCGGCCATCACCACCTTCGAGCCTTCGTTCAACGCGGCGCCGCTGTAATCGAGCGTGTCGATCGTGGTGCAGGTTTGAAAGTGGACATCGCGGCGCCAGTCGATGCGTTCCAAGAGTTTAATAAAGAACGCCTTCACATGATTGACGTCCAACTCGGGCACATCTTCGCCGGCAATGATCAGCAGATACTTGGCCAAACTCAGTTGCCCGTGCCCCAGCAGCGCGTTGGCCAGGGTCAGCAGTTCGCGAGGGCGGCGGAGCGGGTCGTAGGGCACATAGCGCTCGCTGCCGATGGCCAACAGCAGCGGATGGATGCCGGCGGCGTCGACGGCGCGAACGGCCTTCACGCCGGGGATCGCTTTGGGGATGATTGGACCAACCAGCTCGTGGATGAACTGTCCAAAGACGGTGTCTTCCTGCGGCGGCCGGCCGACGACGGTGAACGGCCAAATGGCGTCGGGGCGGTGATAGACGGCTTCGACCGTGAGCACGGGAAACTCGTGCGACAAACTGTAGTAGCCCAAGTGATCGCCGAACGGGCCTTCCGGCGCGGTGCGCGCCGGATCGAGCCGTCCGACGATGCAAAAGTCGGCCTCGGCATGGATTGGCAACTTCCCCGGGCGGCAGATCATCGGCACGCGGCGGCGGTTGAGCAGCCCGGCCAGGGCCAGCTCGCTCATTCCTTCGGGCAGGGGCATCACCGCGGCCAGCGTCATCGACGGCGGGCCGCCGACGAATACGTTCACCGGCAGCGGCAGGCCGCGTTTGATCGCAGCCGCGTGATGCACGGCGATGCCGCGATGCAGTTGGTAGTGCATTCCGGCCTCGCGGTTCGGTTCGTAGCGGCCGCCGGAAATCTGCACGCGATACATCCCCAGGTTCGAACGGACGAAGCCGGGCTCGTTGGGGTCTTCGCTATAGACCTGCGGCAGGGTGATATAGGCCCCGCCGTCTCCGGGCCACGAAACCAGTTGCGGCAGGTCGCCAAGCGTGCATTGGTGCGAAAGCACCGGTCCGCCGCGCACCGACTTCGGCCGCGACGCCAGCGCGTACCACGGGGCGGAAAAATAAAGCTTGGGGCGGCGCAAGGCGTCGGAGGGGTCAATTTGCAGACGCACCAGCCGGCGCACCGAATCGAGCGAATCGCGGAACAGCCAACGGGTGCGCTGAATCGTGCCGAACAGGTTGCACAGCATCGGGAAGCGGCAGCCCACCACGTTGGTCAACAGCACGGCCGGGCCGCCCAGGCGATAGAGCCGCCGCTGCAAGGCCGCCGCCTCTAAATACGGATTGATCGGCTCTGAAAGACGAACCAGTTGGCCGTGCCGCTCGAGGTCGGCCACGCACTGCTGCAAGTTGCGATAAGACATTGATCGGCTCGAAAAGACCGCCGCGGCGCGCGAACCAGCGCATTTCGAACGCCCTTCGATTGCGCGGTGATCGCCGCGTCAGCGACTACCCCTTGTGGCTGTCGGCAATGGCCCGAAGCAGCGCCAAAATGTTCTCCACCGGCGTATCGCCCTGGATATTGTGGATCGTGTTGAATACGAAGCCGCCGCCGTCGTTGAAAATGGCGATCCGCTCGCGGACTTGGTTGTACACCTCTTCCGGCGTGCCGAAGGGCAGCGTCTTCTGAGTATCGACTCCGCCGCCCCAAAAAACGAGTTGTTTGCCGAACTCGCGCTTCAGCGCCACCGGATCCATTTTCGCCGCCGAGCATTGCACGGGATTGAGGATGTCGAATCCCGCCTCGACCAAATCCGGCAGCAAATCCCACACGCTGCCGCAGGTGTGGATGAACGTTTTCCAGTTGGTCCGCTCGTGGATCAGTTTATTCACCGCGATATGAAACGGTTTGTAGAGCTCGCGGTAGGTGGCCACCGAACAGAACAGGCCGCGCTGCGTGCCGAAGTCGGTGCCCGAAATGAACGCCGCCTGCACCGTGTCGCCG
Source organism: uncultured Planctomycetaceae bacterium (assembly GCA_964631235.1). Taxonomy (GTDB): domain Bacteria; phylum Planctomycetota; class Planctomycetia; order Pirellulales; family Thermoguttaceae; genus JARKPK01. Next base: position 24,475 of record CAZVZX010000025.1, on the reverse strand, counting down.
AACAGGTCGATCAGGGTGTTGATGTTCTGCAAGGCGATTTCACATTGCCGCTCGAACACGGCGCGAATGTACGGCTTGCGGGTGACGGTCGAGATATACCATTCCTGAATGTCGCGGATGCCCTTGGGGTGTTTCAGCCAACCGGCGGGCACCAGGGCGATGTCGCCGAAGGCGGCGCCGGGGATGATGAGCATCGTCCCATACTGCGATTGTTCAGTGAATCGTTGTTTCACCGCGCGATAGTATGCCAGATCGTCGTCGCCGAGCAGCGTGAATTCTTCGCAATTGTCGGCCGGATCGAGGCGGTCTTCGTCGATCGGGTCTTGGCGAATGATCGCATCGAAAAACAGCCCGCCGCGCGGCATGCGGCCCGAGGGCGGCACGCTGGTATCGCCCTGCGGATAGGCGAGCAAATCGCCGGTGCCTTCTTCTTCGCGGATCACCAGGTTGGCGTGGATCTGCACTTCGGTGCCGTCGAACATGGTAAAAGGCTTCCATGCCGAGCCGTCGGAGGCGAACTTGCTTCGCCGCGCCAGCGCGCCGATGACATCCACGCCCATCGCCTCGCGGAGCTGATCGTCGATTTCGCCGAGGAACTGATAAGGCTCGATCACCTTCACGCGCCATTGCGGATCGCCCAAGAGCCGCTTCCGCAGTCGATCGACCGCCGATACATGGATGCCGGTCACCGGCGTCGAGCCGAAATCTACGCACACCCGATCGGGCTGCTGGTGATTCAACGTGGCGGCCAAGCGTTCTCGTCCGTTCATCGTGGATCCTTTCAGGCGAAAAGCAAGCCCAGGGCAACGCAGGTTCGAGACGGTGCGGGTCACGATGGATTCGACACGATATTATGACCATTTCCTTCGGGTTGAGACTATGCCCCCAACGGAAAATCACTCGGCAGGAACCAGCTCCAACTCGGCCAGCGAGGCGAACGGCTTCCCGTCGAAGCCGTCGCGGGCCACGATCCGCACGAAACGGCCCTTTCGCGGGCCGTCGAAGTTGATCGGCTGCGCGGCATCGGTGCGACGCAGTTCAACCTGTGCGACCGCGGCGCCCCAATGGTCGGCATCGTCTGAAACAAACACCTCGCAGCGACGAATCATCCCGTTGCGGTTGCCGTCTTGCCGGGCGGAAACGACGATTCCCCGCAACGGGGCCGGCCGGGCCAGCTCGACGATCAATTCGTGTGGGAAGCCGGGCGCGGCATCGCCCCAGGGAGTGTGCCAAAGCGTTTGCGGATTGCCGTCGATCGCATGTTCCGGCGGATAGCCCGGTGCATGAGAACTCGCACGCAGCACCCTCGCGCCGAGCCGGTCGGCTGCATTGGCGGGCCGAGCAATCGCGGCCAACTCGGCCGGTGTGAGCGCCGTTTTCGGCTGGAATCGTTCGCCGGCGGCATAGGCCAGCAGGCTGCGGCGAAGTTGTCGGGCGGCCGGGCGCGTATCGAGGTCGCTTTCCAGGTCGGCCGAGCACACCAGAATGCGGCCTCGGCCTACCTTCGCCTCGAACACTAGGGCCAGCTTTCGCGCGGTGAACCAATCGTCGATCAAATGCACGATCGGCTCCAAGTCGCGATGCTGTGTGACGATCATCGGCGCACAGCGCGAAACAATTTCCCACCACTGCCAGTTGCTGTGGCTTTCTGTGGGGAATTGGGCCAAGGCCGGATGCTTCGGATTGCAATAGATGCCCAGCGTGTGCGGCGGTTGCCCGTTGGTCCAGGCCGTGTTCCAAAAGATCGGCGAGAAGCCGGCAAGGATCGGCCCGCGCTCGGGATCGGGCCGAACCAGCCGCGGCGGCACGAACCACACCGCCCGCCCGCCGGCCTCGATCCGCGCAATCGCCTTTTCGTCTAAGTCGGAAATGATTTCGACCCCCGCGGGCGCTTCGACGGTCTTCTGTTCGGGGAAGACGAAAAGATCCCAATGGTTCTCCGCCGCGCCTACCGAAAGTCGCAGCCGCAACTGGGCCGCCTCGGTCACCTCCCGCAGTGCGACCGAGCACTCGCCCAGTTCGTGCAATTGACCGGTCGGATAATCGGCAGACGCGAAGCGGCCCTCGGCCACGACCGTGCCGTCGAGCCGGGCGAGGCTCCATGTCGGCTCAACGCGGCGAAGATCGTCGGGCCCGAATTGCGCCAGCAGGAATCGGGCTTCGAGCTTCTCGGCATTGCTCAGCACCATGCGCTCGATCCGCGCTAACGGCGTTACCGGGCCGCAAAAGCGCGCGTACTCGGCGGCCGTTGAGTAGCCTTTTTCGTCCCAAAAGGCATCGAGCACACCGACCAACGCCGTGCCTTGCCCGGGGAAGTCGTGCAGGTCGAGCAATTGGAATCCGCCGAATCGGGGCGTCCGCAGGGCGGCTTCGATGTCGTGTTTGTAGGCCAGCAGTTGCAATCGGCCCGAGGCGTGCAAATAGTCTTTCGCCCACGGCAGCACGCCGTTGCGCCGCGCTTCCTCGCGGAATATCTCGAAGTTCTTCGCGCGGAAGTAGCCGGTGTACTTGTCGATCTCATCGAAGTTGGGGTAAACGCACCATTGGCCGATCTCGTGCGACACGACCGGCCCGGACGGCATTCGCGCGATTACGCTCGACCAATCGAAATCGGTCGTCGGCGGCCGGCTATTGATCGGCGACTTCAGCCCTCCGCCCCACGCCTGGATCCGCGGCGCCGGCGAACTGTGGAAGTCGCTGCCCTCGACGACCGGCCAGCCGGCCCCGGTGGTGTACAGCCGCCGCGGATCGCGCTGCCGCCAGCGGGCCACCCACTGCTGAAGCCACGTCTTGTGATTCTTGCCGGCCGGCTCGTTGCCGTAAACGAGCATCACGAAACTCGGATGATTGCCGTAGGCCTCGATTATCCGCCCGGTTTCGGCCTCGATCCATTCATCCAACGGGCCGCCGCTGCCGATCTCGGCGCCTTGGTTCGCCCAACTGGAGCATTCTACATGGTAGTAAAACCCCAATTCGTCGGCGGCGTCGAAGGCGGCCTGCGGCGGGCACCACGAATGAAACCGGATATGGTTCAGCCCGTGCGCTTTGCAAATGCGGATGATCCGCCGCCAGCTTTCGACATCGGTGGGCGGATGGCCGGTCAGGGGAAAGATGCAGCATTCCAATGTGCCGCGAAGGAAGATCGGCCGGCCGTTGAGCGTGATGCGGCCGTCGCGCGTGCCGAGGTCGCGCAGGCCGAACCGCACCGTCGCCACCTCGCCCGAGGCGCCGGCCCCGGCCGGGGCGTCGATCGTCTTCAGTTGGGCCGTCAGACGGTAGAGCTTCGGGCGGAACTCGTCCCACTGCTCGGCGCTGGGCCCGAGTGCAAGCCGCGTTTCGCCGCTTCCCTGCTGCAACGAGACGACGCCCTCGGCCAGTGCCGCGCCAGAGTGCGGATCGTCCACCGCGAGCCGCACCGGGCCCGATTGTGTGCCGCGCGTTTCGACGCGGACCAGCACGCTGCGGTCTTCCGCCCGCGGAAAGAGCCGAAGCGACGCGATGTGCGCCCGATCCCTCGCTCGCATCACAATCGCACCGACCGCCCCGTTCCAATTGCCTTGCGTGTGGTCGGTAACGCTGTGGCTCAGCGGCCCGACGTTGACGTGCAAGCGATTGTCGATGCGGATCGTCAGCACGTGCTTGCCCGGCTCGGCCGCTTGCGTTAGTTCGAAGCGATGCGGCACGCTGAGGCTATTGCACGAGCCGATCGGGCGGTCGTCGAGCCAAACGGTCGTTTGCCAATGCGGGCGTTCGAGAAACAACTCGATGCGCTTGCCTTTCCACTCGGCCGGGAACTCGATGTCGCGTTGATACCAGGCGGCGCCCACATAATGCCGCGGCGGCTGAAGGAAGAAGGGAAACTTGAAGTTCTCCGGCGATTGGTACTCTTGATACATCTTGGGGTATTTCCACCCGGTCCCCGTCCACTGCGTGTGAAAGTTCGGCACGTCGCCGTAGCCTTGGGCCGTGAGCATGCCGGGCAATTGGATCACATCGGGCAGCGATTGGGCGAACCATCGCTCGGTTTCGCCGGCATCGTTGCGATCGAGGGCGAACCGCCAGCGGCCGGCGAGCGAACGCTCGGCATCGCTCGGCCCACGCTGGACCTTCGGCACAGCGGCGGCGGGACGATCGCCCGGAGCCGAAGACTCGGCCGCGTTAATGGCCGCGGCAAGCGAAAGAACACCGATGCCGGCGCATAGCCAACCGGCGGCCATTCTTTCCGGACAAGCTCGTTTCATGGGCAAGCCTCCCTATTGAGGTCGTATCGAGGACGGTTCATGGTATTCGTTCGTCGCCACACAACCGACCTTGCGGCATCAGCCATCATAACATCGTCGCTTTGCCCCGTTGCAAGTGAAGGGCGCAACGCAAAGGCATTGCATCAGGCATCTCGATTGCGGCGCGACAGAAAGTGATATTCGTGGGAAAGCTCAGGCAAACTCAAGCAAAGAGGATGAAGTAAGCGGCCACGCCGGCAAGCACCGCGGCGCCAGCCGCCATCACCAGCGGAGCGGGCCGCGTTTCCAGTTCGCGCCGCACCGGCAGGCTGCGCGGTTCGGCCAGCGGGCGGAAGAGGGTGATTGCCGTCATCACCAACAGCAGGGCGATCAACGTGAGAAACATCCGATCCAAATACACCAGTCGCTCGCAGCCCAGCCAGCGCATCGCCCCGAAGAAGTGCATCACCCCATAGATCGGTGCGCTGAGCAGCAGGGCGGCCAAGCCGGCCGCGGGCGGCGCGCGGCGGACCACCAGCCCGAAGACGAACGCCGCGACGATTCCCGGCGACACATAGCCCTGAAACTCTTGGATGAACTTGAACACGCCGCCTTCCAACGCGCCCGAGATGGACACCGCGCAGGCGGCGGCCAAACAAACAACCGTGGCCAAACGTCCCACAAGCACCAACCGCCGTTCGTCGGCCTGGCGATCGATCAGGCGTTTGTAGAGGTCGATCGTGAAGATCGTCGAGGCCGAGTTGAGCATCGAGGCCAGCGAGCTGATCACCGCCCCGGCCAACGCGGCGAAGATGAAGCCGCGCAGTCCTTGCGGGATGAGATGTCGGACCAGCAGCGGATAGGCTTGATCGATGCGCTGAATCTGATCGCCGTAGAGTTGGTGGGCGACGATGCCCGGCATGACCACGGCCACCGGCACCAGCAGCCACAGTGCTCCGGCGAAGATCACGCCCAACTGCCCATCGCGAAGCGACTTGGCCGCGAGGCTGCGCTGCATGATGAATTGGTTGAGTCCGCAGTAGTAGATGATCGGGATCCACATGCCGCTGACGAGCACGCGCCACGGCAGTTCCTCGTGGGTTTGCGGCAACAGCAAGTGCATCTTCTCTGCGTTGGCCCGATAGAACTCGCCCGGGCCGCCGCACATCCACACGCCGATGGCGATCGTTGCCAAACCGCCGACCAGCAGGGCCGAGCCTTGCAGCAGGTCGGCCCACACGGCCGCCAGCAATCCGCCCCAAAGCACGTAACCCAGCGCAATCGCGGCGATCATCGCCACGGCGGCATTGCGGTTCACCTCGAAGATTGTCTCCAGCGCGGTCGCGCCGGAATAGAGCACGGCCGCCGAGGTTACGGCCGCATAGACGACCACCGTCAGCACCGACATCAGAACGCGGCAGGCGGCGTTGTAGCGGTATTCAAGGAACTCGGGAATCGTGTAGATGCCCGCCCGCAAAAACCGCGGCAGGAAGAAGAACGCGCCGAAAACGATTCCGGCCGTACCGACCAATTGCCACGAGGCCACCGCCAGCCCGACGTTGCCCGCCGCTTGGCCGGCCATGCCGACGAACTGCTCGGTCGAAATGTTGGCCGCCACGACCGAAACGCCGATCAGCCACCAAGGCAGCGATCGGCCGCCGAGGAAGTACTGCTCGCTCCCCTTTCGCCCGCGGCTCTGATAAAGGCTCAGCCCCAACACCACGGCGAAGAAGGCGACGAAGATCGCCACATCGAGAACGGTGAACGTCATGGGCGTTTCGCTGTGGGGCTTCAGCCGACCGGTTGGGCGAACAGCCGCCGGGTGTATTCGGCGCCGCGGCGATGGGCGGCTACGGCATCGAGTGTTTTCGGCGACTGGGCCTCGACCGCCTGTTCGAGCACCAGCAGCGGCTTCGCTCCGACCTCGCGCAGCATCTTGACCATCGCCGGGTAGTCGATATCGCCTTCGCCGAACGCCTCGGTCCAAACCCCATCGACCGATTGCCGCAAGTGAATCTCGCTGATGCGCGCTCCGTAAAGAGTTACCGCATCGAGCACCGCCACGGCCGAGTTGCCCGAGCCGCGGAACATCCAATGGGCGTCGTAGCAAAGCGTCAAATGATGCGGCTCGGTGTTGCAGAGCATGTGGTGGAACTCGCGGGCGGCGTTCTCCAGCTCGACCGCATGGAAATGGTAGGCCAGCGTCATGCCCTTTTCATGAAGGCGTCGCCCAAGCTGCTCCAAGGCGGCCGCCTGATGGCGGAGCATGGCGTCGGTCTTGTTCTTCTGCGGTTGCGGATTGATGACGATGATTTGCGTGTTGAACAGCTCTTTGGCTTTTTCAGCCGAGGCGAGCACGGAAGCAATGCTCTGCTCCGAGCGTTCATCGTGCATCGGCGGTCCGACGTAAAACGAACGGGCTTGCAGGCCGTGCTTCTTGAGCAGCTCGGCCTGTTTTTCGAGAGTTTCCGGCGCGCCGAGGGGCAGCTCGATGCCGTCGAGGCCCGCCTTCTTGATGTCGGCCAGGCCGGCATCAAGTTCGGCCAAGAAGTCGCGGTTGTCGCGCTTGTAGAACGTGATCCAGGGATAGAAATTGGTCGCCACATGCAGCGGTGCGGAATCGTCCGCCGCGGCGGACGAGGATAATAGGTTCAATCGTCCTCCGGTGGCCATGGCCGCTGCGCCCAGGCCCATCGCCTTGAGAAAATCCCTTCGCTGATGGTGCATTGACGACATAGTTGAGCTTCTCCCTCGGTGAACCGGTTCAACTCGAATTCTTATCGACATCAATCGAAAGCCGCCCGGCGAAAAAACGACTTCGCTTGCGCGCTCGATGCGTCGGGCCGCAGCAGCCGTCTTTCGGGCGGCCTCTGCATGCCGTATCATAGTCGCGGTCGGGCGCGTTTGCCAATGCTCGGCGACCGTTGACGGCAGTTGCCGCCGCGGTTGGCCGTTGGCGACGCCCGTCGGCACCGGGTCGGCCCGCAGAAGGTGTTCCCGCCGCAATACGGAATTGAACCGCAAAATCGGGAACGTGCTTGCCGCGGGAACAACGCACGACCGGCGGCTTCGCTGGTCGGTTGGGCGCGTTCTCGATCGGGCGGGCCGACTTGGCGAACGCATCATCCGGAAGCCTTTCGTCCCCGTCCGGCATCGGCCGCGAAGGAAAGCCTGATTCATGTCGAACACCGCGGACCGTTCGCAACTGGCCGACCGGTTCTTCGAACAACTGCCGTATCCGCCCTACCCGGTGCAGGAAGACGCCCTGCTGGCCTGGTTTTCCTGCGAAGAAGGCGTGCTGGTGTGTGCGCCGACCGGCACCGGCAAAACGATGATCGCCGAGGCCGCCCTCTTCGAGGCCTTGCACACCGGCGCGATCGCTTACTACACCACGCCGCTGATCGCCCTGTGCGAACAGAAGTTCCGCGAGTTGCAGTCGGCCGCGGTGCGATGGGGCTTTGCGCCCGAGGATGTGGGCCTGGTAACCGGCAACCGCCGCGAAAACCCCGACGCCCGTGTCCTCGTCGTCGTGGCGGAAATCCTCCTCAACCGTCTGCTGCACCGCGAGCCGTGCGAATTCGACCGCGTTTCGGCCGTGGTGATGGACGAATTCCACAGCTTCAACGATCCCGAGCGGGGGATCGTGTGGGAGTTGAGCCTCGGGCTGTTGCCCCCGCATGTGCGGCTGCTGTTGCTTTCGGCCACGGTGGGCAACGCGCCCGAGTTCGTCCAATGGATGCGTTTGGCCCATCAGCGGAAGTTGGAGCTTGTTCACGGGCACGAGCGGAAGGTGCCGCTGGTCTTCCAGTGGGTGCCCGACATGCTGTTGACCGAGCAGCTTGAATGGATGTCGCACGGCGACGAGGCACAGCGGCTCACTCCGGCGCTGATCTTCTGCTTCAACCGCGAGCAATGCTGGACCACGGCCGAAACGCTCAAAGGCAAGGCCTTGCTGGCGCCGGGCCAGCAGGCGCGAATTGCCGCGGCGCTGGAGGAGTACGACTTTTCCATCGGCGCCGGCGCGAAGCTCCGGCAGCTATTGCTTCGCGGCGTGGGCGTGCATCATGCGGGCGTGTTGCCGCGGTATCGGCGGATTGTTGAAGACCTTTTCCAACGCAAACTGCTTTCGTGCTGCGTTTGCACCGAAACGCTTTCGGCCGGAATCAACTTGCCGGCGCGAAGCGTGGTTCTGCCCGAGTTGGCCAAGGGGCCGCCGGGCAAACGGCGCTTGCTCGACCCAAGCAGCGCGCACCAGATGTTCGGCCGGGCGGGCCGGCCGCAGTACGACGCGCAGGGCTACGTCTTCGTCCTGGCTCACGAAGACGACGTGAAGATCGCCCGCTGGCGCGAAAAGTTCGACCGCATTCCGGCCGACACCAAAGATCCGGCGATGTTGAAGCTCAAGAAAGAGCTGAAGCGGAAGATGCCCACCCGCCGCGAAGGCGAAACCTACTGGAGCCAGCAACAGTTCGAGCGCTTGCGCGATGCGGCCCCGGCCCGACTGGTCAGCCGCGGCGCGCTGCCCTGGCGGCTGCTGGCTTACATGCTCGACGCCTCGCCCGAGGTCGATCGCATCCGCCGCTTGGTGGCGAAACGCCTGGCCCCTTCCTCGGCCATCGAAGAAGGGCAGCGCGAACTCGACCGGATGTTGCTTACGCTGCATCGGGCGGGCTACGTCCGCTTGGAACCGCCGCCGCCCGTGGAAGAGGAGGCTGCCGAATTGCCGCCTCCGCCGGAGAAGGCCCCGAAATTGGCCGATCTGCTCGCCGGGCCGGTTACGGCGGCCGACATCGAGGCCCTATTCTCGGGCGGAAAGAACGCCGGCGGCGCGACGGCGGCAGCGGCGAACGCACCGGTGTCCGAGCGGCCCCGCTATCGCCCCGATGCGGCGCACCCCACCGAAAACTTGAGCAAACTCTTGATGTTTCGCGGGATTCACCCGCTGTATGCCGTGTACTTGATCGATCACTTGGGCATGGCCGATCGCGCCGAGCGATTGCAGGCAATGGAAAGCGTGCTCGAGCTGCCGCCCTCGCTGGGCCGAGCCGTGCGCGTGCCGCGGCAACGCGAGTTGCCTCCCGGCCCGCTGGCCGTCGGGCGGCTCGATGTGCTGCTGTTGCAACTGGGGCTGGCCACCGAAGACGAACTGGTCGAACGCGATGACGACGAGCCGCGGCCCCGGCGGAGCTTCGACGAGCCGCCGCCGCGCGTGCTCGCGCTGGCCGATAAGCTCCGCCGTTTGTTCGACTACGACTTCCCCGGCGTCAGCGACTTGCGCACCTTTCCCGTATGGGTGGCCGGCGAGTTGCTCGAGTTCGGCGGCGATTTCGAGAAATACATCTCGTCGAAATCGCTTCAGAAGCAAGAGGGCGTCATCTTCCGCCACCTGTTGCGATTGATCTTGCTGGTGCGCGAGTTCACGCAGCTTGTTCCGCCCGAGGTCGAGCCAGACCAATGGCGCGGTGAATTGAACGAAATCGCTTCGATGCTCACCGAAAGCTGCCGCCGGGTCGATCCGGCCAGCACCGATCGGGCCCTGGAAGAAACCGAAGGCGACGATCCCGCGGCCGACGACAGCCCCGTCTGAACCGCGTCGAAAGACGACGGCCCCGCATATACTGCAACGAAACACCGCGCCCCTGCATAAGCCCGAAGGAAATCGGGCGAACGACAGGCCGCGTCGATGTCCTGGGCCGAGGGCGGCTTCGCGCCCCCGGCTTCCCGTGCGATGTATGCTCCGGCCGAGCCAAGCCGACTCAGGCCGTCCTCAAACGGTGATTTCTTTCAGCTCCCATCCCTTTCGGAATTGGGGCCGAACGAACTCGTTGGCTTTTTCGTTGTTGGTGAACCGCAGGTTCTTGCTGTCCCATTTGAGTTCTTCGTTGGGGAACCGCCACGAGATGGCGCCCAAGAGCATCCACTCGGTGTAGGGGCCGGAAATGGTGAAGTTCGAGCACGCCGGTTCACCGCCGCGCAGCGCGCGAAGCCAATCTTGAACGTGCCCGGGCGATCGCTTGAGCACCTCGGGCGGTTGCAGCCGCGAGCCGTCTTTGGGGCGCGGCAGCAGGGTGACGCCCTCGCCGCGGCCGCTCGTGCCCAGGAAGCCCTTTGTGCCGACAAACACCTGATTGATGCTCTTGAGGTCTTCGGCCGTCAGGCCTTGCGGCGGTTTGAACAGCTTCGCCATGCTCCCTTCGTACCAATACACCGCCACGGGCGGCATTGTGCCGCTTTTGACGTGCGGGCAGCGCCGTGCCGGAAATAGGAACTTGCAGGCGTAGTTGGGATAGGTGACCGGGTTGACGCCCTCGACGGCGAAACACTGAACGCTCGTCGGCGATGTTTCGCCCAGCCCGAGGGCCCAATTCGCCGGCCCGTACTGGTGAATGCCCCAATCGCCGATCATCATCGTGCCGTAATCGAGAAACCCGCGCCAGTGGATCGGGTGAATCTTCGAGCTATACGGTCGTTCCTGGGCCCGGCCTTGCCAAAGATTCCAATTGAGCGTCGGCGGCACAGGCTCGGGCTCAGGCCATTTGACGATGCCGCGCGAAAATCCCCCGCCATGCCACGAGTGGACTTCCGTCACATCACCGATGTCGCCGTTCCAGATGCTCTCGCAGGCGATGCGCGTGGCCACGTGCGAGTAGCCCTGGTTGCCCATCTGCGTGGCAACCTTGTACTTCTTGGCCGCGTTGGCCAGCAGGCGCGCTTCCCAAACGGTTTGCGTCAGCGGCTTTTGGCAATAGACGCCCAGGCCGCGCTCCATCGCCCAAACCGAGGCCGTGGCGTGCATGTGGTCGGGAATGGTGACCGTTACGCCGTGAAGATTCTTATGCTCTTTGTCGAGCATTTCGCGGAAATCGCGGTAGAGCTTGGCCTTGGGAAACTGCTGCGCCGCCTTGTTCAAGTGGTTTTCGTCAACATCGCACAGGGCGTAGATGTTCTCGCCGCTTACTGAGCGAACGTCGCCCAAGCCCTGCATGCCGCCGACGCCGATGCCCGCCAAATTGAGTTTTTCGCTCGGCGCCGGGCCGGCCGCCCCGCCCAACACGTTCCGCGGAACGATGGTTATCGCGGCGGCCGCGGCCGCCTGCTTCAAGAAGGTCCTTCGGCCGTTGCCGTTTTGTCGTTCGATGTTTGCGTGCGTGCTCATGAAGATGCTCCCGGTGTTGGAAGGACGTGCCACTGACTGCACTATTTCTGTTCAAACCGAATTCCCCGGTCTCCCGGGTACTCGTTCCTGTGGTCGAAATACCCGCCAAGAATCTCGTCTGGAATCCTATCTGGAAAGGCAAAGCAGGTAGCCGTCCCGACTATCCTGTTTCGGCAGTTGTTACACTGCATCGCTGCATTCACTGGAATGTCTTTCGAGCGGTCGCGTAAGGGTTTCCTCTCGCTCATTTGTACAGACTCCTCGATCGGATGGATCGGTCGGTGGGGCGACGGGGTGATCGACGGACGGACGAACGAAGGAGGGATCGGCGGAGGAACTCAGACGCGCCCGGCCGCAACCACACTACCACGGCGACGGGCCGGCGGGCAAGCGTTCTCGGCGATTTCGGCCGGAGCCGAGGAAGCAGGCACCAAAGAGACGAGCATGCCCCCGGCGGGCGCGCACCCCGAGCGTTGCCGAATCAGGTCATCACGCGGCGATTGTGCCAGCGGCAACATTGTGCCGAAAACGTCACACCGGCGCGCGCGGGCAAGGCGCACCGAAGTTCCGCTGGGCGTCGTGCCAGGCGATCATTCGGGCGGATTGACGATTTCGCCGCCGTCGATCGTCGCCAGTGCGCGATAGACGCCGATGTCGATGTCGTCGGCAATCAGCCGAGCGCTGCCGTCGCAGAGGGCGAAGTTCACCCCGGCCGGATGACGGCTGTGGAATCCCCAGCAGTTCTTCCATTCCAGATGGAACTGCGGGGCGTTGCGGTCCATGCCGCCCTCGGTCCAGTTGGGGGGCATGGCGCATGTGGCCGTCGAGCCGTACCACCAATACCAGCTCGACCAAGCGCAGAAGGCCGGCACCGCCTCTCCGATGGCAAAGGTTTTGCTCAAGCCGTCGCGGATTTCCATATCGTAGGTGCCGGTTCGCGGGCAGTTGTTGGGCCAACTGATGGCGGGATATTGCGGACTGCCGCCCGACATGATCGCTTGGCCCCAACCGCGGCAAATGACCCCGTCGCCGAAGCGGCGGCCGTCGTACACTTCGTAGTTCCGGCCGCGAAACGTTTTGCCATTAAGATTCGGATCGGTCGAAACGACCGGGTCGGCCTTGCGATAGCGATGCTTGCCGCTTGCGGTGCCTTCCCAATTGGCGCCGGCGACGGCCTTGTAATTGGTTACGGCAACATCCATGTTCGGCTGAAATCGCTGGTTGTTCAGCTTGCCGTCGTGCAGATCGGAGGGACAGCGAAGAATGGCGATCACTTGTTGGGCCGGCTGGAGATTGGCCCCGATCGTGTCGTCGAACTTGATCTGCGACCAAAGCGGCTTTTCGTCGAGATACGGCAGCAGGTAGGCGATCCACGAATGACCGCGCGACGACATGTCGGGCGGCGCCGTCGAAGGATCGAGCACCGTGCCCCAACTGGTGGGAAAGCACTTCTTCGCCTCGAGATGCTGCTGCATTGCCAGGGCCAAATTGTGCAAGTTGCTCGAGCACTGGCCGCGACGGGCCGATTCGCGCGCCATTTGCACGGCCGGGACGGTCAACCCCACGAGAATCCCAATAATCGCGATCACCACCAGCAGCTCAACCAGCGTGAAGCCGGCCCGCCCGCGGCGGCCGACCGATGCGCCGATGCCCGACGCATGGCGATGCGAATCGCCGGCCATCGAGAACCGTTCTCGGGTATCTTCGCGGCGCCGGGCAAGTCCCTGGAAACTGGGCATGACGATGCTCCTCCGAAAAGATCATGGCTACGATGCGCGGCGACCTCGATTGAACGCCAGGCAAGCAACGCTGCAATACAATCGCCCCCTGCCCGCCAAACCGGCCGGCCGAGGGGCGGAGTTGTTGCGTTGCCGCTTGGAGCCTCAATGATGGCCCAAATCGATCGCCCGCAATGCCCTACCTACTTATTGTATTCTATCAGAAATGGCGGTCGGCGACATCGAGTTGTTCGGTTTCCTTCGACAAAGTTTCGGCCCGGCTGCCCCTGGCTGGACGACGGCTACGGCAACGCCGGCGAGTCGCCGCCACTGGGTCGGCGGGCCGGCCTGTTGCGGGGAGGGCCAAAGGCCAAGTTTCCCCAAGGCCCGACATCGGGGACGAGAGAAGATTCGACGCGCGGAAAGCATTGCCGCTTTGGGAAATGCGATAGCCGCCCCGAAATCCGATTGCCGGCGCAGACGGGAGAAGCCGGCCTGCGCCATCAAAGCACGCCCTTGGTGCTGGGAACGCCCGGGGTGCGCGGGTCGATCTCCACGGCCATGCGCATCGCACGCGCGGCGGCTTTGAACAGCCCTTCGGCGATGTGGTGGGCATTTCGTCCGTGATGGAGTATCAGGTGCAGGTTGCACGCGGCATTGACCGCAAATGCCTGCCAGAACTCGGACAACAGCTCGGCTTGGAACTCGCCGATGCGCGGCACGGGCAGGGGCGCTTCGAAAACCAGGAACGGCCGCCCGCCGAAATCGATCGCCGCGGTAACCAGTGTTTCATCCATCGGCAAGGTGAAGTGTCCGTACCGCCGAATGCCGCGCTTTTCGCCCAGTGCGGCGCGCACGGCCTGGCCGAGGCAAATGCCCACGTCTTCGACCGTGTGGTGCTGATCGACGTTGAGATCGCCGACCGCGCGAAGCTTCAGATCGATGGCGGCATGCGCGGCAAACAGCGTCAGCATGTGGTCGAAGAACCCGATGCCGGTAACGACTTCGGCCCGGCCCGAACCGTCGAGGCAGAGGGTCAAATCGATCTCGGTTTCAGCCGTGGTGCGTTGCATTTGCGCGGTGCGGTTCATAACGGCCTCCGAAAATATGCTCGGCGATTCCGACGGCAGGAACTCTAATTCTTCGCCAATTGCGCCGATGCCAATCTGCCGTGCATTCGGCGGAATATGCGTCGCGTGCTTTGGCGAACATCGACAGAGCGGGACGCATCGCGCGCCGCAAGCGCGGGCGATTCGGTGCGGGCGCCGAGTCCGCGGTCAAACGATCGCCCGAAGCTGATCGATCAAACAATCGATTTCGGCATCGGTGCCGACCGTGACGCGCAGACCATCGCCCCAGCGGGGATAGTCCATGTATCGGACAAGGATGCGGCGCCGTTTCAATTCCTCGTAGATCGGCCGAACCGGTCGTGCCGGATGGGTGTTCCAGGTGAAGTTGGCGTGCGATTCTACTGTTATAAACCCTAAATCCCGCATGGCGGTCGTCAGCCGTCGGCGGGTGGCCAGCAGCTTGCGGCGGCATTGGTCGAGCCACGCCTGATCGGCCAGCGCGGCCGCCGCCGCGGCAATCGAGAGCCCGTCGCAGTTGTACGAGTCTTTCACTTTGGCGAACTGCGCGATCAGCTCGGGCCGAGCGACCAGAAAGCCGAACCGCAGCCCCGCGAGCGCATACGACTTGCTCAACGTGCGCGAAACCATGATGCGATCGCACTGTTGCGGCAGATGGAGGCAATTCGTCTCGGCGAAATCGGCATAGGCCTCGTCCACCAAGATCGGGCACGGCAGGCGTTGGGCCAAACGCAGCACTTCGTCCGGCGAGATCATCGTGCCCGAGGGACTGTTCGGATTGGCCAAGTAAACCAGCTTGACTTGGTGCGCGTCGGCGGTGAACTCCGGCGGCAGCGTCCAGTCCGGCCGAAAAAGGACTTCATCGAAGCGGGCGCCCTGCAATTGGGCCAAGGTGCGATAGAGGATATAGGTGGGATAAGGGTAGCGCACGGCTTCGCCCGGGCCGACCAACGCGCGAGTAACAATCGTCAACACGTCGTCGCTGCCGTTGCCGCAGAGGATCCACTCGGGATCAAGGCCGAGCACCTCGGCGGCCGTGCGACGAAACGCGCCGGCCATGGGATCGGGATACTTGTTCAACCGCGGCAGAGCGGCCGCCACGGCCTCGGCCACGCGAGGCGAGGGCGGATACGGGTTTTCATTGGTGTTGAGCTTGACGAAGCCGTCTTCTTGCGGTTGTTCGCCGGGCGTGTAGCCCGACATGGCGACGATTTCCGGGCGAAAGTAATTCACAATCACTGATCCGATACTGAACAAAGTCTCTAAACAATACCGCGAACGATGGGAAGCGGTTCAAACCGGAACTGCACGCAAAAAAGCCGCGTCGTTGCGACCGCGGCCGCTTTCGCCATTGTGTGAAAAAATTTGGAAACGGCAACCCCTTATCGCCGTTCGATGCAGCGAAACCGATCGGAAAAACGTGCGACTCTTGACGTTTCCTCCCGCCCATTCCCATTTACACCCATTAGTGTTAATACACTCATTAGTGTTAATTCGCGTCCATTGGCGGTTTTTCAATGATTCGCGTCCATTGGCGCCTATTCGCGGTTTGTTACGCCCATTCGCGATTCTTGGCGCCTATTCGCGGTTTTGTTCCTTGATTCGCGGTTTTTACATCCATTCGCGGATTCTCACGCCCATTCGTGATTATTGGCGCCTATTCGCGGTTTTCTTCCTTGATTCGCGGTTTTTCAATTGGCGTCGATTTGCGGGGATTGGCGGTTGTCAATCGGCCGGTTTGTGTCGCGGTTCGAAGCGGGTTCGGGCGAACTGTTCGAACTCCTCGGCCAGGGGAGAGTCGAGACGCGGTTGTTCTTCCAGCCGCCAAGGCAAACGGACGGTGAACGTGCTTCCCACGCCCAATTCGCTTTCTACACTGACATCGCCGCCGAGCAGCCGGCACAGTTCGCGGACGATCGACAGTCCCAGGCCCGTGCCCGAGTACTCGCGGGTCATCGGGTCGCCGGTCGGCATGGCGGTTTTTCCCTGGCGGAACTTTTCGAAGATCGCTTGCTGGTCTTCGGGGGCGATGCCCACGCCGGTATCGGCCACTTGAATGATCAGGCGGTCTTCCGCATCGCGGCCTGCGCTGACGGTGATGCGGCCGCCCTCGGGCGTGAACTTGATGGCGTTGGAGAGCAAGTTGTTCAGGATCTGCTGCACGCGGGCTTGGTCTTGGCGGAGCGGGGGCAAATCGGGCTCGACGCGGCAGGCCAGTTCGATATTCTTTTTTTCGGCCAGGGGGCGGGCCAGGTCGCACTGCGCGGCCACGACGTGCTCGATCGGGAACTCGATGGGCCGAACGACCATCTTTCCGCTTTCGATCTTCGCCAGATCAAGGATGTCATTAATCATGTCCAGCAGAAGACGGCCGGACTTCTGGATGTTCTGCACGTAGCGCTTCTGTTTGTCATCCAAGGTGGCGATCGAGCCGAGCACTTCGCTGAAGCCGAGGATGCCGTTCAGCGGGGTGCGCAATTCATGGCTCATCGTGGCCAAGAATTCGCTTTTCAGCGTATTCAGTTCGTAAAGCTGCATGTTGGCCTGGGCCAACTCGTCCACCTTGGCATCGAGGTTCGTGTTGGCCTGCCTCAGTTCTTCTTGTGCGGTGGTAAGATGCCGCAACATGCGGTTGAACGAGGCGGCCAGGGCCTCGAACTCGTCGCCGGTATGGATGTCGGCCCGCAGCGCCGTGTTGCCGCGGCTGACGGCGTCGCTGACTTCGGTCAGGTGCCGCAGCGGCTTGACAATCACGTAACGGACGATGGCATACGAGGCGATCATCGCCGCCAGCACGGTAATGATTGCCGTGGAAAGCAGGATCGCCCGATTCCAATTCAATGCCCGCTGCGTCGGTTTGTTGGGAATCGAGACTTTGACGACGGCCATCAGGTCGCCCTCGGTCAAGGCCGCGCCGCCGAGTCCGGTGCCGCCGAAGGCTACGCCGCTGCCCGACATGTCGATTCCCGTGCCGCCGGGCGGCGGACGGTGGCAGACTTGCAAGCACGATTCTTCGGCGCGAATCGGCTGATAGTATTCATAATGGTCGCGCGACGGCGAAAGCCGCTCGCGATACTCGATGCCGTCGTCGTCGGGCTGTGCCGCGGCGCGGAAGTCGTCGTAGGCCTTCCATTCGAACTCGTCGGCCGGCACGCGCGAGCGGGCCACATTAGGCTGTTCCTCGGGCGCGTTGGGGCGGATGAACCACCAATCGTGCTTCTGTTTGCTGAGCCGTTCGGTAAGGTTCTGCACGATGGGGCGAAAGCTCTGGTTGGTTTCCAACTCGCCCCAGTGTTTGATGAGCATCACCTGATCGACCAGCAGCCGCCCGGCCATGCGATTCTGCTGATCGACGAGTTTCTCCGTCTGGCTGCCGTAGTACCAGAAGCTGGTGGTGATCAACAGAAAGAGGCAAGCGCCGAAGAGGAACCGGCACTTGCGTTCCAGGCTGGTTTCGCCCAACACTCGTTTGAAGGATTGATACGACATGCTTCTATCGGTTCGCAGGCGCCGCGGAAGCGATTCGGCCCGCCGAAACAACGCCCGCCGCATCCGCGAAGAATCAACGGCGGCCTGGGCGTACGGGCCGCCTCGGTTGCCGGCGCCGCCCCGCGAACGCCGCTAGCCCGACCCCACGCTTTTCCTCATGCAGCAAACTTTGAACTTCTTGCCGCTGCCGCAGGGGCAGGGATCATTTCGGCCCACGCGGCGATCGCGATTGCGAATCGGCTCCATTTTGGCCGGCGTTTGCGTGCCCTCGATGGCGGCCTGTTGCTGGGCGGCGATCTGCGATACCGTGCTCTGCGTTTCCTGGCGGACGGTTTGCGCCCGACTCCACGTCGAGCTGACGTAGCTATCGTCCACGCTTTCGATGCGAAAGACCAAGTCGGTGATCCGCTCGGCGATCGATCGCCACATGACCTCGAAGGTTCGCATTCCTTCCTTCTTGTACTCGACCTTCGGATCGACCTGAGCGTAGCCGCGCAGGCCGACGCTGTTCTTCAGGTGATCCATCACCAACAGGTGGTCTTTCCAAGCGTTGTCGAGCACTTCGAGGAGCACGGCGCGCTCCATGCGGCGCATCTCGGGCCGATAGAAATCCTCGACCGCCGCGGCGAGCTCGTTTTCCAACTCGGCGCGGCGCATGGCAATCGCTTCGTCGGGAGTCAGTTCCAACTGGAACCGTTCGCCGAGCCATTGGCAAAAGGCCTGAAGCCGTCCGTCGGCGGCGGCCGCGCGCAACGATTGCTCGAACCGATAGTCGCGATCGGCGCGGCTGAGGCCGTCGGTTTCTTCCGTGCCGACCAACTGGGCAAAGCGCTGCGCAACCTCTTGTTGGGCGGAGGGCAAGCCGGAGAGAAAGCGGCGGCTCATCTCGATCAAGGCCGCGCGGATATCTTCCCGCTGAAGGTTCTTGAACTGTTCCGGCTCGACGGTCGTATGGAAGCGCTTCGCCGCCCATAGGGCCAAGCCCTCGCGGTCGAGCCGCTTCAATCCGGCGGCATCGATCCCGCTGAAGTGCCGCATGGCGACCGAAACCGGATACTCGATTTCGCGCTGCTCGTACACCTCGTCGGCCAACCGGCTGATCCGCTGCCGGACGGCCTCGGGGTCCATTCCGGCCAATTCGCGCGGCGTCAGCTCGACGCCGAATTTGCTGCGGGCCCACGCACAGGCCATCGTCAGGCCGAAATCGGGTTCGAGGAACCGCCGGCCTTCGCTGAGGTCCACGTGCGCCAAGGCGGCGCGGGCGGCTTCAATCAGCTTTTCGCCCACGTTGTCGCGGCCGAACTCTTTTAGTTCTCGCTCGCGAAGCTTCAATCGCCAGCGGGTGTTGGCCCATGTCGCCAGGGCCTCCCAATTCCATTCGCTCGGATCGGCATCGTCCGGCAGGTTTTCTTCGATGGCTTCGAAAACGAGCGTTTCGATCTCTCGATCCGCCTGACTGAGGACGAACTCGGCGGCCGCTTCGTAGTCCATGCCGCGGATTTCTCGCGCATCGATCTCGATCGCCAGTTGTTTGCCGGCCCACTCGGCGAACGACGCGGCACCGAAGTCGGGCTGGAGGAACTGGCCGATGTGGTGCTCGATTTGACGTTGCACCATTTCGCGGATCAATCCCTTGCAGCCTGCGCCTTCGAGCACCCGCTGACGGTAGCCGTACACCCGTTTGCGCTGCTCGTCCATCACTTCGTCGTATTCGAGCAGGTTCTTGCGGATGTCGAAGTTGCGTTCTTCCACCTTCCGCTGCGCTCCCTCGATCCGCCGCGACACCATGCGGCTGACGATCGCTTCGCCTTCCTTCATCCCCAGGCGAGTGAGCATGTTTTTGACCCACTCGCCGGCGAAGATCCGCATCAGGTCGTCTTCCAGCGAAAGATAAAACCGGCTGCTTCCCGGATCGCCCTGTCGGCCGCAGCGGCCGCGCAACTGCAAGTCGATGCGGCGGGCCTCGTGGCGTTCGGAGCCGATGATATGCAGCCCGCCCATGGCCGCCACTTCGCGGCCTTCGGCCTTCATCTGCTCGCGCTGTTCGATCTCTTGAACCAGCCGGTCCCACTCGTCTTGCGGCACTTCCAATCGCGTGGGGTATTTGTTTTGGAGCATGGCCCAGGCCATCGCCTCGGGGTTGCCGCCCAAAATGATGTCGGTGCCGCGGCCCGCCATGTTCGTGGCGATGGTCACTGCGCCTTTCCGCCCGGCCTGGGCGATGATTTCCGCCTCGCGCTGGTGATACTTGGCGTTAAGCACTTGGTGCTCGATGCCCCGCGCTTCGAGCATCCGCGAAAGCAACTCGCTTCGTTCGATCGACACGGTGCCGACGAGAATCGGCCGCCCGCGCCGCTGAATCTCCTTGATTTTCGACTTCTCGATCACATCGACGGTCTGTTCGTCGCGGCCGCGGAACTCCACCACGCGGTCGTCCTCGCGGACGATTCGCCCGAGATATTCCTCGCCCTTGTGGTTGACGAGTATGTCCCACTTGTTCATCCGTTCGATTTCATCGACGATCGCTTGGTATTTCTCGCGCTCGGTGCGGAAGACGACGTCGGGATGATTGATGCGCTTCAGCGGGCGATTGGTGGGAATGGCCACCACATCGAGCTTGTAGATCTTCCAGAACTCGGCCGCTTCGGTCATGGCCGTGCCGGTCATGCCGCAGATCTTGTCGTAGAGCTTGAAGAAGTTTTGCAGCGTGATCGTGGCCAGGGTTTGATTCTCTTCCTTGATCTTCACCCCTTCTTTGGCCTCGACGGCTTGATGCAACCCGTCGGACCAGTGGCGACCGGGCATCAATCGGCCGGTGAACTCATCGACGATCACCACCTCGCCCTTGGAATCGACGATGTAATTCACGTCGCGCTTGTAAAGGTGATGCGCCTTCAAGGCGTTGTCGATCAGGTGGGGCCATTCCATGTGTCCGGCCGTGTAAAAGCTTTCGACCCCGGCCAGACGCTCCGCGGCCCGTACCCCCTCGTCGTTCAGATGGCAGCTATGATCCTTCTCGTTCACCTCGAAGTGGACGCCCTTGCGCAACTGACGGGCGATGCGGTCGGCTTCGAGATAGCGGCTCACGTCGTCGTGGGCCGGGCCGGCGATGATCAACGGGGTTCGGGCTTCGTCGATGAGGATGTTGTCCACCTCGTCGATGATCGCGTAATGCAGCCGACCTTGCACCTGTTGGTACTGCTTCGGATAGCGCTTGTCGCCCTTTCGCGCCGGGCGCATATTATCGCGCAGGTAGTCGAACCCGAATTCGTTGTTCGTCCCGTAGGTGATGTCGCATTCGTAGGCCCGCTGGCGCGCACCGGCCTCCATGTCGGCCTGAATCGCCCCGACGGTCAACCCCAGCGACATATAGAGCGGGCCCATCCACTCCATGTCGCGGCGGGCCAGATAGTCGTTGACGGTCACCACGTGTACGCCCTTGCCCTCGAGTGCATTGAGATAGGCGGGCAAGGTGGCCACCAGCGTCTTTCCTTCGCCGGTCACCATTTCGGCGATCGCGCCGCGGTGCAGCACCATGCCGCCCAACAATTGGACGTCGTAGTGCCTCATGCCCAGCACGCGCCGGCCGGCCTCGCGGCACACGGCGAACGCCTCGACCAACAGATCGTCGAGCGTTTCGCCGGCCGCCAGCCGTTTGCGAAACTTCTCGGTTTGCTCGCGAAGCTCGGCGTCGGTCATCGCCTGATAACGCGACTCTAAGCCATTGATGGCGGCCACCAACGGCTGCAACTTGCGCAATAGGCGAGCATTGGCCGAGCCGAACAGGCTCGTCACCACTCGCTCGACACCTTGCGCCAACGAGCCGAAAAACCCGCTGACGGCATCGCCCACTCGTGAGAGAACTTCTTCCATCGGTTCGTCAACTGATCCTTGCGTTGGAAAGGCAACCGCCTGCACCCGGTCGGTTCCGTCGCGACGGGCCGAACCACAGACAGCTCGATTCGCTGAAACTCAGAACAACTTAGCAACGCGGTCGCTCGACGAAGGCCGAACCTTCGGCACACAACGTCTAACGTCCCGCGGTTTATGCTGTTCCGGCGATCAGGAGCAGCGCCTAACCAATCTCAAGACTATCGGTCCAAGATTTACGGAGTTTTCGAGTCAGAGAGCCGCCGCGCGCGGGCAAACCGCAACGAGAGCCGAACAACGATCGTCCGGCGAACCTGCCGCCGAAAATCCATGGCGGCAACGACTTCCGTTGCACAACGACCACGGCCGCTTGCATCGGCCCCAGCGATCAACCCCACCCGGCGCACGCCAACCCATCGCGCAATCTATCGGAAGCTATTCCCCCGGTCAAGGTATTAAAGGAATCGTGCAACATCGCCCTCCCACCGAGCGGCCGACGGCAGCACGCGCGGCCAACGGCCGACGCAAACTGTTGGCCCGCATGGGGCTGAAGCACTATCGGCGAACGCGGTGCTCTTTCCCGCCGAGCCGCCAGCCGTGTTGCCGCGAACGTCTGTTCTTCCGCGTCTCCCATCGCGATCGGAGAGGCTGAACCGACCTTGTCCGGTTTGCCCAAGCTCCCTCGAAACCGACCGCGCCGACGCGGAAACGCTTTCGATTGCTTCGAACGCAAATCGTGCGGATGCGGGGGATCGATTGGCAGAGGCGATCGGACCTGACCGTCGAGCCACCGCCAAGCCACCGCCGGGAACCGCCGACAGCCGTATGCTCGTATTTTCGTCGAGATTCTACAAAAATTGCTCTGGACGCAATCGGGCTAATCTGCGACACTCCGCCCCGCTTTCATCGGGCACGAGGCGTGCAGGTGTATGCCATGAACCGCTGCTCATCGACGCTTGGAGCCGTGCTGCGTTCCGGGTGCGGCATCGCCCTAGTCGGGCTGATGCTCTGTTTGGGGGTGTGCGGGTGCAAGTCGTGGGATTTCGGTGGCCCGAAATACGAACACGACCCGATGCTCGAACTGCCCCGCGATTTCCGTACCTCGGAACCCGCCAACGAATTCTGGGGAGTCAGCAATAAGGCTCGGCAAATCGAATCGAATTTGGGCGTAAAGAACTGAGTAACCAACGACGGGCGGCTCGAAGAAAAGAACCCCTGCAATCGCAAGCTGGCCGCCGACGCGCGCCCGTGCGCCTCGCCCTGTCCTCTCGTGTCGTTCTGCGCCGGCCTCTTTGTGAATAGATGCCGCATTGCGTTACGTTGCCTCAGCGCGCGGAAGTCGCCAATTGTTGTCGGCAGGGGGGCACGGATAAATGATGACGTCCCCATGCGACTGCGGGTTGTTGGAATCCTCGCGGCGTTCGACGCAGCTGTCGTTTTTTTGCGGTCGAGGCGGTCTTGTCTTGAACGCCTGAGTTTGCTATCTACCCGCAACGAATGATCTGCTCCGAGCGATCATCCGAACAGGATTGCGCCCGCGGGCGCCGATTTGTCGAAACCATTGGACCCCCGCGTGCCGGCACGAGAATGCCGTTAGTCGAGGGGCGATCAATGAAACCGCGCAGAATCCATACCGACGATCGCTCGGCTGCATCGGCCGCCGGCTTGCTTATGCGCCCGCAGTCGCACCGGCACATGGGCCGACCCGCTTCGGCCGCTCTCGTTTCGTGTCGTCTTCTTCTCGGCTTGCTCGTGCTGTTGGGATTCGGCGGCTGCGCCTCGACCACTCGCTTGACCGAATTAGAGTCGGAAAACCGCGCGCTGCTGGCGCAAGCTCGGGCGCAGACGACGGAAATCGAGAACCTTCGCACGCACAGCCGCAAGGTGGTCGATGAACTGGCGCGAACCGAAGCGATGCTCGCACAAAAGGAAACCGAGGCGCAACATCACCAATTGCTTCTAGCGGCCTATCAGCGCGAACGCGAACTGGTTCAGCAACAGTTGGCCGGTTGGACGCCGACGGAGCAGCCGCCGCCTTCGCCCCGAACGCTGGGCCAGCTCGAATCGCTTTCGCAGCGCGTTTCCGCGGTCCGCTTCGATCGAGCGACGGCCGTGGGCAAGCTCGAAACCGATGTAATGTTCGACAGCGGCCGAACGGAGCTGAAGGCCGGCGCGGTGCAATCGCTGCGCAACCTCGCCCGGGCGTTGCAGTCGCCCGAACTGAGCGATCTGCGCGTGGTTGTGGTCGGGCACACCGATTCGCGGCCAGTTGCCGGCCGCCCCCTGCGAGACGAATCGCCGACGAATCTGCACCTCAGTGCCGCCCGGGCGCTGGCCGTGGCCGACTGCCTCCGCGAAGCCGGCTTGAGCGAAGATCGGCTGAGCATCATCGGGCTGGGCGCCCAGTGGCCGCACGGCGGCAACGCGACCTTGGCGGGCGACCCGCGACAAAGCGATCGTCGCGTCGAGGTGTGCGTCGTGGCCGCCGATGTCCCCCTTGTGGGCCGCATGCCGCCGCCGGGCAGCACGCGGCGCTGACCAACTCAGCGGCGCTGACCAACCCGAGGGCAAACGCCGACCATCCCGCGGCCCACAAGTGTCGCCGCGTTCCGGCATCGCCCGATGCAGCGCGTCGGCTCTTCAATCGCGTCGCGTCGTCGAGGGCGACGGACGTTCACTTCTCCGCCCCGCGAGGGTGCAATCCCGTTTCTGCGAGCCCCGGCAAAAGCCTGGGGCACACGACTGCAAAAACTTGGCGATTTCCAGGCCGTTGTCGCCGATCGACGGGGAAAACCGGTGGTCGCACGCGGAAACGGGAATGCATCCGCGGACTGGAGGTGGTGAGTCAAAAGGGCGGTGGGCTAGAAGTGATCGAGTGGCGATGCTTATTGCTCGATCCTCAGCAACGATCCGGCAGCCTGCCAACCATCCGTC
>CAZVZX010000024.1:0-79623 GCA_964631235.1 uncultured Planctomycetaceae bacterium | reverse complement strand
CCCCTTTTTACCCAACTCCCCCACTGTCGCGCCACAGGATTTCAGCCGCACCCCCCGGTGCGCCGCCCGCCGGAAATGACGGCCGCCCCACCGGAACCGAGCAATCGCGGTCGAACGACCGGCCTGGGAGGACGCCCCCCAAACGACGAGTGGTGACAAGTGGCGCAGCCAATCTGCCCGGGGCAAGCCCCCGTCGTGGGAATGGTCCCCGCCGGCACGGCGGCCCGGTGCGCGACCCTCTGATCGCGGAAGGAACAATGTGGACGAAAAGGGGCAGATCAAGCAGAATGGAAGATGAGCCGTTTCATCGGATCGCGCGCGTGGAACCGCAACCAACCGCTGCATTCCCTTTGAAGGATCGCGGTTGAGCGATGCCGACCCGTCGGAGGGCGTTCGCCGCCGATGGTCGTCGTTGCGGCGTTGGGTTTGCGTTTCCGACAAAAGCGGCGGTTCGACGATCCCCCGGGTCGTTCGCCCGAAAAAACGAAAAAGCATCGAAAAGCTGAGACAGCCGATGGCGTACCAGTTCATGTGCCCTCAAGGGCATCTGTTGCAGGCCGAAGAATCACAGGCGGGGCAACTGTGCGTGTGTCCGTTGTGCGGCGTTCAGTTGATCATTCCGCCCCCGTTGGTTCCCGCAACACCCGAGCCCGCTCAACCGCCGAGTCCGGTCGAGACGGCCTGGTCGCAAACGCCGGCCGCGCCGTCGGGGGCGGCACAAGGTCCGAACTTGGGCGAGGCATTCCCGGCCTTCGGGCCGGCCGCGGCAGGGGGCGGTGCGGCAGCGGCAAACCAAGCGGCCGAACAAGCGCCGGCATTTGTGCCCGCCGACACGCGCGAACCGGTCGCCTTGGCTCATCTGGTTTGTCCGTCGGGGCATGTGCTGGAAACCCCGCGCGAAATGCTCGGCCAAGACGCCATGTGTCCCTATTGCCAAGTCGCCTTCCGGCTCCGTTGGGAAGACAGCCTCGAGTACCGCAAAGCGAAAGAAGAGGAGCAGCTCCGTCGCGAGCAGCGCATTGGGCGGCTTTGGATGCAATGGTCGATCGCCGTGGCGGTTGTCGTCATCTTCGGATTGGGGCTGTTGATCGCTCTGTCGCGATCGGCCGGGCAATGAGCGGCCGGCACGAATCGATCATGGGAAAGATGTCGAAAGGAATACGATGACGGCGGAAACAGCGGCGGATGTCTATCGCGTATTTTCCACCCTGGCGCCCGGCGACCAGATCGAGGTGGAACATCTGGTTACCGTCGGCATGAAACAGTGGAAGACGATCACGCGCGGCCGCGTGGTGCGCACCGAGCGGAAGCGGCACGGCGAACATTTCCGCCGCAATTGGGACGACAAGGTGTTCAGCGATGTGATCGTGCTGGCGAAGGCCGACGGCGAACTCACGTGGGTTACCATCGACGAGTTCACCGTCATTCGCCGCATCGACGAGACACAGCCGGCGGCGCCGCCGGATTCGCCGCCGCAGTCGGCATCGTAATCGCACCGATCGTTGCCGCGGCAGTCGCGGCCGGCGGCGTTGGCCCGCTACGCCGGCGGGAATTCAGCCCGCAGCAGTCGGCCCGTTCATCAACCGCCTTGATCTGCCGGCGGACGCTCTTCGCCCACCGGCTTCGGTCACTCGGCCAAGATGCGCTCGATTGCCGCGTGGGCCGCCGGCGATTGCAGCACGATGAAGCAGCCCGACGGCTGATCGAAAAAGATCGCCGCTGATCCGCCCATTTCGCTCCAGGTGGTCGGCGCGGCCTCGCGTTTGATCCGCCCAAGCAGTTGACCGAGCTCGTCGGGCCGGTTCAACGGGCGATTGGCGCGATAGAACTCGACGTGCATGCGGGCGGCCGAAGCCCGCGGCGTCGAAATCTGCAACACCTCGGCATCGAGCGGCACAACGGTCAACCCGAGCGGGCGAAGCAGGGCCTCCAGCGCCTCGGCCAGGGGCGCCTTCGCTACGGCCAACGAGGCCGAATCGGCCGGGCTGCGGCCGGCCTCGGCCAACGCCGGACCGTCGAGCAGCAGCGCCGTTTGCGCGGCCTCTTCCAAATAGGCGATAATCTCGGCCAGCGGTGCGTCGCGGAAGTTGGCCGTCACGGGCCGCTGCAATGCCTCGGCCGCACGCTGGCGCCGCGTCTGCAACGGCAGCAACTGAGGATCGATCTCGGTCTTCAACGGTCGGCCACGGGCGGCGCGAAGCCGTTCGACGAAATACACCGTTTGCCGCCACACGTCGGCCGTCTGCCGCGCGCGGAGCGTGCCGGCATCGAATCGCAGCGTGCCGCGCCCGCCCTGCTTCTCCCACGACTCGGGCGCGACGAATCGTTCGATCAGTTTGGGCAAGTCGATCGCCCCGGCTAGGTCGGCCACCGAGTGCTCCCAATCGCGAAGGGTGCGCCGCTCGTCGTCGGGCAGCGTGATCCAAACGCCGTGATCCCCGCGAACGGCCGACAAACGGCACTGCTCGGCCGCCGCGTCGAGCGCGTCGCCCAGCGTTCTTTTCGCCACACTCACGCGGATCGGCTCGAACGGCGAAAGGGAACGGGATTCCAGCGCCGAAGGATCGAGCGAAACGGGCACCGCCGCCATCTGCGAGAGCAATTCCACCGCGCGCAACAGGCTGATCTGCTCCCATTCCAGTCGTTCGAGCCGCAATGCCAGCCGTTGATCGACCTCGGCACGGGTCAGCCGCGAAACCGTCGCGGGCAAACGCGGAATGGCGTTCGGCCCTAATTCGATCACCGGTTCAGTCGGCTTGGGAGGCGCGGTCGGTGCAGCCGGGCCCTCGGCCGGTTGATCGGGCCGCGGCGGCGCCTTGGTCGGACGCGGCTGCCAAACCTCGGCCGTTACCGGTTCGCCGCCGTTGATCGTCGCCAGTTGCTCGACGATCTGCGGATCGACATCGGCCGAGAGAAACCGCACCGAACCATCGGCCATCGCCACCGACATTCCGTTGGGCAGTCCGCTGCCGAATCCGTCGGGCCCATTGATGTAGGGCCGCTGCGTCAGCGCGCGGACGGTGCCGCGCCCGCCGGCCGCCCAAGGGCCTAAATCGTCGCGCACGCCCATCAGCGCAATCGTATTCGACGCCCCGTCGCGAATCTCCTCGATCCGCGTCGAACGGTTGTAGCCGAACACGCCCGCCCGAGGCGAGTCTTTCGGCAACAGCGCCGCATCCTCGCCCACACCGGCCAGCCCAACGTAATGCGTTACCGGGAAGCCCGCCGCCGTCACGGCCGGCCCGAACAGCGGATTGACCACCTCGGGCAACTCCCGACCGGCGATCGGCTTGTTGTGCGGGCTGTTCCACGCCAGCCCCGGTTCGAGCCGGCTGCGCCAATCGGCATGACCCATCTGCGGCAAAATGCCCGCCAGCCAGCTCAAGCGGGTTTCGGGCGGCAGCAGGGTACCGCCCAACGCTCCGGAAACCGCCGCTTTTTCGGCTTTCTCGTATGCCGCCACTGCCGCCGCAATCTTCGCAAGCACGGCCTGGTCGGCCTGTTGCCCCGCGGCAAAGTGATCGTCGGTCATCGCAGCGGCCGCTGCGCCCAAGGCCGAAGCCAACGCGCCCAGCGGCATGTTCAACGGCAGCGCCACGCGAACCTGCGTCTCGCGACGCTCGATCTCGGCATCGGCCGCCATGCGTCGGGCTTGTTCGACGAGCGACGTGTACGCCTGGGCCGCCTCCGACCCAAGCGAGCCGTCCTTCACCCGTCGGTCGATCGACGCCAAGAGCCGAGCCGTCGCCGCTTCCGACGCCCGTTGCAGTTCCTGAGCCGCGGCCATCGCACGCTGCGCCTCGCTTTCGGTGGCATAACGGAGTGCGACACGAGCGCGGGCTCCGCTTTCCACCGCGACGCAGAAATCGAGCGGCGCATCGCAAACCACATGCCACGGCTGCTTGCCGTCGGGCCAAAGATCGAACACCCGCTGCGGCATCGGCCGACCAGCCTGCCGATGCGCCTGAAGATCGATATACGCCAGTACGGAGTCGCCGGCCTCGGCGCCGCGGAACCACTCGGCCCAAGCGGCCGATTCGCTGCCCCCGGCCGAAAGCAACGCCATTGCCTCGGCGCCGCCCGTCACCAAAATCCGCGGACCAACCACCGCCACCGGATGCGGCCAAGCGGAGCCAATCCCCTCGCGACACGACGCCGAACCGACGCGCAGCGACGAAGACCGACCGGCCAACTCAAGGGCCGCGGCGTTCTGGCCTTCAACCAGCTCGATCAACACCACGCTCCGCGCCGGCCAAGCGCCGGCAGCCGCCGACGTGGACGCAAACGTCATTCGCGCGATCGAATCCCACCTTAGTCCAAGCCCCTTGACGGCCGCCTCGCACACATCGCGCCAAGCGTCAGCCCAAAGGTCCATCGGCGGTCGGGAAACCCACTGCTCCAACCCATGGCCGGGCCGGAATGCGACCACCAAGACCGAGCCCGGCGGGATGTAGCGCATGTCGGGGCCAGCGGCTGTACGCGCCGCGGCTGCGCTGTTCGTCGAAGCATCTGGCGAGGCCGAGGATTCGCCTGCGGCATTCGCATCGGCGGCCGCGGACTGCGTCGGCCCCGATTCCGGTTCCGCCGTGCGCTGCGAACGGAGCGAGACCAACCCAATCGCCACCCCCAGCAAGGCGACCGAGCCGGCAATCATCGCCCAATGAATCGACGACAGGCGCGCAAGCGACTCGATGGCTCGGCTCCACGCGGCTGAGAATCGCGCGGCGAAGGAAGTCGCCCCGACGCCACCCCCGCTCGCTTCGCCCACCGCACCGGCGGCCGCGGCACTCGCCGAGCACGACGGAGCAGCAGGAAGCGAATCGGCACGCGGCGGAGCAGCCGGGGGCGGGGAAACGGGCGGCGCCGGCGGCGCCGCCGAGGACAACGCCGGCGCCGGCGGCATGCGACCCGGCGGCAACGGAGCGGCCGGCGGCGGTTGAACCGGCATCGACTGAGTCGGTGTTCCGGGCACACCCGACAACGAACCTGCCGCTGACTGGGGCGCTGTTCCAACGGCTGAGGCCGTGGTCGCGACAATCGACGGCGCCACCGCCGACACCGAAGGCGGAACCGCGGCTCGCGGCGGCATTGATGGCGGCGCCGAGGCCGGCACGGATACCGTCGGCACCGAAGTCGATGGCGACGCGGCCGCATTCGCGTTGGGCAAGGGCGCCTTCCGCCCGTCATCGGCCGAAGCCGGCGACGGCTTTTCGAATCGCACCGCAGAATCTATTGATGATGCCGACTTCGCCGGTTGTTTGGCCGATGCCGATTCGTCAACCGCGACAGACGGCGACCAACCGGCCGGTGGTACAACCTCGACAAAACTTCCGCACTTGGGGCACTCGAGAATCGCGCCGATCGCCGCCGCGTCGCGCACCGCGAGCCTGGCCTTGCACGTCGTACAGGCGATGTGAAAGAGAGTGGGCGTCACGGTGCTTCAATGAAACCGCGGAACACGGAATGCCGTCCTGGCGAAGACAACAACCGATCAGGCCGCTTCGGGCTGCTTGCGGCCACTGTCGTTATTGAGCGGACCGATTCAAGAGCCGGCAGGCTGTTCCAGTAGTCCGACCGACGAAGAGGCCTCGCTCTCCGAATCCATGTTCAATTGTACGTTCCGCTTACGTGCCTGTCAGCTTCTTCGAGCCGAGATTATGCGGAAACAAGGCCCGAGGCCGACCATCGGGCCGGAAAACGACTCCGACCGAAGCCGACAACGACCCGCCGCGCCCTGTCGAACGACTCGATGTCGCGCCCCGGACGCCGTGTGCCGGCAACCGAACCGCCACGTTATTTCGCACAAAGAAACGGCTGTTCGGCAAGGCCACGGGAAAGGCGGGCCTGCGCGGCAAGCGCCCGAAAACCGGCCTGCGCGGCAAGCGCCCGGCAGCCGGCCCAAGCGGCAAGCGGCTGCGAAGCCCAAATAGCGGCCGGCCTCGCGTTGCCGAAACGGCTCAGCGTCGCGGCAACGACGTGCGGTCGGCTGCGGGAGCCGGGCCTTGCTCCGCTGAAGGGCGGGAAGCCTCGGGCCGACCGTTTTCGGGCCGTTCGCGTCGGCGTTCCGGCCGTTCTGTTGGCACGGCCGGGGGGAAAGGAGGCGGTTGAATCAAAGGGGCGGCCCCCGAACCGTTTGGTTTGGCCCCGGGCCAAGGCGAGCCGGGCGGGCCGCCTCGCCCTTCAGGCCGCGAATCGCCGCTGCCCCCGCGTCCGTCCCCGTGCGGCGGGCCGGCGCTTGTTCGCCCCGAACCATCACCGAATCGCGCAGGGCCATCTTCCGGTCGCGGCGGGCCCTCTCCCCGCGACCCGCCGGAGGGCCGTTTGCCGTGGCCCGGCTGTTCCGGTTCGAACATCGAACCGCTGGGACGCATCCGCGCGAAATACATCTTCCGCAACTCGCGCTGCATTTCCTCGCCCGACAGGTTCAACAGGTAGTCGCGTTGTTCCGGCGTTATCTCTTTCTCGAAGAACTCGATCAAACGGTCTTCGTCCACTTGCGGAAACACCCGGCCTCGCCCCCACTGCCAACCGAATTCGGTGCGAATCCACTGGAAGACGATTTCAAGCTGATCTTCGGGCGTTTCGTTTTCCAAGCGACGGCGCCCTTCGGGCGAAAGCCGGCCGCGCAGCTCGGCCAAGGCCGAGGGATCGATCGGAAAGATCTTCGCCAAGTCGCCGTGCCGCGAACGCTCCAGCAGCATCAACACCCAAAAGCGTCGCCGCTGTTCGGCGGGCATCCGCGCCAAGAACTGCCGGCGATCGCCGGGGATGGCCTGCGCCGCCTTCGCCTCGAGAACCGCCACCTGTTGATCGAGCCATTCGACCGCCTTGCGGCGATCCTCCGGCGACACATCGGCCGCCAACTTCCGCAAGGCGCGAACCCGTTCGGCCACGGGCATTTCCACCAACTGCCCGCGAACATACGGCGGCTGCTTGCCCAGCCATTCCACATAACGCCGCATCGCCCCGCGCAGCCGTTCCGCTTGCGGGTCGGCCTCGATCGCCGCATGCAACTGCGCAATCCGTTGTCGTTCGGCCGGCGGAAGCCGCTGATAGCGTTCCCAGCGCGCCTGCAAGGCCGCCTTCTCCTCGGGCGACATCGCGGCCACCCGCGCCCGCCGTTGTTCCAGTCCTTCGTCGGCCCCGGCGAAAACCAACAGCAACACCGCAGCCGCGGCCCACCGCAGCGCGCGCCGCCGCGCAGACGGTTCGGCCTGTGGGCCGGTCCGCCCACGGCGCACAGCGGCAAAAGCACCCACGGCATTCATGGCGAAGCGCGTTCCTCGTTGGTGAATAAGTCGGCCTCGACAAGCAACCGCAAAAACTCAACGTCGTCGATCACCGTGTAGTAGTCGAGGTTCTCGATGATCGGCAGTTGCTCGAGAAGCTCTCGATCTGGATCGGAGCGGATCATCGCAGCCGCGACCAATCCCATTCCGACAGCCAACAACAAGCCGCCCACCCATCCCAAAAGCGCCAGCCTGCGGCGCCGTGGCGGAACCGTCTCTTCGCTCTTCAGTTCCTCGGCCGCGGCCTGAGCCGCCATTTCCAACGTCGTTCTCGTGAAGCGATCGTCCACGACGGCCGAGTCGAGCGCGTCGAGAAGCCGCCAGGTGCCGTCCAATTCGGCCATCATCGCTCGAACGCGCGGATCGCGAGCCATCAGCTCCTCGATCCGACGACTCGACTCGGTGTCGAGTTCGCCATCGAGGTAAGCCGTCAGCTCCTCGTGCAACCGCTCGCGATCGATTACCGGTTCCGACATGTCTTCACCCAGCCGAACCGCCGCGGGCCGCCAAGGCCCCAAACGGCACCGCACCATGACCGACCCGCGGCCGGCCCAAAAATTCCCACACAATTGCCGAAGCGTCCGCTGACGCAGCAAAGCGGCGTTCTTGCGCCCAATCCCCTCTGAACCGCTTTCCGTTGTTCGCGGCCGTGTTTAGGGATCACCGTTTTATCCGTCCACGCCCCAATCGATCAACACCAATCGATCAACACCAATCGATCAACACCAATCGATCAACGCCCGCCGATCGACACCCGCC
This sequence comes from uncultured Planctomycetaceae bacterium, assembly GCA_964631235.1. GTDB lineage: Bacteria > Planctomycetota > Planctomycetia > Pirellulales > Thermoguttaceae > JARKPK01. The sequence continues at coordinate 71,575 of CAZVZX010000024.1, read as the reverse complement.
GATCGACACTGATCGATCAATCGATTCGCCCGATCGATCGGATCGGCCGCCTTCCGCGGCGCATTCGCCGATTCACCCGTGCTTGTTTTTGTTGTTCTCGTTGTATTCGTCGTCTTCCGCGTCGCTGCTATTTGCCATCGGCTCGGCAGCCGCTTGGGAATCATCCGCGGCGGCATTGTGTGCATCTAATTCATCGGGCAGTCCGGCCGCCGACGCCGGAACACGGCCCTGCATCAAATAAGGCTCCAGCATTTCGCGGAGGTTGCTCCGCGCCCGGGCCAGCAACGACTTGACCGCCGGCTCGGTCAGCCCGAGCGTCTGAGCAATGTCGATGTAGCTCATTCCCTCGAACTTATTGAGCAGCACGGCCATCCGTTGCCGCTCGTTGAGGTTCTCCAATGCGCGGCGGACGACCTGCCGCATTTCGGCCTTATCGATCCGCCGCGCCGGCATGAAACCGCTACCGGCGACGATCCCGTGGCCCGGCGAAGCGACGGCCATCGGCCCGCTATCGCGAAGCGGAACCTGATGCTCGCGCCGTCGCGACCGACTCCGCACGGCATTCAGCGCCAGGTTGTTGGCAATGGTGAACAGCCACGTGGCGAACTTGGCTGTCGGTTGGTAGGTTTTTCGGGCGCGGTACATCCGCAAGAACACATCCTGGGCGAGGTCTTCCGCCTGATCGCGGTCGCCCACCACATGCTCTAACACGGTCACCAAGCGGTCTTGATAGCGCGCAACCAGTTCCTCGAAGGCGGCCGCGCTGCCTTCGCGAACTTCGAGCATCAGTCGCACGTCGGGATCCAACGCGTAGCGCCGCGCGGATGACTCGCTGACAACCACCGGTTACCTCGTAACGCCGAGAACGCTCGCCCCGCGGGACGAGCAACCAACAGCCTTGCGGTCGCCGGCGTGCCGCCGGCCAAAGGGAAGGATTTTCTCAGATCGGGCCTTATTTCGGCTTCGTTCAGTGTACGCCAGACCCGTGTCAAAAACCACTCCCCATCGTTCCCGCCGCCCTTGTTGTCTCGGCCTGTTCAATCGCAACGACTGCGCCACCGGCCGATCCGCCAACGCTCTCGCCGCGCACCGACGCTCTCCGCCGCCGCGTCTCGGCGGTCGGTGCGCACTCTGCCGCAACTACATTATCAAAGAACCGGAAACAACAACCGCCCGGCACTTCGTCGCGCGGCCGCCGTGCCGCTTCCCCTGCCGTCCGATGATGTCCCAGCGCAAAATTGATTTCGGCGAAAGCCGAGATGAGTCGCCCACTCGACAACACCGCCCCTCTTGATCGCGCACCACACACTCGCCCGCGCGATTCGCTGAGGCAACCTCGGCAACTCAACGCAGCCTTCTACGGAATTGAACCAGACAACGACCTCGAAGTTCCTCTGGATTGCAAAGTCGCCGGCCCCGAACGGCCTGTTGAAGAACTCGTTCTTGGATTCGCGGACGCGCGAGTCTTCCGCAGAATTCGCGGCCGGAGCTCGCGGGAATCGTGTTTTTCAACGGGCTGCCAAAAAACTTTTGGCCCCGAAAGTCCCCCGGAAAGGCCGACGGCAGCCGCAATGCCCCGCCCGACGAAGGCGGCCGCCGGAGTCCGGCTCCAACCGTCCTTTCCTGCCATTATGGTGCTGATTCCGCCCGACTTGTCTGCCCAAACCGGCCAGTCCGCCACTGGCCCCCCCGTCGCGGCAAGCCAGGCACCGGCAACAGTGCTGCACTGTAAGGTATTGCAGGGAAAACGCTTATAGTCACCGACCGCAGCGCGACAGCAGGCAACAGCGTTATCTGCCATTTTTTGGTATCGGAGTTGCAGACAACGGAGAGATAGAATAGCACAACGAGACCGCGTGCCGTTCAGATCAGACGGCAGGGAACGGTTCGTCGGGCTGCCGTCACAAGGGCATTTTCGACGCATCGAAACACCGCAGCGAATGGAAAGCGATTCCAGCGGGGACAACACGCAAAGAAGCCGCTTCGCTGCCCCGCGGCCGCTTTCGCAAGGGCGGGGAACTATTTTTGGGAGGTCCGGCCGATGTGGGTCGAGGCTCCACGGTTATTGGTGACCGACGACGACGCGAACTTGCGCGAGACAGTGCGCGACGTGCTCGAACCGCGCGGGTTTCAAGCCCTGCTGGCCGGTGACGGCGAAGAGGCGATCCGCATCGTCCAACACGAAACCGTCCACGTCGTCCTCCTCGACATGCATATGCCGAAACTCACCGGGCTGGAGACCATCCGGCAAGTCAAACAGTTTCGCGCCCTGCTGCCGTGCATCTTGATGTCCGCCCGACTCGACGACGCCCTGATCGAACAGGCCCGCCAAGCGCGAGCCGATTCCGTGTTGCCCAAGCCGCTCTCGCTGCCGCAACTGGTCATGGAAGTTTGCCGGGCATTGCACCAAGCGTACAACTGGCACGCCCTCAGTGCGGCCGACGTGTTCGATGCCGATCACTCGTCGCCGGCCGCTGCGCACCGGCCCGAGGCCGATCCTCCCTTGCGCCCCGCCTCCCAGTGACCCGGCGCACCGCCGCACTGACCAAGGGTTTTCGCCGTTGCCCGCGGTGCCATCCGATGCGCGCGGCGTTCCGGTTGTGCCGATCATCGCGGCTGTAGCGACCCGACAAGCCGAAACCAAACCCAACCGCCCGATCGTCGCCACCAAGCACCTCTGCGATCGGCCCCTCGGCCTTGCCACGCGGAGGCGACGAGCCGCCACGACGGGCCACAACCGCTCGTTCCGGTCGGGAACACCGCCCCTCCTCGATCACCCAATAAGTTAATCGCCCGCATCCGTCGAACGGCAATCTATGTTTTCTTGGCGAGATGTTCGTTATTTCCAACGAGGCGAGAAACCGATTCGTTCGTGCGGCGAACGACGGGTTCTCTGATCGACAAGGGACGACGATTGCGCCATTGATGTTTTCTGGTTCATGCCGTCGGAGTAGCAACGCGGTTGGTGGAATACGCCCAACAGTTCCGCACGATTGCGAAAGCGGCCGCGGTCGCAACGACGCGGGCGATTGCGTGCCATCCCCGTTATTCTCTCCATTGCGGCATTTGTGGTTTTATGTAGATCGCGTAGCGTCCATTGGCGGGTGGAACGTGATTGAACATAATGAACGAGGCCGCGGCCAATCGCACGGCGGCCGACCGCCTGCTTTGCCGCGGAACAGCGCGAAACAGAATCGCCCATGCTGCTGATCTTCGTCGTGATCGTTTTGAATCTTGTGCTCGGTTTTGCGGCGGCCGTCGTTCTCGGCTATGGCCCGCCGGGACTGGCCGAGATTTGGGTGGCCGCCAGCGGAGAAATCGCCGGCCATCGCCAAGAGGCCACCGAGATCGTTTCGTCGCAACCGGTCGAAACGACGGCAGAGGACCAGCCGGATCAGTCGGCCTCGGCCGATCGAACGGCCCACGCATCAGAGCAACCGTCGAATCAACTCTCCGATCAACCGGAAGACCATCTTTCAACCGAGCGGCCCGCCGAGGCGACATCTCTCTCTTCGAATGGCGACGCCCAACCGAACCTCACCTCGGGAGTCGCCGCAGAATCGAACCCGACTCCCTCGATGCCGCTGCCGTCGGCCGACGAGCTCGCACTGAGCGAATCGCCGACCGCCACGGCGTAACGCCGCGACGAAAGGCCGCGACGTAACGCCACGACGAAACCTACCGACACGGCGTTCGGCCGTCCTCGATCAGGTCGAGAAAACGAGTCGATAGCCCACGGCGAACAAGGCGGCATCGACCAACCCGTGGCTGAGCCACACCGGAAAGAGTCGGCCGTTGCGGTGGTACAGCCACGCCCAAAAGGCTCCGCCAAGGGCCGTGGCTGCCGAAAAACACCATGTCAGCGGAGAGGCCCAGCCAAAGTATTGGGCGAGCACAATCACATGATGCAGTGCGAAGGCGATCGACGAGCCGGCGGCCGCAACGGTCATCGCCGTTGTCGCCCGCGGAAACAATTCGCTCAGCGCGCCACGAAGCAACGCGAAGGCGAACCACCGCCAGTAATACTCTTCCAAACCGGAATGAACAAGCGAGTAGAAGACGGCCAACGCGATGAACCGTTCGGGCGAGTCGAGTTGGAAGCCGGCGAGCTTTGTCCGCAACGGTCCAACCGCCTCGACCAGTAAGCCGGAAGGAATGAACCAACCGACGGCGCCGATCCAAATCAACCCGCCGGCCGCCAATCCGAATGCCGCGCCCCAATTTAAGGCAACTGGGTTGGGCAGCGGATGCTCGACTCGCAACGCCCGCCATCGACCGAGTGTCGGAACAACCAATACAAGCAGCGGCAGGGCGAATTGGATAGCCTTGCCTACTCCATACGCACCCTGCTGCACGGCAGGCGATGCATCGGCCAACGCGACGAAATACACCCCGGTGAGCAACGTAGGGTAGAACAGAACCGCCGCGACAATCCACCGCATCGCCCGCCTCAACGATTCACCGGAAGATAATAGAGAAGGTTCTCGCTTGGGAGGGCGTTGTGCGGTCGCAGCAGCAGGGTTTCTTCGCGGGCCGGAATGGAGCGATCTGGCTCCGAGAAACGCAAAGTCATCACCGCGGAAAGAACACACGGACCCTCAAGAGCGCGAACGCGGTCGCCTGAAGAGAAGACCAAGCCGCTGACTCGGCGGTCCGCCCCGACGGACCGAGTCTCCCCATGAGTACTTCGCGCCAAATGGTGCCAAACGATTGCCAAAGCAGCCGCCGGTGCGGCAAAGCGGCTTTCCGGGGGTGCGGTCGCCCTTTGCCCCTCTTTCCGTCCTTTGCGGTTCTTTTCAGCGGCCCGTCGAAAGAGTCATTCTCGGATTCGCGGTCGAGTACCTTTTCCGCAAAATCCTCGGGCTGAATTCGCGCGAATCGTCTTTCTCAAGGGACTGCTACGCGGCCCGACGCGCCGATTGCCGTGCCGCCAAGTTGCGCCCGGCCCAAAACGCTTCCTTCTTCGCTTCGCGCAACTGGCGCCGGCGCAGTTCGTCAAGGGTAACCACGGCAATAGGCTTCTGCTGCGGCTCTTCGTGCAGCGAAAGCTCGACGTTCTTTTCTTCTTGGCTCGGGGTGTTCACATCTGCACCTGAGGAAGTTGGGCTTGAAGTTGTTCAAAACGATCCGCCCACACCGGCGGCCTATCAACGGGCGACTGGATCAATTGCCCATTCGCCGCGTTCGCCCGTCGCCGTCCTTGCCCTCGGGCAACGCAACTGCCCCGCATCATTCGATCCCTCACCGAACCGATTCACACGCGCACACTTGGGCGAGATGCCCACGCAGTCTTCGAAATCGATCCGACCAGTCGGCTCAAGCCGCTCTGCGCCCCACCGCCGACGAAGCCGACTGCGGCACCGACTTGTTCGACTGCTGAAACGCGACCAAGCTCAGCACGGCAACCTCGGGCAGGTCTCGGCTGCGACGAGATCGCACCCACTGCCACCCGATCAAACCAGCCAAACAAGCGCCGCACATGCCCGCGCCGGCCCAAAGAACGCTCGAAGGAATGACGGACCTCCACGTTACCGACGCCCGAACCGACGAACGCTTCGCGGCCACCGTTTCGCCGACGGTCGCGTCGGCCGTTGCGACGGCGGATTCACCGACCGCGTCGCCGCTTTGACGAACATCACTCGCCCCCCGATCCGCCGCCGGAGCCGACGGCCGGGCCTGCGAAGGAGGACTCTTGCGAACAACGAACTGCTCGACCGGATCGTCGGCCGCCTCCGAGTTGATCCAATGGGTCGGAACACCGGCAACCGTCGGACCGGGCGAGCCGGCCCCTTCCACCGGCGCCGCAATGACACACGCCATCGTAATGAAACCACTGAAGCTCAAAACGGCTGTCCAACGCGAGATGGTGCTCATGGTAGGGTTTTCTAACGCTGCCTTGTCGTGGTTATCCAAAAGGAGTGAACGCAACCCCGCCGCTTCGGCCGACGACGTGCCGCAAATCGCCGTCGGCCGAAACCGCCCGATGTCATCCTGCCGCGGCCTCGCCCCTGCGAAGACCGCAGACTCTGCCGATGTACAGCACGATGGCCGACACCGGCTTTCCGCCGTTTCAGGCGGCGGCTCGGGCTGACAACCGCATGGCGCGGTTGCGCCCAGCCCAGTAATCCTCGATCGAAAAGACGATCGGCTCGTCTCGCTGCTCGAAGCGCAAAACATCGTCGTTCCGCGGCTCCGGCTCGTCGGCGCCGCGATAAATCCGTAACGGCACAGGCTTCTTCGAACGAGTCGGTTGCCGAGTCGTCTTCATCTTTCAACCCCCTGACTGTTGATCCTTGCAACGGCCATGCAGCCGGCTCGATCGGCGCACGTCTGCTTCTTACGCCGATAGCGAACTAAGCTTTGCATTTCCCTCGAAGGATCAAAAAGTGCTCAACGCTCCCATCGCAAGCCCAGCGCCCGGTGTGTTGCCGTGCGGTCGGTGCTTGTCCGTTCCAGGGAAGACGAAGTCGCACCTGCCGGACCCCCTACCCCAATCGCCGGCCCGTTCGACTCGCATCCGCGAAACCGCATAGCACGTTCCGCTCGCTGCCCCGAGCAACTCGACCTTTCCTGTTCCCCTCGGTTCACCCTCCGGCGGCCGCCCACGTCGGCGCGCCGGAGCCCCCTCGGGCATCACGCCGCACGACGGCGGTGCTTGCCCAAACCGGTCGCCGCAACCGGCGGCGCATGCGAACCGACCGCGCGACGATAGCTTTGCTGCCGCAAGACGGCGCGACGACGGGCCGAATCGGGAATCTCGTCGGCAAAGTCCAGCCGGCGCTCCAATTCGATGTCGATCGCCTCCGACAGAGCCAGAAGCTCGTCATCGCTCAACAGGCGCAATCGCTTGGACATCGATTCCATCTAAGCTGCCTCCCTTTCGTTTCTCTCTCATGCGGACGACTTCGGCCGGCGCACACCGCCGGGAAAACGCCGCACCTGTTGCACGCCCAACGTAATCGAACCCTCATACGGCCTGGGCAACGGCCGCTGAGAAAACCGCGTATGATGCTTTCGCCCCGCCACTGCCCCCAGCCGCGCGAAGAACTCGTGCCATTGGGTTTCGTGCAACGGGCCGAACAACAACCACGAACCGTGACGCCGAACCAGGAACTCCAGCCCCTCGTGAATCTCCTCGGTGTAAACCGAAACGGCATACGCCCCGAGATGTTCCACAGCGCGCGCAAAAACGTCGGCAGCCAGGTTTGGTTGCGTCGTAGCGTCGATCACCACCAACTGTGCGTGGCGCAGCGCCCGTTCGACGCCCACCTCACCGGCGGCCGGCGAATACGTAACTCGCCCGTTGGTCGTGCCTGCCTGCCAACGCTTCAGTTGGGTTTGCAGGCTGCGACCCGCCAAAAAAACCGCGACCTCGACGTTCCGAGAATGTTCGATTGGAATATTTCCCATCCTCTGCCCCCACCACGCCGCCACATCCACCGCCTGCCAACGGTCGAGCTGCAACTCGAACACGCAACCGTCCCGTCGGCAGCCTCGCCCGCCTTGCCTTCGCAAGCGACAAACCCGTTCGGAGTCTCGTCGCCTCGTCGTTGTGCTCCTGCCCCGCGCCGGTGTGTGATACGACGCGGCCTGTTACTGGCTTTCAAATGCCGTGCCAAGAACCCAACGAAGCCGAATATTTCACGCAACCACACAGCGCTGCCCAACTTGCCGCAATCATCGAAATTCGACCCACCAAGACTATTCGAACGAGATGGTCGCGCCTTGCGACCACGCCATAGTCGCAATGCGCGACCATCGCCGCGACTGCAATCCACCCCCCGTTTCGTTCCAACCTCGCGACCCGACGGCGACAGGCAACTCCGTAGGCCGGTTGTTTCGAAGCTGCTGCGAGCCCGGACAAAGGGGCAATCTGACGTGAGGCCGAAAAACTCCGACCATTCCCAACGGCGGCCAACTTGCCTTGATCGTTACGAGCGGTACACTATCTGCGGCATGGCCCGAGTGGAGCGGCCGACCGGGGCGGCACTCCTGGTAAACGACGGGGAGCGTAGCGATCGCAACGAACGCACCGTTCCGTTCGGTTTCTCCGTGGGCCGACAGGCATCCGTCCCTCGATCACCGACGGACGCGGCATCGCTTGCACGGCCGGGATTTTTCGGGCGGCCCAAACGTCAGCGGGATTGATGGTTCCGTAAAATAATCCGTCCAGATAAACTGCATAGTTTGCGGCACAGGTGACGATAACGGTATTGTTGCGGCCGTTGTTCCGTACTGCCCTATTAGCCCTCTAGCCAGCCTCAACGTTTCTCACCGCCATGCGTCACCCCGTCCGATTGATCCTCGCGCTTCATAACCATCAGCCGGTAGGCAACTTCGATCATGTGTTCGAGCAGGCGTATGTTGACAGCTACCGCCCCTTCCTCGACGTATTCGTCCGCTATCCGAACCTGAAAATCGCGCTGCATACCAGCGGGCCGTTGATGGAGTGGCTCGATCAGCGGCATCCGGAGTATGTGGACCAGTTGGCCGAACTGGTTCGTCTGGGACGCATCGAGATTCTCGGCGGCCCGTTCTACGAACCAATCTTGGCGATGATCCCCTCGCGCGATCGGATCGGGCAGATCTTGGCCTACCGCCGCTGGCTCAAAGAGCGGCTCGGGGCGGAAGTCCGCGGAATGTGGGTGCCGGAACGTGTTTGGGAATCAAGCTTTACGGCCGACGTTGTGGATGCGGGCATCGAGTACACGGTGCTCGACGACTTCCATTTCAAATGCGCCGGCGTCGAAGAGGACCGACTGTTCGGCTACATGGTGACCGAAGATGAAGGCCGGGTGCTCTCCGTCTTCCCCGGCAGCGAGCGACTGCGCTACCTGATTCCCTTTGCCGACCCGAAAGCCACGATCGACTATTTGGCCGAGCTTTCGCACCGTCATCCGAATGCCGTGGCCGTGTTCGGCGATGACGGCGAAAAGTTCGGCACCTGGCCGAACACCAAGAAACACGTGTACGAAGAGGGCTGGCTGGTCCGCTTCTTCGACGCGCTGAGCGCCCAAGCCGATTGGCTCCACACGACGACCTTCAGCGAAACCATCGAACACGTGCCGCCGGCCGGAAAGGTGTACATCCCCGATTGCAGCTACCGCGAGATGACCGAATGGGCGATGCCCGTTCAACGGCTGGCGGAGTACGAAACCCTTGCGCATCAGATGCACGACGATCCGCGTTGGCACTCGTTGCGGCAGTTCGTCCGCGGCGGGTTTTGGCGCAATTTCCGCGTCAAGTATCCCGAAGCCGACGAAATGTACGCGCGCATGATGATGGTCAGCCGTCGGCTGCACGATCGTTGGGAGTCGGGCACCTTGGACCAAAATCTGGAACAGGCCCAACAAGCGCTCTATCGCGCCCAGTGCAACTGCGGTTGGTGGCACGGAGCGTTCGGCGGCATCTATCTGCCGCATCTCCGCAACGCCATCTACCATCACCTGATCACGGCCGACAATCTGATCGATCGCGCGATCGGCAAGCTCGGCCCCTGGGTCGATGCCGCAGCCGACGACTACAACTTCGACGGCCGGCAGGAAGTGTGTCTCAGCAACGACAAGCTCTTGGCGATTATCGCCCCGTCGATGGGCGGACAATTGACCGAACTCGACGTGCGTTCCATCGCGCACAACCTGGGAGCCAGCTTCACGCGCCAGCCGGAAGCCTATCATGCCAAGGTCCGCCAAGGCGAGCGCCACGATCACGGCTCGTGCGCCAGCATTCACGATCGCGTGGTGTTCAAACAGGCCGGCCTCGATCAGCGACTGCAATACGACGCCTACCGCCGCAAGAGTCTGATCGATCTGTTCTTCGATGCCGAGGCCTCACTCGATTCGATCGCCGGCGGAACCGCGCCGCAACGCGGGGATTTTCTCAATGCCCCGTACGAAGCCCGCCTCCGCCGCAAACCCAATCGCGTCCAAGTACAACTCAGTCGCGACGGTTCGGCCGGCGGCGTGCCGCTGCGAATCAACAAGGCGATCACCCTCGATGCCGGCAGTCCGGTAATCGAGGTTGCCTACCTGCTCGAGAACCTTCCGCCCGAATGCCCGCTGCATTTCGCGTGCGAGTGGAACTTCGCCGGCCTGCCGGCCGGGGCCGACGATCGCTTCTTCACAGGCGCCGACGGCCGCCGCTTGGGCCACCTCGGCAGCAAACTCGACCTCGACGACCAAACGCAACTGACCCTCACCGACCAATGGCTCGGAATCAGCGTCGTCCTTCAATGCTCGCGGCCCACCCGATTCTGGACCTTCCCGATCGAAACCGTCAGCCAGTCCGAAGGCGGCTTCGAGCTCGTCCACCAATCGACCGTCGTCATGCCGCACTGGATCGTCACGGCCGACCAGCAGGGTCGCTGGGGCGTCTCCTTCACGATTCGACTCGATACGGCGGCCGCCGAGGCCCGATTCGCTCCGCAGGCCGCCGCCGCGGCCGTGTGCTGAACCGCGAAGAAACGCGAAGCAATACAAGAAACCGCCAATGAACGCGAATCAACGCGAAGAGAGATAAGAAACCACGAATGGACGCAAATCAGCGCTAATGAACGCGAAGAAACGCCAAGAAATCCAACAAACCACGAATGGACGCGAATTAGCGCGAACGGACGCGAAGAAACGCGAATAGACGGCTATAGCCGCAATAAAACGCGGACAAGCGGGACCAAATAACGCCGCAGAAAACGCAAAGCAGTTCAAACGGGAACGGCACGCAAAAGGCCGCTGCATTGCGCCGGCAGCCGCTTCCGCAATCGTTGCGGAACTGTTTTCGGTGCGGCGGATTATTGGGCGGCCGAGCGATCGCCATCGGACGAACCGGCGATCGGCGCGTCGTCGGGCAGCGGCCAAACAGCGACAGCAAAGTGCAGACGATAAAGCTCATCGCGCACCTTGCGGAAGGCGTCGAAACTGTCGGGATAAACCCAAAGGGTGATCGTGTGCCGGCCGGGCTTGCACGACGCCAATTCGTCGCGGAATGCGGAAACAGGCGCCAGCGCCTCGTCCACCGTCTCGCCCAACGTCTCTGAAGTTGGATAGATTTCGCACCGCGATTCAGTCCACCCCGGCCCGCCGCTGGGCAATCCGTCGGCGTCGCGTTGCCGCAATTGAACCGAGTACTTCATCGTGAATCCGCCGATCGGTCCGACCGCATCGCTCAATCGGCCGTCGCGGTCGAGCCCCTTGCGTCGCGCCGCCTCTTCGGCCGCACGGGTGAGTTGTTGCAGCGGCACCACAACGATCCGCCCCCAGCGAAGTTGAAAGTGTTTTTCCGGCCCCTCCACGCGACGGCTGATCGGCGTGGGAAACACAGCGAGCGATTCGATCTCGCGCTGCGGCAAACTTGCCCCTTGATCGATCTGTTGCCGCAGGCGCGTCAGGCGGATGCGGCCTTCCTCGAGCCGCCGCGCCAGTTCATATTGCCGGCGGTCGTCGCCCGCCAGCCGGTTGCGATCCTCTTCCAGTTGACGACGCAACACCGCAGCGGTCAGCGCCAGCGCGTCGCGGTGCGCGGCCCGGGCGCGGGCCCATTGCTCGATTTCCGCAATGCGGCCGGCGGCCTCGATCGTTTCGCTTCGGGTGGTCTCTTCCAATGCAAGGGCCTGTTGCAATGCCCGATGCGATTCTTCCGCGCCGGCGTCGGCCAACTCTTCGATCGACGCGCTGCGGATGCGCATGCCGATCAGCATCACCATGATCAGCATCACGCTGACAACGCTGGCAATGATATCGACAAACGAGTCGGAGTTGATCGCTTCGTGTTCGTTCTGTATTTGTGCCATCAGTGCGTTCGCTTCCCTGCCGCCGCGATCGGCCACCGACCGATTCGCTCTTTCGCGTCGTTTTCGCCGGCCCGATGCATCGCACCGCTTCCCTTGCGCGAATCTGACGCGCAGCCGGCCTCGTCGCCCGCAGCCGACTCGCCGATGAATGTTGTTTATCGCAGCGAACCGCCCTCGACCCTTGCCGAGGCGCGTCGCTCCACGGCAACGCCGCTGCCCTCGAGCATCCGCGTCAGGTCGGCATAGCGGCCGTCGGCTCCCGGCGCAACCTCGACGGCAAGCACCGGACGCCAATGTGCCGACTTGCCGGCAATTCCCCACGAATCCATTTGGGCCCACAGGGCGGCCACAAGTTCATCGGTCACTGCCGCCGTGCGCGCAGGCAGGGCAATCGTCTTCGCGGCCGTGCCGGTGCCGACGATCATGCGATCGGCGTACAGCTCGACACGGATCGGACGAACAATGCCCGTGCTCTTCGGGCCGGCCTCGGGCAAGGCCCAATCGGGGCGATTCCTCGCGCGCGACGACGCATGCCGCTCGGTCGCGCCGGGCTGCCCCTGATGCTCGGAAACGGCGGCTGTCGAGCTCGTCCCCGGCGGCTTTTCCTGCCACTGACCGGGAAGCGCACCGACCGCACCGCCGCGGCCGCCATCGGCAGACCGACTCGTAGCCCCCTGCCCCGACGCCGGCCGTTGGCCGGCGGCACCGTAACGGGCATCGGCCGCCCCCGCGCCGCGCACGGGATTGTCCAAACGAATTTCTCCATCAGACAGTGTGGTTCCCGCCCTGCCGCCGACGCCCGCAATGCCCTGATCCGACGATGAGCCGGCCGCAATCGTTCCGGTTGACATCGCGCCGCCCGATCCCGGGATCGCTCCGTCTCCACCCAGTCCCGCTCTGTCCCCACCCGGTCCCGCACCAGCACCGCCGCCTGCCGAACCGGCCGCGGTCATGCTTCCGATACCTCCAAAGCCCGCTGCTCCGGCAGGCGCGCCGGTCGCGCCTCTTGTGCCGGTCGCGAGTGTTCCCGTGCCCGTACTTCCGCCGCCCGGCCCCACGAAAGTTCCCGCACGTGCGGCGCCTGCGTTCGAGCCGGCGCCGGCAACGCCCGCTGCTTCCACTGTGGCGTCGGCTGCTTGGGCGGCCTCGTCGGCCGGTCCCGGGCGCATCCGCCGCGCGTTGCCGTAGCTCCGCGGAGCGGCGGCGATCAATCGGGCCTGAACCTGCCGCGCTTGCGTCAAGGCCGTCTGCATTACCTCGGCCAGTCGTGCATCCGGCGGCGGATAGGCCAGCGAAAGCTCCGCCGAGATCAGTTCATAACCGAAGTCGGGCCCCCAAGGCTTCAGGGCGACGCGGGCGTAGTGGTACGCGGCCACGCCGTCCGGACGGACCAACAGCAGCGGATAGGGTTCGCCGTCGCGGTCGGGATCGATCGCGCCGCTAAGCACCATTTGCTCGCGGGCGGCGCGAACCACGCTGATCAACGGATTCGAGGCGCCCAACGGACCGTCGAAATCTTCGGCCGTGAGCCGAATCCCCTCGGGCTGAACGATCACGGCTCGGGCCGTGCATTCCAAATAAATCGGCCGTCGCTGCGTGCGGTTCGGTCCGACAAACGGCACCAACGCATAGCTGCGCTGTTTGCGATCGGTGCGCGGCAGCGTCGCCTCGGCCTCGGCGCGGGCGATTTCCTCCTCCACCTGCCGGCATTGCGCTTCGAGTTGTTCGAGGTCGGCCCTGTCGTGCCCGCGCTGCTGTTGCAGCAATTCCTGCTCGCGGCGCAGTTGACGGATTTCTTCTTCCAGTCGCCGCGAGTGGTCTTCAAGGTGGCCGAGGTACTGCTGCGCCTTCTCCCATTGAGCCTCGGTTTGGCGGCGAGCGGCACGGAGCTGCTCGACGCGCCATTGCACGGCCTCGCGCTGCTCGTCAAGCTCTTTGGTGCGATCGGCGGTGCGGGCCTGGGCTTCGGCCTGTGCGCTGAGCCGCGCCTGATGCGCCATGGCCAGCAACAACGGGACCAGCGCGCCCATCGTGCAAATCAATACGGCCAAGAACGGAAAGAGAGCCACCCTCGGCCCGGGGCGCAAGCGGAAAGCGAGTTGTTTCCAACGGCGATAGCTCATGCCGCACGGGCCGCCTTGCGCGACGGTTCTAAACGGATCGGCTGTGGCGGGGCGGCATCGCTCAGCCGCGCCGTCAGCAAATGGACCGCCGCCGCCAAGCTCGTAATGGTCTGCTCGAAGTGCTTCGCGCCGGCCAGGGCCGAAAGATTATCGTTCAACGCCCGCTCCAACGCGGCGACTTCGCCGGCGGCCCGCACCGCATTTTCCAGCACTTCAACTTGGCGCAGGGCCGTTTGCTGAAGCTCGGCCAACGAGGCCGCCGTTTCGATCCGCGCCTTGGCCAAACTGTCGCCCAGTCCGCGCTCGACCGCTTCGGTTAGTGTCGCGCCAGCCGCGGAGGCCATCTCCGTCCATCGCACGGCCGCCGCGTCGATCGCCGAACGCCAAAGCTCCGTCTGGCGTTCGACCAGCCGTTCCGTGGCAGCCACCATCGTCTCGGCCATGCGGCGAACGACCAGCAGTTGTCCGTCGGGCCCGGCCGGCAGGCTGGGAAATCGCTCGGCCAGAAGCCGGGCGGCCGTCCGATCGACGTCCTCGCGAAGCCGATTCTCGAATCGTTCCACAAAGTAGTGCAAAAACATCAGCAGCATCGAAAGCACCAAGGCCAACGCCGTCGTGTCGAACTTCAAGCCCAACCCGCCGAGCACCTCGGCCATGGATTTCTCCGGAGCGGCCAAGTCGATGCTGTTCAGCGCCACGGTGATCCCCAGCACCGTGCCGAGGAACCCGAGAATCGGAATCGCCCAAACGATCACGCGAAAAAGGGCATAGCCGGCGTGAGAAGCGGCGGCCTCGGTTTCCGACCAATACTTCTGTTCGTCGTCGAGCCCTTCGGTCGAACCGCGCGCGGCAACGAACTCCATCGCCAGGCAAAGCCGTCGCGGAAGCGCGTCGCCCGACAGCGGCGACGGCAGCGCGGCAAGCCGCTGACGCCAGCCGCGGGCGCGTTGAGTCAAGTCGGTTTCGTCGCCGGGCTCCGGCAATGGTTGCGCGAGCCGCCAGCGCTGCCCCAAAGCATCGAGCATCTTCAGCCCGAGCATCGCCAACCCAATGGCGAACAGCAGCACCTCGAGATACTCGACCAAGTGTCCGGTGCAATAGCGGCGCACCAAAACGTAGTCGAGCGGCCCCAAATCGATCAGCGCATAAAAACCTACGGCGGCCACTGCGCCCCAAAAAACGGCCGAATGGGTCAGCCAGCCGAAAAAGCGTCCGATGCTATTCACGGATTCCCTTCCTTGATCGAAAGAGCGATGCTCGCTTCGGCGGAATCGCAGTTCACCAAGAACAGAGCTTGCGCCTACGCAAAGATCGGCAGAGTCGGGGTGATAGTTTCAGCCGAAACGATCGGCAGTTTTTGCCCGTTCGGAAAACTTTTCCAAAGTTCAGACCGAAAGGCGGCCGATTCTATGCACCATCGCCAAGCTACTCAAGACGAAACTCAACCGATTACACGGCGACATTCCGAGGGGGGGACAGTCCGGTGCCGGCTGCTTAGTCGGCCCGGACTGCTTTTTTTTGCTCGCACGGGGCGAAGTGGCCTCGTTCTGGCGGGAAAAATCATTCGTTTCGGCACCCGAGCCGAACGTTCTTTCCCCCCGCCCGCTGGATTGAACCGGCCGGCAACGGGACATCTTTGCCAAGAGAGACAAGACGCCGCCAGGACTCTACCTGAACGGCCCATTTACCCCACTCTCGCAAGAGAACCTATTCGTTCTCGGCGAGCGGCGAAGCAGCAGCACCGACTTTAATCGCCGGCTGCACTGCGCTGAGCGGCACCGGGCTTGGCGGCCGCGGACCGGCCGTATTGGAAAAGGCAACCAATTCATCGGCGGTGGCCAGAAGCAGGGTTCCCGGCGCCACTAAGCCGGGACGCCCGGTTTTCTCGCCAACGGTTCCAGCAACCAACAGATTACCGCCCGTGAGGCCGAGCGGAGCGAGTTCGATTGTTCGCACGTGTCGGGCGGAGACCGCTTCGAATACCTCGATCGTTTCGCGCGTGGGAAAGAGCACCCACGGGCCCGCCAGCACACCGCGTCCGACGCCGGGACCGCCGGCCCCCTCGGGCCAGCGGCGCAGCGGGCGTCCGCCCTGTGGACCGTCGATGGCAATCCAATAAAGCCGCGCGCCGCCGGCCAGCAGCCACGGCCCGCACGTGCCGAGCAGGTGCGTCACCTCGGCAAGCTGTTCGGTCGATTGCCAAAGCAAATGACCCGAGGCGGCATCGTACGCGAAAAGGTGCGGGCTGTCGGCCGGGGCGACGAAGACGATCGAGCGATCGACCAAGCACGGCGACGGGTCGCGCTGCCAGTGACTCGTCGGGTGCAGGGCGTCGCCGCCGACGACTCGTGGGTACAGAGCCACCCAGCGAACGCGGCCGCTTTCGGCCTCGATGGCCGCCACTGCGCCCAAATTGGTGTTGCAGTAGAGCGTTCCGTGGTCGAAGCTCAGCAGTTGATTCGAACACTCGTAGAGAACGCCCTTGCCGGGGCTTTCGGCCGCACAGACGAAGCGCCGCCAAAGCATCCGCCCGTTGTCGGCATCGAAGCAGGCCACATGCGCCTGCACACGCACACCTTGCCGCCGCATGGCGACGAACACGCGCCCATCGGCGGCCACCGGCGCGCCTTCGAACGCCCATTCGGGTTCGGCGGCCGCCTTCCAAACAAGCCGGCCTTGCGACGAAAGGTCGAGGCACACGAGGCTGCCGGGCCGATGTTCGGCGCGGGTCAGTGGTCGGCCCGTCAACGGACTGCCCAATCGCGCAAAGAGCCGGCCGTCGGCTGCGGCCAGCGTGTAGCGCGGCGCGCCGAAAAGCTCGTCGGCAAGCGGCTGTTCGAGCGGCGCGTCGTCCCAAGCGTCGCGGTAGATCGTGCCGTCGCCCTCGCCCCAGGCAGGCCGACCGTCGTCGATACGCAACGCGACCACGCGCGTTCCATCGTGGAAAAACACCAACTGGCGCCAAACGACGGGAAAGAACGGCCGATCGCCACTCGCCCGCGGAAGCACCGCTGCGTCGTCCGGCCGGTCGCGCGCGGCACACCGCACTCGCCACTGCGGGCCCGCCGGATCGGGCGGCGTCTCGGCCCGTCCGTTGCGCTGCATGTTACCGCCGAAGGCCGGCCAATCGGTCAATCCGGGCAGCGGCGGCCAATCGGCGGCCTCGTCGAGCATCTGACGAACGGCCTCGGCATAGCAAACCTCTTGGCCGCCCCATCGGCCGCGCGCCGTCGGGTGCAGGCGATTGAGTTCCGCCCATTCGCTCTTGGCGCGATCGAGCGAGCCTTCGATGATCGAACAGAGCACCAGCCGCGCGCGGATCGCCGCCAAGTCGAGCTTGCTGTCGGGAAATGCCGGCCAAGCGGCCCAATCCGGCAAACGCTTGCCCGACTCGCCGCCCGCGGCCGCAGCCGCCGTCGGGCCAACGCTGGCCGACGATTCGACCGGGGCCGTCGCATCGACTGGGGCCGCAGAGTCCACTCTGCCGGCCGCATCAACTTTGGTCGCCGCTGCTCCGACCGCCGCCGCCGACAGCGGCACGATCCGCTGCCAGCACCAACGGGCGGTGGTCGCATCGCCTCGTTCCAACGCCTCTTGCGCTAGCCGATCGAGCGCCTTGTCGCCCCAGCTCGACGCGAACGCCTCGTCCACCACCCGATTCAACAGCGCCGCGTTTCCTTCGCGAATGCCTTCGGCATACCAGCGGCCCGCCTGATCATCCACCCGGCGACGATAGAGGGCCAACGCCTCGGCCGGCAACGCGGCCAGTTGCACCTGGCAGAACTCGCGAAGCGACACAAAGCGCCGCGGGCCGATGGGTACGAGCACATCGGCTCCCTGATCGGAAAGCCGCCGGAGAATATCGATGCCTTCGTCCCATTGCCGCTCGGCCAAGCAGATTCGAGCGCGTTGCAAATCGGCGGCGGCCCTTGCCGAAACTCCCTCGACCTCGACATTGCCCGATAGATCGAACACGCGGTTTTCGAGCCGAGGCGCGGCAGCCGGCAACGGTCGAGGCGCGGCAACCGCGAATGCTCCGACAAGCGCCGCAGCGCACAGAAGGGCATTTCGCGGCCGGGCGAAACAGCGCATCACGAATTCGCTCCCAATCCAATAGCAGAAAATCGCCGGCGACAAAAAAAGGACATGCGCACGCGAAGCGACCGTCGGCCCCAACGATCGGCCCGGCCCCCGGTCCCTTCGTCCCGCACTCGGCCACTGTCTTCGGTGTTCCGTGCGCCGCGATTGTGCGTCGATCAACGAGCCGGCTGCGCCCGAGCCGTGGCTTCGCCGTCGAGCGTTTCGGCCGCCCGCCGCGCGCGAGGCGACAACGATTGAATATAACACACCAAGTCGCGGATTTCGTCGGGCCGCAGGGCGCCGGTCTTGCCGTCGGCGCCGAGGGCGGCGGGCATGGGCGTGCCTTTGATGCCCACGGCGATGCGCCAATAAAGGTCTCTCGGCGTTGCGCCGCCGTGAAGCGGCTCGCGCGTCAAATCGCGCGGGCGAATCGCTTGCAGCGGCAAGCGGAACCGCGAAGCCAGTTGGCGCGTTTGTTCGGGCGTGATCCCTTTTTTCGGCTTGTTCCAGTCGTCGAACAGGTCGGCCGCCTGTTCGCCGTCGCCGCGGCCGTGCGGCCCATGACACTTGGCGCATTGCGCGGCCGGACTCGCGTAAAGCTGCTCTCCGCGTCCAACGGCCTCGCTCCAGCGAGCGTCAGCCGGCGAGATGAACTCGGGCGGAGCCACAACCCGAGCCGCCGCATTGCGCCACTGGCCCGCCAACGGTGCGACTGAATCGGCCGCCACGTCTTCGGGCCGAATCATCAATTCGTCTTGATCGACGACCAGAGCGATCAATTCCCGTTCCGTTTCTCCGCGGATGCTCAAGTAGCGAACGTACTCGACGAGCGCGGCGCGATGCTCGGCCGACAGCTTGGCGAACGACGGCATCGCCGTGCCCGGAATGCCGCGCTGCAAGGTGCGATTGAGATCGTCGGCCGCGGGTTTCGCACCGCCGGCGGTCGAGGTGTATTTGAACAGTCCCCACCGGAAATCGCGCGGGTAGGGCGACAGTGCGGCGGCGCTTGGCCCGGCGCCGTCGCCGGAAATGCCGTGGCAGCTTGCGCAGTGCTTGCGATAGAGGCCCCACATGCGGCCCGACTCGTCGCTGCCCACCGGCCCGGCGGCGATGGCAAGCAGTGCGGCGTCGAGTTCGGCCTCTGCCGGCGCGGCGGGCTGATCGGGCGTGCCGAACAGCGAGGCCATCGCGCGGACGATCGTGTCTCGCTTCAGCGGGGTAATGCTCGATGGATCTCGGCCCTCGTCGTTGAGCGCAAACTGGGCCGTTTGCGGCCCACAGCCGGCGATGAACACCACCGCGAGCGAAACCAGCAACGCCGCCGCCCAACACCGCAGCGCCGACGCCCCCGCCGGCGCGAATCGCCGCGTCGCCGCGCTGCTTGCCGCCGGACTGCATCGGGGCGCGGTTTTGCCCGCCGGTGCGAATTTCCGCGGTGGTGTGTTCACTCCATCCATTTTCGCCACGTTCCTTATCCCGCTGCTTCGTCACGGCCAATTCAATCGAGCGAATCGCGGCCGCTCTTGTGTGGTCGGCAGATTGCGACGGCCGCCGCAGCTTCGATGCACTTACGACTTGCGCGCCAGCAGCGCCGGGGCCAACTTGATCGTCCCTAAATCGTTCACACCGGGCCGCAGAGTGATCGACAATCGCCCCTTCGGCCAGTTCGGCGTTTCCAACGGGCCGGGCCGCTCGTGCCAAAACTGGAACTCCAGCGGTCCGGGCGGCAAATGCTCAATGCGGAACGTGCCGTCCGGCCGCGTCAGCGCCGCATAGGGATTGTCGCGGGGCAAGATGAACGCGCTTTCCCAAGGATGATAGTTGCAGGCGATCGGCACCGGAACATTCTGTCGCCGGCTGAACCGATACGTGGCATCGCCGCCGACGGCCAACACGAAGTTCGCCGGCACGTCGCCCAACGGCGAAAACGCCACGTTCTGCGCCACCGGGTCGGAATTGACCGTGAAGAACTCCTGCCGATCGCACCAAATCGTCAAACAATGCGGCTGGAAGATGCAATCGCGATTGTCGAGCGTTACCCGCTTGGGCACCTCCGCGTCGCGCCACGGCGGGGTGATCTCTACCTTCGGCGTGCGGCAGAAGACGAACACATCCTTCAAGCCGCCGTCGGCGGCCACCATCAACGACTCGTCGCGGATATCGAACTTGCCGCAGCAATCGACGTCTTTATCGACCTTCAACTTCGCCCGTTCGGGGGCCGGACCGTCGTACACTAGCCGCCCGCACAACGTAGCCCAGCGCGCGTCGTCGGCCCGAAGCAGCGCCGGGGCCGACGGCAACCACATCGCGGCGCCCAAGGCCGCCGCCGACCGGAGGAACGCCCGACGCGGTTGTCCGACTTCATTGGCTTCGGCTTCTGCTCGGCCGCGCGGGGCGGGGCCCGAACACTCGGGTATCGACGCGGTGTTCTGCGGGGCCGCAACGCGATGCGTCCGAGTCTGTTCAAGGCTCGGGCGGAGGTGATGGTGCTTTCTCATGATGCAACTCGATCTGCTTCGCCGCCGACGTCTGCCGCCGTGCGTATTCATCGTAGTGTAGCAGCAGATCGGCCACGGCGTCGAGTTGTTCGCGGCTGTCGGCCGGGAACAGGTCTTGCCCGAGCGGCTCGCCCGACGGCGGAAAGTTCACCGGCATGGCCGTGTAGGGCAGAACCGATTTCGGCGACGCCAACCAGCGACGGAAAAACGGCCCGCGTAGCCGCCGCGCCGCCAGCGTCAAGTCGGGCGCCAAAACCGTGCGGCTTGAACCCGACGGGCGAAGATCGTTTATCACATGACATTTGGCGCAAAAGGTCGTCCGATCGGTGATCAGCGCCCAGGCACGCTCGTCGAAGGCCGCCGGCGCACCGTCGGCGTCTTCAGCCCGATCGGTCTCTTCGGTCAGGTACGCGGCCAATGCGTCGATCTCCTCGGGGCGAAGCGCGTAGCGCGGCATCCGCAACACCGTTGCCGGCCGGACCGTCGTTGGGCGGGCCAGGAAGCCGACCGTCCATCGGCGTTGCAATGATCGGCGCGCGTGAACCAGCGGTGGCGGGCCCCAGCCCAATGCCTCTTGCTCAGTGGCCAGGTTCTCGCCGCGACGCTGCGCGGCCGCCAGCAGGTGCGGATAAAGCGCGGCCGAAAACGCGCCGCCCCACGCCGGCTGTTCGCCCACGATCCAATCGCGCCGCAGCGGCAACTCCGCTCCGCCTACCGGGTAAAACGCCTCGCCCAGCCGCAGCGGCTGCCACGGGGCGACGAAGATCAGCGGCCGGCCCTCATCGTCTTCATCTTCCAAGGTGCGTCCTTGACGATCGACCCGCACCATTCCCTCGACCACCGCGCGCCGCGATTGCGGATCGAGCGCGGCGGTGCTGCGCTCCGATCGCCGGGCCGCGCGCTCATCGCCGCGCGACGACTGCGCAACCATCATCTCGAGCACGAACGGCCATTGATCCGCCGCCGGGGCGGGCGGAACCTCGTCGGGCCGATATTCGATGAGCCACCGCTGCGGTTCGACGAGGTGACAACGGTCGCACGCCAGCGACTCGAACAACGCGCGCCCGCGCAACTCGCGCGGTGAACGACCACCGAGGGCGAGATAGTCGGCCGGCCGCCGATCATCCGTCAGGCTCATCAAAAAGGCGGTGATCGCCGCGCGCTGCCCGCCCGTCAACGGAAATTGCCCCATGAGCAACTGTTCGCGCGGCGGCTTGTCGGCGGCCGCGTTTTCCATCGCCCATGCACGGGGGCGATAATCAAAGCTCCGCGGCTCGCCCAGCTTCTGCCAGGCGAAGCCCTCGCGCCGCCCGCGACGAACCGCCTGCGTGTAGAACCCATCGGGATCGTCAGCGTCGGACGGCGGCTTGCGGTCGAGCCAAGCGGCCGCATCCTCGAAGGCCAACTGTTCGATCGGCTTGTCGGCCCAACCGGTCAGAGGCGGTCCGATCGGCGCTCGCTCCTCCCCGGGCAAATCGTGGCACCCGTTGCATCCGCGCCGCGCGATCACGCGCTGGGCAAGCTCGTCCGCATCGGCCGAACGCGCGCCGCCCCGCCCGTACCACTCGCTCAAGCGGCGGACCTCGTCTTCCGAAAGCGGGACGAAGCCACGATGCGCCACGGCCGGCCGCTCGTCCGCATTCCTCTCGGTCGCCCCATCGGCCGTCTGTCCATCGGCGCGCGGAGCAAGAAGGAATCGGGCCAGGTCGTCCACCGGATCATCCGATTCGGCCTGTACCCCGGCCGTAGTGCGATCCCACCATATTTGCGGCATGGCCGTGCGCGGATTGATCGCCGTCGGATCGCGCAACCATCGACGCAGCCAGGCGGCGGCTTCCGGCGATTGATACTTTTGCCCCAAGCGCGACAAGTCGGGGCCGACGTCGGCATCCGCCATCGGAATCTCTGCGTGCCGATGGCAGGCCGCACAGCCGCTTTCGATGAACAACTCGCGGCCGCGCTCGACCTGCCGGCGTTCGAAGGCGAGAAGCCGCTCGGCCAACGCGGCATCGGCCGGCGGTGCTTCCGGCGAGGGCGATGCCGGCGTCGGCACGCCGACCAGCGCCCCGGCTCGCCGCGGGTCACTTTGTTGCTTTTCGCCTTTTTCATCGCCTCCGTTCCGCACTTCGGCTGCCTGCCGCACGGCCGCCTTCTGCCCGGCGGTCTCCTGCCCAGTGGTCTCCAGCCCCGCGGTCTCCTGCCCGGCGATCTTTCGGTCGGCCGGCACATGCGACTTCGGCGGCGCGTGCTGCTGCACAAGCCAATGCGTTACCGCGCGAATCTCCAACTCTTCCATGTCTCTTGCGTTTGCCCGACCGGCCGGCGAAAGATGTTCGTGCAGCCCGAAGAGCCGCGGCATTCGTCCTTGCGGTTGATGTCGCCGCGGATCGGCCAATTGCGCCATGATCCACTCTGGGGCAAGCCGCTCGCCGGCGTTTCCCAATGCCGGACCGATCTTTCGCTGCCCCACTTGATCGGGCGTGCGGGTTTCCAACAACAGACTTGGCCCGATGCGCGCGCCCTGCGCGCTTCGGCCGTCGATCTCGTGACAGCCGAAACACCCGAAATGCCGCACCAGCCGCAACCCCTCGAGCACCTCGGCGGCCGGCGATGCCGAGCGAACGATCCGCGGCCGCGACGTTGGACGTTCATTCGTGCCGTGCGGCGAAAGTGCAGCGGCTAGGGCGTCTCGGGCAGACTCGCCGCCGTCGAGCCAACCGCGATCGAGATCGAGCAGGTCCACATGGCACGACGCACAACGCGCCGCCAAAAGCCGCCGCGGAAGCATCGGCCGCTGCCAATGCGGGTCGTCGCGCCAACCATAACGGTCGCGCCATGCTTCCGCCTCGGCCGGGCTGTTCGCTTGGTGAGCGGCTCGAACAAAGCTTAACGCCGGACCGCGGCCCTCGTGACAAACCGTGCAACCGAATGTCATCCACGGGTGCGGCGAGTCGTCGGCCGCGAACAGATCGCCCCGCGGATGCAAGGCGAACGGCTGCGGCTGGGCGAGTCGGGCGAATCGCTCGGTCGGGCCGATCTCCGGCGGCGCAACGATCCCCAGATGGCAGGTGGCGCATCGATCGACGCGATCGACCCGCCAGCGGCCCCAGCGCAACGGCAGCCCCGGCAGATCGATCGACACCACCCGGCCCGGCTCGTCCAAGAAGACCGATTCCCGCCGGCCGTTCGCGCCGGCGGCATCCTCCGGCGGCGCGAAGAACCGTTGCTGTTGGTCGCGCCACTGGCGCCGACTGTCGGCCGCGATCATCCACACCGTGCAGATCGCCAGCGCCGCGGCCGAAATCGCAAAGGCCGCGTGCATTCGAGTCAAAGGCCGAAACGTCCGTTCGTCCGCCAAGGCGCACCATTCTCCGCACACGAAGCGCGGCACGATCTCTGCCGTGCATGATCGGCAACGCTTCGTCAGCCGTGAATCATTCGCCGCGCATCTTCGGCAATCCCATCAACAGCAACGCATCACAAGCTCAGGCCGTACTCGGGCAGGTGGACCACCGCGCCGAGGCCCAACGTCCAATGCAAGATCATCTTCAACGGCACCAGCAACATCAACAGCAAAAGCAGGCAGAACACCCAATAGCGCCCGCGGCCCAAGCGGTCGCGTGCCCAGCGGAGCGGTCCGCGCGCAAGCAGCCACGGCAGCACAAAGAAATACGCGGCGAAAACCGCCAACCCCGGCCACTCGCGGATCATCGGATGGCGCGACGGTGGCGCCGGCCGAGCGGCATCGGCGCGGTCGGCCGCCGGCGCGGGCGGCGTTGTGCCGAGCTCGCGGTCGATGAGTTTCCCCTCGAACGCCGGCCGAGCAGTGGGCGCTTCGGCGGTCGGCTGCTGGGAGAAGGGAGCCTCGGCCCGGCCCAACCATTGCGAAAGCGTCGATCGGTGCTCGGCCGTCAGCCGTTGGGCATCGCGGGGCTCGTAGGGGCCGAAGGCGCTCCAATTCGGGCCGCGAACAAACACCCCGATGACCATCGGCAGAATCCACAGCAACAAGAAGCCGCCGACGAACACGATCCAGGCGAAGCGCCGCTGGGCGATCGAATAGTAGCCGCTGCCCGTCGGTGAACGATCGAGATAGGGAATGGCCGCCAGCCCCGCGATGATCAGCAGCGGCACCGCCACGCCGGCCCACCAGGCGTCGCCATACACGAGCAACTCCTGCAACCCAACGAAATACCACGGCGCTTTGGCCGGATTCGGCGTTCGGGCCGGATCGGCCGGCGACTCTAACGGCGCCGCCGCCAGCAGCGACCACGCAATCAGAACCGCCATCGCCCAACAGGCCGCGATCAATTCGATATAGACCAGATCGGGCCAAGTGAGCACCTTCCGCGCGAAGAGCTTCTCTACCGGGGCCGATGCGTCGGACGACTCAACCGCACCGGCTGCCTCTGGCGACGGACTTGCATTCGCCGCCAGCCGACTCATCCGCCGATCGTTCTCGACCGCTTGCGCCGCGCCCACCCAAAGGAAGAACAAGACGGCGCCGACCATTGCAAGCACGGGCAGATGATCGGGCTGGCCGGCCACGGCCGCGAAGTGCGGATCGGCCCACGACAACCCCACCGCCAACCAAAGCGCATTGCCCAACAGCCAAGCCGGCCCGGGACGAACCCACGTCTGGCGATACCATGAGGCCAGCGCGAACACCGCCGCCGCAGATACCATAATCGCCCACGGCTCGGCCGCCGCATTGATCGCCGCCTTGAACCAACGGGGCAGTCCCAGCGGTTCGCCGAACATCGCGCAGACGGCCAACCCCAGATAAGCAACGGCCGCCGCCACGGCCGCCGACATCCAGCCCGTCGACCTCCGGCGGCGACAACTGCCTGCACCGCCCGACGGCCGCGGCGCCGCGAAAGCCGCCTCGGGGGCCTTCGCGCGGCAAAACCACAGCGCGGCCCCGGCGTTCAGCGCCGCCCCGGCGAGCATCATCGTCAAATAGAGCCAGTATCCGGTTGCCATCGTTTCATTGTTCGAGCGATTCGCGTCATCGACGGCGCCGACGAGGCGACGTTTCCCGTTTTGCCGAGCGCCGCGGCAAACTTCTCGTCGCCCAGCCCGCGGCCCGACGCAACCGCCCGGCGCGATCGCCCGTTCAAAGCGGCCCGCTAAACCCGTCCTTTCGCACGCGCCAGAAATGCCAAGCCATCAGCGCGGCGGCCGCCAACGGCAGCCCGACGCAATGCCAAACGTAGAACCGCAGCAGCGTTTCGCCGCCCACCTGCGGCGCACCCAACAAGAGAAATCGCAAATCAACCGCGCCGGTTGTTGCGCTGACGGGGCCTTCGGCGCCCACCACCGGCGCATGGCCGGCCATGTCGGAGCCGACCGTCACGGCCCAAAACGCCAATTGGTCCCACGGGAGCAGATAGCCGGTGAACGACAGAAGAAACGTCAGCACCAGCAGCCCGACGCCCAACACCCAGTTGAACTCGCGAGGCGGCTTATAGCTGCCTGTGAGAAACACCCGAAGCATGTGCAGCATGACCACCACGACCATCGCATGGCCCGCCCAACGATGCAGCTCGCGCATCACCCCCAGGGCGATCACTTCGGTCAGATCGAGCACATCGCGATAGG
This sequence comes from uncultured Planctomycetaceae bacterium, assembly GCA_964631235.1. Classification (GTDB taxonomy): domain Bacteria; phylum Planctomycetota; class Planctomycetia; order Pirellulales; family Thermoguttaceae; genus JARKPK01. The sequence goes on along the minus strand of CAZVZX010000024.1, from coordinate 45,488 downwards.
CGGCCTCGGGCGTGGGCCGATAGTAGAACATCAGCAGCACGCCGGTGATCGTTTCGACCAAGAAGAGGAAGGCCGCCAGCCCGCCCATGCACCAAGTATAGCGGAGCCGCAGGGCATGCTGGCGGATGGCCACCGGATGCAGGTGCAGAATGAAGTTCGACAACATCGCCCGCACTCGGCCGCGATAGTCCTTCGGCCAAAGGCGGGAAAACGCGGTCCGCCAAGGCTGCCCTTCGAGCAGGTGCCGAAGCCCTCGCATGGCCGAATCCTCGTCTGGCGCCGTTTAGGGCAATGGCCGTTGCGGGCGGGCGGCGCCCGCGACGGGTCACGCCCGCAACGGATCAATCGTCGGCTCCGCCGCTGGCGAGGATCATCCCGCGGCCCGATGCCTCGAGCACTTTCTGCTTCAGTTCTTCCAGCAAGGTCGGGTTCTCGCGAAGCATTTCGATCGATTTGGGCCGGCCTTGCCCCAACTGCATTTCACCGTAGCGCAACCAAGCGCCGGTCTTGGTCACCAGTCCCAGGTTGGTGGCCAGGTCGAGGACATCGGCCTCGTAACAGATGCCCGAGTTGGCCAGCATGTCGAACTCGGCCACCCGGAACGGCGGAGCCACTTTGTTCTTAACGACCTTGGCGCGAACCCGCTGCCCGACGACCGTTTCGCCGTCTTTCAACTGCCCGATCCGCCGCACGTCGATGCGGCACGACGAGTAGAACTTCAGCGCGCGGCCGCCGGGCGTCGTTTCGGGGTTGCCGAATGTTACGCCGATCTTTTCGCGGATCTGGTTGATGAAGATTACGGCCGTCTTGCTCTTCGAGATCACGCCGGTGAGCTTCCGCAACGACTGGCTCATCAACCGCGCTTGCAGCCCCACGTGCGAATCGCCGATTTCGCCCTCCAGCTCTTTCCGCGGCACCAACGCCGCCACCGAGTCGATGACGATCACATCCACGGCATTCGACTTGATGAGCATCTCGGCAATATGCATCGCCTCTTCGCCGCTGCTCGGCTGGCTGACCAAGAGCGACTCGAGATCGACGCCCAACTTCTTCGCCCACGACGGGTCCAACGCATGCTCGGCGTCGATGAAGGCCGCAATCCCGCCGCGCCGCTGCGACTGTGCCACCACGTGCAGGGCCAGCGTCGTCTTCCCGCTCGACTCCGGACCGAAAATCTCCACGATCCGCCCCGAGGGGATGCCCTGGCCGCCCAACGCCAAGTCCAACGCCAAGCTGCCGGTCGGGATCCCCTCGATTTGCGCCATCTGCTCGGCGCCCAACGGCATGATCGCGCCTTCGCCGAACTCCTTTTCGATCTGCGCCACCGCGCTTTTCAGGTTCGGGTTCGCTTCCAAAATCGTAGCGACCGCTTTGGTCGGCCCCTTGGCTGGTTTCTTGGCCATCTCGAATCCTTCCTTACCGATCGTTCGTGTCAGTCCCGCACGGCCGTGTCGAATACTCCCGCTTCACCGCCCCACCATGCATTACCGCAACCGATGCCGAAACACTGCGGGAGAATAACACACATTTCTCGACCCGGCCGTCCCTAATACTACATTCTCGTCCGTCGCGCACCGCCCGCCAACGCGGGCGTCGTCACCCATCAGCGTTTCCTTTGTCCGATGTCGGTCTCCACGACCAACTGGGCCTCAATTATGCGCGCCGACGGCCTCGCCCGCGACCCAGCCCGCCCAATCAACACCCCGGCAAATCAAACAGCAAGAAGTATGTACATATTTACACTATATCGTCGCTCGGCATCCTCCGCAAGCCCTTTTTGCGGATGAAACCCCAAGACGTTTCCAAGACATTGCCATAAGCCGAGTTATTTCGCCCCGTTGGGGCTGCTCTCATCCGGTTCCCGCAGTGCGGCCTCGGCGAATTCGCCGCGGTATCTCATCAGCCTTCTGAACCTTTGGAGGGCCACGCTCCGTCGTGGCCGGGAATCGGCGAAACGGCCGCGATGGAGACCCAGCAGGCGGACGCGACAATTCGCGGACGCGACAGATCGCGTCACTCCAACGACGCCTTGCTTTCAACAACGACTCGACACGACCAGCAGGCAGAACGACTCGCGTCACCAAACCCTTTGCATCGCGTGCGTCAATCGCCCCGCCGAGCGATTCTCCCTGCCACGCCACTCGGCTGAAATGGTACTGCGTTGATTTGGGTTCATTCGCAGTTTCCGGCGTTGCTTCGCGCTTCTTCGCGTCCATTCGCGGTTTGTTGTGTTCCGTCGCGTTGATTCGCGTCCATTCGCGGTTTCCGGCGTTGCTTCGCGCTTCTTCACGTCCATTCGTGGTTTGTTGTGTTCCGTCGCGTTGATTCGCGACCATTCGCGGTTTGTTGTATTACTTCGCGTTGATTCGCGTTCATTCGCGGTTTGTTGTATTACTTCGCGTTGATTCGCGTCCATTCGCGGTTCAGCACGCAGCCGCAAATCCAAAAAACGACTTTCTTGAACGCGCCGTTACGGAGAACCAGCCCGGCAGAACTCGATCTGTTCCAGTCGGCCGCGCCAGTAGGGCCGCGGGCCGTCGGGCGGGAACCAAGCGACCTCGCCGCGTTGGGGAACGCGCCAGCCGTCGAACTCGGCATAATCCCAAAAGCGACCTACCCACAACGTCGGCTCGATGCGATCGCCGACGGCTCGGCCGCGGGCATCGGCGCGAACCGATTCGATCAGCCCGTCGCTGCCGAACCGAAAGACCAAGGCAACCGAGATCAGCCCATCGACCAGTTCGGCCTGCGCCGAGTGGTCGTCGATCGGCGTCCAAGTGATCGCCGGGTCGAGCGCTGCGGGCGGATACCAGGGCAATTCGGCCAGGAACCGCATGAGTTGGCCTTGCGCCAACTCGTCCGATGGCGGCTGATCGGCGAAGGTGATCACTCCGCCTTCGAGGGCGGCGCGAAGTACGCCCTGGCGAAGAACGTAGGCGTCGCGGACGAAGATCGTCAGCCCCGGTAGGAAGCGGATGCGGGCATCCCAATCAAAGCCCTTTGGGGCCAGCACGGTGAGTTGGTCGGCGGTGAACGGGGCCCATTGCTCGCCGTCGGCACTGAGATTGAACTCGCCCGTCTGCCGAATCCGCACCGCAGCGAACGGTTTGGCCGCAGGCGACATCACCGCTTGAAGATACCGTTGCACGGGCGGGGGCAAGCGTTCGGCGACCTTGGCCCGCCAGTTCGGATCGACGAGCTTTTGATAAAGGCCCTGGCCCTCGGTGTCGGTCGAGGCGGCGGCCTGCGTCATGGCGCTGCGCCATTGGGCGGTTGCCTTGCGCCATTGATGCCGCTGATAGGCAATCCATGCCAACAGCGCGACGACGGCAATCACCAAGCAGCAAGCAATACCCAGCAGAATCTTCGTGAACATTCGATTGCCCCGCACGCTTGAAAGAGAAAATCGTCAGCCGCCGAGTGCGGCGATCAGGCCGCCCGCCGCCGTTTGTCGCGTTGTTCGTCGCGGTCGTCGGGCGATTCGGCAAGTTCGTCGGGCGCGACGAAACGCCCGGCCGAGAGAATCTCGACTTGGCCGTCGGCGTGAAGTCGGTAGCGCGTACCGCGCCACGAAAGCGTGCGACCGAAGACCGACGCCCACGCGCCCAGTGCGTGTGCCAAGGCGGCCAACGGCGCGGCGACCAGATCGAACCAGCGTGCCGCGCGGAGCGAAGCCGCCATGTCGGGAAAATAGACTCGGGCCAGCGATTGCCGCATCGCAGCCCGCAGCATACTCAGTCCGAACAGCGCCGCGGCCAGCGCAGCAACCGTACCACTACCGGCCGCGTCTCCGCGCCAGCGCCAAGCAAGCACGGCCAGTGCGGCCCAGGCCAAATTGCCCGGCAGAAGGACGGCCAAGCCGAAACGCCACCAGTGAGGCGCATAGAAGCGGGCCATCATGTATTGGCGGCGGACGAACTCGAACAACTGCCCGATCGTGCCGTGAAGCGGTGAACAAACGACGGCGCCGGGCTCGAACCGCGTGGGCCGCGGATCGGCGCGAAGGGCCTGCCCGGCCGCCAAATCGTCGCTCAGCGCGCCGTGCCAGTGCCCGCGGATATCGAGGCGGAGGAAGTCGTCGCGGCGGATGGCCCACGAGCCGCCCCAAACGAGCCCGTGGCTGCGTTTGCCCAACAGCGTCATCAAGGCGCTATTGATGCTGTAAAGCAACAGATTGGCCGGCGTGGCGCGTTGGGGCACGAACCATCGATAGCCGGTGGCCGCGCAGTATTCGCGTCCGTCCAACCGCGAGACGAGCATGCGGAGCCAGTCGCGGCGGGGTCGCGCGTCGGAATCGACGAAGGCCACCAACTCGTATTGCGGGTCGATCTCGGCGGTGGCTGCGAGCAAATTGTGGATCTTCTGCCCGCCGACGTTCGCCCGTCCCGCCACCAACAGCCGCCCGCGACGGCGTTCGGCCGACACCCACCGGATCACCGCGCAAGCCGGATCGTCTTCGCTTTCGACCACAAAGAGGACATCGTAGTCGTCGTAATCTTGATCGAGCAGGGCGCGAAGGTTGTCGGCCAGTCCGACATCCACGCCCTTGCACGGCGAGATCACCAGCACGCGGCCCCGAGATCCGAACCGCGCTCGGCTGGCCATGCAACTGCGCGCATAGCGTCGGTGCTCCCAGCTTTGCAACGCCAGAAGCAGCGATTGCAGCAATCCGGCCGCAATCAGCAGCAGGGCGACAAGCGAAACAGCATCCATTGCTTTCGAGACGATATCCGGCGAAACCGATTCGGCCCCTCGCGCGATTGCGCGCCCCGGGGCGGAGCGGTGGGCAATGTTCCCTCGCGCTCGGAGCAGTGTTGGGCTACATCGCGCCCGAAGCGCAACGAGGGCGATCGCGCAATCCACTTCGCATGATCGAGTTCGCTTCCGAGGATTTGCCCAAGTCGATCGATCACACGATCATGCGGCCGCACAAGGCGCGATCGGCGGCACCCAAGGCGGCTTTTCGCCACCGAACCGACCTGGGAAGAATAGAGCTTTTAGGGAAATGGATCAAGCTCGAATCGGCGGCAGAATCGGCAAGATACAGAGCTTGCGCAATTGGAAAAGCATTCGCTATTTCAGCCGTTCTCGCTTGTTGCTAACGAATCGTGTTCCTTGGCGGCTTTGCCCGGCCTGATTCGCGTTCATTCCCGTCTATTCGCGGTTCGCGCTCACCCGAATTCGCGCACATTCGCGTCTATTCGCGGTCGCTGATTAGCCTGATTCGCGCACATTCGCGTCCATTCGCGGTCTTCTGTTTGACCGAATTGGTGTTCATTCGTGCCCATTCGCGGTTCATGTTTGGCCGGATTCGCGTTCATTCCCGTCTATTCGCGGTTCGCGCTCACCCGAATTCGCGCACATTCGCGTCTATTCGCGGTCGCTGATTAGCCTGATTCGCGCACATTCGCGTCCATTCGCGGTCTTCTGTTTGACCGAATTGGTGTTCATTCGTGCCCATTCGCGGTTCATGTTTGGCCGGATTCGCGTTCATTCCCGTCTATTCGCGGTTCGCGCTCACCCGAATTCGCGCACATTCGCGTCCATTCGCGGTCGTTGACTAGCCTGATTCGCGCACATTCGCGTCCATTCGCGGTTGCTATTGGCGCGGATTGGCGGTTTCCGCCGGGCTAGGCTCGTTCGACAACCACTTTGCATTTCGGCAGCGCCTCGATGAACTTCCGTCCGTAGCGTTTCGTCCGAACTCGCGGGTCGAGGATCACCACGGTGCCGGTGTCGTTCTTGCTGCGGATCAGTCGCCCGAAGCCTTGCTTGAGTTTGATGATTGCCTCGGGCACTTGGTAATCGAAGAAGGGGTTGCCGCCTCGGGCGCGGAGTTGTTCGAGCCGTGCTTCGAGCAGCGGGCGGTCGGGCACGCTGAACGGCAACCGGGTGATGATCACGTTTTGCAGGGCTTCGCCGGGCACGTCCACGCCTTGCCAGAAGCTGTCGGCCCCAAAGAGAACGCACCGCGATCCGCGGCGGAATTGTTCGAGCATTTGGCTCCGCGGCATGCCGTCGGCCTGCGACAAGAGTGTGAAGCCTTTGCGAGCGAACGAGTCGGCCAGCGTGGCAGCGGCCTTGCGCATCATGTCGTAGCTGGTGAAGAGAACGAAGGCGCGTCCTTGGCTCCGCTCGACGTAGCGATCGATCAGTGCGATGGCCGCACGCTGGAACGCGCCCGGGTTTTCGCTCGGGTCGGGCATGCCTTCGAGCAGTACGAGTTGGGCTTGGCGTTGGTAATCAAACGGACTGCCTGCCAACAGCGTTTCGGCATTGCCGGGCCCGACGCGGTCGAGGAAGAATTGAAAACTCCCGCCTTCGGTGGCGAGCGTTGCGCTGGTCATCACGACGGTTGGCGTGTTTTTGTAGAGGTGTTCTTCGAGCAGCGCACGGACTTCGATCGGGGCCGAGGCCAGCACCACCCGCGGCCGCCGGCCCGAGGCGGCCTGCCGCTCGATCCAATAGACGGCGTCGCTTCGGCCCATTTGGCACCACTCGTCCAACGCCCCGGCCAATGCGGTCAACCGCCGACCGGCGGCGCGGAAGTCTTGACGCAACTCTTCGCTTTCGATACTGCCCCCGGCTTTGCGTACTGCGCGGGCCAGCGCGGCCAACGCGGGGCTGAGCGGGTTGTCGATCACCCCGGGCTGCCGCACGCGGCCGTTGCCGTCGGGATGGGCTTGCAGCCAACGGTCGGCCGCCGCGAAGAAGTCGTCGCTGATCCGCAGGCACTCGGTGGTTTGTCGGCGGGCTTCGCCGCAACCGTGTTGCACCAGCAGCCCGCGCTGCCGATGCGGATTGAATAGCTTTCTCAAAATGTAGGCCGTTTGCCCGCTGCTGATGTTCAGCCCCAGGTGTTCGGCGGCTACTGATTCGACCGTGTGGGCTTCGTCGAAAACCACCACATCGTAGGGCGGCAGCAGGCTCGCCTTCTGCATCCGCAGCGCCAGATCGGTGAAGAACAGGGCATGGTTGACCACCAACACCTGCGCGTGCTGCATCCGTCGCCGCGCGGCATAGTAGAAGCATTGGCGGTAGTGCGGGCAGCTCTTGCCCATGCAATTCGAGTGGTCGCTGGCTACCTCGTCCCAAACTTGCGGCAGCGGGCGCCACGAGAGATCGGAGAGCGACCCGTCGGCGGTTTCTGCGGCCCACAACCGCAATTGTTCGAGCTGCTCGTGTTCCTCCGGATCCTCGAACAGGTTCTGCTGCCGATGCAAGGCGTTTTGCAGCCGGCGGCGGCTGAGATAGTTGCTTCGCCCTTTGACGAGCACCGCCGAGAACTCGACCGGCAACACGCTCCGCAGTAACGGAATGTCTTTATTGATTAGCTGTTCTTGCAAACTGATCGTGTGCGTGGCCACCACCACCCGCTTGGCCGGGTCGCTTTCGGCAGCGGCGACGATCGCCGGCGCCAGGTAGGCGAAGCTTTTGCCTACGCCGGTGCCGGCCTCGACGACCAAATGCCGCCGTTGGGCGATGGCGCGGGCGACCGCCTCGGCCATCTCCAATTGCTGAGGCCGGTGCTCGTAGTTGTTCATCCGCCGGGCGATGCTACCCGAGGGACCCAGAATGTCGGTAATGGCAATGCTCATTTACAGATAGATTAGGTGAAATAGTCGAGAAACGGAAGCGGCTTGCTGCTGTCCGACGGCAAGCCCCCTTCGGCAAGGCACTTTGGCACCACCCGTTCACGGCCGCTTCGAGGTGCGCCCCGCCACCGGGGCCGCCGCACCGGCCCCCTTGCCCCGATTGCCCCGCTTGCACGCTTGCTCCGTCTTCAATTCTGGGCTTGGGATTGGGTCCGACTTCGGGTAGGATTCGGCCCCCGAGAACGTCACTCCTTTCCGCCGGCCGACGACGGCCGCTGTATGAGCAATTGGTTCGATGCTTGACCGCCCGTTGAAAAACACGATTCCAACGAATTCAACCCGCGAATTCTGCGGAAAACGCACACGGCCGCAACGCCAAGAACGACGTGTTCAACGGGCCGTTCAGATCATCCGCGGGAAAACGTCGAATCTGCTCGGTGCCGCGTTGGCGGTTGCGGCATTGGCAGGCTGTTCGACCCTGGCGCTGGCCCCCGCGGCCGGACTGCCTGGGCGTTTCTCCGCCCAGCGGCACCATCTGCTCTTGCGCAGCGACTTCCCGCTGCCCCAGCATCATCGAATGCTCGACGAACTGATCATGCTTCGCGGCGATATGGTCAGCCGATTGGGCATTCCCTCGTCGGACGAACCGATCCATTTGTATTTGTTCGAGTCGGGCGATCGCTTCGAGCGGTTCATGCGCGCCCGGCATCCCGAGTTCCCCGATCGGCGGGCGTTCTTCGTCGAATCGGACTCGCGATTGGTCGTTTACGCCCAATGGGGCGACCGCATGGCCGAAGACCTGCGCCACGAAACGGCCCACGCCTACCTCCACGCCGTTTTGCCCAATCTGCCGCTCTGGCTCGACGAAGGGCTGGCCGAGTTCTTCGAGCTGCCGCGACGGCAGCAAGGCCTGCACCGGCAGCATATTGCTTGGCTCAACGAACGGATGCGCCGCCAAGGGTGGCAGCCGAACCTGAAACGCCTGGAGCGGGTGGCCAATCACCGCGATCTTCAACAAGATGAATATGCCGAAGCGTGGTTGTGGGTTCATTTCCTCTTGGAATCGTCGCCGGAAACCGCGGAAATCCTCCGCGGTTATCTCAACGAGGTGCGCACATCGGCCGCTCCGCCGCCCCTTTCGGCCGCGCTTGAACGGCAATTGCCCAACGCGCCGGCCGCCGCTGCCGAGCACCTGCGAACACTGCTGCCGTAGCAAACCGACACCGACCGCGCCGATCGACAGCGGCTTTCAACCGCGCACAGGCAAGCCGAGCGGTTCGGCGCCCAACGGTTTTCCGCATTCCGCAACCAATCCGTCTGCGACGGGGGTTGTCGCTTGTGCCGCGGCGCTTCATAATCGCGCTTTCTGATTCGTCGGCCCCCGTTCGATAACCGCGGCCCGCCGCTCGGTTGCGAAACCACTTGCCGTCGGTCGGCTGAAGCGGGTTCTCGGTGGACGCCCGTTGTTTATCGGGTGGCCGGCCGTTGGCAACGGTTGGGCTCTCACTGAGGAAGCAGATTTCCGCATCGCGATTGCGGCGACAAACGCAGTGCGGCGGCCGACCGCGTGCGCGACGCCGCCCGGCTGCTGGGGATTTCCGCGGTTTCGTGCGTCTCGCGGGCCGAAACGAGCCGCGCCCGGCGAGAAGTCGCGATTCTCGACCGCACGGCCTGTTCTAAGGATAATTCGCTGATGGCCAAACATATTTTCGTAACCGGCGGCGTGGTCAGTTCGTTGGGAAAGGGGCTGACCAGCGCCTCGATCGGCATGTTATTGGAGCGGCGCGGGCTGTCGGTCCGCATGCAGAAGCTCGACCCGTATATCAACGTCGATCCGGGCACGATGAGCCCCTACCAGCACGGCGAGGTGTACGTGCTCGACGACGGCAGCGAGACCGACCTCGACCTGGGCCACTACGAGCGGTTCACCAACAGCCCGTTGAACCGCGACTCGAACTACACCACCGGGCAAATCTACCAATCGGTGATCAACAAGGAGCGCCGCGGCGAGTTCCTCGGCCAAACCGTGCAGGTCATCCCGCACATCACCAACGAAATCAAGGCGGCGGTGCTCAAGCCGGCCCAGGCGGGCGTCGATGTGGTCATCACCGAAATCGGCGGAACGGTGGGCGACATCGAAAGCCTGCCGTTTCTCGAAGCCATTCGTCAGATGTCGCTCGATTTGGGGCAAGAGAACTGCCTGTACATCCATTTGACGCTGGTTCCGTACCTCAAGGCGGCCGACGAGCTGAAGACGAAGCCCACGCAGCATTCGGTCGGCCAATTGCGGCAGATCGGCATCCAGCCCGACATCCTCATTTGCCGCACCGAACGATCGCTCAGCTACGACGACCGAAAGAAGATCGCCCTGTTTTGCAACGTGCCGGTCGAGGCCGTCATCGAGGAGAAAGATAAGGAGTTCTCCGTTTACGAGGTGCCGCTGAGTTTGGTCGAGCATGGGCTCGATCAGTTGATTGTGCGCAAGCTCAAGCTGCCGGCCCGCGAGCTGAAACTCGACGACTGGCATCAGCTCTTGCATCGGTTGCGCAATCCCGAGTCGGAAGTGACCATCGCCGTGGTGGGCAAGTATGCGGAACACAAAGACGCCTACAAATCGATCTACGAGGCGCTCGACCACGCCGGCATTGCCCATCGCGCACAGGTTCGCATTCTGCGTTTGCACAGCCAAGCCATCGAACGCGACGGTGCCGAGCGGCTTCTGGCGGGCGTCAACGGAGTGCTCGTGCCCGGCGGTTTCGGCGATCGCGGAATCGAGGGCAAGGTGGAAGCAATTCGCTTTGCACGAACGCGAAACATCCCCTTCTTCGGCATCTGTCTGGGAATGCAGTGCGCGGTGGTCGAGTTCGGCCGTCATGTGCTGGGGCTCGACCGCGCCAATTCGACCGAGTTCGACAAGAATAATCCTCACCCGGTGATCTGCTTGCTCGACGAGCAAAAGACGATCACCGACAAAGGCGGCACGATGCGGCTAGGCGCGCAGCCCTGCCGCTTGCGCAGCGGCACGAAGGCCGCGGCAGCCTATGGATGCGAGGAAATCAGCGAACGGCATCGGCACCGCTACGAGTTCAACAACGCCTTCCGCGAACAATTCGAGGCCCAAGGAATGACGTTTTCCGGGACCAGCCCCGACGGAAGCCTCGTCGAAATCGTCGAACTGAACAGTCATCCGTGGTTCGTGGCCGTGCAATTCCATCCCGAGTTCAAATCGCAGCCCACCCGCCCGCATCCGTTGTTTGCGGGCTTCATCGGTGCGGCCGTGGCCATAAAGCAGCGCGGATCGGCAAGCGGCGATACCGTTTGAGGCTCAGGCAGAGGATGTCGCGGGCGAAAACAAGCCCGCAACGATTTCATCAGACCGAAAACGCCATCAAGGAACAAAACGATGAGTAAAGAGAAATCCCCGGAAAAGAAGATCGTCGTCGATGAAGATTGGAAGGCTCGAGTCGAGGCCGAGCGCCAACAGACCGCTCAAACCAAAGCGGCCGAACAGGCGGACAGCCAAACGGCGGAGACTGCGCTCGATGACGACTACGAAGCGATGCCGTCGCCGGGCCTGATCTACCTTGCCTCAACGATGTACTTCCAGGCCTTGGTCTGCCTCGGACTTCTTCCGCATCCGGTGACCGGCAAGCCGCAGCTGAGTATCCCTCGCGCCCGGCACGCCATCGACACCCTCGAAGTCCTTTGGGAGAAAACCGAGGGCCATCGAACGCTGGAAGAGAGCAGTGCCCTCGATTCGATGCTGCACGAGTTGCGACTCGCCTTCCTCAGCGTCGGGTCGGTATCCGACGAGCCGCCGAAGCAGGCCCGTTGAGCGAACGCTGCGTCGCGCGGCCGCACGTCGCGGCCGAATGTGTCAGGCGGCAAGCACCAACCAACCGTCCCATGCTCCACCGTGCGCCATGGGCCGCACCCCGAGTCGCCCCACCGCGGCATCGCGAGGGCAGAGGGAAACCGGAAACGTGCGGCCAGAGGGGGGCACAACAAGCAAATGGCGCAGAAAATAGGCCGAGGCGAACCTCGGCCTTCTGATGGTTCGGTCTGTTTGCGTCTTCGCCGATCGGTCGATGCGGCAAAGGACCCACTACCACGCAAAATGAGCGAAGGCCTTGTTGGCCTCGGCCATGCGGTGGACGTTTTCGCGCTTGGTATAAGCGGCGCCTTCGCGGCGATAAGCGGCCATCAACTCGTCGGCGAGCTTCTGCGCCATCGGCCGCCCCTTCTTTTCGCGGCAGGCGCCGAGAATCCAGCGAATGGCCAACGACTGCTGGCGCGTGCGGTTGACCTGCATCGGCACTTGATACGAGGCCCCGCCGACCCGCTTCGAGCGAACTTCGATGTTCGGCTTCACGTTTTCAACCGCCTGAGTGAACACGTCGATCGACGGTTGATCGGGCACCTTTTTGGCCAAAATGTCGAGCGCCTCGTAGAAGATCGCCTGCGCGACGCTCTTCTTCCCGTTCCACATCATCGAATTGATGAATTTTCCGGCCAGCAGCGACCCGTACTTCGGATCCGGCGCCAACTTCTCTTTGCTTGCAGTCAATCGACCCATGACAGCGTCTCGAATCTCTCTTGATAAAATCGCGGAAACGCGAAAGCGGCTCGAACAGGAAGGCAACGCCCGGTCGCCTCGATCACCTCAATGATCAACCCAATTCCTATCCGCCGCCCGCAAACGGGAACTCATTCAGCTCACACCCACCTGCCGTTCGTCCCGGCGATCAGCTCCGCTTCGCGCCGTAGCGGCTGCGCGATTGCTTGCGGCCTTCTACGCCCAACGCGTCCAACGCGCCGCGCACCACCTGATAACGAACACCCGGCAAATCGCGGACACGACCGCCGCGCACCAGCACGATCGAGTGCTCTTGCAGGCTGTGCCCTTCGCCCGGGATGTACACGGTGACTTCCTTGCCATTGCTCAACCGAACGCGCGTAATCTTCCGCAGCGCCGAGTTGGGCTTCTTGGGGGTCATCGTCTTCACTTGCAAACAGACGCCGCGTTTCTGCGGGCATTGGTCCAGAACCGGCGCCTTCGTGCTCCGGCGCTGAACACGTCGCGATTTGCGGGTCAGTTGGTTGATCGTCGGCATGGCTCTTGCAAAAACTCTCTAAGGCCAAAGGCGTAAAAGGATTCGGTTACGAAGCGTGAGCACCCTCGCCCCACGCGGGCGAGCCGCGCGGCAGGTTGCCGCCTCTCTCGACCGATTCTATTGTGCGGAAACCTATTATTCTGCCGTTTTGCCGGCAGCTGTCAATGGGGCACTGCCGCCCTTTTTCGGCTCCTTCGGCACTCACCCGGCGGCCACTTGCCCCAAAAAGTCGGCCTTGACGCGCGAACCATCGCTCATTCGCCCTCAATTCCCTTCGATGGATCAGGCAGACCGCCCTGCCCGGCTACCCTTCGTTCGAGGGAAGCAACGCGCCCGGTGCTTCGCCAGCGGCTGCGGGCAAGCTGGAACGCTTTGCGCAAAAGTTGGTTGTGAACCTATTGTTGGCGAATTAGATTGGGGTTTGCCTCTAGCTGGGGGGCGGTGAGAACCTCCGTCCGGCTGGGGGTGTGGGGTTATCAATGGAAAAGCGACAAACGCACTGCCGGCCGGGTCGGCCGTGCGGCGGTGTCGTCGGCCGTGGGGGAACAGATTCGATGCAGCAGCAGAACACCAGTGGCGTTGTCGGTCCGTCGTCGCGACGGGCGTTCTTGAGTACGTGTGCGGCTAGCGCAACGGCGGGCGTTGCGGCCGCAACCTTTTCGGGTTGGTCGGCGATCGCTTCGGCCGCGCAGCCGGCGGCCAATCCGCATTCGGTGATTCCCGCAGAGCCGCTCACTCTGTACGAATTCACCGGCCAAACCTGGATTCGCTGGCGGAATATCAATGTCCTCTCCTATCGCGCTCATCCCACGCAGAAATATCCCTACTTTTATCCCGTGGCCGGGCCTGTCTCGGGACTATCATTGACAACCGAGAGCTCGCTGCCGTGGCCGCACCAGCGATCGCTGTTTTTCGCGTGCGATCGGGTGAACGGCTGCAACTTCTGGCAAACCGAGCTGCAAAACGGGCAAATCATCTCCGATGGCCCGAAGGCCGCCGTTCGCGGCGAAAACGCGGTCGAGCTGAGCGATTCCTGCCGCTGGCTGCGTCCCGGTGCCGAGCCAATCGCCCGCGACGAGCGCCGCTTCACCATCACCATGGTCAGCCCGCGGTTGCGGCTGATCGACGTGTGGATCAAGTGGTCGGCCGTGGTCGATCTGAAGGTCGAAAAGACGAATCACTCGCTGTTCTCCGTGCGTGCCGCGCCCGACATCACCCCATTGCAGGGCGGCGCGCTGCTGAACGATTTGGGCGACGAGGGCGAAAAGGGCACATTCGGCAAGAAGGCGGCTTGGTGCTGCTTTTTCGGGCGACGGGCGAACTTGCCCGAGGAGTTCGTCGAAGGCATCGCGCTGTTCGATCACCCGAAGAATCCCTGGTCGCCCTCGCCGTGGTTCACCCGCGACTACGGGTTCATTTCGCCCACACCGCTGAACTTCATCGAAAAACCGTGGACGCTGGCCGCCGGGCAAGCGGTCGAGTTCCGTTATCGCGTGGCCCTGTTTGCCGGCGACGCCAAAGCGGCGGGCTTGGCGCAGTTGTATCAGAAGTGGATCGAAGGTTGACGCCGTCGGCCGATCGCCGCGACGAATCGCGACGCAGCGCAGCACGGCGCCGACTGTAGGGTTCATGTTGTCTTGTGAGACGAGTTCATCGACGACGACGGGAGGAAGAGCACTGATGAGATTGCGATCGCGTTTGGTTCTTTGGGCGGCGGTGATGTTGATCGCCGGACGGACGCTGGCGGCCGAGCCAACGGTCAACACCGCGCAAATACGCGCCGATGAGGGCAAGTTGCGGATCGATCGGAACATCTATGGGCATTTCGCCGAGCACCTCGGCCGTTGCATCTACGAAGGATTTTGGGTGGGCGAAGACAGCCCGATCCCCAACACCCGCGGGATCCGCAACGACACCGTCGCCGCGCTGAAGAAGATCAAGATCCCCGTGCTGCGTTGGCCGGGCGGTTGCTTTGCCGACGAATACCATTGGCGCGACGGCATCGGCCCGAAGAATCAACGCCCCAGCATGATCAACACGCATTGGGGCGGCGTGGTGGAAAACAACCATTTCGGGACGCACGAGTTTTTCGACCTGTGCGCGCAGCTCGGCTGCGAGCCGTACATCTGCGGCAACGTGGGCAGCGGCACGGTCCGCGAAATGCAAGAGTGGGTCGAATACGTCACCTTCGACGGCCAGAGCCCGATGGCCAACCTCCGCCGCGCCAACGGCCGCGAAGAACCGTGGAAGATCAAGTACTGGGGCGTGGGCAACGAGAACTGGGGCTGCGGGGGCAACATGCGGCCCGAATACTACGCCGACGAGTATCGCCGCTACGCCACCTACTTGCGCAACTTCAGCGGAAACCGGCTCTATAAGATCGCGTGCGGGCCCAATGGCGGCGACGCGCGATGGACCGAGGTGCTGATGCGCGAGGTCGGCCCGCGGATGCAAGGGCTGTCGCTCCATTACTATTGCGGCTCGGGCAAGAAGAGCCGGTCGGCCACGGTATTCGAGGAAATCGATTGGGCGCATCTGCTTTCGCGCGCGTTGCACATTGACGAATTGATCACCCGCCATACGGAGATCATGGATCGGTTCGATCCGCAAAACCGCGTGGCGCTCATTGTCGATGAATGGGGAGCGTGGCACGCCGTCGAGCCGGGCACGAATCCCGGCTTCCTCTATCAGCAGAACACGCTCCGCGACGCACTGGTGGCGGCCGTGAGCCTCAATGTGTTCAACAACCAGTGCCGCCGGGTGAAGATGGCCAACATCGCCCAGACGATCAACGTCCTTCAGGCCATGATCCTCACCGACAAGGAAAAGATGATCGTCACCCCGACCTATCATGTATTCGAGATGTACACCGTGCATCACGACGCCACGATGCTTCCGCTGAAGATCGAATCGGCGGAATACGAGTGCGAAGGCATCAAACTGCCGGCGGTTCACGGATCGGCCTCGCGGAACGAGGCGGGCACGATTCACGTTACGCTCTGCAACCTCGACCCCAATCGCCCGGCCAAGGTGTCGGCCGAGTTGGTCGGCGCCAAGGCAGGCGCCATCACCGGGCGCGTGCTCACGGCCGAGACGATGCAAGCCCACAACACCTTCGAGCAGCCGCGCGCGGTCGAACCGAAAGAGTTCGCCGGCGCGGCCGCCACGGAAAAAGGATTCTCCGTTGAACTGCCGCCGAAATCGGTCGTGGTACTCAAGTTGAACTGAATTCACCGACCGGCCCGAAGGGCATGCCGGACGGCCTGATCGGGCCATCCGATGCCGCACCGGCCGGACCGAAAAAAGAAAGCATTAATCGGTTCGTTCGAATATCCGGGCGCGGCTGCGGCCGTGTCCAACGAGTCGCTGATTCGTATTACCTTGTGCCCCACGGCTCCGGGGGTGAACGACAACGCCCATTGGGCTGAGTCTGTCGCCCCCGGGCCGCTTTCTTTTCTTGACGCACTGCTCTGTACGGCTCCAACCGCGAACGGCCGCGAAAAAACCTGACAAACCGCGAATGAACGCGAATAGTCGCGAATAAACCTGACAAACCGCCAATCAACGCGAATAGTCGCGAATAAACCTGACAAACCGCGAATGAACGCGAATAGTCGCGAATAAACCTGACAAACCGCCAATCAACGCGAATGGACGCAAATAAATCTGACCAACCGCGAATCAGCGCGAATGGACGCGAATAAATCTGACAAACCGCCAATCAACGCGAACGGCCGCGAATCTCGCCGACGAGCCGCGAATTGAGGCCAATCGACGCCAAGTCAGGTGAGCAACAACCGCGAATGAACGCAAATGACGTGAATAGTCGCGAATTAGGCCGACACACCGTGTACGAATGCGGAGTTCATCGACGAAACAGCGCCACACAATCGCGGAAACGGCTGGCGGCAGCGCGACGCGCCTCTTCTGCGTGCCGGGGCCGTTTGAACCGCTTTCCCTTTGTTCGCGGTCCTTTTCATGGGTCCTTCTCCATTTGAAGGGCATGCTCCAAAAGAAGCTTCTCGCCCCGGATGTCCTGCCGGCAAACGATGGGCGATCGCGATCGCCGACAACAGAACACCGTCGTTCGACCCGGCTGCACCAAAACACCAATTCTTCCCAAATTGCCATTGCTCCGGGGCGGTCAACTTGGTAGATAGAAACGGCTTTTTTCTCGGCACGCGGTCTGACGATAGTTCCACACAATTGCGGAGGTAGTCGATTTTGCCGCGAGGCGGCTCTTTTACGTACGGCCCTCGTTTGAACCGCGTTCCGGTTTTCGCGGTACTATTGGTACGAAAACGCTAAGTCGCCTCGAAGGCGGAAACAGGAAAGCTGGAGATTCAGGCCGAGATATTTTGAAAAGCCGTCATCCTGCCCAGATTGTTATTCGCCACAACTTGGCGCTGTCGTGTTGGGTGCAGCAACACCGTTTGGGCGGCGGCCGCACCGCCCGACGAAGCGTCATCAATGAGTGAGCGAATCGCCGCGGCTCGATGGCGGCGAAGGATTCATTCGGAGTGCACTGGCTGTCGGCATGGGAACAACCGCACCCTCGCACCGCTGGGCAGCGTTGGTCGGCTTGGGGGCGACGCTCTATCTGCTTCCCCTGGCGATGGACTGGCCGTTGCTCGATCCCGACGAGGGGCTCCACGCCGCGATTGCCCAGGAGATGGTCGAAAAGGGCGACTGGGTGGTGCCGCGGCTGTTCGGCCGGCCCTTTTGGGATAAGCCGGCCTTCTATTTCTGGTTCGAGGCCGCCTCGCTCCGCGTCTTCGGAATGAACGAACGGGCGGTGCGGTTGCCCGGGCTGCTCTTCGCGCTGTGCGGCGCAATCTCTACCGCGGCGCTGGCCGCCTGTGCGTTGGGACGAAAGTTGGCTCTGCCGGCCGCGACGTTCTACGCGACGATGTTCCTGCCGATGGCCCTTTCGTTGGCCGCCACCCACGACGTGGCTCTGGTTGTGTGGACCAATCTAGCCCTGCTGATGTTTTGGAAAAGCCTTCGGGCCGAGCCGGGCCTGCGCTGCTGGAGGTGGGTTTGCGGTGCCGGGTTGGCGTTGGGGCTGGCCATGTTGACCAAGGGCCTGTTCGGTGTGGCCCTGGTTCTAACGGCGCATGGTCTCTACTTGATCGTATCGCGACGACTTGCCGCTGCTCACATCGTCCAGGCGATGGTCGCGGTGGCGATCGGCGCCGCCTTGGCCGCCCTCTGGTTCTGGCCCATGCACCGCCAGAACCCCGGCTATTTGCAATACTTCTTTATCGAGCGGCATTTCCTCGGGCTGTTCGGCGGCACCCAGACACACGGCGGGCAGCCGTTCTGGTACTACCTGCCGGTGTTGCTCTTGGGCGGACTGCCCTGGATCGGCTATCTGCCGCCGCTGGTCCGCGATGCCCTCGACCGCCGCCGTGCCGGCCAGCCGACGCTCGACCCTGCGAGCCGCGATGCGATTATTTGGTTTCTTTGCCAGTTGCTCGGATGTACGCTGCTGTTGAGCCTGGCCGGGTCGAAACTGGCGACCTACCTTTGGCCGGTCTTTCCCTCGGCGGCGATCTTGGCGGCCTACGCCTGGAATCGTTGGATCGACGGCGGATTGTCGCCGGCCGCTGCGGTAATGATGCGGCAAACGCTGCTTACTTCGTGCGTGAGCGGGCCGATCGTCTTCATGCCAATCGCCTTCGTTGCCGCCGAAAAACTCGACTTGCACTTGCCGGCCGCGGTGTGGTGGGCTGTTGCGGCGGCCGCGCTGAGCCCGTTGGCCGTGTTGGTCGTTTGGCGCAGGCGGGGGTTGCCTTGGGCGATGGGCACGGCCGTGGCGACGACCGCCCTGCAATTCGCGCTGGCCATTCTTTTCGTGTTGCCGCCGGCGGCGGAGCAACTCAGCGCCCGGCGGCTGGCCCAGTTCTTCAACGAGCAGCCGGCCATGCCCGAAACCGTGAGGATCGTGGACGAGCGTGTCGGTTCGCTGGTGTTTTACCTTCGGCCCCAGTGGCGCGAGAACATTCGGCCGGGCCAGATCGCCCGCATTTCCGCCCGGCTGGCCGCCTACGAACCGCGGCCGCTGGTGCTTGTTGTGCCCGAAACCCGTCTCCGTCGCCTCCGCCGGCACTGCGACATCCATCATTGGCCGTTCGTCATCGTCGATGGCTATCGCATCTATTTCGTCGCTCGGCTCGAAGACACCGGCGCGGCGCCTCGTTGAGCAACCGGCTTTGGCGCGTCGCCCGAATTCGCGCGACCCTAACCCCAGCGTTGCCTTTTCGCTTAGGGCTGCAAATGCCGGAGGAAGAACTCCATTCGCAGGCGCGAGCCGTAAGGCGTTTCGGCCGCACCGTGGCCGGCGCCGACGATCGGCATGAAGTCGAACGACTTGCCCGCCCGTTGCAGCGCACCAACCACCTGCATCGTGCTTGCCGGATCGACGTTCGTATCTAGTTCACCGACGATCAGCAGCAGTCGGCCTTGCAGTTTGTGCGCGTCCTCGGCATTCGAGCTTCGTTGGTAACTTTCGTCCACGGGCCAACCCATCCACTGCTCGTTCCACCAGATTTTGTCCATCCGGTTATCATGGCAGCCGCAGTCGGCCACCGCTACTCGATAGAAATCGCCGTGATCGAGCAGCGCCCGCATCGCACTCTGCCCGCCGGCGCTGCCGCCGTAGATGCCCACACGGCTCAGATCGAGCCAGGGACGCGTGGCGGCCGCCGCCTTGATCCACGCGATCCGATCAGGAAAGCCGGCGTCTTTGAGATTCTTCCAACACACGTCGTGAAACGCCTTGCCGCGATGGTTCGTGCCCATGCCGTCGATTCGCACTAACACAAACCCCAGCTCGGCCATCGTGCTTTCCCGCAACAGCCGGCCGAACTCCTTGGGCACAAATGCCGAGTGCGGCCCGGCGTAGATCTCCTCGATCACCGGGTATCTCTTCGCTGGGTCGAAATCGGTGGGCTTGATGATGATGCCGTAAATGTCCGTCTTGCCGTCGCGACCTTTGGCCGCAAAGCGCTCGGGCAATTTCCATCCGCTTGCCAAGAGGCGGCCGGCATCGGCCTTTTCCAGAACGCAGACTAAGCGGCCATCGCTGCTGCGGCGCAGCTCATGCACCGGCGGATGATCGACCCGCGACCAGCTATCGATAAAATACTCGCGGCCGGGCGAAAACGTCACCCGGTGCTGCCCGTCGGCCTCGGTCAATCGCTGGAATCCGCTGCCGTCGAACTTCACCCGGCAGAGGTGCTTGTGATATGGGTCTTCGCCGGGCCGCACGCCGCCGGCCATAAACCACACCTCGCGCTGCGCTTCGTCGACATGCAACACCTCGCGGACGACCCACGGGCCACGAGTCACTTGATTCTTCACCGTGCCGGCGGCCGAATCATAAAGCCACAGATGGCACCACCCGTCGCGTTCACTCATCCACAACAGCTCGCCGCTCGCATGAAGCCAGTGGCGCCATGTCTTGTTGGTGTAATCGATGAACGTTGCGCTGGTTTCCTCGACGACGGTACGGGCCCGACCCGTCGCGGCATCGACCCCGATGATTCGATAAACCTGATGGCCCCGCTGGTTGTAGTCGAAATAGAACTCGCTGCCGTCGGGCGACCATACGACATTCAATTCCGGCGAGGGCGCAAAGGGCGTGGGGAATAGGCTGGAATCGACCTTCAGCCAACGCGGACCTTCATCGCCTACGCGAAACACCACCGGAACCGGCTGCGGCAGCGGATCGCCGGGCTTCTGGTAGGTAAACTCCTTCAGCTTCGGCTGAAGCTCATTCTTGGGCGACGACTCGACGATCACCACCTTCCGCTGCGGAACCTCGGGCGCATTCCAAACGACGAAGGCGGAAGAATCGGGCGACCAAGCCGGCTGCCCATGAAAGGGCGAGCGGCCGTCGAACTCGGTTTGGATGTGAACCGTGGTGTTCCTCTGCCGATCGACAAGCGTTACTCGCCCGCGCTCGACAACCGCCGACCATTTGCCGTCGGGCGACAACGCTCCGCGCGGGCCGCGCCGCGGCCGGGCGCTGGCTTCGCGGCCCGGGCCGTCGATCAGCAGGGTTCGCATCTCGGCCGCCCCTTCGATCACCGCCAGGGGCCGCTTGGCCGCGTCGGCTACCAGCCAAACATGTCCCTCGAAGGTGTGCTGCTGTCGCTCCGCTCCGGCACGAATCGAACCGTAGGCCACATGTTCGCCGTCTTGGTTGATCCAAAAAAGCTCGACATCGCGATCGAGTTTGTTGACGAACTTGATGCCCGACGATTCGCCGGTCTTCGCCGTCTTGCGAAGTTCCACCGTGGTTTCCGACGACTTGATCGGCTCGGGCTCGGGCAGGCCCAAGCCGGCCAACGTGGCGGCGACGGTGCGGCGGCCGCTTTCGGCATCAATCAACACGTATTCATGCGACTTCGGCCCCGTCTCCACCTTGTACCAGAATGACTTTTCACCGGGCAGCCAATGGGGCACAACCCGTTCGCGAAAGACGAGATTCTCCGTCCGCTTTCCCAGGGCCAAGGCGCGGTCGATCCGCTTGTCGGCCGCAACCAAAGGACCAACGAACGCACAGAACACCAGACCGAACAGCAACAATGGAATATGCGTTTTCATTCGCCTTCCGATGATTTCTCGCCAGCCGCAGGTCGCTGCGTGCCGGGGATCAGCGCCGCACGGATCGCCGCCGGGCGATTCGTGGTGATGCCGTCCACGCCCAACGACGCAAACCGTTTGGCTGCTGCCGGGTCGTCCACCGTCCACACGTAAAGTTGCAAGCCGGCCTGACGGATCTGCCCCACGGCTCGGGCGTCCAGCGGCCACTTCTCAGAAAGATCGAGCCCATGGAAACCGGCCTGGCGGGCGGCGGCAATCACGTCGTCGAGCTTCGGCAGCACGCCCGTCTTCTTGTCCTTCTCGTAGCCCACGACCCAATAGACCTGATGTTTCGGCAAGCGCTGTCGGGCCTGCCGCATCGTTTCGAGGTTGAAGCCGATCAGCACGATCTGCTCCGGCCGTTTGCCCGACGCCTCGATCACCCGCTGAAGCTCGTCCAGCACCTCGGGCCCGCACTTCAATTCGACAAACGCCCGCTTGCCCTCGGGCACGGTGGCCAGCACGTCGGAAAGCCGCGGGATGCGTTCGCCCGTCCATTTGGGGTCTTTCCACCTGCCCGCATCGAGTCGGCGGACTTCATCCCAGGCAAGTTCGGTGATTGGCTTGTCGAGCCCGGTTGTGCGCTTGGTCGTGGCGTCGTGCAGCAGAACGATCTGCCCGTCGCGCGTCAGCCGGATGTCGAGTTCGATGGCGTCGGCCTGCTGTTTCCAGGCCAGTTGCATGGCGGCCAAGGTGTTTTCCGGCGCATCGTCCGACGCCCCGCGGTGGGCGATGATTTCGACCGCGCAGGCGCTCGTGCAGAACATTGCGGCCCAAACCACGGCCGAACACCAGGCCCCGATCTTCAGCCATTGAGCAAGTCGAGAAAGAGTCTCTAAGCCCATCATCCCCGATTTCTTTTTCTCTCAACTGAATTCTCGATCGACCCGCGGGCTCCGAATCTCGGCCGGGTGCGGCAACACCGCCCGGCGAGAAAGCCCTACCGACCCGCATGGATCGACTTGCTCGGCACGATCGAAGCAATGCGGCGTGTTTTCGCCGACGACTACCGCACTTGCAACCGGCCGCCGAACAACGCACGCGGTTGCGCCGTTGAATGTCGTGCGTTCGGTCGGCGCCAATGGTGCGTCCGCTTGCCGTGCGATGATCACTCGGACTCGAACTTCAGCGAGCCGCCCACCTGGGCCGCATACACCGGCACTGCCACATCGCCGGCAATAATGTCGGGCACGCGCCACACCATCCACACGAACACTTCGCTCTCGGGATGCTTGCAGATATAAAGGTAAAAATCTCCTTTCATCCGCTTGGTGCCGGTCAGGGTGCCATCGGCGCATTTGACCATGACAAACTCCATCGTGCCCGAGGCCGACAGCTTCTGCCACGTGACGCTGCCGCCCTGGGGAGTGAAGAAATGCTCCTCTTGCCACTTGAGTTCCATGTTGGGCATCGCGTCTTGCAGGGCGTACATCAATTCGCTCGATGGGTCTTGTTTGCTGCCGGCGGCCGGATCGCGTCGCCCCCAATGCAGCGTCAACGCAGGCAGATCTTCGCCTTGCTCGGGTTTGGCTTCCGTCAAATACATGTAGAACGCGGCGGCATCCGCCTGTTCGGGACGCAGCGGGCCCGGCGAAAGCAGCTTTTTGTGCAGCGGATCGGCCGCCTTGTCGGCCGCGTTGACGAACTCCTTCGGCACGCGAAAGGTCAGCTTCGTACCCGGCAGCGATATCGGTTCGCTCATCGCGGCAAAGGCCGACTGTTCTCTCCGCTGCTTCAGCGAATTGTTCAGCCGTTTCTGATATTCCCCCGAGCCGCACCCCAGCGCAAAGACACAGAACGCAACCGCCACAGGCGAAAACAATCGCAAACAACACGTCCTCATCGGCGTCACCATCCCAACCTCTCCATCGAATGCCGCAGCGGCCGACAATCAGCCCAAGCGACCAATTCAGCCGCGACGCGGTTTCGGCCCACCGGCGCAGAACCATCGGCCGAACCGCGGTCCGTTCCCACCCACGTTATTCGAACCGCCGAGAACCGGCGGCCACGATCCATCGGGGCGATTGTCGCCTGCTGCCCGGTGGGCTGTCAAGCGAATGGAAATTCGGCCGGTCGCGCAGCACGTCATAGCTTGCGTTGCCGGCTGCCGCCACTGGGCAGCCTTGCGTGCCGAATGGTTTCGCTTTCGTCAGGCGACGGTTTTCGCTAGACTCGAACGGTGGCGGCCCACGGTTCGCCGCGAGGTTGCAAACGGGCGATTGCGGACGATGACCGCCGCAGTCGCGCTCGAATCTCCGCGATTGTGCGAGATCCGCGCGAAGAACGAGGTTTGCACACAGTGAGGTAACGTGAGGTGTTCGATGCGATCGCACGATCGAATTGCTTTGGCCGAGCTCGTCGGGTTGATGGCTGTTTGCCACACGATCGGCCGCGTTCTCGGACCGAAGAAAGCCGCGAAAGACGCAAAAAGGTCCAAGTGGGGCCGATATGTGATGAGCCGCTTCGCCTCGCTTGGCGTCACGTTCGCATTGGTGTCGTCCTGTTTCGCCGACCGCCCGTTTTCGGCGCCGGCGGCGGAAGTGCAACTGCTGGCCGATGTCGCCTTTCGCGGCGAGATCCGCTTTCCCGACAACCTCAGTGCCGTTGGGCTGGCGGCCGGCGGGCGGTTCCTCGTTGTCGCCGCCGACGAAGGGCCTGTTGTTCAAGTCCTCAAACGCACCGGTCCCGACGAGTACACGCTGCACGAGACCATTCCGCTGATCGAAGGGGCGAAGGACGACGACGAGATCGACATCGAAGGCATCGCCTGCTCCGACTCGACGGTCTATGCCATCGGTTCGCATTCGCGGAAGCGTTCGCTGCTGAAGCCCGACAAAACGCAAAAAGCCAACCGCAAGCGGCTTGCCGAAAACCAGCGTGAACCGCTGCGCGAGAAGGTCTTCCGTTTCGAGCTCGATGCGGCCGGCCGCCTCGCCGCGCCGATCCGCTCAACCAGCCTGCGCCCGCGACTGGAAAATGACGAACTGCTGGCCCCTTTTCTGGCCATCCCGGGCAAAGAGAACGGCATCGACATCGAAGGAATCGCCCTCGCTGCCGACGGCTTGGTGGCCGCCTTCCGCAGCCCGGTATTCCGCGAGGGCTTCGCCCCGGTGCTCAACTTCTCATTCGATCGGCCCGAGTCCGGCCGGTTGGCGCTGGTGCATCTCGGCGGCCGCGGCATCCGCGATATCCTCCGCGTGAGCGACGGCTATTTGCTGATCGGCGGGCCGGTGAACAATGAGCCGGTGTCGTTCGAGCTCTACCATTGGGACGGCCGCGACGGCATCCCCGGCAAAGACGTGGACCTGACCGCGTCGGTCAAGCCCCTGGGAACGATTCCGTCGCCGCAACGGAATCCGGCAGCAGGAAGCTTCGCCTTGGCGGATGAACCGGCGGACAAACCGCGGGCAGGAATTCCGTCGCCGCAGCCCGCAGCCAAGCCGGAAGGAATGGCCCTGCTGGCGGAGTCGCCCGAGTGCTACGAACTGCTGATCGTTTTCGACGGTCTGATCGAGCGCAATGCCGCACGGTTTCGGGCAGTCCGGCCCCGACTGCCCAGCAATTGAACTTCGCATCCGCTAATAGAGAAATGACAACGCGAAAGCGCGGAAGCGGCAAAGAGAAATGGCAATCGCGAAAACGCGAAACAAGAAGAAGAATGGCAACCGCGAAAGCGCGAAATAGGTATTGGAGCGGAGAATTCGTTTGCATCGGATGGCTCTCAATCAACCCTCCCTCCCGAGAGCAAGCGGCGATTCCGCGGGGCCCATCGTGGATTGACCTTCGGGAAGCACCCGTCTGATCCCGGCCACCCTCTCTTTCTCTCAATTCTCTTCATTCGTTCGCGCGAAGGCTCGCCCGGCCATCGAGGAATTGCCCGGCGACGATGGCGGAAGGAAAGAATGGCCTAACTCATTTTCTACCATTGACATAGATTCCGATGGGCCGTCGGCGGGTTCGCTGCCGTTTCGTTTTCGGCCTGGCCCGCCGCCCTGCCCGATTCCCGGTCGGACTTTTTACCCGCACGGGCGCGAAAGCCTATTGCAACGTCTGGAAGAATGGGTAAGATGGTTCGGTGTTACGCACAAGGCGATAGTATTACCACCTTGGCCGCGCCCAACCATCTGTCTTCGCTTCGCCACCAGCTTTGCAACGACCCACTTTGAAGGAGGCATCGCCGTGTTACCCTTCCGACTTTCGTTAACACCCACGATTGTTCTGAGCGTTCTTTGCGTGGGCGTTTTCGTCGGGCAGACGAACGCCCAAGATTGGGATTCGGTGCCGATCATCAATCACAACGTCTATCAGGCGGTTACCCCCAGCGGCGGCAGTGCCTACCCGGCCAATGGTTTTCCGATTCGGCTCCGCGGCGTAGTGCTCAACAACAATCTCGACTGGCTCGATGCCGCCCCGGCGTTTACCGACACATACACGCCGGGCTTCTTGGGCGGGCAGGCCGAGTTCTTCGTGCAATCGGTCAACCTCGACGGCACGCCGTGGGATCCCGATCCGCTTTCGCCCTACAGCGATTTCGGCGGCACGGCCGCGTGGATGGGTCAAAACTACGGCAACCTGCCGTGGATCAACGACCATCCCGCAAAGTCGTACACCAACGCACAGTGGTTGGCCGAGCTTGATCGGCTGGGCTACAACTACGTCGGCCGAACGACGCCGGCCATCCAGCCGGGCGACCTGATCGAAGTTCGTGCTCGAGTGGGCCTGAACTACGCCGGCAAACGGAATATCAACGAGGCCCACAACAACTCCCCGACTAACGATTTCGAGATCGTAGTGCTTCAGTCGAACTTCGGGCTGCCCGCCGCCGCGCCGATCGCGCTGGCCGACCTGAAAACCACGGCCAACGAGTTCATTTGGGACGCCACGCGACAGACCGGCGGCGAGTTCTATCAAATGAGCCGCGTCGAGCTTCGCAATGTTCGCCTTGCCGACGGCCAACCCTGGGGCAAAAACACCTGGACCAATGTGATTGACCCCACCGGTCGAACGCTGAGCATCTACCTCGGCCTGAACGATTCGTTCCTCACGTCGGTCGCCCCGGACGGCTTGTTCGATGTGACGGGAATCCTCGATCAAAACTCTGGAAATGGCCAGGGCGGCTATCGCTTGTTGGTGATGAACGCCGCCGACGTGATGCTCGCCGGCGATGCCAATCGCGACGGGATGGTCAGCGGCGCTGATTTCGAGCGGCTGGTGGCCGGCTGGGGCCAAAGCGTGGCCAAAGGCGATCTGACCCTCGGCGACTTCAATGCCGACGGCATCGTCAGCGCGGCCGACTTCGAAACGCTCGTCGCCAATTGGGGCAAAGGCACCGGTGGACTGAGCGGTTCCGCCCCGACCATGCCGGTGCCCGAGCCGGCCGCGGCCCTGCTGCTCGTCGCGGGCATGCTGGGCGCTGCCGCGATTGCTGCTCGCCGTCGCGCCCTCGCGGTGGTCAAGTGGTTTGGTTTGGCCCTGCTCGTCGGCGGCCTCGCCCTTGCCGCCCAACCGTCGCACGCGGCCACGCTGAGCTTCGTCGAGGTCGATAACTCGGCTGCGTTGGGGACGGGCTACGCAACCTCCGACATGACTCTCCAGATCTCCGGCAATTGGCTGTCCGCTCAATTGCTCGTCTCGCTGAGTCAAGGTTCGATTTACCAGAATCCGTTCAACAGCGGCGACGGCCCTCCGTCGGCGGCATTGATCGGGCTGCTGCCGGCGGCTGCGTTCGATACGTTTGTCGCCCCCGGTGCGTTCGATTCGACGCAAACCCTATTGGTGCCGGGCGGGGCGGTTGATCGCGGCGGAAGCCCGACCAAACACTTCGACGCCAACGGCATCAACATCGCCTGGGGGCCGGGCGGGGACATCTCAGGTAACCTGCTGTTGGGCCGTTTCACCCTCAGCGACAACGCCGCGGGAACCTGGAAGGTCCGCGTCGGCACCAGTGGCGATGGTGTGGTTTTACAAGATGGCTTGATTGTCGGCGGGCAATTCGCCCCGGTGCCCGAGCCGGCCGCGTTGTTCTCCGCCGTGTCGGCACTGGCGTTCGGCGGACTGGTGCTGCGGCGACGACTGCGGCGCGGGTAATGCCCGGCGGCTGATGGTTCCCGCGCCGCGCTCGGTGGCCCCA
This sequence comes from uncultured Planctomycetaceae bacterium, assembly GCA_964631235.1. GTDB lineage: Bacteria > Planctomycetota > Planctomycetia > Pirellulales > Thermoguttaceae > JARKPK01. The sequence goes on along the minus strand of CAZVZX010000024.1, from coordinate 17,997 downwards.
TTGCGGCCTGCGGGGCGAACGGATGCCGTCGGGTGCGGCAGCGGACCGGCGAATACGCCCGTTGGCAATGGGTCGCGCGAGAGCGGCGGTTCCGCTGCGGACCTTGGGCACACGATCGGCGCGGGACGTACTTCGCAGCAAGAGAATGACCTGTTTCATCCGATCCGCGATTCGGGCGGTCAAGCCACGCGGCACGCAATGCCGCGGCAGGCGCGGTTGGTGTGCGCGGCCGCCTCGAAGACTGGATCGGACAATCGGTGCCCAAGAAGCCGAACTTATCCAAAGCCGTTCGAATCGGCGCAACCAAGTCGAAGACGGGAAAGCGGCCCCTTGGCCGACAAACTGCGATAGAACGACCGGCGGGCGTTTCAGCGGGGCGGCGCCCGCCGGTTTCACTTTAGTCGAATTGCTGGTGGTCATTGCGATCATCGCCGTCTTGATCGCGCTATTGTTGCCGGCCGTGCAGCAGGTGCGCGAGGCCGCCCGCCGCTCGCAGTGCGGCAACAATCTCCGCCAAATCGCATTGGCCCTGCACGCGCATCACGATGCGATGACCGTCTTTCCGGCGGGCAACTATGCGAAGACGGCGGGCGTTTGCCCCGGCGCCAATCCCAGCGGTCCGCAGACACCTTCGGAAGATCAGCAAAACTGGCTGATCGACATCTTGCCCTACGTCGAGCAAGGCGCGCTGCACAAAGCGTATCGTTTCGACCGGTGCAACGAGGATGAAGCCAACCGCATGGTCCGCGAATCGTCCATCGCGCTCTACCAGTGCCCCTCGGATGCGTCGGCCGCGCGGATCGAAGTGCCTGCGATGGGGCCGGCTTCGTCTTACGGCCGGAATGTGCCGTATGCCGGCGGGTCGTACCGCGGGATGTCGGGCCGCAGCGACGGCGACAGTTTTCTCGATTCCGGCGAGGCGATTCAGTACGATCGTCGCTGGCGCGGGCCGCTGCACGTGGTGGGCATCCTCGGGTATCAGCGCGAAAACGTGAAGTCGATCACCGATGGGCTTTCCCACACGCTGCTCGTCGGCGAGGCCGCCACGCAGACGAACACGTCATTCGGCCCCTTTTGGGCGTACTCGTACTCGTTCTACAGCCTCGGCGCGGCCACGCCTCAGGCCCGCGTGCTCCTGGGCGATTACGATCGTTGTCGCAATCTTGGAGGCGCCGGCTCGGCCGGGCCGTGCCGTCGCGGTTGGGGCAGCGCTCATCCCGGCGGGCTGAACTTCGCCCTGTGCGACGGTAGCCTGCGATTTCTTAGCGCGGAGACCGATCCGGCCGTGTTCGCTGCCGCCGGATCGATCGCCGGCCGCGAAACCGAGCGGCTCGACGAGGAACCGTGAGTTGGGCGATTCGGGCCGTCTCGGCAACCGCAGTTCGGCCGGCCGGCGCAGTTGTCGCGGCCAGTTCCCCATCGGTGCGGCAATGGCTTTGTCGGCTGCTTTGTCGGCGCCGAACTACTGTGTTTCACTCCGCCCGTCGCCACTTTTCTCTCATGGGCGACGAAGACCTTACGCCGATACCGACACTTTTTCCCCCATCCCAGGCCGCCCATTGGCAAGCCGACCCGATCGCCCGGCGGACCGGCAGCACCAATCGGCCGTGCTAGCATTTGCATCGCAGTACAACCCGTGGCCTTTTCCTTTGATTCCTCGAAGATTCCCGCGACAAACCCGTTGTCAAAGTCGCCGCACTCGATACAATCGGAACCGTGGGCTTTCGGCCCATTTGCTGAGTATTTCGAGCTATTTTCAGGGGCAATCGTCCCTTTTTTGAACTATGCCGCTTTTCGCCGGGCTATCGGTGGGCTACACTGCACGTAAGGGGCGCGGTCGATCGGCCGCGCTCGATCGAACGACGTTACGGGCCAGCCATGACCGCACCGATGCTGCTGGGCGAGTTTGCACGAACGCTCGACGAGCGGTATCGCATTTCTCTGCCTGCCGAGCTGATCGGTCCGTGGGCCGAAAGCGAGTGCATCTTGGCGAAAGAGCGTCCCGGCTGCCTGAGCCTTTGGGAGGCCTCGGCCTGGAAGCAGCGGCACGAAGCCAACGTCGAGCTGATTCGCCAAAAGATTCTGGCCGGCAAGCTCGAAGGCCGACTTGCCCAGGTTCAAACCCTCGGCCGGCTGCTTTCCACGCGCCACCGCAGCGTGCGGTTGGCCCAGCGCGGCCGGTTGATCATCCCCGAGGGCTTTCGCGAGTTCCTCGGCGTCGAGCCGAACTCGGAACTGCTGGTGGTCGGGGCGGCCGTGTGCGTCGAGCTTTGGTCGCCCGAGGCGTGGAAACGCTATCTCGCCGCTCGAATGCCGCGGTTCGGCAAACTCTTCCAGTCGCTCTCGCGCTGACCCGAACCGTTCTAAATAAAACCGCGAAAGACGAAAAGCGGTTCAAACGGCGATCGCATGCAATCGGCCGCGTCATTGCGGCCGCGGCCGCTTCCGTATTTGTGTGGAACTATTCAGGGCAACGGGGCAACTGGCGGCGCGGCCTTTGGCAACGCGGCCATCTCTCTCCGATTCGTCGCGGCAGCTTGTTGTTCCCATCGGCCGAACCTCATCGTGGCGCTTCTGTGCGACGGATGCCTTCGCTGCACGGACTCGCGGCGGCAGAAGCGCCCCGACGCGGCTCGGCCTGCGGAGATCAGGCAACGAGGGGCGAACCCCGTTGCGGCTCCGGCGGCACACGCGACACTTTCGCCCGTGCTGCTCAACAAGCCGTTGCATTCTCGATGGAAAGGAACTGATTGCCCTCGGCCGACCGCCGAGGGGTGAAGCGAGCGTTGTCACCACGTCCGGCTCGAACGACAAGCCCATCAAACCCCGGCAGTGTCACCCGCGGTGGGGCCGCAAGTCAAAAGGACAAGGCGCGGTCAGTGGATGGCCCGCGGTCCTTTGTCGTCGGGCCGGACGTGGATTCTTTCTTGTCTTGTTTGCGGGCACGGCATCTTCGGGCACGCCCTGCCGCTGCGCGGCCTGCTCAGCGGTCCTCTCACGCCGCCGATCAGAAGCACGTTGCCGAGCCGCTCGACCGCAGCAATCCGCTCGCAGGGGCAATCGGGCGCATTCGATTCGTTCCGTCCCGAATGAAATGGGGAAATCGGAACGATTCTCTTGCCGAAGGCCCCGGCGCGGACGACAATAGACCGGGTGCCTCGACCGACGGCGGCGGCAGCGTCCGTCGATGTGAGTGCGGCGGCTCGAGTCGCAGTCCGTTCGATTTTCGCGGGCTTGCGGTCGCGAGCGAAGCGCCTGTTCTGCCGCAACCGCGTTTCGGTTTGCATCGATCGTTCCCCTCCCCAGATCCTTTCCGTTGGTGCCTTGCAGCGAAGGAAGACCCTCATGAAACGCAGCGTTGGTTTCGCGTGTTTGTTGCTGGCGGCGGCCTCGTGTGCGGCGGGCGAAAAACCGCCGGCGATTACCGACCCGGCCAAGGCCGGCCCCGAGTTCCAAATTCAGGGCGAGTATCAGGCGGTCATCCCGGAAGACGGTGTGCCGGTCAAACACGGCGTGCAAATCATCGCCCTGGGCAACGGAAAGTTCGAAGCGGTTCACTACACCGGCGGGCTGCCCGGCGACGGCTGGGATAAGTCCGAGCCGCAGCGCATCCCCGGAGAGATGAAGGACGGCGCCGCCGAGTTCGTCTCGGGCGACATCACGGGCCGAGTGGCCGACGGCGTGATCAAGGTCATTGCGGGCAGCGAAACGATTGTGTTCAAGAAGGTGGAACGGGCCAGCCCGACCCTCGGTGCCAAGCCGCCGACCGGCGCCGTCGTGCTCTTCGACGGCACATCGGCCGATGCCTTCCAAGGCGGCCGCATGACCGACGACGGTCTGCTGATGGAAGGCGCCACCAGCAAACGCAAGTTCGGCAGCTTCCATCTGCATCTCGAGTTCCGCACGCCGTTTATGCCCACCGCCCGCGGACAAGGCCGGGGCAACAGCGGCGTGTATTGCCAAGGCCGCTACGAAATCCAGGTTCTCGACTCGTTCGGACTCAAGGGCGAGAACAACGAGTGCGGAGGCATTTATGGGGTAGCCAAGCCGCTGGTCAACGCCTGTCTGCCGCCGCTTTCGTGGCAAACCTACGACATCGACTTCACGGCCGCGCAGTGGAAGAACGGCCAAAAGGCGAGCAACGCCCGAATCACCGTCCGGCACAACGGCATCTTGATCCACGACAACGTCGAGGTGCCCAAGGCCACCACCGCCGCGCCGGTGAGCGATGGGCCGGAAACCGGGCCGATCTTCCTCCAAAACCACGGCAACCCGGTGCGGTTCCGCAACATCTGGTTGGTGGAAAAGAACTAGATCATACTGCGAACAACGGAATGCGGTTCCAGCGGGGACCGCGCGCAAGCCGCCGCTTCGTTCCGCCGGCGGCCGGTTGCGCAATTGGGCGGGACGATTGAGCCGGCGTTCCGGTCGAGTTCGAACGGCCGGAGGCACCGTCGGCGCGGCAGTGCGTGCTCCGTCGAGTTGCATCGAATACTGGCAGGTGGTTAGAGCAATGGAAGAGGCCGGCCCGGTTTCGAATGGGCACGACGGCTCCGAGCCGGTCGCCGCCACCGGGGCGAGCCGGGCGTTCGGCCCGCTGCGATGGAGCGTGTTGATCGCGGCCGCGGCATACTTTGCTACGTGCTGCCTGTGGGATCCGCCGCGCGAATTGCTGCGGGTGTTCTTGGGGATGCTTATTGGGGCGGCTGCGATGTACGGCGATGTGCGCGGCTGCGGCCGCGGACGATTGTACAACCTGATCGCGCTGGTGTTTTTCGTCGTCGGTTCGCTGGCCAACGTGGTCTTGGCCGGTCGGAGCGACTGGTAGGGCGCAATGAACAGCTTGGGAACCGGCAAGATGCCTTCACGAAAGCAACGCACGGCGGCACTCCGCGGCGGCCCGAAGGATTCGCACTCCGCCCAACCGTCGCCGACGGCCACCGGTCAAAACGCCCCCGCCGACGCACCGCCGCGGAAGGTAGGTAGTTCATGGATTGGCCTCGCGATCACGGCCGCGGCCGGTTTGGGGCTGGCGATCGTCATCGGCAGTTGGTGGTGGCGCAATGACGGGCTGTTCGACGCAATGGGCGGCGCTGCGGCCGCGCCGGTGTCGAACTTCAAGCTGGAAGAAATTCCCTTTAACGGCGCGCGGGCATACGACTACCTCAAACAGCTTTGCGACATTGGGCCGCGGCCCAGCGGCTCGGAGGGAATGCGGCGGCAACAACAGTTGCTCGAAGAGCATTTCACCAAGCTGGGCGGCAAGGTCGTGTATCAGCGGTTTCGCGGGCCGCACCCGCAAACCAAAGAGCCGGTGGAAATGGCCAACATGATCGTCCATTGGCATCCCGAGAGCCGCGATCGCGTGCTGCTTTGCGCCCATTACGACACGCTGCCCTACCCGATGCTCGACCGGCGGAACCCGCGCGGCCGGTTCGTCGGCGCCAACGACAACGCCAGCGGGGTGGCCGTGCTGATGGAGCTGGCCCACGACATCCCCAAGCTAAAAACCAAGTACGGCATCGACCTGTTGATGATCGACGCCGAGGAGTTCATCTTCACCGAACGCGATCGTTACTTTTTGGGATCGGAATACTTCGCCCGCGACTACGCCGAGTCGCCGCCGCCCTATCGCTATCGATGGGGAGTGTTGCTCGATATGATCGGCGACAAGGATCTGACGCTCTACCAAGAGCGCAATAGCCTACGGTGGAAAGACACCCGTCCGCTGGTCGAGCACATTTGGTCGATCGCCCAGCGGTTGCAGGTCCGCGAGTTCATTGCCCGGCCGAAGTACGAAATCCGCGACGATCATGTGATGCTTCACGAATTGGGCAAGATTTCCTGCATCGACATCATCGATTTCGATTATCCCCCGTGGCATACCGAGGCCGACGTGCCGGAAAATTGCTCGCCGTTGAGCTTGGCGAAAGTCGGATGGGTGGTGCGCACCTGGCTGGAAGAGGCGAAGTAGCGGCAATCGCCGTTTGCGACCGCAACGCAGAAGCAGATTCCAACCACGCGCGTTCTTGACTACCGACGACGTTTCCCGCCGAACGTGAGAGACCGATTTCCGCCAATCGATTGTTCGCGATACTGTTTTGTCCTCGCTTTTTCGATACCGATATCCGGATTGCCGTTCGAACGCGATGGGCCGACGCCATCGAGTTTTCTCGCTGCACACAATTGAGGTTGATCGATGAACGCATTGATGTTGTTTCGCGGGCTCGGTTTGGCAGCTAGTCGCACGCACTTCTTGATCGCCGTGGCAGCCGGGGTCGCGGCACTTGCGGCATGCGGAACGTCGTCGGCCGCCGATCAGCCGCAATGGGGCACGCCGTGGACGCGGAACATGGTTTCGGCCGAGAAGAACCTGCCCGAGGGCTTTCAGGCAGGCAAGCGCGACATGGAAACCGGCGAGATCGAACTGCCGCCCGACAGCGGCGTGCGCTGGACCGCTCGGCTGGGCGGACAGGCCTATGGCACGCCGATCGTCGCCGGCGGGCGCGTGTTGGTGGGCACCAACAACGAGCAGCCCCGCGACCCGAAGTACGAAGGCGATCGCGGCGTGTTGATGTGCTTCGACGAGAAGACGGGCGAGTATCTTTGGCAACTCAACCTGCCGAAGTTCACCAAGGTCAAATGGGCCGATTGGCATTACGTCGGCATTTCGTCGCCGCCGGTCGTCGAGGGCCGCAAAGCGTATCTGGTGAGCAACCGCGCCGAGGTGATGTGCATTGACATCGATGGTCTGGCCAACGGCAACGACGGGCCGTTCACCGACGAAGCCCGCCTGTTCGCCGGCGAAGGCAAGCCGCCGGTCGAGTTGGGGCCGCACGACGCCGACATCCTCTGGCGGTTCGACATGCCCGAGCGGCTCAGCGTCGAGCCGCACAACGCGGCCAACTGCGCGATCTTGATCGATGGGAATCTGATGTACGTTTGCACGAGCCACGGCGTCGAATGGACGCACAAGTACGTGGTCACGCCGACGGCACCGACGTTGATCGTGCTCGACAAGCGGAACGGCCAGCTGCTGGCCCGCGACGACTTCGGCATCGGGCCCGACATTGTTCACGGGCAATGGAGTTCGCCGGCGATGGGCACAGTGGGCGGCAAAAAGCAGCTTTGCCTTGGGGCGGGCAACGGACGGGTGTATGCCTTCGCCCCGCTCGATCCGGCCCTGATTCCCGCCGAGGCCCCGCCCGCGGCCGAAGGCTCGATGCCGGCCGGCGAAATCCCGCGGCTGAAGAATCTGTGGCAGTTCAACGGGCAGCCGCTGGCGCAAACGCAAGACGATGTGCCGATGGACCATCAGCACGATACCACGTCGTACATCGTTACCGCCGTGCCGGTCTATCACAACGATCGCGTCTATGTGCCGATCACTCAAGAGGTGTTCCACAACCTGAAGCTCGGCTGGTTGGTCTGCCTCGATGCCGCCGGGCAGGGCAACATCACCCGCACCGGCTTGAAGTGGAGCTACGAGACGATCGCCGGCAGCGTTTCGACCGTGGCCATTGCCGATGGGCTGCTGTATGCCGCCGGCTTCGATGGCAAGCTGCACTGCCTCGATGCCGAGACGGGCCAGGTCCATTGGGTTCACCACTGCGGCAAACCGATTTGGGCTTCGCCGCTGGTGGCCGACGGCAAGGTCTATCTCGGCACCGGCTCGCAAACCTTCTGGATCTTGCGCCACGGCAAGCAACTGGAGGTGATCCAGCGGATTCGAATGCCCTCGGGCGTGTATTGCACGGCCACGGCGGCCAACGGCACCCTGTTCATCGCCGCACAGAAAAGCCTGTACGCCGTGGGCAAGTAAGGCTTCGGCCGAGGCGTAACACCGCGCGGCAGGCCGGGGTGTACGTGGTAACCACCGTTTCTTTGGTCGTGCCGATGCGGTTTTCACGAAACCGCCAGTCGCGATAGTCACGGAAGGCCGGCGGGCGGGCCGAGCGCGCGGATGCCGCGATGCGAACGGTCGTATCGTCGAGGAAAAGTTTGCTCATCGCAAAGAGTTTGCCTTGCCGAAAATGCGAATGACTGACGACGTTGGGGCTCGGCAGGGATAACAAACGCACCGACCGAAAGGGCATTCCACGCCAATCGGTCGGCGGTACGACTCTCACTGAGGACAGGCGAACCTCATGGCGGCAACGAACTCGTGGCGCGGCGATCGGCGGCATATCTTGGTGATCGAGCAGGAGACGGCCGTGCTCGAACAGCTCAGCCAATTGCTTGATGAGGCCGACTGCACGTTTTCCTGTTGTTCGACCATCGAGTCGGCTCTCAGTTCGGCCCAAGCGACCGCCCCCGACATGCTGATTGCCGATGTCGCCTTCGGCCAACTGGGCGGCGCGGCCCTTTACGACCAGATTTGCACGCACCTCGGCGCGTCGAAGCTGCCGGTGGTCTTCCTTTGCCGCGAACAGGGGCCCGACATCATCCGCCGACACCATGCCGGCATCGGTGCCTATTACGTTCGCAAGCCGTTCGACTCGCGTGCCTTGCTCGAATTGACCCGATGCACGCTCGACCAGGCTCAGCCGAAAGAAACGCGGAGGCAGCGCATGTCGCCTTCCGCGATGCCGACGGCGTAAAACGCTTCTCGATTGCACCGCCGACATAATGAATAGTTCCGCTTGCGGACCGTCGGCCGGTTTCGGCGGCTGTCGGTTCGTCGGCAGGCCATCGCGCGGCCGATGCCGATTCGCCTCAAGTGTTCGATGACGGCCTTCGGCGGATTACTGCGCCGCGGCATCCCGCGAGTCCGGACTCGTTGCCGCCGAGAACTGCACCACGACAAAACCGGCCTCTTCGATCGGCTGCGGCAACTTCACCTCGAACCGCGCCCCATACGCATACGCTTGTGTCACTTTGATTCGTGCGGGCGGTCCGTCGATTTGCTCGAATTCGATGATCGGAGGGCCCTCCAGCGGCGGACAAAAGGCCGCGTGCAACACTCCGCTCCGCTGCCCCGGTTCCAGCGGCAACCGCAGCCAGCCGACGACCATTTCGGGACCTGCGGGCGGTTTCATTCGGGTGAGCTGCTGAACAACCGCGTTCGAGCCGGTCCAGGGGGCGTCGTCAGCGTCCGCCAGTCCGTCCTCCGCGGTCGAGCCGGCCCCGACAGACGAATCGCTGATCGGTTGCGAAGGGCAATCGCCCTGCGGCGGCTCGACCGCATTCCGAGGGCGACAACAGTCGGGGGGGTCCTCCCGACGGTCGGCATCGGTCGGCGGCGCGCCTCGCCCGCGACGATCAGAGTCGGCGCCGGCCGGCTCAACGGGGGCGTCGGCCGCGCGCGGCCTGCGCCGCCGGGCAAGCAGGGGCCACGCGATGCCTTCCTCGGCCGCCGCAAGGGCCCAGAGAATGACGAGGCCGACGACCGGTGCGCCGGCGATGGTCAATGCGGCGTTCCAAAGCAGCAGTGCGGCGCTGATCGCGCCCATCACCACATAGTACCAGGCCGATGGCCAAGCGGCGGCGACGGTGCGCCACAGAAGCCACCGCAGCGTCCCGGCCGAACCGGCCACGAAGAACGACCATCCCGCCAAGGCCGCCAAGCTCGGCGGCGCGGTGTAACCGCCCGCCAACCGCCGGACGACGGCCAACAACCCCAATGCGACGAACAACACTGCCCAGGTGAACCACACGGCCGCCAGGGCCTTGGCGGCAGGCGATCTCGGGCGAGTCTCGACGCTCGATCCGGTCATCGGCAGCCTCCGGCCGCGAATCGCAAATCCGTCGAACGGCGCGGGCTGTGCGGCCGAACCGCGTTCCGCTTTTCGCACGATCGGTTACAGCAACGAGGCCAGCTCTTTCGCGCGATGCGTGCTTTCCCAAGTGAATTCAGGCTCGCTGCGGCCGAAGTGCCCGCCGGCGGCCGTCTTGCGATAGATCGCCCGCCGCAGATCGAGGTACTTGATGATGCCGCCGGGCGTCAGCGGGAACTGCTCGCGAACCACGCGGCAGATTTCCGCTTCGGGCACCCGTCCGGTTCCTTGCGTATCGACCAGCACGCTGACCGGCTCGGCGACGCCGATGGCATAGGCCAGTTGCACTTCGCAGCGATCGGCCAAGTGGGCGGCCACGATGTTCTTGGCCACATGCCGCGCCATGTAGGCGGCACTGCGATCGACCTTGGTCGGGTCTTTGCCGCTGAACGCGCCGCCGCCGTGCCGGGCCCAGCCGCCGTAGGTATCGACGATGATCTTCCGTCCGGTCAGGCCGCAATCGCCTTGCGGGCCGCCGACCACGAATCGCCCGGTCGGGTTCACGTGATAGGTGATCGAACCGTTGACCAGTTCCTTCGGCAACAGCGGCTTGACGATTTGATCGACCACATACTCGCGAATCTGCTGCTGCGAGACGGTCGGGGCGTGTTGTGTGGAGACGACCACCGTATCGATGCGGACCGGCTTCCCGCCGTCGTATTCGACGGTCACTTGGCTCTTGCCGTCAGGGCGGAGCCAATCCACCTCGCCCCGCTGCCGTGCCTCGGCCAACCGATTGGTGATGCGGTGGGCCAGGGCGATGGGCAGAGGCATCAGTTCCGGAGTGTCGCTGCACGCGTAGCCGAACATCATCCCCTGGTCGCCCGCACCGATCTCTTTGCCGCGGGCGGCGTCTTCGTTGACGCCTTGGGCGATGTCGGGGCTTTGCCGGTCCAAGGCCGCCATCACGGCGCACGTATCGGCGCAAAGCCCCCATTGGTCGTCGTTGTAGCCGACGGCCCGAATCACGTCGCGGACCACGTCCACGTAGTTGATCACGGCCTGCGTGGTGATCTCTCCGGCAATCAGCGCCATGCCGGTGGTCACCAACGTTTCGCACGCCACACGGCTATAGGGGTCCGCGGCCAATAGAGCATCGAGCACGCCGTCGGAAATTTGGTCGGCCAACTTGTCGGGATGGCCCATGCTGACCGCTTCACTTGTGAACAGATACTTGCCCTGCGGCACGGAAGATTCTCCTAGCAACGGCTGAAAGAACTTGGGCGAACCGCCCACCTGCGGGCACCTTGCCCGCCATCGAATACGACTTCACCAAACGCGGACCTCCCCCCGGGCAGCGCCCCGCGTCGCCCCATCGGCCGTGCCGGGGGAAACGCCCACCCGTCGCCTTTCGGCGAAAGCTGCTATTATGGGCCAATTCTCCGCATGCCGCAAGCCGATGGGCAATTGTGTTCCGGCCTCCCGGTGTCTTGTCGCCGCTGCTTTGGCGGTTTTCACCGGGCCGCGACCTCGTCGTCTCTTGCACGAACACCGGGAAAAAACATATCTTCAAGATCACTTGTGCGATCTTGGCCCGCAATTCGCGCAGTGCTGCGGAAGAACTGCGTGCCCCAGATACGACTGGCCTGCGACAACTCCAGCCGGGTGGAACACTGGCGAGAGAGGAATCCTCAATGCTCACGCGACTGACCGTACGGAACTTCAAGCTCTTTGAAGACGTTGACATCGAGCTGGGAGATCGCGTTGTCCTCATCGGGCCCAATAATGCGGGAAAGACCTCGGCCTTGCAGGCGCTCACGCTTTGGGATGTCGGCGCGAAACGGTGGCTGGAGAAACGCGGCGGTGGGGAGGTTCCCGAAAAACGCCCCGGAGTGACGATTAATCGCCGCGATCTGATTTCAGTTCCCATCCCCAACGCGAATCTCCTTTGGCGCGACTTGCACGTCCGCCAAGGCCAGCGGCAGAACGGAAAAACCCGGACCGAAAATGTTCGCATCGAAATCGGTGTCGAGGGAATCCATCAGGGGCGGCCTTGGGTTTGCCGCTTGGAATTCGACTACGCTAATGAAGAATCGTTCTATTGCCGCCCTCCGAGACAATCCGACGTTCAGCGGATGGAGGTTCCGGAGCATCTCTCTCATTTCCGTCTGGCGTACCTGCCGCCGATGTCAGGCCTCGCCCCGCGCGAAGACCGACTTGACCTCGGGGCCATTAATGTGCGGCTGGGTGAAGGGCGAACGGCCGACGTGCTGCGCAACCTCTGTTGGCAGGTTCTCCAAACGACCGACGGCCAGGAGAAATGGAATCGCATCGTCGCGCAGATCGAGGCGTTATTCGGCGCCAAGCTCCATGCTCCCCAGTACATTCAGGAACGGGGAGAAATCGTTATGGATTTCCGCACGCGACACGGCATCGTTTTGGACATTTCCGCAAGCGGACGCGGGCAACAACAGACGATGTTGCTCTTGGCGTTCATGGCGATCAATCCCGGATCGACCCTGCTGCTGGACGAACCGGACGCTCATTTGGAGATTCTTCGGCAACGTCAAATCTACCAAGTGCTGACCGAACAGGCGCAAGAGACAGGCAGCCAGATCATCGCAGCCAGCCATTCGGAAGTCATCTTGAACGAAGCGGCCGGTCGCGACTTGGTCGTGGCCTTTGTCGGAAGGCCGCATCGCATCGATGATCGCGGCAGTCAGGTTCTCAAGGCGTTGCGCGACATCGGCTTCGAGCAGTACTATTTGGCCGAGGAAAACGGCTGGGTATTGTATTTAGAGGGTTCGACCGACTTGGCGATTCTGATTGCCTTGGCCAAACGCCTCGGTCACCCGGCCTCAAACGCCTTGGAACGACCGTTTGTGGCCTATGTGGGCAATCAACCTCGAAAGGCGCAAGAGCACTTCTATGCGCTCCGCGAAGCGAAAAAGGATTTGCGCGGCATTGCGGTTTTTGATCGTCTCGGCGTCTCTCCGCCTTCCGATCCCAATCTGATCCAGATTACCTGGGGGCGAACGGAGATCGAAAACTATCTCTGCCGGCGGGAGACATTGCTTGCTTTTGCAGAAGAGCAAGGTCGAAGAGAAATCGGCGATCTTTTCGCGCAGCGGTATCGTCAGACGATGAGCAATGCCATTGACGCTGTTGAAAACGCTCTTCAGACCCTCGGAAAATCCCCGTGGAGCCCGGACATCAAGGCGAGCGATGAGTTCCTCGATCCGTTGTTCGCTCGGTTCTACTCCGAACTTGGAATTCATAATCTGATGCCCAAGACCAACTATCACTTGCTTGCCTCTTACGTTCCGCCGGAGGCGATCGATCCGGAAATAGGCAATGCGCTTGACGCGATTGCGAGGGTGGCCGCCGAAGCGAAGCCGCGCGAGTGATTCCTCGCCGCGCAATCAACCTTCTTGCCGTTTCGCCAGAAGCCCTTCTAACGCAACGAACGTTCGCGCAGTCGCCCCTTGCTGGCTGACGACCAACTGCCGAGCGTTGCGGCCCAGTCGGGCGGCAAAGTCGGGATCCGCCAAACAGCGGCGCACGAAGGCCAGCAGCGCGTGCCGGTCGGCGACCACTTCGGCCGCTTCGGCATCGAGCAGGGCCGAGACGATATCGCGGAAGTTCCGCGTGTTCGGACCGAAGCAAACGGCCGCCCCGTAGGCCGCCGGCTCGATCATGTTCTGTCCGCCGCGGCTGCCCATGCTGCCGCCGACGAACGCGATCTGGGCGGTCCCCCACCACGCGCCTAACTCGCCGATCGTATCGACCAGCAGAATCCGGGCCTCGGGCCGCGGGCCTTCCTCTTCCAGCTTCGACCGCCGTTGCCAAGCCGCGCCCGACTGCTCGAGCAGCCGCGCCACCTCGTCGAACCGCTCGGGATGACGCGGCACAATGACCAGCCGCAATCGCGGCCATTGCGGGCAAAGCGTTTGAAACACGTCGAGGGCGATGGCTTCCTCCGGGTCTTGCGTGCTCCCGGCGAGGAAAACGATGTCGCCTTCGCCGAAGCCCGCCAAGGCCGCCAAACGCCGCGACTGCGGGTTGTTGCGGTCGGTTTGGGCCCCGTCGTACTTCATCGAACCGGTAACGACGAGCCGATCGCTCGGGGCGCCGAGGGCCTCGAATCGGGCCCGATAGCCGGCATCTTGGACCGCGATTCGATCGATCTGCCGCAACAGCCGCGCGAAGAACCAGCGGGCTCGGGCATATCCGCGATAGCTCTTCTCACTAAGCCGGCCGTTGATCACGGCCACGGCCGCCCCGCGTCGCCGGGCCGCGCGGATCAGGTTCGGCCAAAGCTCCAATTCGGCCAGCACGAGCACATCGGGCCGAATCCGCCGCACGGCCGCCGCCGTTGTCCAACTGAAATCCAACGGGCAATAGAACACCGTATAGCCGGCGTACTTCCGCCGGGCCAGCGCCATGCCGGTGGCCGTGGTCGTCGAGATCACGCACGTCCACTCGGGACGGCGTTGAGCGATTTCCGCCAACAACGGGGCCAGCAGGTTCACTTCGCCCACGCTGACGGCATGGAACCAGAGGCACGTGCCTTCGCCCGATCGAACCGGGACCCGACCGAAGAGCTTCTCGCCCCAGCCCGACCGATACTTGCCCTTCGACCAAGCCTGCCAAGCCCAATACGGGGCGGTCAGAATGAGCAAGAGCAGATAGAGAAGATCGAGCAGATACGGCACGGGCGAGTTCCCACCTGCGGCCTCGGCGGCGGCCGCGTGCGATGCCGAATCATTCTGCCGACGCGCGACGCGATGCTATGAAGCAATAGAGTTCGCGAACAAAAACGAGCTGTTCCCGCTAAGAAAACCGCCCGTTCTCTGCCGCGCAAAGTTGAGGAACTCTAACGACTCATACTCTCCACACTCCGCGTGACAGAACGCCATCGCGCGGAGCCACGAGAGCCCATGGGTTTTGTTAGAGTCCTTTAGTGCCGGAGGTGGGAGTTGAACCCACACCCTCTTGCGAGGACCGGATTTTGAGTCCGGCGCGTCTGCCATTCCGCCACTCCGGCCAAGATTGGCCCGGCACGCCGCGTTGAGCGACAAGGCTCTATTTTGCCCGAAGAACCCTTGGGCGTCAATTGCCGCCCGAGGCGGTTCCCGGCGAACGTCCGAGCGATAGGCGATCATCAATGGGCGGGAAAAGCTCAGACGCCCGCGATTGCCTAAACACTCCGCATCGCCCTCGCTCGGCCGGCATTGTCGAACTCGATTGACTCATTTGCTTGACAAAGTCTCAGCCGCCAAAGAAGATCGGAGGCCAAGGGGGATCGCCCCAGATGCCCCGAGCGGTCGCTAGTCGGCCGGCGGGCATCGTCGATCATCGAGCAAGGCGTAGTTCATCCAGAGGGAGGGGGAAATGAAGGCTGTTGTCTGTGATCGTTCTCGTCCGCTGTCGGTGGTTCTGCTATTGGCGGTCGGTTGCGCCGTCCAGTTGGCCGTTGTGATCGACTCGTCCGCCAAAGCCGCCGAAAAGGCTCGAAAGACCGAAGTCGCCATCCGCGGCGATGCCTTCTTCATCAACGGGCGACCGACCTACGAAGGCCGCTCGTGGCAGGGCTACAAGATCGAAGGGCTGTTGATGAACAGCCGCATGGTGCAGGGCATTTTCGACGACCTGAACCCGGAGACCGTGGGCCGATGGGCGTATCCCGACACCGGCAAATGGGACGCCGAACGAAACACGCGCGAATTCATCGCCGCAATGCCCCTTTGGCATCGGCATGGCCTGCTGGCCTTCACCATCAACCTGCAAGGCGGCAGTCCCGAGGGCTATTCGAAGGGGCAACCGTGGCACAATTCGGCCATCAAGGCCGACGGCTCGCTGCGGCCCGACTTCATGGGCCGGCTCGAACGGATCCTCGATCGCGCCGACGAGCTGGGCATGGTTGCCATCCTCGGCATCTTCTATTTCGGGCAAGACGAGCGCGTGAAGGACGAGGCGGCCGTCCGCAAAGCGGTTGATAATACGGTCGATTGGGTTTTCGACCGCGGGTATCGCAACGTGCTGATCGAGGTGAACAACGAGTGCAACGTGAAGGCCTACAACCACGACATCCTCAAGCCCGACCGCGTGCATGAGCTGATTGAGCAGGTGAAGGCGCGCACCCGCGACGGCCGACGGTTGCTGGTGGGCACCAGCTACGGCGGCGGCACGGTGCCCAAGGAAAACGTGGTCCGCACGTCCGACTTTTTGCTGCTGCACGGCAACGGCGTGAAGAACCCGTCGCGGATTGCCGAGATGGTTCGTCAATCGCGGAAAGTGCCCGGCTATCGCCCGATGCCGATCCTCTTCAACGAAGACGACCACTTCGACTTCGACAAGCCCGAGTACAACATGAAGGCGGCCATCTCCGAATACGCCTCGTGGGGGTACTTCGATTTCCGCATGAAGGGCGAAGGCTTCACCGACGGCTACCAAAGCGTGCCGGTGGATTGGACCATCTCGAGCCCGCGGAAAAAGGCCTTCTTCGAACGACTGAAGGAAATCACCGGCCGGTAAGCGCGCGGCGATCGTTCCGCCCGCCAACGGCCCGGCGCGCAGACACAAATCAACTTGCGTCCGCTGCACGTTGAGAACACCCTGCCCGACATTATCAAACGCCGAAAGGACCGAGTTCTTCGACGAACGTCGTCGACGAACTCGGTCTGGCGAATGATCGTATCACCGGGCCGTCATCCCAAACCCTCCAGCGGCCCGGTGCTGTCGGCAAACTTGGCCATCGGCGCGCCGATGCGTTCGAGCATGGCCAGATAGAGGTTGGCCAGCGGGGTTTCCTTGCGATAACGCAGATGCCTGCCCGGCCGCAGGCTTCCGCCGCCGTGGCCGGCGAGGATGATCGGCAGATCGTCGTGATTGTGCCGATCGCCGTCGCTGAGCCCGCTGCCGTACATCACCATGACGTTGTGCAGCAGCGAGTTCGGCCCTTCTTGCAGCGCAGCCAGCTTGCCGAGGAACTCGGCGAACAGCCCGAGATGAAAGCGATTGATCTTGGCGATTTGCGCTTGTTTTTCGGGATTGCGGCCGTGGTGGGAAAGCTCGTGATGGCCCGAACGCACGCCGATGTCGGGATAGCTGCGGTTATTGCCCTCGTTGACGTACATGAAGGTGGCAATCCGCGTCGAATCGGTTTGAAAGGCCAAGACGAGCATGTCCATCATCAACCGCACATGTTCGGCAAAGTCTTTGGGGATGCCCGCGGGCCGGGCGCCGGCGGGCAGCGCCGCCGCTGCCGCTTCGGCCTTTTCCAGCCGCCGTTCGATTTCACGGACGGCATGAAGGTACTCGTCGAGCTTTCGCGCGTCGCCGGGATCGAGCCGGCGGCGCAGGTCGGCGGCGTCTTCAGCGGCAAAGTCGAGTACGCTTTTGCGCCGGGCCGACGGGGCATCACCGCCGGCCGCGCGGCCCGCAGCGTCGGCCGAGCCGAAAAGCCGGTCGAAGACGGCGCGCGGGTTGATCTCTTTGCTCAGCGGCGAAGTCGGGGTGCGCCAGGAGATGTTCGAGGTATAGGCGCAGCTATAGCCCGAATCGCAATTGCCGGCCTGGGCGCTCCGCTCGCAGCCGAGTTCCAGCGAAGCGAACCGCGTTTGATGCCCGATCTGTTCGGCCGCCGCTTGATCGACGGAGATGCCGTTGCGGATATCTTTGCCGTTGGTCTTGTAGGGATGCGCGCCGGTGAGAAACGACGCGGCCGATCGGGCATGGTCGCCCGGCCCGTCGCCGTGGGCCCGGCCGCCGTCGAGCGTCAGCCCGGTGAGCACCAACACGCTCGACTTGAGCGGCTCGAGCGGTTCGAGGATCGGCGGAAGCTTTTCGAGCGGGCCTTCTTCCTTCGGCGTCCAATCGGCCATGTGGATGCCGTTGGGTACGGAGAAGAAGGCCATCCGCCGGGGCGGCTTGGCCATCGCCTCGGCTGCCATGACCGATTCGAGCCACGGCAGGGCAATCGCCGTCCCCAGGCCGTGCAGCACCGTCCGCCGCGAAATCACCACTCGCTTGCCCATGATCGTTACTCCTTTACGGCCGAAGCGCGCCGCTTCTGGAACGGATCGCTGTGAACGATGCCCAACACGAATGTTTCAAAGCGATAGTCGCCCGCCTTGGCCGCCGCTACGATCCGATCGACGGCCGGACGATCGAAGTATTCCATCCCGCGCCCCAGAGCAAAGGTCAGCAGCTTCTCGGCGAAGCAGTGCGCGAACAAATCGGGAGTGCCGCGGAGCACGGCCTTCAGGCCGCGCGGACC
>CAZVZX010000023.1:79570-79807 GCA_964631235.1 uncultured Planctomycetaceae bacterium | reverse complement strand
TGCTGCTCGGCAGCCACACACTGCCGACCGTTGATCGCGCCGTCGATCACGGTGGGAGCCGTCAGGCCGTCGTGCCGCAACGCCCCGATAAACGTCGTTGTCTTCCAATGGCCGTGAGGCACTTTGTCCACCAGTCGCTCTCCGCGAAGACTGCGGCCATAACGCCGCGTCATGTTCGTCGTCACCCAAGTTTCGTCGAGAAACACCAATTTGGTGGGATCCAGGCTGCTCATCCTC